>DASZVE010000049.1:0-37969 GCA_035547095.1 Mucilaginibacter sp.
GGCGCGATCCCGCACTTATCATGCAGGATTATAATATACAAAAGGACAAAGCCGGCTTTGACCTGAAGCAATTCGTAAGCGATAACTTCATTATACCCGGTCCGCCTAAAACTTTTTTCAAGAGCGATATATCCACCGGTATTCGTAAACATATCGACACCTTATGGGAGGTGCTTTACCGGAAGCACGACACCGTATCTAAATATTCATCATTGCTGCCTTTGCCCAACGATTTCATAATACCGGGCGGCCGGTTTCGCGAAACCTATTATTGGGACTCCTATTTTACTATGCTTGGATTGCAGCAGAGCCATAAAACGAAGATCATCCAAAATATCATCGGTAATTTCGCCTACCTTATCGACACTTATGGGTTTATTCCCAACGGCACCCGAACCTATTATTTAACCCGCTCGCAGCCGCCTTTCTTTTCGATGATGATCGATCTTTTAGCCAAAGATGAAGGCGAGCAGGTGGTGGTTAAATACCAGCCTGAATTGTTAAAAGAGTATGCGTTTTGGATGCGGGGAGCGCCAAAGCTTAAGCCCGGCCAGGCGTACCGGAATTCCGTTTGTATGCCGGGCGGCGAAATATTGAATCGTTACTGGGATGAATCCGACCTGCCGAGGGAAGAGTCGTTCAAGAAAGACGTGAACGCCGCCAAATTAACTAAACAGAAGCCTGGTGATTTTTACAGGAACATAAGGGCGGCCGCCGAATCGGGCTGGGACTTTAGTACGCGCTGGATGGACACCACCGGCAAACTGGAAACCATCCGGACTACTTTTATTGTGCCGGTTGATCTGAACTGCCTGATGTATCACCTGGAGCTGTCTATCGCCCGGTCCTATAAATTGCAGGGCAACGGAAAAGCATACCGGGTATACCTGACCAAAGCAATGCTTCGCAAAAATGCCATTTTAAAATATTGCTGGAGCGCGCGCGAAGGATGGTTCATGGATTACGACTGGAAGGAAAGAAAAACCACGCCACACATGTCATTGGCAGGGGCCTATCCGCTGGAGTTTAAGATAGCGAACGCCGCGCAGGCTCAAAAAATGGCCCAAGTTTTAAGAACTAAGTTCTCCAGGCCCGGCGGCTTGGTTACCACATTCGAACGCTCGGGCCAGCAATGGGATAGCCCGAACGCCTGGGCTCCGCTGCAATATATTGCAATTGATGGTCTGAATAACTACGGGCAACCGGCTTTGGCCAGGTCCATCGCCGAAAATTGGATAAGAACCAATCTCAGTGTATTTAACGAGACCGGGAAGTTAATGGAAAAGTACAATGTTATCGATACCGGTGTTAAAGCAGGCGGCGGCGAATATCCTTTGCAAGATGGATTCGGTTGGACTAACGGCGTATTGCTGGATCTTCTAAACCGCTATCATACCGATCAGCCGTAAGTATAAGATAGGTTAGGCCTGCAAGCCTTTTATAACGAGATTGCTAACTTATTGGCCGATTGCTTTTAATAATCCTAACGATCCGGCGTTTGACCGTTGCAATTTTACAATTCCAAAAATCTTTTTCTAATGTTGGTTTAAAAAGGTAGCTTAGTGTTTCAGACTAACCAATTCTATTATGAGGATACTTGTACCAACTTTATTGCTGGTATTTCTATGGCATTCTGTTTTTGGCTCGTCAAAAACGGACAGTATACTAACCCAACTTAAAACTGAAATTACCCGCGGCAAGTTTTACGACAACCAGAAAGAGGCGTTTATCCGGAGGCTAAAACTCAAACTTGAGGCGACACCGCAAAGCAACCCTGATATCCGATACGATCTTTGCAGTCAATTATATGAACAATACAAGGTTTACCAGTCAGATTCAGCTTACATTTATGTCCAAAAGCTGATAAACCTGGGACTTGCCGCCAATAATCAGCAAAGGGTTAACGAGAGCAGGCTAAAGCTTAGCTTTTTACTGCTTTCTTCGGGAATGTTCAAAGAAACATTCGAATGTTTAAACCAGATCAACACACGGGTTCTGAGCAATGCTGCCAGGATGGACTACTATTACACCAAATCCAGGGCCTATTCTGACCTGGCCAACTATAACAGCGATAAGGCCTACGCTCCGTACGATCAGAAAGAGGCGGTCAAATACATCGATTCGGCTATCGCGCTGACCAGGCCGAACTCGTTCGAGCAGCTTTATTTTATGGGTAACAGGCAAGTAAGTTTGGGCCAGTTACAGCAACCGTCGGAATATTATATCACGTTATTATCCCATTACAATCTTAGCGAACATCAGCGCGCTATGGTGGCTACCGGCCTCAGTTTTTTCTATAATGGAGCAGACCAGGGCGATGACCGCATATATTTGATGGCCGAAGGCGCAATTAATGACATACGCTCATCTACCAAAGAGACCCTGGCGCTTTTCAAATTAGGCCAGCAGCTATACCTCGACGGTAATATTAAAGATGCCTATACATTTATGCAGCAGGCTATGAATGATGCCGATTTTTATGGCGCCAGGCTGCGCAAAATGAAGATCGCCGCGGTGTTGCCGATTGTAGCCGCGCGTGAGATACTGGTAACAGAGAATGAAAAGAATAAGTTCCTGAAATACTTATTATATATCGGCGTAATAGCAGTATTGTTCTCATTGGGCTTGTTCATAGTATTTATTCAATTAAAAAGGGTAAAGGAAAAAGAAAGAATAATTGAAGAAAAGAACATTCTGCTGGAAAAGATAAATGAGAAGCTAACGGAAGATACGCGCATAAAGGAAGAATACATAGGTTACTTTTTTAGTATGATATCCGGGTATATTCTGAAGCTTGAAAAGCTAAAGAGAAGTGTGGAGCGAAAGCTGTCGATAAAAAAGTACGAAGACATATCCGTAACCGTCAACGAAATAAATATCAAAAAGGAGAGGGAAACACTTTTTTATACATTTGATCATGTTTTTCTGAAAATATTTCCTAATTTCATCAGTACATTTAACTCGCTGTTAAAAAAGGAGGACCAGATTTGGCCTAAAGATCACGAGGTGTTAAATACCGATCTCCGCATTTTTGCATTGATGCGGCTGGGTATAAACGACAACGAAACCATTGCCAACATACTCGAATATTCGGTCAACACCATATATGTTTACAAGATGCGCATTAAGGCCAAAGCGCTGGTGCCAAGCGATCAGTTCGACCAGAAGATCATGTCCATAAAAGCAGTAGATGTATTAAACAAAGCGTGAGAAATATTAAGACAAATAATATGTTTCATTTAAATAAAAGACATAACGCTGGCGGATATATTGATTTCATAACGTTAAATAAATATCGTAAAACGTTAAATTAAGTTTATATTTTTTGATTGCGTTGTATTTGTAAATAGTTTATTATCAATAATATAGTTTTTAAAAAGCATCATTTTTCTTATATTCTGGGTAAACAAATAGGTATTGATGTAACGAGTTTATTACTTTGTTTAAGCGTAGTGTGCAAAACGGTCTCTTCGGCCGGTGTAGTCGGGCTTAAATAACCAATTAACCAAATAGTGCTTTATTAAAGGTCTAAGCGAAATTCGGAAATCAGGATTTCGTGGATTTGCAGGTAGGAGTTGTCGGGAACGTTTACGGTGGCAATGTCTTTTTATTGAGCTGAATTTTAACTACAATAAAAAAAGATATGATATGATAAATCCTGATAGGAATACACCCCCTTAGCCACGCAGCTTTTTGAGGATATGAGGCAATATTCTCATTTGTCAATTTGAAATCAACCAATTAGTAATTAATAAACCGCTCAACCCAAATTTTATGCATCTTAAAAATTTACTCAAAGTAAGTTGCTTTATCCTGCTATCCATCTTCGCACTCCAGGCCGCGGCCCAGAACGTAAGCGTGACAGGTAAAGTAACAGACGCAAAAGATGGATCACCTCTTCCGGGAGTTTCTATCTTAGGAAAAGGCACATCAATCGGTACCGTTACCGACGGCAACGGTAGCTTCAAATTATCGGTGCCTTCATCAGTAAAAACGCTCGTTGTAACGTACATCGGCTATGATAAGCAGGAAGTGGCGATAACAGGCTCTCCGCTGAACATCGCCCTGAATCCCTCATCAACAGCGTTAAGCGAAGTAACGGTAGTAAGTATCGGTTACGGTACTACCCGTAAAAAGGACTTAACCGGCGCAGTTGAAAATCTCTCATCTAAGAATTTCAACCAGGGAGCCATCGTCAACCCGGTCGACCAGTTAGCAGGTAAAGTTGCTGGCTTGGTTATTACTCAGCCCGGCGGTGACCCTAACCAAACAGCCTCGATTCGCTTACGCGGTCAATCCTCCCTGTCAGGCGGCCAGTCACCGTTGTTCGTTGTGGACGGCGTTGTTTTGGACGACCCGAGGCAATTCCAGGACATTCCACCGGATGACATCGCAAGCTACGACGTTTTAAAAGACGCATCGGCTGCAGCGATCTACGGTTCGCGTGCTATCAACGGTGTGATCATTGTTACAACAAAGAAAGGCTCTGCCGGTAAAACGGTAGTAACCTATGATGGCCTGGTTGGCGCTGAAAACCAGACTAAGTTTTATGACCTGCTTAGCCCGAGCGACTACCGCAGCACCATCCAGTCACTGTACCCTACCGCGTTAACTACAGTTGACAAGGGAGGTAACACCGACTGGCAACGCGCTATTGTACGCACGGCATATAGCCAGAGACATACGATTTCTTTGTCAGGCGGCAATAACAACTCTAGTTTTATCGCTTCGGCAAACTATTCTAACCAGGATGGTATCGTGCTGAATTCGGGAAAACAGCAATTAGGCTTACGCGTTAACGGCGATGCCAAAGCACTCGACGGTAAACTCGCCGTTCATGCCGGCATTCAAAATGTAAGCACTACAAGTAAGCTAATCGACTATAGTGTTTTTAGCTGGATGTACAACTCGCCGCCGACATACCCGATAAGGAACGCTGACGGCTCTTTTTACAGCTATAGCGATTTTAACCAGGCTAACCCCGTTGAACACCTCGACATGAACTATGCCAGGCAATATGATTACCTGACGCTCATAAACGGTTCTGCCGATTACAGCATTATCGACGCGCTGAAAATTGGCGTATTAGGCGTACTTACACGCGACAATACGCAAACGCACATCTTCCTGCCCAGCCTGGAAGGCAGCGTGAATCAGGCCGGTGATATGCAGCAGAACGTCAACTCCTATAAGGGCAATATTCACTTAACCTATGACAAGACCTTTGGCAAAAGCACGCTGAATGCGTTCCTGGGTTATGAGTATAACGATTACCTGACCAACAATTTTATAGCAAGAGGCCAGCAATATATCACGCCGCAGGAGTTGGATAATAACCTGGGCGCTGGTAACTCATTATTCAATTCAATTAGCTCCTATGCAGACGAATATCAATTGATCTCGTACATAGCCCGTCTTTCGTATAACTATGATGACCGGCTTTATTTTACAGGAACGATGCGTAATGACGGTTCGTCAAAAGTTGGGATAAATGACCAGCGCCAATGGTTCCCATCCGTGAGCGTGGCCTGGCGCTTTAAAAAGGATCTTTTGGCAAATGTTGACTGGATCGATGACATGAAACTCCGGGCCGGCTATGGCGTAACGGGCGATGAAGATGCAATCAATCCATATACGACACTTGGGCTGATTGGCGTTGTTGGGCAATACTACGACGCTTCTACCGGCTACTATCCGGCTGCATATTCAACTATTCAGAACGAAAACCCCAACCTGAAGTGGGAAACCAAGCACGGCCGTAACGTAGGCTTAGACTTCTCTTTGTTCAACAGCCGTTTGTCGGGCGAGATCAACTACTTTAACGACAAAACCACCAATTTGCTTTACAGTTACGGCGTACCTACTCCGCCATTTTTTACCAATACCATTTTGGCTAACGTAGGTTCGATGGTTAACAAAGGCATAGAAATCGCTTTGACCGCACAGCTAGTTCAGAAGGATAAATTCAGGTGGAGCTTTAGCGGCCAGTTAAGCACGGTTAATACCAAAATTACAAGCCTTAACGGCAGTATCTATTATGCCGGTAAGACCTATCCGCTTAATTCAACCCAGATCCCTGTCGGATACGCCCAGGGACGCGGTTTGAGTTCGAACCCGATCACCTTCCTCAAACCGGGTTATAGCCCTTATGTATTCTTCCTGCCGCACTATACCGGTACGGACGCTCAGGGCAACCAGACATTTGACGGTCAGACGATCGCCCAGAACCCAACCCCCGCAGGGCATTATATCGATCCGGCACCGAAATTCAATTATGGTTTCACCAACAACTTGGATTACGGTAACTGGAACCTTAACTTTGCTTTCAGAGGCGTATACGGCCAGAAGGTATTTAATAATACACTGCTCGACGTAGAAACCGTAACGCGTTTACCCGGGAACAACGTGACCAAAGAAGCGCTTACCAACGGTATAAAGGACGCACCTGTTGCTTCAGACCTGTGGCTGGAGGGTGCTTCATTCCTGCGCTTAGACAATGCTACGCTTAGCTATTCTTTCAAAAATGTAAGCTTCGCCAATACGTTACGAGTTTTCGTTTCGGGTAATAACTTATTCGTTATAACCAAATACAGAGGTCTTGACCCTGAGATCAAAACCGAAAACGCCGCCGGTACAAACCTTTTGTTTGGCCAGAACTTAAATGGCTCGAACAACCAGGCTTATATCGATGCCAACTATGGCGGCCAGGCCTATTATCCGAGAGTTAGAATAATCAGCTTAGGTGTTAACGTATCATTGAAATAACTTACTACTTTAAGAAAATAGTGATGAAAAGAAAAAAATTAATGATTGCCGTTGGTACAGTGATACTAACCCTCGGCATAACCCAATCCTGTACAAAGCTGGATAAAAAGGTATACAGCGTTGTACCTACGGCCAACTTTTATCAGACGCCGGACCAGATAGCTGCGGGCGTAGCACCGGCTTATGTCGCTATGCAAAACATACCGGACGGTAACGTGATGCAGATGAACGAAATAACTTCGGATGAGATCGTGGTGCCTACTCGCGGTAACGACTGGTACGACGGCGGTCAATGGCAGAGCCTTTGGCTGCATAAATTCAAACCGGACGTATTTGTTGACGGCGGGTGGAGCGACCTGAACAATGGTATCGGTAAAATTAACTTTACCCTGAACATTCTGAACAGCTTGACCAACAAGCCGGCTGACATTAACAATGTTGTTGCTGAACTTAAGGTGTTACGGGCTTATTTCATCTTCCAGTTTATGGACATGTTCGGTAATGTACCGCTGGTTACCGATTATAATACCGACCCAAGCAAGGTTAAGCAATCGTCGCGCGCCGATGTGTATGCGTTCCTGGATAGTGAGTTAAGTACTAATATCCCGTTGTTATCAAATACAGTTGATAAAACCACTTATGGCAGGGTAACCCAGTACTTCGGTTATATGCTGCAGGCTAAATTGTATATGAACGCCCAGGTATATACTGGCACGGCGCAATGGGCTAAGGCGATCACCGCGCTGAACAACGTAATCAATTCGGGTAAATATATTCTTCAGCCAAACTACTTCGACAACTTTTCTGTTACGAATGATAACTCGACTGAAAACATCTTCGTCGTTCCGTTTGATAAGGTGCATATCGGCAACATGAACTGGGAAATGCAGACGCTGCATTACTCCAGTAACCTTACCTACGGTCTTACGGGCCAGCCATGGAACGGCTTCTGCTCGACAGCTGATGTTTACAACAAGTACGATGCCAGCGACGTGCGCCGTAAGCAGTTTTTAGTGGGCCAGCAGTACGCAGCCGACGGCAAAACACCGCTTACCGACCCGCAGGCTAACTTACCTGTAATCTTCGATCCGAATGTGACGAAAATATCAGATGCTTCCGGTTTGTTCAGAATGGCTGGTGCACGTAACATTAAATATTATCCCGAAGCTGGTACCGCCGGTAACCAAAGCAACGACGGTGTTATTTTCCGCCTGGCCGATGCTTACCTGATGCTGGCAGAAGCATCTATGCACATGGGCGACAATGCAACCGCTTTAACCATGGTTAACAAGGTTCGTGAACGCGCAGGCGTAGCCGATTGGACGATGTCTGATCTGACTTATAGCAACCTGCTCGACGAAAGAAGCCGCGAGTTAATGTGGGAGGGATGGAGAAGGAACGACCTGATCCGTTTCCAGGTTGCCGATCCGTCTACGCACTATTTTACCGGTCCTCGCGCCCCGGAAAAAGTCGACGATGGTGATACCCACGCGTTTTTGTTCCCGATACCGGCCCCTGAATTGCTTACTAACCCGAACCTGAAACAGAACCCGGGTTATTAATAAACTTGATTGAGATTGAAAGTGGACAGAGTGGTATATTACCACTCTGTTTTTTTATTTGTTTTATGATGCGCCTCCGAATACCCCTTTTGCTGCTGCTTCCCCTTGCAATAGGATTTACATCCTGTAAGAAAACCGACAGGCCCGATGCCAAAGACGCGCTGTTTCAACTGATCCCATCGGCCGAATCGGGAATTTCTTTTGACAATAAAGTTTCCGACGAAGGCGGGTTTAACGTATTTAATTACCGTAACTTCTACAACGGAGGCGGCGTGGCGATCGGCGATGTAAACAACGACGGCAAGCCGGATATTTTTTTTACATCCAACCAGGGCGAAAACAAATTATACATCAACAAAGGCAACTGGAAGTTTGAAGATGTTACCGCTAAGGCGGGTTTAAAAGGTTACCACCGGTGGCATACGGGCGTAACCATGGTCGATATAAATGGCGATGGCTGGCTGGATATTTATGTTTCCAATGCCGGCGGGATAAAAGATGCCAGCCGCGCAAACGAATTATATATCAATCAGAAGGACGGCACTTTTAAAGAAGAGGCGGAAAAATATGGCCTGGCCGACAAAGGGTTGTCCACACAGGCCATATTTTTTGATTTCGACCACGACGGCGACCTGGATTGTTTTGTACTGAATAATAGTTACCGCCCCATAGGCGACTTTGGGTTCAACCGGAATATCCGTAACAAACGCGACCCGCTCAATGGCGACCACTTATACAGAAACGACAACGGTAAGTTTGTCGACGTAAGCGAGCAAGCGGGGATTTACGGAAGCGAGATCGGTTTCGGCCTTGGAATTGCGTCAGGCGATCTCTTCAATACCGGCTGGGATGATATGTATGTGTCGAACGACTTTTTTGAGCGCGACTATCTGTATAAGAACCAGCATAATGGCAACTTTAAAGAAGTAAGCGATGACGCATTGGCGCACGTGAGCCTTTCCTCGATGGGTTCGGATATGGCCGATATTAACAACGATGGCTTACTGGACGTTTTTACCACCGACATGTTGCCCGATGACGATTATCGCCTGAAAACCACGACCAAGTTTGACGAGTACGACGTTTATAACGCCAGGCTCAAAAACAGCTTTCATCACCAGTTTACCAAAAACTGTCTTCAGCTCAATAACGGCGACGGTACCTTTAGCGAGATAGCCGACCTTGCCGGGGTAAATGCCACCGACTGGAGCTGGGGGGCGCTTAGCTTTGACTTTAATAACGATGGCTGGAAGGATATTTTTGTGAGTAATGGCATAAGCAGGGACATGACTAACCAGGACTTTCTTGCGTTTTTCAGCAGCCCGGAAGTATTCAACCAGGTAAAGCACGAGGGCTTTAAGGTGAAGATGTTCCTCGATAAGATGACCAAAACGCCGATCACCAGCTATGGATTTATCAACCAGAAAAATTTGATTTTTAAGAATGAAAGCCAGCAGCTCGGCTTTTTTACGCCCGGTTTCAGCAACGGCGCCGCCTATGGCGACCTGGACGGCGATGGCGACCTCGACCTGGTGGTGAATAACGAGAATGGGCAGGCATTCGTCTACCGCAACATGACGTCCGAACGCACACATGCGCACTACCTTAAGGTGAAACTGGAAGGCAGCGGCATGAATACCTTTGGGATAGGAGCAAAGGTAACGGTGTACACGCATGGCATGCAGCAATTGTTGGAACAGATGCCTACCAGGGGCTTTGAAAGCAGTGTCGACCCGGTGCTGAACTTTGGCCTGGGCGATTTTAAAAAAGCGGACAGCCTGAGGATAACTTGGCCGAATATGCGGATGCAGGTGTTGAAGAACATAGATGCGAATACAACAATAACTTTGAAAGAAACGGATGCTAAGCTGGCCTATGATCCGGGTGCGGCTAAGGCTGATCCATATTATATGGATATTACCGCAACACATATCAAAGGCGATATTGTGCATAAGGAGAATGATTTTAAGGATTTTGATATCGAACGTCTTATTCCCAAAATGTTATCGACCGAAGGCCCAAAGCTTGCCGTGGCCGATGTCGATGGCGACGGTTTACCCGACTTTTTTATGGGCGGTGCAACGGGCGATACTTCAAAACTTTTTATCCAAAAGCCTGACGGCACATTTGTGCAAAAACCTGAATTTGTTTTTGCACGCGATAAGAACAGTGAAAGCATCGGGGCGCTGTTTTTTGACGCGGACCACGACGGCGATATGGACCTCGTCGTAGTTTCGGGCGGTAACCAGGACAAAGAAGGTTCTCCCGACCTGATACCACGGCTGTATATTAACGATGGCAAAGGAAATTTTACGCGTAAATTCAACGGGTGGCCTACGATTTCGTTAAACGCCTCCTGCGTAAGATTGAATAATAATAACGGAGATCTTTTCATTGGCGCCAGGAGCGTGCCGGGTTCGTACGGCGTGGCGCCGGCAAGCCGGTTGTTAAGGAACGATGGTCATGGCAATTTTACGGATGTCACTGCGGATTTAGCGCCCGACCTGTTAAAGCTTGGCATGGTTACCGATGCACAATGGGTCGACATAGACGGATCGGAAAAGAATTCGCTTATCGTCGTGGGCGACTGGATGCCTGTCACCATCTTGAAATACGTTGACGGCAAGCTTAAAAAAACGGGCGAAATACCAAATTCGTCGGGGTGGTGGAACTGTCTTACCGTCACCGATCTTGACGGTGATGGCAAGCCCGACCTTATAGCCGGAAATATGGGGTTGAACTCAAAGATCAAGGCTGATGCCGATCATCCCGCAAAATTGTACGTATCGGATTTTGACAATAATGGGCAGGTTGAGTGTATCCCTGTGTACTACAAAACCGACGGCAAGGCATATCCATTTAACCTGCGCGACGATATCATTAAACAATTACCTTACCTGAAAAAGAAATTTCCGCGTTACGATGCGTATGCAGGCAAAGGCATAGACGAGATATTTACGGCGGACGAGTTGAGCAAAGCTATGATACTGACCGCTAACGAAACGGAAACCTGCGTGTTCTATAATAAAGGTAATTCCTCGTTCACCAAACGGCCGCTGCCCCTCAGGGCGCAGTTCTCACCTGTCTTCAGCATATTGGTAAACGACATCAATAACGACGGCTACAACGACCTTTTCATGGCGGGGAATTTTTACAGCCTTAAACCCGAGGTTGGGAGGTATGACGCCAGCTACGGCGTTACTTTGCTGGGGAACGCAAAACACTGGTTCGATTATATATCTCCCGTCAATAGCGGGTTATTTGTCAGGGGCGAGGTACGTGATGCAGCCACGATAAGCACCAAAACCGGGCAGGACATTATCGTCGCCCGGAATAACGATGCGCTGATAATATTTGGAAAGGCCCGGAAAATTAAAAATACGAAGCAAAATTGACCCTGATATTTACCCGGTCTGTGTCCGACACAGGAAGCTTGTTATCGAGGTAACTTTCAAACGGTAATATCACCTGCTGGTAGCCGCGATCGGTGAAATATTGACGAAGGCCGTCGTAAGCCTTATAACGCCGGTCAAATCGGCCCCGGAAGTGGGCGGTGTAAAGCGGCCCGCCTTTGGGCATATTTACAAAAGCGATCTCGTCATTTGGTGTTATTTTTTTATCTATAAACAAGCCCACGTCGACCTGAACAGAGTCATTGCCCTTGGGCAAAAATTGAGCGATAACGGGCTGCATTTGTTTGGCGCCTTCTTTTTGAGCGTACTGCGTCAGCGAAGCAAACATCGTAGCGGCGGCCTGGAACTTATTTTTTATCAAAACTTCCTTTTTGATCTCGATCAGATCATTATCGGGGACTTTGGTTTTATGAATAGCATAACCGTAGCGTAAGCTGTCTGTCTCGAAAAACGTTTTCAGATCGCCAATGTGGGTATCATCAAGGGAATCCTTTCGAATGCCGCTAAGTAGATAATGGAAAACATTGGTTTCTTTATACACGCTCACGCTCACGTTAGCAGGGTCCTTATTCGGAATAATTGCAAAATCATAGCTAACAGGAGTACCGCTTAATCTGTCGTCGACATGAAAAATGTCTCCTGCTAAACTAACTTTCAATTCAGCGCCGGAAGCGCTGATAACGAACTGTCCTGCCTTGCCTTGAATATGGACGCTATTGGAATCCTTTCGGTTGATTTCTCTCAGGTCGGCCCGCCATTGTACCCATTTTTCGGGTTTCATAAGAACCGTATAGGTATTAAATAACGGGGCCTTAACCTGTACGGTTTCGTGCAATGTCGCCGGCATAAGGAATAGGGCTAAAATGATGATGAGCGGGATTAACAAGGCGATAATTTTTTTCATTCCACGGCGCTGGTTTTTCAAAGCGTCCCAAAATACAAAATCAGTGGCTAATGTGGCAAGCGGTGTTTTTAAAGGTAAAAGTTTGATATGTTCGGCATTAATCAATATTTTTAAACACCAGTTATAGCTAACAAATTGTATCGATGACACTCAGCGCCTTATACCAAAATACCCGCCCGTTGCCCCGGCATTTTTTTGAATTTATTTTGGAATAAATTTTCTGAACGCATACGAAATAATGGATATCGTTAAGGTCGGTCGCGGGATAACAGCCTTTTCTCTGTTTTGCTCATTGCTTATGGGGGCAGGGCTCATGCTCTGTTCGTGCAATCATGCGAAGGATGCGCCGCCGTTATTCCAACTGCTCGATTCGGCAAGGACCGGTGTCAAATTCGTTAATGATTTAAATGACGACGATTACCCGGGGATCCTCAGCTACCTGTATTTCTACAATGGGGGCGGCGTTGCTATTGGCGACATTAACAACGATGGTTTGCCGGATATATATTTCACGTCGAATAAACCAGGCAGCAACAAGCTTTACCTTAACAAGGGCAACTACAGATTCGAAGATATCACCGCTAAAGCCGGTGTGGCAGGAACGGCCGACTGGTGTACCGGCGTAACCATGGCCGATGTAAATAACGACGGCTATTTAGACATTTATGTTTGCGCCGTTTCGGGTAAATTGGAGTTTAAAGGGCATAACATGCTTTTTATCAATAATCACGACGGCACCTTTACCGAAAAGTCGACTGAATACGGGCTCGACTTCGCAGGCTTTTCAACCCAGGCGGCATTCTTTGACTATAACCATGACGGCAAACTTGATTGTTTTCTGCTGAACCAGTCAAATCATTCTGTCGATACTTACGGCGATACCAGCTTGCGAAGGAAATTTAACGCCCTGGCGGGCAGCCGCTTATTTCGCAACGATAACGGGCATTTTACCGATGTTACGCAAAAAGCAGGTATTTATAGCAGCGCTTTGGGTTATGGGCTGGGTATTGCGGTCGGTGATGTAAACAATGATGGCTGGGACGATATTTACGTCGGCAACGACTTTCACGAGAACGATTATTACTACATTAATAATCATGATGGAACTTTTACCGAATCGGGGGCCAAACATTTTAATCATTACAGCCGCTTCAGTATGGGGGATGACATGGCCGATTTTAACAACGACGGCCAACTCGATATCATCACCGCAGATATGCTTCCGTCCGACGAAAAGGTGCTGAAGACCTACATGGGCGACGAATCATATGATCAGTACAAGTACAAAATATTAGATGGCGGCTTTCAATATCAATATTCACGTAATTGTCTGCAGAAGGACCTCGGAAATGGCGAGGCCTTCAGCGAAGTGGGACTGATGGACGGCGTTTATGCCACCGACTGGAGCTGGAGCCCCTTACTGGCCGATTTTGACAACGATGGTATAAAAGACTTGTTTATTGCTAACGGTATCAAGCGCCGGCCGACGGATATGGACTATGTCAGTTTTATATCCAATATCCAGGGTATGCTGATGCACGGTCACGGGATGGACAATACCGCGGTTGAAAAAATGCCGGGCGGCGCTATACACAGTTATGTATTCAAAGGGACGAAAAGCGAGAAGTTTATTGACGAAAGTGCGTCCTGGGGGGTAAGAGACAGCATGATCTCGAACGGCGCCGCTTATGCCGATCTGAACAACGACGGAAACCTGGATGTCGTGACCAATAACATGGATCGTGTTGCCTGTATTTATCAAAATCAGCACAAAAACAGTCACTTCCTTAGTCTGAAATTTACGGGTAGGCAGGACAACCGTTTCGGTATCGGAACCAAGGCTTATGTTTTTGCTGACGGCGGAATGCAATACGAGCAACTGATGCTAACGCGCGGGTTTCAGTCGTCCGTTGAGCCCAAATTGCACTTTGGACTGGGCAGCACACGGAAAATTGATAGCTTACTCATCGTTTGGCCCAACCAAACTTACCAGGTGATCAGGAATATCAAACCTGACCAATTCCTAACGATCGACCAGGCCGCGGCCAATGGACATTTTATGTACAGCCGGTTCTTCCCGCGGCCTGCGCCCGTTTTAAAAGATGTAACTGCAAGCATGCCTCTCAATTGGCAGCATAAAGAGGATGATTTTGTCGATTTTAACCAACAGGCCTTGATTCCGCACATGCTCTCGAAAGAAGGGCCAAGGATAGCGGTGGCCGATGTAAACCACGATGGCCTGGACGACTTTTATATTTGCGGCGCCAAAGGACAACCGGGGGCGTTATTCATCCAAACGCACTCGGGCAGATTCAAAGAATCCAAACAGGCCGGCTTTATAACCGATGCCGCCTGTGAGGACGTCGACGCAGTTTTCCTGGACGCAAATCACGACGGCAGCCCTGATCTGTATGTTGCGAGCGGGGGAAATGAGTTGCCGGACGGTTCACCGGCGCTGGCCGACCGCTTATACATTAATGATGGTAAAGGGAATTTTAAACGATCTAAGGATATTCCAGCGATCATGTCGAATAAATCGGCCGTTGCCGTAGCCGATATTAACCATGACGGCTACCCCGATATTTTCGTGGCGGGTGCGCCCGCTGCAGGAAAATTTGGCGTAGCTCCGGAGTCGTGGCTGTTGATGAACGATGGGCACGGGCATTATGGCAAAACGCCAATACCGGGTAATTTGCAACACGCAGGCATGGTGCGTTCCGCTGCTTTTGCCGATCTCGACAACGACGGCTGGCCCGACCTGGTGGTAGCAGGGGAATGGATGCCCGTAAAGATTTTCATGAATAAAAAAGGGAAACTGGTCGAATCGCGCAATGATGCAATGGATAAATTGTCGGGCTGGTGGCAGCGGATACAACTGAGCGACGTGGACGGCGATGGGAAAATCGATATCATCGCAGGCAATTACGGCTGGAATTCCAAGCTGAAGCCGACGGCTGAAAACCCGGTTAAGCTCTACCTCGCCGATTTTAATAAAAACGGTACGGTCGACCCTTTACTGACCTATAGCATTGAGGGTAAGGATTATACTTTCCTTGGCAAAGGCGACCTGGAAAAGCAGGCGCCGTTTATTAAAACGAAGTTTTTGTATTACCGCGACTTTGCCGGAAAGCCGGTTGATGAAATATTCGGCGATTCGATAAAACAGGCCCAAACCCTGGTAGCCAATTCGTTCAGTTCAGGCATTTTTTATAACAAAGGCGGCGGCAAATTCGAGTTTAAAGCTTTTCCTGCGGGAGCGCAGGTTGCGCCATTGTTTGGCTTTGCGTCGCTGCCGGGTTCGGAAGGGATATTAGCAGGGGGCAATTTCTCCGGTGTAATCCCTTATGAAGGTCGTTATGACGCCGATTGGGGTGATGTGCTCCTTTTAGGTAAGAACAGGGAAATGGAGTGCTTATCACCGGTATCTTCCGGTTTCCTGCTGCGCGGCGACGTGAGGGATATCCGGGCGATAAAAACGCCAACAGGAACTATTTATGCGATTGCTTTTAATAATCAGCAGGTAAGATTTTTTAAATTAAACAAATGAACATGAGCAGGTTATACGCGCTGTTTTTTGGCCTGGTCCTTTTGGCGACCACGGCAGACGCACAGGATGAATGGGTGATCAAGGCTGACAAGATCGATCCGTCGAACTATTACGGTATCACGGTTGCCAACGGTATGATCGGTATTGTATCCTCGCCAGAACCATTCCAGGTAAAAAATGTGGTACTGGCCGGAGCCTATGATTTGTACGGACGGGGCAGGGTAAGCAATTTTTTAAACAGTTTTAACCTGCTTAATATGTACCTGGAGATCAACGGCAAGCGTATCGATGCCAAAAACGTCAGCAATTTTAAGCAGGAACTGGACATGCGGCATGCTGCGTTCACCACCACCTTTGATTATGGCGACGAGGCGTCGGTCAAATATACCTACTATTCCCTTCGGCATTTGCCTTTTACTGTATTGATGGATATTTCAATTACAGCGAAAAAGCCAATTAGTATAACGGCTGCAAGTATCATGGAAGCGCCGGATGAGTTGAAAGAGGTGCAGAACTATTACAACGAGATCGACCGGCCGCACGTGACGATCAGCCTGCTTACGTCCACCGCGAAGAGCCCGACGGGCAAACTGCAATTGTGTGCCTCGAACACTTTCCTGTTCAATGAACCGCACGTCCAGGAACCGCGGGTTATCCACGAGATGTGGGACAACAATATGCACCTGATGAAATTCAGCAAGTCGATCGCCGCCGGGCAGACTTATAATTACGCGGTGGCAGGTTCGTCTATCACATCGGCACACGACGCCGACCCGCTGAACCAGGCTGAACGCTTGACCATGTTTGCCAAACTGGAGGGAAAGGACCGCCTCATCCAATACCATAACCAGGCCTGGGACGAGCTCTGGAAAAGCGATATCAAGATTGACGGCGATGCACAAGCGCAGCAGGATGTGCATAGTATGCTTTATCATTTATACTCATTTTCGCGCGCGGGAACGGCATTGTCGCCGTCGCCGATGGGATTGTCGGGATTGGGCTATAACGGGCACGTTTTCTGGGACGCCGATCTGTGGATGTTCCCTGCGGTATTGGTATTGCATCCCGAGATTGCCAAATCGATGGTCGAGTACCGTTTTCAGCGGCTTGCCAATGCTAAGCAAAACGCTTTCGCACACGGGTACAAAGGAGCCATGTTCCCTTGGGAGAGCGCCGATAGCGGGGTCGAGGAGACGCCTGTATGGGCCTTAAGCGGCCCTTTCGAGCACCACATCACGGCCGATGTCGCCCTGGCCGCCTGGAAATATTATTGTGTGACACAGGATAAACAGTGGCTTTTGGAAAAAGGCTGGCCTATCCTGTCGGCGACCGCGGATTTCTGGGCAAGCCGTGTTGAGCGTAACGGCCCGGGGCATTATGATATTAAAGACGTGGTCGCTGCGGACGAGTGGGCCGAAAATGTCGACAACAATGCTTTTACAAACGCTGCGGCCAAAGCAAATCTTCAATGCGCGACGGAGGCAGCAAAAATATTAGGTATGAAGGCTGACCCCGACTGGGAATTGGTGGCCGAAAATATACCGATCCTGAAATTTCCGGACGGGGTGACGCGCGAGTTTGCGACCTATAATGGCGAAGGTATCAAACAAGCTGATGTTAATCTTTTGGCTTATCCGTTGAAGACGATAACCGACCCGGCGCAGGTAAAGAAGGATCTTGAATATTACGATACCCGTGTGCCAAATGAAGGAACCCCGGCTATGACCCAGGCTGTTTTTGCGTTATTGTATTCGCGCCTTGGCGATGGCGAGAAGGCCTATCACTTTTTTAAAGACGCCTATTTGCCTAACCTCGATCCGCCTTTCAGGGTGATCGCCGAAACTAAAGGCGGTACCAACCCATATTTTGCTACCGGTGCAGGAGGCATCGTACAAAGCCTGTTAATGGGTTTCGGAGGACTGGATATAACGGATAAAGGTATAATTCAGGTCAAAAGCGCCCTTCCGCGGAATTGGAAGTCGCTGACCATAACAGGCGTAGGGCCTGATAAAAAGACTTATGTTGTCAAATAATCGATTTGCTTCACGCAAAGAAGCGGAGCACAAAAAAACTTCATGCGGTCTTACAACAGTACGGGGACCGCGTATTGAAGAAATTGATAATGAAAAATGAAGTTCGAAATAAGGCAAAGGAGAAAATATATCTATATTTTCACCAATTGATTGCTTTTTAACTAATTGTTTTTCAAATTGTTAATATTAATTTAACCCGATTTCATTTATATTTTTATTATATAAAAAAGGATGTGTACCGGGACGCGGTAAACTGTGTTGTTTAACTTGTAATTTTATATAAATCAGATACTTAAACTTGTGTGTCTGTAAAATTGGTTTAGTCTGAAGGCAGCCTGTGCAACATAGGCTGCTTTTTTATTCATGGTACTTTTGCGTTTCGCGATAATACGAACAGAGTTTTTGCTATCTTGTAAGCATATATGAAGCTTTACCTGGCCTTAGCCTTTCTATCATGCTCTATCACGGCTTTTGCCCAGGATTCACTGTTTGCCCGGCATATTGTCGATACGCTCACGTCGCCCTATTTCTGGGGCAGGGGTTACACCAACGACGGTGTGCATAAAGCGGCTGATTTCATATCCGCACAGTTTAAGGATTACGGTTTGCAGCCTTTGGATGGCAAAGATTTTCAGCAGCCATTTAGCTATAACGCCAATACTTTTCCGGCAGCCATGGAATTATCAATTAATGGTACCACATTAACACCCGGAAAAGATTTCATCATCGGCCCTGAGAGCCGGGGTGTAAAAGCATCAGGCCGGCTATTGAAAAGCGACAGTATTCATTTCATCTACCCAAAGAACCGTATCATTATTACCTTGAAGGATAAACTGACATGGTCTGTTGACCAGGGAGTAGCCGATTATACCTCTGTCGATCTGCTCAAAAGCACTATTCGGGCGCCGCCTTCGTCTTTTGACATTGATGTCGAAAACAGGCTGATCAAAGGTTTTAAAACGGCCAATATCTGCGGCATGGTGCGCGGTGTAGTAAAGCCTGATTCATTTATCGTCATGACTGCCCATTATGATCACCTGGGCGGGATGGGTGCCAATACCTATTTCCCGGGAGCTAATGATAATGCAAGCGGCATAAGTCAACTGTTGAGCCTGGCCCGTTATTACGCACAGCACCCGCAACCTTACAGTATGGTGTTTATTTGCTTTTCGGGCGAGGAAGCGGGACTATTGGGTTCGAAGTATTTTTCAGAACATCCTCTGATCTCATTGTCTAATATTCGTTTTTTGCTTAACATGGACATTATGGGTACCGGCGAAGAAGGCATAACGGTTGTAAATGCGACCGTGTTTGCTAAAGAATTTGCTATGCTTAAGCAGATCAATGACAATGCGCATTATTTGGTTAAGGTCGCCTCAAGGGGCAAAGCCGCCAATAGCGACCACTATTGGTTTACGGAAAAGGGCGTGCCGTCATTCTTTATTTACACGATGGGTGGTATCAAGGCTTACCATGATGTGTTTGATATCAGCAAAACGCTGCCGTTGAACGAGTACAACCACCTTTTCAGGCTCCTGGTCGATTTTAATGCCTCGCTGATGAATTCAAAGCCGGTATATGCAAATAAAAATTAGCATATAAGCCCTCGCTTTTTTAGATTTGAGGCTCACGCTCAATCAACTATAAAATCTCTGGTATGAAAAGATCATTGACAGCCGCTTGTTTTTCCGTAGCAGCAGCGGCGATGCTGACATTCAGCGCAGGCGCTCAGCAAAAAGCGCCTTTTTCGGCAAAAGGTAAATCCGTTAAAGTTTATGTGACCGAAAAAGGTACTGAAAAACGTATTGCGGATGAAGGTACCGTAGCCTTTGAAGCAAAGCCGCAACCGGTTGAAACTGAAGTGGCGGTTTTCGTCGACCCATCAAAAACTTTCCAAACTATGCTGGGCATAGGCGGTGCATTAACGGATGCCTCGGCGGAGACGTTTTATAAATTACCGAAAGATAAGCAGCAGGAAATACTAACCGCTTATTATAGCAAAACCAAAGGCATTGGTTATACTTTTGGGCGGACGAATATTCAAAGCTGTGATTTTTCGAGCGATACCTACAGCTATGTAAAAAATGGCGATAAGGACTTGAAAACGTTCGATATCAGTCATGATAAAAAGTACCGTATTCCTTTTATAAAGGACGTTATCGCGGCAGCAGGGGGAAAGCTAACCATGTTTGTGAGCCCCTGGAGCCCGCCGGGTTGGATGAAGACCAATAATGATGTTTTGCATGGCGGCCACCTTAAAAAGGAATACGACCAGAGCTGGGCGAATTTTTATGTAAAGTTCATCAACGCATATGAAAAAGCAGGCATCCCGATATGGGGACTTACCGTGCAAAACGAGCCGATGGCTACACAAACCTGGGAATCTTGTATTTATACTGCCGAAGAGGAGCGCGATTTCGTAAAAAATTATCTCGGTCCAACGCTGCAGAAAGCCGGTATGTCGAACAAAAAACTGATAGTATGGGACCATAACCGCGACCTGATGTACCAGCGCGCCAGCACCATCCTGGAAGATCCCGCGGCTGCGAAGTATGTTTGGGGTGTAGGTTACCACTGGTACGAAACCTGGACGGGCGCCGGGATGAACTTTGCGAATGAACAGTTGGTACACCAGGCTTTCCCAACAAAAAACCTGGTATTCACAGAAGGCTGTGCCGAGCGTTTTGACCCCACTAAGATGGACGACTGGTCGCTGGGCGAAAAGTATGGTTACTCGATGATCAACGATTTTAACGCCGGTACAGTAGCCTGGACCGACTGGAACGTGCTGCTCGACGAAAAAGGCGGCCCGAACCATGTGGGCAATTTCTGTTTCGCGCCGGTGCACGCCGATACGCAAACAGGTAAGATCACTTACACCAATTCATATTATTATATCGGTCACTTTTCTAAGTTCATTAAACCTGGTGCTAAACGTATAGCCTGTTCAGCAAGCCGCGACAAACTGCTGACCACCGCATATCAGAACCCCGATGGCAAGATCGCGGTTGTGGTTATGAACAAGGGCGATGAAAAGATCGATTATTTCCTGTGGATCAAAGGGCAGGCCGCCAAAGTAACGAGCAACCCGCATTCGATAGAAACGCTGGTAGTAGACTAAGACCATAGTCAACAGACCATAGTCCATAGCCGGTTCGTATTAGCTATGGACTATCGGCTATGGTCTATGGACAATTATTTTTATTCCGACCTCAGGCTCTTTACCGGGTTAGCCAGCGCCGCTTTAATGCTTTGGTAACTTACCGTCAGCAAAGTGATCAGTATCGCGCCAATGGCCGTTGAGGCAAATATCCACCAGGCAACGCCGGTATGGTATTGATAATTGTTCAGCCAGTTGTGCATCAGGTAATATGCTAATGGTGAAGCAATGATCAACGAGATAACGACTAATAACGCGAAGTCTCTCGACAGTAATCGCCATAAGTTAAACACGGATGCTCCAAGTACCTTCCGTACCCCGATCTCTTTAATACGCTGCTCGGCCATGAACGAGGCCATGCCGAACAGGCCGAGGCAACTGATAAAAATGGCGAGGCTCGCAAAAGCGGTGGCCAGTTTGCCGATCCGCTCTTCATTGCCGAACTTTTTGGCATATTCCTGGTCGACGAAATGGTATTCGAAAGGCTGTTGGGGATTATAGGTTTTAAATACGGAGCTAATTTTATCGATAGCCGTGCCGGCGCTTATTTTGGGGTTGATCTTTACCAGCACATAGCTGCTTGGATCTTTAGCCAGGAAATAAATAGCCGGGCGCGCTTGTTCGTAGGGCGACCCGATGACTATATCTTTTGTAACACCTACAATCCTGAATTGCTTACCGTAATAGGTTAAATAAGTTAATGTAGGTCTTTTCATGCTCATAAAATCCGCTGCCGCCTGGTTGATGATCACAGCTGCCGAATCGGACAGGAACGATCTTGAAAAATCCCGCCCCTCGGCAAATTCCCAACCGATGGTTTTGCCATAGTCGTGAGAAATAGCGTTTTGTTGGAAGTCGACGCTTAAGTTAGGGTCTTTCCCCGGCCACTCAATGGCGCTGGTACTGCCTGCACCATCGGTTGGCGGCGCGCCTGCCTCGGCTATGCCTGCAATAGCATTGTTATCAATTAGGGCCGATTTCACCGCATCAAAATGCTTATGTATCTCGGCGGTCATCATTGGTATAGCAACCAGGCCGCCGCGGTCGTAGCCCACCGGACGGTCCTTGGCGTACTGAATCTGTCTGAAGACAACGATGGTGCCGATGATCAACACGACGGAAACGGTAAATTGCAGCACTACTAGCATTTTTCGTGGTATCGAAGCGAGCCGCCCTACGCGAAATGAGCCCTTTAATACTTTTACCGGTTTAAATGAAGAAAGGTAAAACGCAGGGTAGCTGCCGGTGATAATGCCGGTAACAAAACTAAAGCCGATTCCCGCCAGCCAAAACAATGGACTCTTCCATGGAATGGCCATTTGTTTGTCGGCCACCTGGTTAAAAAACGGAAGGCTCAGTTGTACAAGGAGTAAAGAAACCGCAAACGCGAGCAATACGCACAACAACGATTCGCCAAAAAACTGGTAGACTAATTGTCTGCGTATGGAGCCTATGGCTTTGCGGATACCCACTTCACGTGCACGTTTTTCAGACCGCGCTGTACTCAGGTTCATGAAATTGATGCAGGCCAGCAACAGCACAAATACGCCGATGATACCAAAGAGCCAGACATATTGTATCCTTCCGCCCGTGTTTTTGCCGTCTTTAAACTCGGTGTACAGGTGCCACTTGTTCATCGGCTCCAGGAAAAGCGCCGGCTTCTTTTTGGCCAGCGCGGCGCTGACATGACGCAACTTTTCGTCCCTGATCTTTAATGATACTTTATCGAGGTCGGCGTTGTCGGCCAACTGTACGTAAAGCGACACGAAGTTTGGCCGCCAGGGCTCTTTCATTTGGCTGAGTTGATTGTCTGCCGCAAAACGGTCCCACGAGCCAATGAAAGCCATGTCTGCAAGGGTAGAATTTCTTGGTAGATCCTCATAAACACCGGCTACTTTCAGGTTATCCTGGTTGTTCAGTTTTAGTACTTTGAGCATCGGGTCATCGTTGCCGAAAAATGCTTTGGCCGTCGACGCTGAGATCAAAATAGACGACGGGTCCTTCAGGACATCGCGCCGGCCTTTCAACATTCGCAGCGTGAACAGGTCAGGTCCGTCCGGTTCCATGAAAGCGCCGGATTCAGACAGCTTCTTATCGCCTAATGAGAGGATATACCCGCTGTTCTGATCGGCCATAACAACGGATTTAAAGTCGCTGCCATAATTTTTCCTGATGGCGTCGGCGAGGGGATAGGGCACCTGCCACCACGTTTGCACCTCGCCGTTGTTGGTGACGTTTTGAATGACCTGTGCAATGCGGTTGTAGTTTTTGTGATACCGGTTGAAGGTTACTTCGTCCCAAATCCAGAAGCTGATCAGCATCACCACGGCCATTCCAACGGCCAGGCCGCCAATATTGATAAAAGAAGATGCCTTATTCTTAATCAGGTTTCTCCAGGCGATTTTCAGATAGTTTTTTATCATGATCATTAGTCATTAAGTCATTGGGTCATTAAGTCATTGGGTCATTAAGTCATTGAGCCTTTTTTCAACTGCCAACTGCCAACTGAAAACTGCCAACTGCTTACTCACTGCGAAGGCTCTTGATCGGGTTCGCCAGCGCTGCTTTGACCGACTGGAAGCTTACTGTTATGAGTGCGATGAAAATTGCGCCCAGGCCAGCAGCAGCAAACATCCACCAATTGATCTGTATCCGGTAAGCAAAATCCTGCAGCCATTTGTTCATGCCCCAAAAGGCAATAGGCGAGGCGATCACAATGGCCAGTAATACCAATTTCACAAAATCCATTGAGAGTAATGTTGTGATGCCCTGTACGCTTGCACCCAGCACCTTACGTATGCCAATCTCCTTGCTGCGCTGTTCGGCCATAAAGGCCGAGAGCGCAAACAATCCCAGGCAGGCGATAATGACGGCGAGCACGGCAAAGCTGGTAAATATGCTGCCGGTGCGCTCTACATCGGCATACATGTGAGCGAATTCCTGGTCAAGGAAAGTATATCGGATGGGTTGGTCGGGTGAGTATTTTTTCCAGAGCGCCGAAACATTAGCTATGGTATTTTGCACATCGCCGCCTTTGAATTTTATCGTCATCATGGAGGGGCTGAGGCCAAAATGGAGTGCTAATGGTTCTATATCGCCACGCATGGATTCGAAATTAAAATCCTGTACGACACCGATTACAAGAAAATGACCATAACCGTTTGTGATCAGTTTCCCGACGGGGTTTTTAAGATTTAGCTTTTTAGCCATCGTTTGATTTATGATGAGCGATCTGCCGGCCGTATCGCTGGATATGTCATAGGAGAAGTTCCGCCCTTCGACCAGTTTCATACCAAGTGTTTTCAGGTAGGTGTCATCGATTTGCCAATATTGACCACCAACTCCGGCGTCGAGTTTTTCACGGCCTTCTTTGAAAAAGGTGTTACCGTTCCGTTTAGCGCCGTTCACAGGCAGATAATCGCTGATGGAGACGCTTTTAATGGAGGTGATCTTCGACAGGTCGTTCTTAAAATCTTTTGCATTTTTATCTCCCATCGTGTTGGTACCCTGAAGCACCATCACCTGGTCTTTATCAAAGCCGACCTTTCGGTTCAGGATGAAATGGGTTTGACTATAGATAACGATAGTACTGATGATCAAAATGATCGACGCCGTGAACTGGAAAACTACCAGGCTGTTTCTTAACAACGGGCTTTTGCTGCCGCTGCTTATCGAGCCCTTTAATACCTGCACGGGGCGGAAACTTGACAGATAGAACGCAGGATACAGGCCGGCAAATGTGCCAACAATCAAAGCGGAAATAAGGATGACAGGCACAAACCACCATTCCGCCCAGGGCATAACCAGTGATTTGGATGCGAGTTCGTTGAAATAGGGCAATATCAGCCAGGCAATTAAAATACCCATGATGAACGAGATCAGGCTGTACACCAACGATTCGGTTAGGAACTGGTTGATCAGGCTGCTGCGGTATGAGCCCACAACTTTTCGTAAGCCTACTTCTTTGGCCCTGTTGGCTGACCTGGCGGTTGCCAAATTGATGAAATTGATGCAGGCTATAACCAATATGAATACCGCTATTGCGCCGAACAGCCAGGTAAACCTGATGTCGCCGTGCGAAAGGCCATCTTCTATATCATAAGAGTATAAGTTGATATCCTTAACAGGCTGCAAGTGTATCGAAAATTCAGATACTAACTTTTCTGCATCAACCTGACCGTCTTTTTTCATGGATGGTAAGAAATAATTGTAAAGCAAATCATGACTAAGCTTTTTCTGAAGCTGTGCGACATCGGCTTCGGCCCGTACTTTAATATAAATCGGATAGTTTATATCACCCCAGTTATTTTGTTCTCCGTTCCAGAATTCAACTTTGCTCAACGTAAGAAAGAAGTTGTAGGGATGCAGGTGTGAATTTGAGGGAATGTCCGCTATTACGCCGCCTATGCGATAGAGATGGTCTTTATCGTTGTCCAGTACCATTACTTTACCGACGGGATTTTGTCCCGGATAATATTTATCGGCCATGCTTTTGGTAATGACCATCGTATAGGGTTTCTTCAGGGCGATATCCCGCTTGCCATATACCATCGGGAGCTGAAAAATGTCCAGGGTCGACTGATCTATATAGGCAAACCCTTTTTCATAGGTGTTTTGAGCCCGTTCTATCGGGCGCAATTCATCGGCGCCGGCATGTCCAATTAGTGAATTGGGCATCATCCGGCCGCAATACTCCACATCGGGCATGTCTGACAGGACAGCTTTCGACATTGGTGCGGGCCACGAAACGTCTTTTTCAATTTTACCGTCGTGTGCGAAAAAGCCTACAAGACGATAAATTCGGTCTGCATCCGGATACGATTTATCATAGCTTGTCTCGTCCCTGATATAAAGTGCGATCAGTAAACAGGCTGCGATGCCCAGCGCAAAGCCGCCGATCTTGATGGCAGCATACATTTTTTGCTTGCGCAACTGGCGGATGGCGATTTTTAAATAGTTTTTAAGCATAATGTTATATGTTCTACGTCTTACGTTTACTTTTACCTGAACTCTCCATTCTCTATCTTCAAATTCTTCCAGTCGCCGCCCGATGTATTACCTACCCAGTAGCCCAGCGTTTTGCCACCGGTTTTTACCAGCGGTGCGACAACCAATGCAGGGTTTGAATTCCCGTTCACATATACACTTATTTTTTCGCTTTCCACAACGATGCGAACGTGAAACCATCCGTTCGGATCGGGCGCAGGCGAAACAGCTTGCTCGTATTTGCTGGGGAACTTTTCGCGCAGTACCGACCAGTCGTATTTAGGACTTGCAACGTACTGAATCGCGTGCCCCTTCCTTACCGGGTCGGCCGACCTGAAATTGAACGGCCGGAAATAAATAGCCTCGTAAGTGCTGTCGTTTACACCATGGAAAGCAAAACCCACAAAGCTGCCCTGCATTTTATCCTTGCCTTTTATGTCAAATTCGATCGTTCCGGTAGTAAAGCTCTTGCCGTTAAGCCAGGCCAGGCCGTCACCACCAACTTCATCCAAATGAACGCTTCCTCCCTCGCGGCCACTTAAAGACCGGTTTACGACCCGGAGCTGATCATTCATATCTTGTGCAAACAGTAGTTGCACCCGGCTAACGCCGAACATAATGGCAAGCAATACCACCAAACTCTTTAAGTGTTTTTTGAGCATAGCTTTTTATTAAAGATTACCGGCAAAATATTTTAAAGCGCAGTTAACTATTAAATGAAGAAGACGGGGGAATAATCACAATATCATGCCGGTATTGTAATTATTTGTAAATCAATAAATTAGAATGATCTACGAAGCGACTGCATTGTTCGCATCCGAACGGGAGTGTACGGTTTTGTTACAATAGGTCGATGGTCAATAGTGAATAGTAATAGTGAATAATTAAGGGTTTATGATTCACTATTGTGACTATTCACTTGTTCGGCTGGCCAGGTAGTTGATATCCTTTACTTGCAGTATCTGTTTATCGTACCCATAAAAAGCCGCATTGATCATGGCCAGGCCAAGGTCGCTTAGCTTGCTGACAGAATTCGGGGTTATCCTTCGAAGAATAGGATACAGCCAGGTTATATACTTGTAATATTTGTTGGTGTTCTTCAGGCCGGGAGTTGGGTGCATGTACCCCGGCCTGAAATTATATTCTTTTTTGAAAGGCAGTTTTGCCAGGTCGTTCTCTGTTTTGCCTTTCACGCGGGCCCACATCATGCGGCCTTTTTCGGTACTATCAGTGCTTGCGCCGGATATATATTCGAACGTCATAGCCGGATTTAACTTAGCCAGCGTTTGGGCAAAACCAAGCGTAAGCGTATAGGTCAGTCTGTAGTACTCAGCCTCTTTCATGCCAACGGACGAAACTCCCAGGCAGAAGAAACAGGCGTTGTACCCTTTTAACTGATCTTCGATCGGCGAAATATCAAAAAAATCGGTATGAATCACCTCAGTCAATTTTGGGTGTTTGATACCCAGCGGCCTGCGGTTAACAATCAGCACACGGTCGACCATTGGGTGCTGCAGGCATTCGTGTAGTACGCCTTCGCCTACCATGCCCGTCGAGCCGGTAATAATTACCTCTAATTTTTTGGGCATGTTACCCATCCGCTTATTATTTTGCCTTCATTTCTTCCAGCATATTCAGAATTTTATCAAGCTTTTCCACTTCGATAGCATTAAGCCGTTTTTGAAGCTCTTCAATTTCGGTCTTGGCTTCGCAATTAGTCTTATAATCTGCATCGGCTTGGGCACGATCGCGCTGGTTCTGGCGATTCTGCGCCATCATGATAATAGGTGCAGCATATGCCGCCTGGGTTGAAAAAACGAGGTTCAGCAAAATGTACGGATAAGGATCCCACCGTTTTGTGACGATAAGAACTATGTTTAGTATCATCCATACGGCCACTATTATCGTTTGCCAGATAATAAAGCGCCATGAACCCATGCCATTGGCCACTCCGTCAGCCAGCCTTTGACCGAAATTTAACGATTCTTTGTGAAGCTCGTGCCAGGTTTTATCGTTTGCCATAAATTTGAAAAGAGGTTTAAAAGTGGTTTAAATATAAACAAAGCAAACCAATAAGCTACGTAAAAAAGAGTTTGAACGACAGGTCATTCAAACTCTTTTGGAAATTAGGCCGGGAAAATTTTAAATGCGTTAATGATCGTCGTAATCGTGATGATAACGAAAATCATCATGGTCATGATCGCGATACCAGTGACGATGGTGATACCCATAATCCTCGCGAACTATACATCCGGATGTTACTGAAATGATCACGCTTGCTAAAAGCGCTAAACCAACTATTTTCCTTTTCATGATTTTGCTGTTTAATTGCCCAACCGGTTTTTTGCGGTTGTTACAGGTATGACTTGGCCCGCCTGCAAAGGATTAATATGACTTTGATTTTTGATCAATTCTAACCATTTTTTAATACGGAGTGGTTTGATATTATTTAACATGACTTCGGCGAAAGGGGGTTTGCTAACTCCCGGAGCCCTCCCGAAAGGAGGGGGTGTGTAGAAAGACTTAAGAAATTAAATAGATAATTTAAACTCTTCTCCTTTGGAGAGGAATTAGGTGAGGCAAAGAAAACGTGGCATAATTTTTATCAACTTTGCACACTTGAGCTATGCAACAAGGCAAACTGCTGATCATTGATGACGAGGAGCGGCTGCGCAACCTGATGGCGCGGATACTTCAACTGGAGGGCTATGAGGTTATTACCGCATCGACCGGCAAGGAGGGTTTGAAAAAATTGCAGCAAGACGCGGTAAACGTAGTGCTGAGCGATGTGAAACTGCCCGACAGCAATGGGATCGAATTAACTGAGCAGATCAAAAAGAACTGGCCGGAAACAGAGGTCATCGTTCTAACCGCGTTTGGCACAATTAACGACGGTGTTAAAGCGATCAAGGTAGGCGCATTTGATTATATCACCAAGGGCGACGACAACGAGAAGATTATTCCGCTGGTAAGCAAGGCGATGGACAAGGCGATGTTGCAGCAGCGGGTTGCCGAACTGGAAAACAAGCTGAATGACAAATTCGGCTTTGAACGTATAATTGGTAAGTCTTCAGCAGTTATCGATGCCATAAAACTGGCACAAAAAGTCGCCCAAACAGACACCACTGTTTTGTTGCTCGGCGAAACAGGTACCGGCAAGGAAGTATTCGCCGAAGCCATCCACCAGGCAAGCGCCCGCAAGGGTAAGCCGTTTGTTGCCGTAAATTGCAGCGCTTTTACCAAAGAACTGCTCGAAAGCGAGCTGTTTGGGCACAAGGCGGGCTCGTTCACAGGCGCCACCAAAGACAAGAAGGGCCTTTTTGAAGAAGCTAACGGCGGTACGATGTTCCTGGACGAGATGGGCGAGCTGGACCCTGAATTGCAGGCCAAGTTGCTGCGCGTGCTGGAATCGCAGGAATTTTTGAAGGTGGGCGATACCAAACCTACCAAAGTAAACGTACGTATCCTGGCTGCTACCAATCGCGACCTGCAGGCCGAGATAGAGACCAATCATTTTCGATCCGACCTGTATTACCGCCTTTCGGTTTTCAAGATCACGTTGCCCGCGCTACGCGAACGCAAAAAGGATATCCATTTGCTGGCTAAGTATTTTATGCAGTATTTCGCGTCAAAGGTAAAAAAACAGGTCAGCCAAATGTCGCCGGGCTTTTCCGAAAAACTGGAGGCGTACAATTGGCCCGGCAATATCCGTGAACTGAAAAACGTCATCGAACGCGCTGTGATTCTATGCGACGGTAATGAACTGGACGAAACCCTGTTGCCTTACGAAATACAGCATATTCAACCGCCCCGTGCAAGCCAGGCGCTTTCGGCATTCGATCTTTCGTCTGTCGAAAAGCTGCATATACAGCGCGTACTGAATCATACGCACGGCAACCGCGCCGAAGCCGCAAGATTGCTGAATATTGGCATTGCGACTTTATACCGAAAGTTAAAGGAATACGGCTTGGAATGATCCGGTTGGTCAAACCTGGCCAATTCTGGAATTCTTTAATTCCGTAAATGGCGTTAGCCTTCTTGAGCACCTTAGAAAAACAAACAACTGCGAAAAATTCTGGTTCAGACAGACTATATTTAGCCAACCAATTAAACTATTTATGAGTTCGCGCAGAGATTTCCTGCAGAAGTCGGCTATGCTGGCCGGCGGCGCTATGCTGGCTTCGGCTATTGATAACCGTGCCTTTGCCATTTTCAAAAACCGGGTAATGCCATCCGATCAGTTGAATATCGGCGCTATAGGCATTAATGGGATGGGATGGACGGACACCATGTCGGCCCTGAAAATTCCGGGTGTAAACCTTGTGGCGATCTGCGACGTGGACAAGAATGTGATGGACCGCCGCATGAAGGACCTGGCCAAAGCCGGTTACGATGCCACGAAAGTAAGGCGGTACGACGACTATCAATCCCTGCTCGACCGGAAGGATATCGATGCCGTAATCATCGGCACGCCCGACCACTGGCACGCCATGATCATGATGCACGCCTGTGAAGCCGGTAAAGATGTTTATGTGGAAAAACCGGTGGGCAATTCCATCGGTGAATGCGAGGCCATGGTAAAGGCACAGCAACGCTACAACCGTGTGGTACAGGCCGGGCAATGGCAGCGCAGCCAACAGCATTTTAAAGATGCGGTCGATTTTGTGCAAAGCGGGCAGTTAGGCAATATTCGCACGGTAAAGGTTTGGTGCTATTTAAGCTGGGCTCGGCCGGCGGCCGTCATTCCCGATAGTGCGCCGCCGCCGGGGGTAAACTATGCAGGCTGGCTAGGCCCGGCTAAAACGGTGCCGTTCAATGCCAACCGGTTCCATTTCAATTTTCGCTGGTTTTGGGATTATGCGGGCGGCCTGATGACCGACTGGGGCGTGCATTTGCTTGACTACGGCCTGCTGGGTATGAATTCGCCAACACCCAAATCGGTTTCGGCTGCCGGCGGTCGGTTTGCTTATCCCGATCTTTTCGAAGAAACGCCTGATACGCTGACGACCGTTTACGAATTCGATGGCTTCAACATGGTTTGGGATTCGGCGTTGGGTATCGATAATGGCTCGTACGGGCGGCAACATGGTATAGCTTATATCGGCAACAACGGAACGCTCATCTTAAACCGTGAAGGCTGGGAAGTAATCGAAGAAAGCGCTAACAAGAATAAAGTGAGCAAGCCTTATGCGAAAGTTCAGGATGATGGTGTCGACAAGCATTGGGAGAATTTCGTCAGCGTGGTTAAATCGCGCAAAATGGAGGATCTGCATTGCCCAATACAAGCCGGCGCCCATGTGGCTACCGTTGCCCAAATGGGAAATATAGCCTACCGCAGCGGAGAAAAATTGCATTGGAATGCAGCCGCTAATTCATTTACTGACAATGCGATAAATAAACAGTACCTGATGAAGGAATACCACAATGGGTACAAACTGCCGAAGGTATAATTAGTAGATCATTCAGATAATTAGCCGGGCAACGCGCAAGATTTTCCCATTTTGCCCGGCAATTTCATTCAAAAAAATTCAAAGAATGTCCTTTTTGACGTGTATCTCTTAAATCGATCCCGCGTTTTAACTCTTTTTTTGTTTTTTTTCAACCCCAGTTGTCCGAACAGTTACGTTTTTGGGCTTTCCATTTAATTTTTTTGCTAATCGGTGATTTTTTTAAGCGAATTACGAAGTCGGCAAATTTTTTAATACACCTACCCGGGTGTTTGATTGTCCTTTTATTAAAAATGCGAATTTTCTTATTTTGAAAAAATGATAATTGTAATGGCATAATCAGCCGTTATTTTTTAAGTATCTTATTGCTTTGGTGATTTATTTGTAATTTTTTTAAAAAACCTTATGTAATGTCAATACGTATTAACTACATTTGGCGCAGTTTTTGGTTACACTAACTGATCTAACAAGCCATATAGATAGGAATTAAGAATTTGTTTTTCGGTATGGGTTTTGAACCTCATGTACCGGTTGATATTTAAGAAGATGCTTACCACGATTTTAGAAATTACCGGGCTCCTTGCCATTCTTGTTGTACCCGCAATCGGGCCACAAAAGAAAAAAAATAAAGAATTTAAGATCGACCGTGATGTTGCGCATGCGCATTATGCCATCGATGAAGAGGGAAACCTTGTTGAACTGCACGGCCGCGAATTGTCGCGCTACGAACACTGATTCTCTCTTTTCTCAATTTAAAACTGAACGAAGCCTCCTCTTTTTTAAGGGAGGCTTTTCTATTTGCCCCTCCCAAACCCTCCCCGGCAGGGAGGGCCTTTTACGATATATCGTAAAAGATAGTATTCTCACTTTGATAAAAAACCTATCATTTTGATAGGCCCGCGTTGAGGCTCATTACTCTCCTGTCAATATAAAAGCGCGTTTTCGGCGGTTAATCATGCCTTTTTATTAAACCTTCTTTCGGGGCACCATTTTGGCAAGTCGGGTATCGTATGAAAAAGGTGCACGCTTTGATAGATACGCTCGCTATCATTCTCTTTTGGCTGCTCGCAATAGGCCTGGTTTATGTCGCCTGGTTGAAAATCAAAATGCTTCACTTTTAAAAGATCACACCTAATAATTCAAAAATGGATACTGTACTAACAATTGCTTACGTGCTATGCTTCATAGCTGTGTTCTGGCTCTTCTTCAAATCAGTTAATTACTTCGAAAAAATCTGAAACTATGGTCGCTTTATTTATTGTATCTGTAGCTGTGTTCATTTACATGGTGTACGTACTGCTGAAACCCGAAAAATTTTAAACTATTAAAAATCAGAGATCATGAACACCGAATATTTGGGCGTTATATTAATGTACGCATTGACCGTTGCCCTGGCCATTCCGCTGGGCAGGTACATTGCCAAAGTATTTAACGGAGAAAAAACCTGGCTCGACTTTATGGCGCCGCTGGAACGTCTGATTTTCCGCTTTAGCGGTATAGATCCCAACCGCGAAATGAACTGGAAGCAGCACCTGAAGGCAATGCTTACCATCAATTGCCTCTGGCTGTTTTACGCCTTCTTCAGTCTTTTGTTCCAGGCGCATCTGCCGCTAAACCCCGACGGCAACCCAAGCCAAACACCCGACCTGGCATTTAATACGGCTATAAGCTTTATGACCAATACCAACCTGCAGGATTACTCCGGCGAAACTGGCGTAACCTACTTTACACAAAGTTGTGTACTGATGTTCCTGCAGTTTGTAAGCGCTGCCACAGGCGTTGCCGCTGTATTAGTGGTCTTCAGGGCGATGAGGGACAAGGTAACCGACAAGCTGGGCAATTTTTGGGACCTGCTAGTTAGATCGGTTACCCGTTTGTTTTTGCCGCTTGCATTTGTTGTTGCAATTTTTCTGGCCTTTAACGGCACCACTACCAGCTACGAAGGTAAAGCTACCATGATAGATCTGCAAGGCGACACTTTGCATGTTTCGCGCGGCCCCGCCGCCGGCATGATAGCCATCAAGCAATTGGGCACCAATGGCGGCGGCTGGTACGGCGCCAATTCGGCGCACCCGCTCGAGAACCCGAGTTACCTGACTAATATTGTTGAGAACGTTTGTATTATACTGATACCTATTGCGCTGGTTTTTGCACTTGGGTACTATTTGAATAAAAAGAAGCTGGCCTGGGTGATCTTCGGCGTCATGACGGTTGGTTTCCTTATCATGCAGCTGACCTCCATAAATGCCGAGGTGAACGGCAACCCGGCAATTGCGCATTTGGGCGTTAGCCAGCCTGCCGGAGCTATGGAGGGTAAGGAAGTTCGCTTTGGCCCCGCCGCTTCGGCTTACTGGAGTATCTGTACTACGGTTACCTCAAACGGTTCAGTAAATGCCATGCACGATAGCATGCAACCGTTGTCGGGCCTGGGCCAGCTATTCGACATGATGATCAACGCTTTCTATGGCGGGGTTGGCGTGGGTTATCTTAACTTTTACATATTTATCATCATTGCAGTCTTTATATCCGGGCTGATGGTGGGGCGTACGCCTGAATTCATGGGGCGAAAGGTGGAGGCCCGCGAAATGAAGATCGCCTCATTGATCGCGCTGTTGCACCCTTTCTTGATCCTGGTAGGCACCGCTTTGTCGTGCTACATCCTGGTGCATTTTCCCAATATCAATTGGGCCGAAAAACCGTCAGCATGGCTGAATAACCCGGGTTACCATGGCTTTTCTGAGATGCTGTACCAATTTAGTTCATCATCGGCCAATAATGGCTCCGGTTTCGAGGGTTTGGGCGACAACAGCATTTTCTGGAACGTGAGCGCCGGTATAGTGATGATCCTGGCCAGGTTTTTACCGATCATCGGTCCGGTTGCAATAGCCGGTATCCTGGCGAATAAAAAATTCATTCCCGAATCGGCCGGCACGCTGAAAACCGATACGGCCACCTTCGGTGTGATGGTGCTGGCCGTGATACTGATCATTGCCGCACTGTCGTTTTTCCCGGCGTTGTCGTTAGGCCCCCTGGCTGAACATTTTTCACTTAAATAAGCCACGCCCTTAGATAAAGTTTGATTAAAAAATAAGAAAATGAAATCGACTCAAAATACATTATTCCAGGCCGATCAGGTGAAAGAAGCCTTCAAACAATCTTTCATCAAACTCGACCCCCGCCTGCTGGTTCGCAACCCGGTCATGTTTACCGTGGAGATCGGTACCGTTGTGATGCTGATCGTAACCGCCTTTTCTTTTACCAATCCGGCACAAGGCAGCTTTGGGTATAACTTCACGGTATTCCTGGTGCTTTTATTTACGGTGCTGTTTGCCAATTTTGCCGAAGCGATCGCTGAAGCAAGGGGCAAGGCGCAGGCCGAAAGCCTGCGCAAAACCCGCGAGGAAACGCCGGCCAAAGTGCTGCTGGACAATGGCACCATCATAACAAAATCATCGAGCCAGTTGCGCAAGGGTGATGTGTTTGTCTGCGTGGCTGGGGATACGATCCCAACCGACGGCGAGATCATTGAAGGTATTGCCACCATTGATGAGTCGGCCATAACCGGTGAATCTGCACCAGTTATACGTGAATCTGGCGGTGATAAATCTTCCGTCACCGGCGGTACTAAAGTGCTTTCGGATAGTATCAAAGTACTGGTTACCGCGCAACCGGGCGAAAGCTTCCTTGACAAAATGATCGCCCTGGTAGAAGGCGCGTCGAGGCAAAAGACGCCGAACGAGATCGCCCTGACCATCCTTTTGGCTGGATTTACGCTGATCTTCGTTATCGTCTGCGTTACGCTGAAGCCTTTCGGCGATTACGCTAACACGCCGATCACGATAGCCGCATTCATCTCGTTGTTCGTCTGCCTGATCCCCACTACCATCGGCGGCCTTTTATCGGCCATCGGTATCGCCGGGATGGACCGCGCTTTGCGTGCTAACGTGATCACCAAATCGGGTAAAGCTGTTGAAACTGCCGGAGACCTGGATACCTTATTGTTGGACAAGACCGGGACAATAACCATAGGTAACCGTAAGGCCACGCAGTTCTGGCCTGCAAGAAACGTGGATCCTAATGACCTGATAATTGCAAGTGTTTTTGGCTCGCTGGCCGATGAAACACCCGAAGGAAAATCCATCGTCGACCTGGCTTCAACTCATATGAAATTGCCGGTTGCACCCGAAGGCGCTGAATTTGTCAAATTCACGGCCGAGACACGTTCAAGTGGTATTAATACGCCCACTAGCCTCCGTATCCGCAAAGGCGCTACGGACGCGATACGCAACATGGTGATCAAGGCCGGCAATCCATTTCCTGCAGAAGTTGAGGAACGTGTGAAGCAAATAGCTTCCGACGGCGGTACGCCATTGGTTGTATCCCAGAACGAAACTGTTTTGGGCGTAATCGAATTGCAGGATATTATCAAACCCGGCATACAGGAACGTTTTGAGCGCCTGCGCAAAATGGGTGTAAAAACGGTAATGGTAACCGGCGATAACCCGCTGACCGCAAAATACATCGCTAACAAGGCGGGTGTGGACGATTTTATAGCTGAGGCTAAACCTGAGGATAAAATGAACTACATCAAGCACGAACAGACAGGCGGTAAGCTGGTGGCTATGATGGGCGACGGCACTAACGATGCCCCGGCCCTGGCCCAGGCCGACGTTGGCGTAGCCATGAACAGCGGTACGCAGGCAGCCAAAGAAGCCGGTAACATGGTCGACCTGGATAACGACCCCACCAAGCTGATCGAGATCGTGGAGATAGGCAAGCAATTGCTGATGACCCGTGGTACGCTGACGACATTTTCTATCGCCAATGACGTGGCCAAGTATTTTGCTATTGTGCCGGCTTTGTTCATGGTTTCGATTCCGTCGCTGGCTGCGCTAAATATCATGGGCCTGCACAGCCCGCAATCGGCCATATTATCGGCAGTGATCTTCAATGCGATCATTATCCCGCTGCTTATCCCGCTCGCGTTGCGCGGCGTGGAGTACAAACCGATCGGTGCAAGCGCGTTGCTTCGCCGCAATCTGCTGATTTACGGCTTTGGCGGCATATTGGTGCCATTTATCGGCATCAAGCTGATCGATCTTGTAGTAGCAATATTTATTTAAAAGAATCTTAAAATATTAAAGAGATGAAACCATACCTATTAACATCGATAAAATTAACAGTTATCCTGCTGGTGCTGTTGTCGGGTGTTTTTCCTTTGGTCATTGCCGGCATCGGGAAATTAACCCCGGGTCATGGCGACGGTGTGATCCTGACTTACAAAGGCCGCCAGGTTGGCTTTGAAAATGTAGGCCAGAAATTCACCAAAATCCAGTATTTCTGGTCGCGGCCCTCGGCGGTTGACTATAATGCCGCTGGTTCAGCCGGCTCCAACAAAGGACCGACCAACCCGGATTATTTAAACAAGGATGTAAAGGGTCGTATCGATACCTTCCTGAAGTATAATCCAACAGTGAAGAAAGCAGAGATTCCGGCAGAGTTGGTTACTGCCTCAGGCAGCGGCCTTGACCCCGATCTGTCGCCGATGGGTGCTAAAGTACAGGCAGCACGCGTGGCAAAAGCACGTGGTATGTCTGAACAACAGGTATTGGCCTTGATCGACGCGCATACTGAACAACCGTTACTGGGCCTGTTCGGCCCTCCAAAAGTGAACGTGCTGAAATTGAACATAGCCCTGGATGAAATGAAGAAGTAAGGCTAATAATTTTTGTAAAGTGAAAAAATATTTAATCATAATAACACTATTGCTAAACGGTATTGCCGCTTCGCACGCCGCCACTATGCCTTCCGATACCGGCAAGGTAGGCACCGGCGCCGATCCTAAGGACCCGCCGCTGATTCTTTCAGGTTCGGTGGATACCTACTGGAAATACGACTTTTCGGGCCATGCCAATATTCCCACCAGCTTTGCTTCCGACCAGAACTCCGTTTCGATCGGTATGGTCGACCTGGGCCTGAAAAAGAAAGTAGGCAAGGCAGCCTTTGTAGGCGAGCTGTCCTTCGGCCCCAGAAGCGACCAGTCGATCCCCACTTCAGGTTACCATATCCAGAACCTGTATGTATCCTATGATGTAACCGATAAGCTCAATCTGACAGCAGGTTATATGTCGACCTTCATCGGTTACGAAGTA
>DASZVE010000050.1:0-60607 GCA_035547095.1 Mucilaginibacter sp.
GTTTAAAGACGCAGAAATAGCCCGGGCAAGGGGTGTTTATCCCTTTTTCAGGCCCATTGAGTCAGGTCAGGATACGGAAGTGATCATAGATGGTAAACGTGTATTAATGTTCGGCTCAAATTCTTACCTCGGATTGACCAATCACCCCAAAATCATTGAAGCTTCTAAAAAAGCTATTGACAAATACGGTACGGGCTGCGCGGGATCAAGATTTTTGAATGGTACGCTTGATATTCATATCGAACTGGAAGAAAAGTTAGCGGAATATGTGCGCAAGGAAGCCGCGGTTCTGTTCAGCACCGGTTTCCAGGTCAATTTAGGTGTTTTGTCGAGCATATTAGCCAGCAGGAGCGATTACCTGATCCTGGACGAATACGATCATGCTTCGATCATCGACGGCAGCCGCCTGTCGTTCTCAAGGGTTGTTAAATATGCCCATAATGATATGGCCGACCTTCGGCGCAAGCTGACCATACTGCCCGACGATGGCGTAAAGCTGATTGTGGTTGACGGTATATTCAGCATGGAGGGCGATATTGTAAAATTACCCGAGATTGTGGAGCTGGCCGAGGAGTTCGGCGCGAATATTATGATCGACGACGCGCATAGTTTGGGCGTTATCGGCGAGAAAGGCGCAGGCACCGCGTCGCATTTTGGCATGACGGACGATGTCGACCTGATCATGGGCACGTTCAGTAAATCGCTGGCGTCGCTTGGCGGGTTCATCGCTGCCGACTTTGCGACGATCGACTACCTGAAACACCGGGCCCGTTCGCTCATGTTCAGCGCAAGCATGCCCCCGGGCGCGGTTGCAAGCGTACTGGCGGCACTGGACATCATTATCAATGAGCCTGAACGCATTGCCAAGCTATGGGATAATACCAACTATGCCAAAAAGCTGCTTATTGAAGAAGGCTTTGATCTCGGGCCTACAGAAAGCCCGATATTGCCGATCTACGTTCGCGATAACGAAAAGACATTCATGGTGACCAAGTACCTGCAGGACTCGGGCGTGTTTGTAAACCCCGTGGTATCTCCCGCTGTTCCTTCCGACTCATCCTTACTGCGTTTCTCACTGATGGCAACCCACACCTTTGCCCAGATTGAAGAAGCTATCGACAAAATAGCAAAAACGTTTAAGGTAGTTGGCGTAACAACCATCAACGAAAATATATGAAGAAAATAATTCCGGTCAGCTCCAAAAAGGAATTGGCCCAATTTATCGATTTCCCGCACGACCTGCACAAGAACGACCCCAATTACGTACCGGAATTATTTATCGCCCAAAGGGATATTTTAACCACCCATCCTTTTTTGAAGCATTCGTCGCTGCAGCCTTTCCTGGCGCTGGATGGCGACAAAGTTGTTGGACGTATTTGCGCGGTAATGAACAATAACCACAACGCCTTCAACAAAACCAACGATGGTTTTTTCGGATTTTTTGATTGCATTAATGACCAGGAAACGGCCGATCTGCTGTTAAAGGCGGTGACCGACTGGTTAAAGGAAAAGAAAGTATCCAAGATCGTTGGCCCGGCCAACCCTTCGACCAACGAAACATGCGGTTTATTGATCGAAGGCTTCGACAGCTCGCCGGTGGTAATGATGACCTATAATCCGGCGTATTATGTTACCCTGCTCGAGAAAGCAGGTTTTAAAAAACAGGTCGACCTGTTTGCCTGGAGCTGGCAAGGGCACAGCTACAATGATAAATCAGTAAAGCTGCTCGACAAACTTACAGAGCGCCTGAAACGCAGCGACGTTACCATACGCAAAGTAAACCTGAAGAAATTTAAGGAAGAAGCTGCTGCCCTGCGCGAAGTTTACAATTCGGCCTGGGACAAGAATATGGGCTTTTTCCCGATGACCAACGAAGAATTTGACTATACCGCCAAAGACCTGAAAATGATCCTCGACCAGGATTTTTGCCTGCTTGCCGAACAACACGGCAAGATCGTAGGCTTCGGCGTGGCTATCCCGGACATAAACCAGACACTCAAAACCGTTAAACGCGGGCGCCTGCTGCCTACTGGTATCTTTAAGCTCTTATTCGGTAAAAGTAAAATTAAGGGCATCAGGATCATGCTGCTGGGCGTGGTTGAAGGTTATCGCAAAATGGGTATCGAGGCTGTATTGTACGGCACTATTATTAAAGAGTACGCGAGAAAGGGGCTGGAATATGCCGAAGCTTCGTGGACACTGGAGCATAACGACATGGTGAACCGGGCGATTGAAGCCATCGGCGGTAAACACTACAAAACTTACCGTATCTACGAAAAATCGATCTGAAACTAAAACCGGAAACACCCCATCCCGGTAATATAGAAAATAGCCAATCAGAAATTGATTGGCTATTTTCATTTATGTACCTGCTTTGTAAAATTAACGATAACTTCTTGTTAAAACGCCACTATTTGAACATTTTCGCAAAAAAGTCAAACTAAAATTCTACACTATGAAAAGCAATATCAAACCTGCCGGAGGTAAACTGGGGATATTGATCCCGGGCCTTGGTGCGGTAGCAACTACATTAATCGCCGGTGTTGAGGCCGTTAAAAAAGGAATTTCGCAACCTTTCGGCTCGCTGACCCAGATGGGCCATATCCGCCTGGGCAAGCGAACTGAGAACCGTTACCCCAAAATTAAAGATTTCGTCCCCTTAGCGGACTTAAACGATATCGTTTTCGGCGGATGGGATGTATATGAGGATAACGTGTATGAAGCCGCCAGCAATGCCAGGGTATTGGAGGCGGGCTTGCTGCAAGCTATCAGGCCCGAACTGGAAAAACTGGTGCCGATGAAGGCAGCTTTTGACAAAAACTACGCTAAAAACCTGGACGGAGCCAACATAAAAACAGGCACGCGGCGTGAACTGGCCGACCAGGTAATTGCAGATATTCAAAACTTCAAGACAAAAAACGGCTGCGACCGTATCGTGGTGCTGTGGTGCGGTTCGACCGAGATCTATTACGAAGCATCAGACATCCACCAGTCAATAGCGGCGTTCGAGCAGGCGCTGAACGACGACGACAAACGTATTTCACCGAGCATGGTGTACGCGTATGCGGCTTTGAAATTAGGTTACCCCTTTGTTAACGGCGCACCAAACCTCACCGTCGATATCCCGGCCCTTGTCGAATTATCGAAATTGACCAACACGCCTATCGGCGGGAAAGATTTTAAAACCGGTCAAACCCTGATGAAAACCATCCTGGCCCCGGGCCTGGCAGCACGAGCTTTGGGTATCAAGGGATGGTTCTCGACGAACATCCTCGGCAATCGCGACGGCCTGGTGCTGGACGACCCGGACAACTTCAAAACCAAAGAGGTTTCAAAGCTTGGCGTATTGGAAGATATTCTCCGGCCGGACGACCATCCCGAGCTTTACGGCGATATTTACCATAAGATCCGCATCAATTATTACCCGCCGCACGGCGATAACAAGGAAAGCTGGGACAATATCGATATCTTCGGCTGGCTAGGATATCCAATGCAGATCAAGATCAACTTCCTTTGCCGCGATTCGATACTCGCAGCGCCGGTTGCGCTCGACCTTGCCCTGTTTATCGACCTGGCGAAACGCGCCGATATGAGCGGCATACAGGAATGGCTTTCGTTTTACCTCAAATCGCCGCAAACCGCGCCGGGATTACGGCCGGAAAATGATATCTTCAAACAATTAATGAAGCTGCAAAATACTTTGCGGCATTTGATGGGCGAAGACCTGATCACACATCTTGGCCTGGACTATTACCAGGACCTGGTTGAAGCATTATAATGTTGTTTCATAAACTTACCTCCACCTGCCTGGGCATAGGTTATATCGGCAAAGGAGCCGGTACAGTAGCAGCGATTGCCTGTTGCGTTTGCTGGTATTTAACCTGGGCGGGCGGGTTTCCACCTGCTCTAATCTCGCTGGTGGTTACAGTTTTTATAACTTTACTCGGCATTTGGTCGTCAGGTATCGTTTCTGAAATCTGGGGAAAAGATCCGTCCCGGGTTGTTATCGACGAAGCAGCCGGAATGTGCATTACGCTGCTTTTTATCCCTGTCAATATCGTTCATGTGCTGGTCGGTCTCGTGTTGTTCCGTTTTTTCGATATTGCCAAGCCTTTCTTTATAAAAAGAATGGAACGGCTTCCCGGCGGCTGGGGGATTATGCTCGACGACGTACTGGCCGGCATATACGCCAATGTTCTATTACAGGCGGTGGTTTGGTTCAAAATATGAGTTTAGTCAAAAATTAATCAATTGATTAATTTTTGACTTTTTGACCACAATAGTCTGCACGCAATTTTGCTATTTTTGCGCTGCAAGGCAAACTTGTCGAAAACCATTATATCGTATACCAGAGGGGCAATAAAACGGAACGAATACAGTTTATCAGCCGTTATTATTGTCATAAAATTAAGTGATAGGTAGTTAAAATTATTCTGCCGGACAAAATGAATACTTTTTACAACCGTCAATATAGTAATGAGTTTGTACCTGCGTAATTGCAAAAGGCACATGGATTGTAAAAGGGTTCTGATAAAAATATTTATACCCAGCTTATTTCTTCTCACTTCTTTCACGTCGGTCGCCCAGGTAACCAGGGTGAGTGGCGTGGTTACCGACGCCAAAACCAAACAGACCCTTCCGTTTGTAAACATATTCGCTGCCGACAGCTCGGTTAATGTAACGTCAGATGTTAACGGCAAATTCGTTCTGCAGTCATCAAAACCATTCAAAGGTATTAAAGTGAGCTACGTCGGCTATAAGCCTGTTAACTTGCCTGTTACCCCCGGGCAGGACCAGGTAGTAAATGTCCGGCTGGTCCCCGTCAGCCAGCAGCTTACAGGTGTAACCATTATAACAAGCAAGGCGCCGAAATACCGGAATAAGGACAACCCCGCCGTCGAGCTGATCAGGCAGGTGATTGCGCATAAAGCGCAAAACCGTCCGGAAAGCTACAACTATGTTCAGTACAAGGAATACGACAAAATGATGTTCTCGCTGTTGAACGTCTCTCCCAATATTTCAGACAAAAAGTTCTTCAAAAAATACAAATTCCTGCTGGATAACCGCGACAGTACGTCCATCCCGGGTAAAACACTGCTGCCTATTTACCTGGATGAGAAGCTGAGCCAGGTATATTACCGCAAAAGCCCCGAGAAAACCAAAACGATATTATTGGCGCAAAAGGGCGTAAACTTTGGCAGTTATATAGACAATGAAGGCCTGGGGCAGTACTTTAAGCACATGTATTACGATGTGGACATTTACCAGGGCGACATTTTTTTAATGACCAATGAGTTCCTGAGCCCGATAAGCGATGTCGCCCCATCGTTTTATAAATTCTTTATCACAGATACCATAACGGTAAATAATGCTAAAGTCGTCGAGCTAAGCTTCACGCCGCGAAACACGACCGATATGCTGTTCGAGGGTAAAATATACGTCACGCTCGACGGCAATTACGCCGTCCAGCACGTTGCGCTTACCATCAACAAAAACATCAACCTCAACTTTGTAAAATCATTGCACGTCGACCAGGATTTTGAACAGAACCCGGATAACCGTTACCATTTGAGCCGCAGTAATACCATTGTCGACTTCGGGCTAAACAAAAACGGCGACGGGGGCCTGCTTGGCACCAGGACGATAACATATAAAAACTACGAGGTCAACAAAGCATTGCCGGACACGGCCTACGACGGGCCGTCGCAGGTAGCGCTGGACGAGGCGAAGGACAGAAGTGATGCCTACTGGGCCAAAAACCGTCTTGATACGCTTACGACCGCCGAATCGAAGGTTTATCATAACATCGACACCCTGAAAACCATCCCGTCATACCGCCGGACGATGGACGTTATTACCTTATTGTTCGCCGGTTATAAATCTTTCGGGCCTTTCGAGCTGGGGCCAGCCAATACTTTTTACAGCTTCAACCCGGTTGAAGGCTTTAAGTTGCGTTTGGGCGGCCGCACCACGCCCGAGTTAAGCAAACGTTATTATTTCGAAACCTACGCTGCTTATGGCTTCAGGGACCTGAGATGGAAGTATTTTCTCAGTGCGACTTATTCCATCAACGATAAATCAATCTATCGCTTCCCGCAGAATTACATTCGTGCCAGTTTTCAACGCGATACGAAAATACCGGGGCTTGATTTGGAATTCGTCCAGGAAGACAATTTCCTGCTTTCGTTCAAGCGTGGCAATAACGATAAATACCTGTACAACGACAATTATAGGCTGGACTATGTGCACGAATTTGAAAGCCATTTTTCGTATAGCCTTGGCCTGAGAAAATGGACGCAATCGCCTGCCGGTTCGCTGTATTTTATCGACGAGCTAAACGGCGTGCCCAACAGGGTAAATAATATCACTACTGCCGAAGTTACGGCAGAATTGCGCTACGCGCCTAATGAGCAATTTTACCAGGGCAAGATCTATCGCGTCGACATTCCTAACAAATACCCGATTTTCACCTTGAATTATACTCAGGGCATTAAAAATGTGTTCGACGGGCAGTACAATTACAAAAACGTCCACCTGTCAATTTACAAGCGCTTTTATCTTTCGCAACTGGGTTACACGGATGTGCTTGCCGAAGGCACCAATATTTTCGGCCAGGTACCTTATGCGCTGCTGTCGATACCAAGGGCAAATCAAACCTATGCGTACGACATCTACTCATACAACCTAATGAACTTCCTGGAGTTTGTTGACGACCACAACGCCAGCATTAACATCGACCACCACTTTAACGGCTTCTTTTTTAACAAGATACCATTGTTTAAAAAACTGAAATGGCGTGAGACCGTTTCGTTCAAATCAATATGGGGCGGATTGCGCGACGAAAATAATCCATCGCTGCACCCTTCGCTATTCCAGTTGCCAACCGACCAAAATGGACAGCCTATAACCTACCCATTGGGCCGGACTCCCTATATCGAGGGAAGCGTTGGCATTGAAAACATTTTTAAATTTGTAAGGGTCGACCTGGTAAGGCGTTTTGATTACCTGGACCACCCCGAGGTATCCAAATGGGGTATCCGGACAAGGGTTCTTTTTACTTTTTAAGAGGCGGAATTTACATGGCTGATCATACATCGATACGAAACAACCTTCAATCCGGGATATACAAAGTCATCGACCCGGTTGTTAAGCTATTGATCAAGCTTGGCCTCACCCCCAATGCAGTAACATCCATCGGCTTTGTACTCAATGTCGGCGTCGCCGTTATATTCGTTATCGGCGCCGAAGAAGGCAATCGCGGCGACCTAACCTATGTGGGCTGGGCCGGAGGGTTAATATTGTTCGCGGGATTATTTGACATGCTCGACGGGCAGGTGGCACGCCTTGGTAATATGAAATCAACTTTCGGGGCATTATACGACTCGGTACTCGACCGGTATAGCGAACTGATCATGTTTCTGGGCATTTGCTATTATCTCGTGGCACACCACTATTTTTTGAGCTCGATATTCGCCTTTATTGCCATGATCGGCTCGATGATGGTAAGTTATGTAAGGGCACGCGCCGAAGGGCTTGGCGTCGAATGTAAAGGCGGCCTGATGCAAAGGCCCGAACGAGTCGTTACCCTGGGCCTTTTTGCCATACTATGCGGTGTCAGCTCGCTGTATCTTGGCGGCGACTACAAGCTATATATACCCGGTATCAAATTCCATGTCTTCGAGACGATGTCGATTTTTACTTTCCCTATCGTCGCCCTGGCTGTTTTAACTAATGTAACTGCTTTCAGGCGCCTGGTTGACGCCAAAAAGGCGCTCGAACAAAAAAATAAGAATTCAAATCAATAATGCGTACTACTTTTCTCCTGTTTTTCTTTTTTGCGATAACCGGGTATACTTTTGGGGCCGACGGCGGCAGAAAGGGTGCTCCGGACTCGGCACGGATGCCCGTAACCTATCCTACTCCACCTACGAGCAGCAGCAGGCTGTTCTACGTTCAGCGAACGCCGAATGCCAACACCATTATTTACGACCTTAACACAGCAACCAACGGCAAACCCGACGAAGAGGAACCGGTAAAAGTTTATTGGATAAAATATGCCGAGCGGAGCCAAAGGGAAGATCTGAACTTTATACAGCGCAAATTTGCGTACGGATTAAATACCACCCCACTGGGGAATGGAAGTTATGATCTGCGATTTGTTTGCTACAAAAAATTCAAGATGACGCTAATGAAAGCGCCTGACGGAAAATATCGTATATTTGCAGTTATTTCGCAAAAACCGGCTATACTTAACCGGATCTTTGTAAAGATAGACGGCGGTTCGTTTTGGATACCCAACGTATCGTATGTACAGGTAAATGGCACCGACCCAAATACAGGTAAGGAAATGGTTGAACGTTTTAAGCCCTGAAGAATGAAAAAGAAGTATGTTTCGAACTCGCAGGAATCGGTGAGGATGTTCAAAAGCAGCATCCTCGAGCGTTTGTCGAAGGTACATTACCTGGTACCTGTATTTATCTTTATGCCTGTAATATTGTTTTGCCTTTATAAGGCGTTTTTTATGGATGGGATGGGTGTGCTTACATTCTTCGAATATTTCGCCCTCGGCCTCTTCGTATGGACCTTTACCGAATACGTAATGCACCGTTTTGTATTTCATTATGCCCCGCCGGATAAACCCTGGGCGCAAAGGCTGCATTTTATCTTTCACGGTGTTCACCACGATTATCCCAGCGATGCCAAAAGGCTGGTTTTACCGCCCTCGGTGAGCATTCCCCTGGCAACAGGCTTTTATTTCCTGTTCAATGCTATCCTTCCGCCGCATTACATTTTTGCATTCTTCCCCGGGTTTATTCTGGGCTACCTATTCTATGATATGACACATTATGCTATTCACCATTTTAACTTTAAAGGCAGCGTCTGGAAAAAGATCAAACAGCACCACATGCTGCATCATTACCAGGATGCCGATAAAGGTTACGGGGTAAGTTCGCCGCTTTGGGACAAAATCTTCGGTTCGGATTTCATCAAAAAATAGCATGGGTAATAATGTCAGTCGTGGCATTACAGTAACACCCCGCTCTGTAATCATAGTTTCACTTTTATCTGCCGGTTACCTCCTGCTTACCTGGTGGCTTGTTGGCTTGCGTTCCGATCATTTTTTCCTGGTGGCGCTTTGCAACTTGCTGTTCTACGCTTCCCCCGTAACAAGGAGATTCCTGGTTACATTTTTTGGCTTTGCCATTTACTGGATGATCTTCGATTACATGAAGGCCTTCCCCAACTACAGGTACAATCCTGTGCATATTGCCGATCTGTACAATTTCGAAAAGCATTTTTTCGGTATCGAATACCACAACCAGGTACTTACGGCCAATGAGTATTTCAGGACCACCGGCTCGGTTTTCCTTGATGTTATGACAGGTCTTTTTTACCTCTGCTGGATACCGGTGCCGCTTGGCTTTGCATTCTATCTTTTCTTTTCAAAACGACCGAAACAGGCCATATTGTTCCTGCACGCGTTCGTTATCGTTAATATACTTGGCTTCATCGGTTACTACACGTACCCCGCCGCGCCGCCGTGGTACGTGCAGCAATATGGGTTTAACTTTCACCCCCTAACGGGCGAAGGCATAGCCGGACTGGCCCGTTTTGACGATTATTTCCATGCACATATTTTCAGTTCGATCTATTCCCGCGGTTCGAATGTGTTTGCGGCGATGCCGTCGCTTCATTCGGCCTACCCGGTCATCGTTCTTTATTACAGCCTCAAAAACCGTCTTGGCTGGATTAATATTATCTTCGCTACCGTGGTGGCAGGCATTTGGTTCGCGGCAGTTTATACCAGTCACCATTATATTGCCGACGTAATTGCGGGTATCCTGTGCGCCTCAGCAGGCATTGGTTTGCTCGAGCTGTTAATGACTCGCTCGCGCGGCTTTAAAAATTACATCGAAAAATATACAAGCCTGGTTAGATAAAAGAACCGGGACTTTTTGTACTAATTTGTGTACTAAGCCGGCTTCTTATGTAACGACGTGTAAATCACGGAAAAATAATTCTGCCCTTTTTATTATTTAAAGCCGGTTTTAAACGCCTTGGGAAATTCTCAGCTAAAACAGGCACAGGAATTGATAAAACATTTCCGTTCAGCCTATGCGACCAGTTATTTCAGTCCGGATACTTCCAGTTTTAATCTTCCTGCTACTTTTCAGCGCCGTTGCTAATGCGTTGCCTTACATGCCCGACAGCCTGCTGCAAAAAGTTGTGCCAACTTACAGTCGGGTCGATAGCCTGCAGAAACAATTGTCCCTTGCGCCCGACTCGCTGAAAGGCGCTATATATGCGCAATTGGCGGCCCAATGCCTTGGGTTCGATACCATCAGCAACCGGAAACGGAAGCTGGCCTGCGAGGAAAACGTGCTAAGCAACACCTATTCGGCGCTGCATTATTTCTCCAGGTATAACGATACTTTGGGATTACGCACCTGTTTTGACAACCTCGCCCGGGTGTACCATGCGCAAAAGAAATATCCGCAAGCGAAGTGGTTCATCCTGCAGTCCAATACGCTGTCGCGGGCGAAGAACGATAACCCCAACATTATCACATCGCTGATCGAACTGGCGTCGATCAAAACCGACATCAAAGATTACCAGCTTGCCCTGCGCGACCTGAACGAGGCGTTAACCCTTTCGTCGAAAAATCATTATCCCCTACAGGAGGAACAAGTGCAACTAAGCTATGCATTGCTGTACAACCGGATGAAAAATCCCGGGAAAGCAGCAATCGCCTTAAAAAGATATAAGGCCATCGGCGACAGTATTCACCGGGCAGAAGTAATACGCATAGCTAAAAACGACTCGGTGCAGGCTGTCAAAAAAAAACTCTATACCTCAAACAGCAGGAAGCGTTACAAGCTAAGATCAGGCGGAAAAACGTCCTCATCCTGATCTTGATCGCAGCCATCGTGATCGTATCCGCCTGTCTTTTCATCCTCTATAAACGTAAGCGTCGTACCATTCGTCGTAAGCCTGTCAAAAAGAAACGTTAGCCGGCTATACTCACGCTAATTGCTTAAACCCGGCGTTAAATCCACAGTCGAAAAAACATGAAGTTATTGATAATGATACTGGCCGGCCTTTTTCTTTTGCCGGCTGCAACCATAAAACCCATTGAGCCTCAAAGCAGGAAATTCAAAGAAGAATTCCTGGACCGCATCAATAAAGCGCGGCACCAGGGCTGCAACTGCGGTACGGTTTACATGCCGCCGGCCCCGCCGCTTAAGTGGAACGACGAACTGGCCGACGCTGCTATAAACCATGCCGAAGACATGTCGTCGAAAAACTATTTTAGTCATACCAGCAAGGATGGCCGGACGGTGACTGATCGCATTATGGCTGCCGGTTATACTTTTAAGGGGTACAAAAGCTTTGCCGCGGGCGAAAACATAGCCGAAGGACAAATGAGTATTGCCGAAGTGATGGACGGCTGGCTGCATAGCCCGGGCCATTGCAAAAACCTGATGAATCCCTCGTTCAAAGAAGTCGGCGTTGCGCAGTTCAACAAATACTGGGTGCAGGATTTCGGCGGACGCGTACCGTTTTCGGCCCGGGAAGAAAAAATGATCAAAAGCGGCAGGTATCGTGTTATTCAAACACAAAGCCCAGGCCATTGATACTTAAGTTATTATAAGTAATAAAGCCGTACCGTAACAAAATTTTTGCTTTTGGCTTCACTGATTATAAATGATAATGATTTAAAATGCTTAGTTTTAGTATCCTGTAAACCCAAGCAATTTATTTCAATTTTATTATCATGGCTGCAACTCCGGCTGATGATTTTCAGCAAACCCCTACGCGCCTCTATTCGCTGGACGCCCTGCGCGGATTCGACATGTTCTGGATCATGGGCGCCGAAGAACTATTCCACAGTCTGGCCAAAATAACCAACTGGGGCCCTTTAAACGCGATAGCCAACCAGTTTACGCACCCGGCATGGAACGGCTTTCATTTTTATGACCTGATATTCCCGCTCTTCCTGTTTATGGCGGGTGTGTCGACCCCGTTTTCGGTGGGCCGTGAGCGCGAGAAAGGCAAAAGCCGGGAACAACTGCTGATCCGGGTGATCCGCCGCGGGTTGATACTGGTGCTTTTGGGTATCATTTACAACAACGGTCTGCAACTGCGGCCTATCAGCGAGATACGTTTTGCCTCGGTGTTGGGGCGTATCGGTTTGGCTTATATGTTCGCCAATATCATTTACCTGTATGCCAGCGAAATGTGGCAGATCATCTGGTTCTGGGCGCTGATCGTAGGTTACTGGCTGCTGCTTAAGTTTACCTCGGCGCCTGGTTTCCCGCACGGCGACCTGACTATGCAGGGCAATTTTGCCTCGTACATGGACAGGACCATCCTGCCCGGCAGGCTCTACCTGGGCATACACGACCCGGAAGGTCTATTTTCGACCATACCCGCTATCAGCACCGGTATTTTGGGCATCCTTGCCGGCACCACGCTTAAGAAAGCCGGCCTTACGCAGGAGACAAAAACCATCCGCATGGCCGTGGTCGGCATCGTATTTATCGGCCTGGCTTTGCTGTGGAACATGGATTTCCCGATCAATAAAAATCTTTGGACCAGCTCGTTCGTGTTGCTCGTAGGCGGTATCAGCCTGCTGCTCATGTCGCTGTTTTATTATGTCATCGACGTACTGGGCTACAAAAAATGGGCGTTTTTCTTCAAGGTCATCGGCATGAACTCCATCCTGATCTATATTTCGGGCAAGTTTATCAACTGGGAATACACTACCAGCGGCTTTTTCAAATGGCTCATACAATGGATCGGCGACCCCTGGAACCTGTTTTTCGGCGCTGTCTGCTACGTCATGATCAAATGGCTGTTCCTTTATTTCATGTACAAAAAGAAAGTATTTTTACGCGTATAACCACATTATAACCCATGGAGAGAAGGACATTTGTAAAACTTTCCGCCTATACCGCCATTGCCCTGGCGCTGCCATTAGCAGAAGGCTGTTCCGATGGCACCGGCAACGTCGCGGCGCAGCCCTGGCTTTTTTCGCACATTGTCGACGCTAAAACCATCAGCGAGGCCGGCCAGGCCTATCGCAAGCTTGTCCCCGCCGAAGATGATAAATCCGGCCTGCAAAAGCTGCTTTTGGGCGGTAACCCGTCGGCAGATAAAAAACAAATCGAACAAATGCTGCAAAGCCGCGTGGTGGACGATTTTAAATCGGATAAAACCGTCACCGTAAGCGGCTGGGTGCTTTCGGTAACCGAAGCGCGCCAGTGCGCCTTATACTCTATCCTGAATAGTTAATAATATGCATATCGACGCCAGAACATTACCGAACAACACCCTGATCGAGGGTGATATCTGCATTATCGGTGCCGGGGCCGCAGGCATCAGCATGGCGCTGGAATGGATGAATACGCCTTATAAAGTGATCCTGCTGGAGGGCGGCGGCTTCCAGTACGAAACCCAAATGCAGGACCTGTACAAGGGCAAAACCACCGGTCAGCGCTATTACCCGCTCGACGCTGCCCGGCTGCATTATTTTGGCGGCACTACCGGCCATTGGGCAGGCTTTTGTTCGGTTTTTGAAAAGATCGATTTTGAAAAGCGCGATTGGGTACCGCACAGTGGCTGGCCCATCAAGCGCGAGGATTTGGATGCCTATTACCCCAGGGCGCAAAAGAATCTCGACCTTGGCCCTTACGAGTGGAGCTATGATTACTGGCTGAAACAGGACCCTACGATGGTATCGCTTCCTTTCGACCAGGAAGTGCTTTATAACAAGATCTGGCAGTTCAGTCCTCCTACCCGTTTCGGCGATAAGTACAAGGACGCCATAGTCAAGTCGCCAAACATTCATCTTTATACCTACGCCAATGCAACCAACATCGGCGCTAACGAAAACGTTTCAGCGATAAAAGAGGTAACGGTAAAAAATTTCGCAGGCAAGGAACATACCGTCAGGGCCAAAATATTTGTTTCGGCCTGCTGCGCTATTCAGAATGCGCGTTTGCTGCTGGCGTCGAACAAGCAGGCTCCAAAAGGACTGGGTAACGACAACGACCTTGTCGGCCGGTATTTTATGGAGCACATCGAAATAAAGTCGGCCGAACTGTGGCTGCCCGACCCTGATCCGCTGAAACTTTATGCCATCGATTTCGGCAAGACCAAGTGGCGGGCCGAACTGGCGATCACCGCACAAACACAGGAAAAACACCGCATCCTGAACGGTACGGCATCCTTCACCCCGCTGGAGATCGCCCGGAAGGAACCGGCGTTTATCGACAGCTTTACGGCCGACCGCGGCGCGAGCATGAGGAACTGGAAGAAACGCGGCCATAAGGAAGATCAGCCCGTACAGAAAAAAGGCTATGCCTCCTACCAGTTGTTCACCCGTGTGGAGCAGGCGCCCAACCCCGACAGCCGCGTTACGCTGGACACGGAAACCGATGCATTGGGTATGCCGCGCGCCGATTTGCACTGGGTGCTTACCCCGCTGGAGAAAAGAAGTATCCGCACCATTTACGAGATTGTGGGCCAGCAAGTAGGCGCCGCTTCCAAAGGACGCGTCAGGCTGCTGGAATACCTGTGGGACGAGAAGGATAATAGCTGGCCCGAGTTTACCGGCGGCGGCTGGCACCACATGGGTACAACCCGCATGAGCGACGACCCAAAAACCGGCGTTACCGACGCCAACTGCAAGGTGCACGGCATCGACAACCTATACATAGCCGGATCGTCCAACTATGTTACGGCTGCTGCGCCGAACCCAACGCTGACACTTGTGGCGCTGACCTTAAGGCTCTCGGACCACCTGAAGAAAAAGATCGGCGGAGTGGCCTAATAAAAAAACGCCATTGCGAGGAGTGGAACGACGAAGCAATCTCGTTAATTGTGCCGATGTTAATTATACATACGACAACCACCACTTTTGGTGCGAACGTTTATACGTACCGTACCATTTGGCCGGGAAATACATGGCCGCCACGATGAACGCCCAGAAAAGGTAGACCGCCCATAACGGGAACCCGAACCCGACCGCCTGCCACACGAACGGGTTACCGTCCGACTTAAATGGCAACCCTTTTAATGCGATCAATAAAACGTTCATGATCCTGAGCAGGCATAAATGCCCGATAAAATAGAAATACGGCACATTGCCGTAGACCTCGAAGAAAGCGGTCAGCCGGTTGTTGAACCTTTCGGCCCAGGCCAGCAGCACCATCACCGGCCCGAGGGTCATCGCCACGAAAAGCAGTGAAGGTACCTGCTTGGTGGTGTTAAGGAACGACAGCAGCGTATGCGCCGCGTTCCGCTGCACTGACCACGGCGCAGGGTCGCCGTAATGGTTGATGTATCGCAGCGCGATGAACAGGCCGATGAACGCGCAACCGCAGATCACTAATATTTTTTGGCGTTTGGCAGCGTCGGCGCCGGTTTTATAGAGCGGGCCGAAAACATAGCCGAGCAGCAGCAGGCAGGCCCAGGGCAGCACCGAATATAATTCGGCGACCGAACGGCCCGCACCCAGCGGCAGCACCGAGCCCGCCGCGCTTAGGAAGATGGTGCGCAGGATGCCTTCCGGCCCATTCTCTGCGGGCGGCAGATAATCCAGGATATTGTGACCGAACAGGATCAGTAAAGCTATTGCCGCGATCACCGTTCGCGGCGTATGGATCAAAAGCGCCAGGATGATCATCCCGAATCCTATGGCCCAAAGCACTTCCAGCACCAGCAGGTGGTATTGCAGGTCGAAGCTGAACAGGAAACTGATGATCAGCAGGTCGGATATGATCAGCCAGGTCCCTCTCGTAAGCAGGAAGCGGGTTAGTTCCTTTTTTGTGCGGCGCTGCCCGGCCAGGAATGCCGATACGCCGCTGAGGAATACGAACGTCGGCGCGCAGTAATGCGTTATCCAGCGGGTAAAGAACAGGATGACGGTGGTGGTTTGCATGTTCAGCGGCGAGGGGCCCGGGTAATGAAGGAAGTCGCGCGAATGGTCCAGTGTCATGATCACCATGATCAGGCCGCGGATAATGTCGATGGAATGAATGCGCTGTTTCACTTGTCAGCCAAAAAGTGTACAACCAACTGTTCCCATTCCTCATCCAGCGATACCTTCGGCCGGACCTGGCCCGCCCGGTTGTACCAGTAGTCGGCATTCCAGATGTCGCCTTCCTTGCGGTGCAGGTAAGCATGAACCCATGCGGATGCCCGGTCGCTGAGCTGATCGACCTGTGCGTGCGCCTTGTGCCAGTCGCCTTTGCCGTCGTACCAGAGACTTTTTAGCTGGGGAGACAGGCCATGGTCGGGCTCGTGTAAATTTAATGATCCTTTGAACTCGGTCAATGTTGCCATATAACAAAAATAGATTAAGCTCGCTATATTGCAACCAAATAAGCCGATGAAGAAAATAGGATTTTTATCATTCGGGCACTGGTCCGATCATCCCTCCTACGCCACCCGCAGCGCCAGCGACACGCTGCTACAGTCCATCGACCTGGCCGTAGCCGCCGAAGAGATCGGGCTGGACGGTGCGTATTTCCGTGTCCACCATTTTGCGCGGCAACTGGCCTCGCCCTTTCCGCTGCTTGCAGCGGTCGGCGCAAAAACCAGCAAAATAGAGATCGGCACCGCGGTGATCGACATGCGCTATGAGAACCCTTTGTATATGGTTGAAGACGCGGGCGCTGCCGACCTGATCTCGGGCGGGCGGCTGCAGTTAGGCATCAGCCGGGGTTCGCCGGAACAGGTGATCGAGGGCTGGCGCTATTTCGGTTACGAACCTGCCGAAGGCGAAAGCGACGCGGATATGGGGCGTCAAAAGGGCCTCATCTTTTTTGAGCGGCTCAAAGGCGCCGGCTTTGCGCAGCCAAACCCGTACCCTATGTTTCCGAATCCTCCGGGCTTATTGCGTCTCGAACCGCATTCGGAAGGACTGCGCGAACGCATCTGGTGGGGGGCCGCCTCCAACGCCACTGCTATTTGGGCGGCGGAGCAGGGCATGAACCTGCAAAGCTCCACCCTGAAGTTCGATGAAAGCGGCAAACCTTTTCATATACAGCAGGCCGAACAGATCAGGCTGTACAAGGAGGCCTGGAAAAAGGCCGGGCACCAACGGGAGCCGAGGGTTTCGGTAAGCCGTTCCATTTTTGCCCTGGTAACCGACCGCGACCGGTATTACTTCGGGCAGCAGGGCAAAGAGGCCGACAGTTTCGGTTATATCGAACCGGAAAAGCGGGCGGTTTTCGGCAGGAGCTATGCCGCCGAACCGGGTGAACTGATCAAACAATTAGCCGCAGACGAAGCGATACAGGAAGCCGATACGCTGCTCCTGACCGTACCCAATACTTTGGGCGTCGACTACAACGTGCATGTGCTGGATTCTATTTTAAAGCATGTGGCGCCGGGGTTGGGGTGGAGGTAAGGTATACTAATCAAGGCACACACGGTACGCGCGCGCTGCGGAGAACTACATAGAGCATTTCTATTATTTCTCAAAGCATCACATTAAATAACAATTGTTGAAATGTTGATAAATAGACAGTTGAGCGTTTTTCTCTATGAGTTACCTTTATACTGTAAAAGTATCTCTACATGAAACGGATTATTATACTCTTTTTGTTGATTTTCTGCGGTGCTAAAGGGTATTCACAAGACAAAAACACACTTAGCGATTATTCTTATTTGATATTTAAAACGCCTATATTTATAAGCACAGATAATATAGGGTCGATTTACAGTTCCCATCGCAATGTGCGTATAGATTGGGGAACTTGCTTTTTTATAAGAGCAAAAGACAGGCTATTTCTTGTGACTGCAAGTCATGTAGTTGATAAAGTGCAAAGCCAGTTATTTGCACCTAATGCACTAACCGACCTTTATAAACGTAACCAGTGGATAACAGGAATTCCAAGTAATGTAGTCGATACACAGACTCCTAATAATTTGCCTGTTGGTAAAGAACAAAGCTTTAACTTTTCATTTAGTACCCCTCAAACCAAGGTTGATAGCCAATTTTTGGAACTAAGTAATTTTGCGGCCTCCCAAGTACCGCCTCAACACGAAGATGACAAAACTATTGCTCAACCTACACTTAGTCTTGTTTTTGATGGTTCGCACATTAGAGTCGACAGTCAATACCTGGCTTCGAGCAATTTGCCGCTGTCAGCGTTTAACGGAGATATATCAGATCCTGATTTTCATTTATTTAGAGATTCCTCCCCTCTTGGCAATATTCCTTTTAAAATAGATGGCCAAAACCTTTTAGTTGGCATAAACCAACCAAGTAATTTGAATTTGGATTCTTTACTGAAAAATATCTCAAAGTCAGATTCATTTCAATTCAATCCTAATTCACGATCGCTATACGGTTCAAATCCCAATTTTTATAGTGGAGAGCCTTTAATGGCACTCGAAGATGAGACGGAATATTTAGAGCTCCGTTATTATGACAGTGCCACAAAGGGATATGAATTCTGCCAGATAAAATATGACCCTCAAACATCCTACGGATTTGATACATCGCATCCTGATGTCAGAATTATAGAGGTTAAAGGGCTGCCAAAGACCGCGGTTATCAATTCAATTGAAAAACTTCTTCCTAAACAAAAAAACAAACCCAAGGACGAGGCTTTTTTTTGGGGGTTTCCACAGAACAATCAACAAACCTTATTCGCAATACCGTTAAGTCCACAGCAGTTTTTTTCGCAAAGTCCTACACTGTACAATGGTCGTCTTGAAGATTTCGCACATAACTACCCTGTCGACGTCGATCGGTTTTACTATGTATTGACGCCACAAACATTTAAAGGAGCGTCAGGCTCACCGATTTTCTTTATAAGCAACAAGGGTAAATACCAAGATATTGAGTTTGCAGGCGTACAATCGGCGATAAATAGCCAGTTCAACACGACCTATTTAGTGAGAGCTGATGAGGTTATACAAATGATTAATGACGAACTTAAAAACTAAGCATTATGGATTGGAGCGTCGTAGGCATTGGTGTCACAATCGGTTTGGCTATTCTCGTCTGGATAAGACGAAAGTATTATACGCGACCGGAACTGACAATGGAGTTGAAACCTAACGGTGGCCATAGCGTGCCACTTGGAATGAGTAATAATCAAGGTGAACCTGACGAAATTCAAGGTACACATGAAAGGCCTATATACGTTTATGACGCCGAAAAGGCCTTACGTATTTTTGAAAAAAAGTGGGATATAAAGTTATTTATTCGAAACAATTCAGATCATACAGCTTATTACCCTAAAATCCATTTTAGTCATGAAAGAAAAGGATTCACTAGTATAGATACATTAAATACGCAGGTACCTATTGGAAGCAGGCAAGAAATCGTTTTAAAAGCAGAGTATAAAGAGTTAGAAGAAACTACAGGTAGAAATCGAACCGAAGTGAGAGGGCTGCCGCCAGCGCTCGATGATTTAAAAATATGCCTAGAATATAAAAATAGGTCAAAAAGGACATACTACTCTTTTTATGACAATAAGACTAAAACAATAGAGTTCAAAAGGAAATTGAATAATTCGTTTGTGTGGAAGATTTAAGGAAGTCCCCCTACTGGTTTACGTCTTCCGAAGGCTAATTTAGATCAGAACAGGGGAACTTCACCCCAAATGTTTAAACCATTTTCTAATCGGCAAACTAATTAATCTTTCTTATTTAGGATTTTTTTTTAGCCAATCGGCTATGTCATTACAAGCCGCCTGTACAACTAACCAAGAAATATTGCATGTATCCTTGTCAGGAAATGTCTGTAATACCAACTGCTGGTAAGGATGTATTAGGTTTCTAAAATCACGTAAAGCGTGACTGAATTTTTTTACATCCAGGTGTATCCATCCATTATCATGTGCAACATCGATCAGTTCACTCAAACTCCACTCCGCAAAGTTTTTAACCTTACCATCTTTTTTAGGAGCCGACTTAGCTGTATTTGCTAATTGTGGTCGGTTTTGCATCGTACCTAATAAAAAGCCTTCAAGCATACTACCCATCATTATCAAAGCGCTAAGTGTAGCATTATTGTCAATACACTTTTGTATTTCTTCCCATCTTATGCGTAATATCGTAGCGATTCCATATTCCAGATTTAACGCTTCCCAGTTTGGCGGAGGTAAAGGTTTCAACTCTTCTTCCACTTTAGTTGGCTTATCAAAATCGTAATTAGGCGTTTGCCTCTTTAGCTTAGGTTCCAATCCTTCAATAAAAACTCTTAAGCTTTCGACTTCAAGTATCTCATTCAAACTTGATAATGCAAGTTGTATTTTCTGTCTATCGCCGCCATATAACTTCGGTGACGCCAAACGCAAGATAACTTTTTGCAAATCAGGTCCCGATAAGTTTTCAACTATTGACAAAGTCCACCATTTTCTAGTAGAACCGTCATGCCTTGCATTAATTCCAATATCTTGAAAGAATTTGGTGAGGAACATTGAGCTCCTGTACTCCGGATACTTTTGAGGATTATCGCCGCAAATAAAATCTGCTATTTTTTCCTTAGTAATTTTGTCCATTTAATGTCTATAAGGTTTGGTTACTAAATTACTAAAATAATAAACCCAATACTGGTTTAAGTCTTCGGGCGACTTAAATTAAAGCATGAAAAGAAGGACTCCGTCCGGCAACAAACATCTCGTTTCAAACCCGAACGGAGTTCTCCATTTAATTCCTGATTTCAAAGAACGCTGCGCTAACTCTTAAACCAGAACAGATTTTTTACGGAAAAACGCCTTCCGCAAAACCTGCCATCCCGCAGCGTCAAACTATTGTGCGGCGAAATTGGTTCTCCTAAATACTATGAGACATATAACTGTAAAAAGAAAAACCTGGAAACAGTTACTTAAAGAGTCGGCAGGGCCGGTGCTTTTGCCGGTGGCGCATGACGCGCTGACTGCGCGCCTGATCGAGCTGGCGGGTTTCGATGCGTTCCAGATCGGCGGCTATGCCTTGTCGGGAGCAACGCACGCGGTTCCGGATGTCGACCTGGAAAAGTTCGGCGAAAAGAAGCTGTCGATGGAAAACATCATTACCGCTTCGCCCCTGCCCTTTATGATCGACATCGACGATGGCTACGGAGACGTAAAAAACGTGACCCGTACGATATCGGAATATATTCACCTCGGTGCCTCGGCCACATTTATTGAGGACCAGCAGCCGCCAAAAAAATGCGGGCATATGAACGATAAAAAAGTAGTCACCATTCGTTTTATGGAAGAAAAGATACGCGCCGCGGTAGCCGCACGCGACGATAACGAGTTGTTCATTTTAGCGCGTACGGATGCGATCGGTCCGGAAGGGCTGGATAAAGCGATGAAACGCGCGGAACGGTATTTAAGAGCGGGGTCCGACGGCGTTTACCTGGAAGGCCCGACCAGCGTAAACCAATTGGAGCAAATAGGCCGGGAATTTAAAGGCGTTCCGCTGGCCACGAGCGTTTTGGAAAATGGCGGCAAAACGCCCTGGCTATCGCCCAAGGATTTCGGCGATATGGGCTTCGACATGATCCTGTATCCCACCACGGTGATCTTCCAGGTGGCGCGCGCCACGCAACTGGCCTTAAAACGTCTTAAAAACGGCGAGCCTTTAACGGAGGGCCGCGCGGTAGACATGGATGAATTTATGAATATCGTCGACCTGCCTTACTGGGCCGCAATCGAAAAGAAGTTCGAGGGAGAGAATGTCGACTGATCCGTTAATATTGTTTACTAAGGATCCATCACCCAACGACGCGCTCCGCAGCTAACCCCGGCTTTGCTGCGCATTTCGTGCCGAACCCGAACGGAGTTCTGCATTTACTTCCTGATTTAAGAGACGCTGCGCTAACTCTTAAACCAGAGCAGGGCATGAATAGCGACAGTTACACGCACGTGGCCCGCGCTCACCCACCCCTGCCACCGCATGGGCAGCCGCACCCCCCTCCAGGGAGGGGATTTTTACTTTTTCCGCGGTTTGAACTTTACGGTTGCGATACGCGCTAATAAAAGTTTGATTTTCATTAGATTTGCCGCATGGCAATCCAGGAAACGACAGGTATACCGGGCGTAAATATGGAAGAGCTGCGGCTGAGCGGTTTCAGGGTTCATGAGTTGTCCGCATCGGCCGACGTGCCCGTCAGGCAGGGCCGCCGCGACTTTTATAAAATGGGCCTGGTGCATGGCGACATGACCATCCTTTACGGCGGTCAGCTCCGTGAACTCAAAGGTACCGCTCTATTCTTTGTCAATCCCGACGTACCCCATTCCATCGTGCGCCGTATTAACCGCGCCGGCGGCTATGCCTGCATCTTCACCGGCAACTTCATCAACAGCCGGGAATTACAGGACTCCCCGCTTTTTCGTGTGGGAGACAATCCGATCATTACCCTCAATGACGAGCAGGCAGCGTTTATGAGCGGTGTATTTCAAAAGATGCTGTCCGTGTATAACGGAGATTATCCGTATAAAGCAGACCTTATCAGGAATTGCGTGTCACTCGTCATTCATGAAGCGCTGCGAATACAGCCGCCGCAAAACGCCGCGCCGGTTAAAAACGGGGCCGCCAGGATTACCCACCTGTTTATGGACCTGATGGAAAAACAATTCCCCATAGAAAACAGCAACGAACCGCTGAGGCTACGCACGGCCCAGGACTTTGCCGAGGCCCTGTCGGTACATGTGAACTACCTGAACCGCTCGCTGAAAGAAGTGACCGGTAAACCCACCTCGGCGCACATAGCCGGACGGATGATGGCTGAAGCGAAAGCCCTTTTACAGCACACGGACTGGAGCGTGTCGGACATCGCCTATGCGCTTGGTTTCGAATACCCGGCGTATTTCAACAACTATTTCAAACGGGTAACCGGAACTACGCCAAGGGCTGTCCGAAAAGTTTGAAAATCATAATTATCGGTTTGATTATAGTTTGCAACGCGCGCTTTTTACCTCGAGCTTTGCTTTCACAAATCAATCTTTAGTCTATGAAAATTTTAGTAACAGGTGCAACAGGCAAAGTGGGCAGCAGGTTTGTTCCGCGCCTTCTGGCCAAAGGATACGATGTTTCTATCCTGGCACGTGATGCTGCCAAAGCATCGTCATTAGCCGGTCTCGGCGCTAAGGTCGTTACGGGTGATCTGTATGATCCCGATACTTTACCGCCGGCCGTTGCCGGGATGGATGCCGTGGTGCACCTGGCAGCGTTGTTCCGAACTTTTACGGATAATGAAGGAATCGTAAGGACCAATCGTGAAGGAACGATCGCTCTTGCCCGGGCGGCGATGGACGCCGGTGTTAAAAGGTTCATTTTTGCCAGCACCAGCAATGTTTACGGACCGGGTTACCGTCGCCCTGCACGGGAAGATGAAAAGTTGGACGTTAACGATCCGAGGGCTTACTCATCCAGCAAGATTGCCGCTGAAAAGGAACTGCTTTCGCTGCACCGGGATCACGGTTTTGATGTCCGTATCCTGCGCCTGGCTTTTGTTTACGGCGACAAAGACCCGCATATTGCCGAGATCATTCCCCTGCTTAAAAAAATGAAACGGCATTCAGGGTCGAGGATGCATATGGTACATCACCTGGATGTAGCGCAGGCGCTGCTATTGTCGCTTCAGATGGACGGGCTCGACGGCGAGATATTCAATGTAGCGGATGACGCGCCCATTACGTTGTACGAGCTGGCCGACTCCGTTGGAAAGGCGGCTGATACATTCGAGGCGGAGGAAGGGCCGCTGAACGATCCGTTCGAAGGCATCCTGGACATTTCCAAGCTCAGGGCAAGGACCGGCTTCCGGCCGCTGGTGCCGAGCTATTATGTCGCCCGCGACCTCGATATTTTGTAGCCATGCCCTTCCTGATTTAAAGCCGGATGTTTCAGCATCCGGCTTTTTATTGCCGGGTAAAACCAGAACGTAGTCTGCATTTACTTTCTGATTTAAGAGAGCGCTATGCTAACTATTAAGCCAGGACAGGCTAATTGTTCAATCCCTCAAATCATCGTTCAGACACAATATCGGGCACGAAAAGTAATAATCACGCACAAAAGGCCGACGCTCACCCACCCCTTCAGCCGCACAGACAGCCGCACCCCCTCCAGGGCGGGGAATTTTAATCATGCATTTATTGAGCATTATGGTCATCTTAAAAATCCTGGAAACGGCGAATCTCTCTTTGAGCGCCTTAAAAAACAAACAACTGCGAAAAAATCCAGGCGTGAGAGAAAGAACTCCGTCCGGCAATAAAGCATATAATTTCAAACCCGAACTTGGTTCCGCATCTACTTGCTGATTTAACATAATGCCAAGCTAATTCTTTAGCAGGACAGGAGTTTGCTACCCTGCTGCGATGGCTGATGAAAGAAATACGAGCGAAACCAAAAGAAAATGACTAATTTGCATCACCCCTGGTTCCACGTCCATTAACCACACTATATTCCAATCCTACCCCTATGCTAGTTACTGAGGACAAAGTTAGACAGGTGGAAGACGAATTGAACCGCTTAAAGGAACAAGTGAGGCAGACCGCTATGATCCAGCGCGAAAAAGACCGACTTGAAAGCGAATACCAGCGAAGCCAGAAGCGATTCCGTACGGTATTTGAGGAATCCGTCATCGGCAAAAAGATCATCGACGACCAGCTTCGGATCGTTAAGGTTAACCGCGCGGTGCTCGCCATGCTCGGCTACAGCGAAAATGAGCTGACCGGAAAATTGATAACCGATTTTGCGCAAGCTGACTTCATACCGCGCTGGAAAGAGCTGCAGGAAGAACTGTGGACGAACGAGCGCCCTTCATTCAGCTTCGATACCTGCCTGATCAAAAAAGACGGCACCAGCTTTTGGTGCCATATCACAACCATTATCATTGAAGACAACGGCGACAGACTTGGCTATACGATACTCGAAGACATATCGGAACGAAAAGAGCTGGAACGGCTGCGCGAACTGGTAAGGGAGCAAGAGCACCGGCAGGAAATAGCGGAAGCGATATTGAACACCCAGGAAGAAGAACGAAAACGTATAGCTGAAAGCTTGCATAACGGCCTGGGGCAAATGCTTTACGGCGCCAAGCTGAGCTTAAGCAGCCTTAGTTCGGCCCGCGACGGGAATGAAAGAGAGCAGGCGATCCGTTACAGCGAAAAACTGCTGGACAATTGCATACATGAATGCAGGCGCATATCGCATGACCTGACGCCGGCGATACTGGAAGAATACGGCCTCATTGAAGCCGTAAGGGATATTTGCCAGCAAATGAGCGGCCCTGTAAAATTTGACTGCCTTATTAAAGGCAGCCATGCAAGAACGGACAGGTTCATGGAAGTGATCAGTTACCGCATCATCCAGGAACTGATGGTAAATGTGATCAAACATGCCGGCGCCACCCACGCGGTTACCAAAATAGAAATGGCCCGAAATGGCATTCATATCTCGGTACACGACAACGGCAAGGGCTTCGATCCGTCGACCGTCAAAGCCAAAGGCATCGGCCTGCAATCGATACGCTCCAAGGTTATATTGCTTAGCGGCGACCTGGATATTTCGTCCGCCGAAAATGCGGGCACGACGGTAACAATTTATATTCCCAAACGCGTTAAGTAGTTGTAGTTCAGATACAATAACAGGCACGAACAGCAATAATCATGCATAAAAGGCCGACGCTCACCCACCCTTCAGCCGCATGATAATCCACCAACCAATCACTTACCGATACAGAACTTTGAGAAAATATTATCCAGCAGGTCGTCGGTGGTGACGGCGCCGGTGATCTCGCCCAGGTAATGCAGCGCCTGTTTGATATCCATAGCCAGGAAATCGGATGTTACCTGGGTATCGATACCGGTGAGCAGTCGCGCAAGTGCTTCCTGCGTTTTTTGCAGCGCCTCCAGGTGGCGGACGTTGGTTACCAGCGTTTCGTTGCCGGTGAGCTCGGACTTGATGGCTGAGTGGTAGATGCGGTCCTTCAGTTCGTCAATATGTTTCTTCTCTTTTGCAGAAACGGCTATAATTTCGGATTTCGGATTTCGGATTTCGGATTGGGGTAATTTTAATTCTTCCGCATTTGGCATTCCGACTTTCGCATTTAACAGATCAATTTTATTAGCCACGACAAGCATCATCACACCGGGTTTTTGAAGGCTTTGCAGGTCGCTGTTTAGTTCTTCGGTGGTTATGGCTGCGGCGTCATAGACATAAATAAGCAGCGCGGACTGGCTGATCTTTTCCATGGTGCGCTCCACCCCTATTTTTTCGATGGCGTCGGTAGCTTCGCGTATGCCGGCGGTGTCGATGAGCCTGAAGTTAATGCCATCGATGTTAAGCACCTCCTCGATGGTATCGCGCGTGGTGCCGGGTATATGGCTCACGATGGCGCGGTCCTCGTTCAGCAGGGCGTTGAGCAGCGTGGATTTCCCGGCGTTCGGCCGGCCCGCGATAACGGTGTTGACGCCCTGTTTGATGGCGTTGCCCAGGTCGAACGACTGGATGAGCTGGCCGGTGACCTTAAGAATATCGGATATCAATTGCTTCAACTGCCCGCGGTTGGCAAACTCGACGTCCTCTTCAGAAAAATCGAGCTCCAGCTCGACCAGCGACGCGAACTGCACCAACTGCTCCCGTAATTGCTGCAACTGGCTACTGAAACCTCCGCGTAACTGCTGCATGGCTATTTGCTGCGACGCTTTGGAGTTGGAGGCGATGAGGTCGGCCACGGCTTCGGCCTGCGACAGGTCGAGCGCACCATTCAGGAAGGCCCGCAATGTAAACTCGCCCGGTTTGGCAGCGCGCGCGCCGTTTTTGATGAGCAGTTTGATAATGGACTCGATGATATAATTGGAACCATGACAGGATATCTCGACCACGTTCTCGCGCGTGTACGAGCGCGGCGCGATGAACAGCGAAACCAGCACCTCATCCAGCACCACGCCATTATCGGTAATCTGCCCGAAGTGGATGGTGTGCGAGGGCTGCGCGGCCAGGTCTTTGCCTTTGAAAACTTTGTTGGCGATTTTTATCGCGTCCGGTCCGGAAAGGCGTATAACTGCTATGGCCCCGGTCCCGGCTGGGGTGGCAAGTGCTGCGATGGTGTCTTCTTTTGGCATATGGTTCATGGTTCCTTAGCCTATGGTTCATGGCTCATAGTTCATGGCTGATCCCGTTTTAACTTTGAAACATCAGGTTACTTATCGTTTATGGGCGATTGTTCACGGCTGACCGAGCTTCGCTATGAACTATGATCCATGAACCATGAACAAAAAGCAAAATTCGCTATTTATGGCGAGGTTTTTATTCGTTCAGTGTAAAAAACCGGCTTTCAAATGAGGTGGAAATTTCGTATATTAGTAGGTTGAGTTCTTTGGAATACGCAGAAATTTTTTGCCTGTGGACTATGCACCCTAAAGTTTCGAAATAGGAGCGAAATTTTCATAATACATTGACTATCATGCAAATAGATCGAAAATAATTGTGCTAAAGTGCTCTGGAACGGTCGAAAAGTGCTCCAAAAGTGCGCTCAAGTGCTCCAAAACGGTCGAAAAGTGATGAGATCTGTACCCTACGAGTTTGTGTTTGATTACCTGCCAAGGAACATCATTGTAAAGCCCAGGTTTGGGATGCATTATATCTATCTGAACCGGAAGATTATGATCATACTGCGAAAAGTGGGCAATAACCTGGATATGAACGGCATCTGGATAGCGACCTCGAAAGAACACCACACCAGCTTAGAAAAAGACATACCAACATTAGCTGATTTTGTTCCAGATAGCGGCGAAACGCACGATTCCAATTGGCGGCTGCTAAAAGACGGGCATGAAGATTTTGAAGAAGCCGCTATCAGGCTATGCGAGCTGATCTCTCACGGCGATAAACGCATAGGGAAAGAAACTAAAGGCGGCGCCATACTCTAATCTGCCTTTTGCACAAAAAAAGCGGATAACAAAAATTATCCGCCTCAGCAAAAATAAGTTTTAGCAGCATTTTATTTACTGATGGTGACAGTGCCCATATCTGTTGCTGAACCATTTGTAACGGTAACGCCTGCGACCGTTTTTGAAACGTAGGGCGTATCGGGAACAAAATTAACATTGTAAGTACCCGCCGCTAATCCCGAAAAAAAGAACTTACCGGTGGAATCAGCAATTGTACCTACGGTATCAGTGCCCATAATGGCAAAAACCTTGGGCGAAGACGCAGCCGGGACAATCATACCCGTCAGGGCGCCGGTCACAGCATTTGGAATGGCACGTATAACAGGCTTAAGAATGTATTTGCCATTGCCGGTTTGTACGATCGAACTGGCCGCATCAAAATCCAGCTTTAGCGTATAGCCGATGCCGGCTTTCAAAGTATCATGGACGTTCAATTTTACACCTGACGTTTGCCCGCTCGGAGTAGTCAGATTGTAGGTTGTTCCGCCAACTGTCACCTCGTTGCCGGTGTTATTAAGCACTAAACGAATTTGTTCTAACGTTCCGGCCGGGATGTCCTGCGATGCGAGCAAAGTATCCTTACCCAGCCTGAAGTGCAAAATATCGATGGGCCCGCCGCCAACATTAAGCGTAGTTTGCCCTGCCGACGTTATCACCACGACGCTTTTAACGCTCAGCATAACCGCATCAAACGAACCCGGCGCATCGGTCAATCGTACTGCAAAATGAGTTGAAGCGGATGAAGAATTATCTTTCTTACATGAGGAGACCGTAAAGGTTAATGCCGCTATAGCGATCAGAAAGCAGTTTTTCATAATAGTTAATAGTTTAAATTATTACCTCAAATGTAACGTGTTTCTTACCAGGTTGTTTTATATAACCACCTCATTATGAGTTAACTTTCTAAAAACGAATAACTAAAATTTTTTATCTAAAGCGCCTAAAAACACAAAAAAAAGGGAAAAAGGGATTATTTAGCTTTGATAAGCTATCCGCATAAACCGGCGAACCTCATCGTTCACATCGTCGTTATGCAGCATCCTGAAGTGGTGGTTGCATTGCACGTCGCCCGGTACCTGCGCGATCTTCTGGAAACACAGGTTATCCTCATATCGTTCCTTAAACGGGAAAACTACATGGATAAAGTTCTTTCCCAATTGCGTTATATAGACTATCCGCCTATGCGAATTGGCAATGCCGATCATGGTTTTGGCCGGATGAACCGTTATGGGGCCGAGCTTTTGGAATTCGATAATGAAATGGTCGAATAAGGCAAGGGTGTACGTAGATTTGCCGGCGAAGAAACGCTGCAAATCTCTTTCTTCTTCAGGAGTTTGGGTATACTGCCGCACAGGGTAAAGTTAAAACAAGTCCTGTAAAACAGCGCCACTTCCCCACCGTTCTTCTATTCCCAGTCCGAATAAAGCAAAATCGTATTTCACAGGGTCGGTTGGATCAAACTCCTTTAATCTTTCGGTTAACTCAACAGCCGTTTGCCAGTCCGTTTGCTTGCGGGTGATTAGGTTTAGTTTTCGGGCTACGCGGTCGACATGCAGGTCGCAGGGCATAATGAGTTCCGACGGTTTGATCTTATTCCAGATGCCGAAATCGACGCCGCAATTGTCTTTGCGCACCATCCAGCGCAGGAACATATTCAGCCGCTTGCAGGTCGATTTTTGAGAGGGCGAGGAAACATGTTTCATGGTACGCAGGGGATGATCGGGTAAAGAGAAGAAAAACCTTCTAAAATGATTAAGGCTTTTCTCTATTATTCCCTCATTGTAAACCTTTGGTGTCATCCTGAGCTCCGTCGAAGGATGCGCGGAAAGGCCTTTGCCCGCGTGCTTCAAGTGCCTCAGCATGACAACCCCATTTAGATCAGCGGGTACAAATGCATCCTCTAACGACTCATGTTGCGAATAATGATGCCTGAAGAACGAAATGAAATACAGAGTATCGATATCGTTGAACGTCCGGTGCTTGAAATTAAGCAGCTTCTTCAGGTCGGGTTCCTGGTGGTTCATGATGAAATCGTAGGGAGCGCCATCCATCAGGCTGATCAGTTCTTTGCACTTATTGATGATAGTCACTCTTTGCCCCCAGGCCAGGGTAGCCGCCCAAAAACCCATGATCTCGATATCCTGCTTTCGGCTGAACAGGTGCGGGATAGATACCGGGTCGTTCCCGATAAACTGCGGCCGGTTGTATTGCGCGACCTTGGAGTCGAGGAAGGATTTGAGGTTATCGACCATTTTGGATTAAATAGCAGTGGCAGAAGCAGCAGCAGCGAGAAAATTATAAACACTGCTACTTTTGACTGCCACTTAAGAAAGAGCTTGTTTCAAATCATCGAGGAGATCATCAATATCCTCTACCCCTACACTCAGGCGCAGCAAATTGTCTACCACACCGGCTTTCTCGCGCTCTTCTTTGGGGATGGAAGCGTGGGTCATGGTAACCGGGTGGTTAATAAGCGATTCTACGCCGCCCAGTGACTCAGCCAGGGAAAACACTTTAAAACAAGAAGCAACCCGGAATGTCTCTTTCAGATCAGCGCCTTTTAGCGTAATAGATATCATCCCTCCAAAGCCACGCATCTGTTTTTTGGCAATATCATGGTTGGGATGATCCTCAAAACCCGGCCAGTATATCTTGTCAACCTTCGGATGGGTTTTTAGGAACTCCGCTACCTTCCGTCCGTTATCACAATGCGCCTGCATGCGCAGGTGCAATGTCTTGATGCCGCGCAGTACGAGGAAGCTATCCATAGGGCCAGGTGTAGCACCGCAGGCGTTATAGATAAACCAGAGACGCTTGTAAAGGTCCTCATCGTTCAGCATCAAAGCGCCCATTACCACATCGCTGTGCCCACCGATATATTTGGTCACCGAGTGCATGACGATGGTCGCGCCCAGGTCCATTGGGTTTTGCAAGTATGGCGAAGCGAAGGTATTGTCCACCACCAATATTAAACTTTTTCTTTGTGTAATCCTGGCGATCGATTCTATATCAATGATCTGCATGGTCGGATTAGTAGGCGTCTCAATCCAAACCAGCTTTGTATTCTCATTGATATAGTCGTTTATAATTTCCGGCTTTGACAGATCCAGGAAATGAAACTTGATACCGAAATTCGAGAATATTTTCGTAAATATACGGTATGAGCCACCGTACAGGTCATTGCCTGTGATCACCTCATCGCCGGGTTTCAGCAGCTTCATTACCGCGTCGGTCGCCCCCATGCCGCTCGAAAAAGCAAGGCCGTACTTAGCATTTTCCAATGCTGCCAGGCAGCCTTCCAAAGCTTTGCGTGTTGGGTTGGTGCCCCGCGAATACTCGAAACCTTTGTTATCACCGGGAGCCTTTTGCCAGTACGTCGAGGTCTGGTAAATAGGCGTCATAATAGCGCCGGTGGTCGGGTCGGGCTCCTGCCCTGCGTGTATAGCCTTTGTTGCAAATTTCATAGCGTGCTTTGCACGGTCCATAGTCGATAGTCAATGGACCATAGTAAAAAGTTAATCGTCGGTAGCCATGGACTATCGACCATGGACTATGGACTCCACCTAGTAGGCGCGCGCAAACAACACCCTCTGGCTTGATGGTTTGCCGGTGCGGATGCATTTGCCGTCTTCCTGTTTGGCGTTCAGCGGGATACAACGTATCGTCGCGCGGGTTTCCTCTTTGATCAATTGCTCCGTTTCGGCGGTACCGTCCCAGTGTGCAGAGATAAAGCCCGGCTCCTCGTCAAGCAGGCGTTTAAATTCCTCGTAATCGTTCACCTCGCGGGTATTTTCCTCCCTGAAAGCTAATGATTTGTTGTAAATGTTCTGCTGGATATCCTCAAGTAACCGTTCAATGGTAGCTGCCAAACCCTCCTGGCTCACAGTCTCTTTTGCTTTGGTATCGCGGCGGGCCAGCTCGACGGTTCCATTCTGCATATCCCTGCTTCCGATAGTCACGCGCACAGGCACGCCTTTCAGTTCCCATTCAGCGAATTTAGCGCCCGGGCGGTGTGTGTCGCGGTTATCAAACTTCACCGAAATGCCTTTTGCTTTCAGTTCTTTGGTCAGTTCTTTTACAAAAACGGATATTGCCTCCAGTTCTTCGTCGTGTTTGAAGATCGGTACAACGATAACCTGGATAGGCGCCAATTTTGGAGGAATAACCAATCCGGCATCATCCGAGTGCGACATGATCAGCGCACCAACAAGTCGTGTCGAAACACCCCATGACGTGGCCCAGACATAGTCGAGCTTATTTTCCCGGGTGTTGAATTTTACGTCAAATGCCTTGGCAAAATTCTGTCCGAGGAAATGTGATGTGCCTGCCTGCAGAGCTTTTCCATCCTGCATCAGGGCCTCGATACAGTAAGTATCCAAAGCGCCGGCAAAACGTTCATTGGGCGTTTTACGGCCGCGGATAACAGGTAATGCTAGCCAGTTCTCGGCAAAATCGGCATAAACCTCCAGCATGCGTTCGGTCTCTTCAACGGCTTCCTCAGCCGTGGCATGAGCCGTGTGGCCCTCCTGCCATAAAAACTCGCTGGTACGCAAAAACAGGCGCGTACGCATTTCCCAGCGCATCACGTTGGCCCATTGGTTCACCAGGATAGGCAGGTCGCGGTACGATTGTATCCAGCCTTTATACGTATTCCAAATGATGGTTTCCGATGTGGGCCGGATGATCAGTTCCTCTTCCAGTTTAGCCTCCGGGTCGACAATAACATTGCCGTTTTCGTCATTTTTCAGGCGGTAATGCGTAACCACGGCACACTCCTTGGCGAAACCCTCAACATGGCTGGCCTCTTTGGAGAAGAACGACTTTGGGATCAGCAGCGGGAAATAAGCATTGCTATGACCGGTTTCCTTGAACATGCCGTCAAGCACCGCCTGCATCTTTTCCCAGATGGAATAGCCGTAAGGCTTGATGATCATACATCCCCTAACCGGCGAATATTCCGCCAGGTCGGCTTTGATCACCAGGTCGGTATACCATTGCGAATAGTCTTCTTCTTTGCTTATTATCCCTTTGCTCATATAATTTTGTATCTGATAGTTGATGTTGGAGCTGCCAAATTTATAAATTTAATCGTTACCCGTGTCTTGAATCGACTATCAAACCTGCTAAATCCCATATTTGTATAATCAATATGCTGCGACCATTTATCGAATATACATTCCGCTTCCCCGTATGGCGAATGGAGATCGACACCCTGAATGACACCCTGCTTGTCGAACTACGCGACCAGGGCGATAAAAGGGTTTACTTTTCATCGCTCGACCTTAAAACAGGCAAAATACATTTCGATGAATTTAAACCGGAAGAAAGGTGGCTTACGGGTATTGAGACGGCGCATGACGGCGTGCTGCTGCTGCATAATTACCAATCGGACGCCGGACCCGCTCACAAAGGCCTGGTAGCCATAGACGCTACAACCGGAAACATTTTGTGGCGCGACTATAACCTTGCGTTTAACCACCTATCGATAAACGGCCCGGTTTTCTATGATGCTCGACTGCAGCCGCGTAAATACTTGCTGGGCGATATCAAAACCGGTGCGGCGCTGCGGAAGCATGAACCGTCGATCGACCTGGAACTATCCAAAGAATTGAGATTGCCGAACGAAATATCCGCCGAGTATGCCCTGTCCCTCGGCTTGCCTGTGCATGCTGCCGGAAACACGGTGCATTATGTTGAGCATAATAATTTCAGAATTGTATCTTTGCACGCGATCGCAGACACTAAGCTGCAGCAGCATTTGTTTATAATGAATAACGACCAGATCATTTATCATGACCTTTTGCACGCAGATATACAAAAATTGCAACCCGAGTCGTTTCTGCTTTATAAGGATCAACTGATCAGCCTGAAAAACCAATCACAGTTAGAAGTTTTAAATCTTTAATACTGTAAAAACGAGCAATGAAATTTAAATTATTCCTATTGACCCTAACTCTGTCCGCGCTTTCGTCCTTTGCTTTCGCAAAACCTGTTACAGATTCTGTAGGTGTTGAAGAACATAATGGTAAACAAGTCATTCTACACAAACTCGACCCTAAAGACAACTATTATTCGCTTGGACGGAAATACAAAGTAAGCCCCAAGGCGATCATCGCTTATAATAACAATGCCAACCTGATTATAGGCAGTATTGTTAAGATACCAACTGACAGACCGTTTAAGGAACCGGCAAAAACGGTAAAAATTCCGCAGGAAAGCAAACCGGTTGTTGTACAACAACCTCAGCAGGCAGCCCCGGAGCCGCCCGCTAACCCTAACGGCGGCACACAATATAAGGTTTCGGCCGGCGAAACGCTGTATTCCATAGCTAAACGCTTTAACACCACCGTCGAAGCGATCATGAAACTGAACGGCCTGCAATCCAACACGATAACGCCGGGCCAGGTACTGATCGTTCAGGCGGCCAATGCCCCGGCAAATACGGCGACAACCGCGCAGACGCCACCAGTGACCAGGCCAGATAATATTACCGCCAAACGCGACTCGCCGCAGCCATTTTTAACGCAGGACAGCAGCAATTCGCCCGCAGCGCACATGAATGCCAATAAGTACGGGTTATTTGAAAAAGACGAAAAAGGTGTTGCTACCTGGATGGATGACGAAGGCCTCGACCCGAATAAAAAACTCGTGCTGCATCGTACCGCGCCGATAGGCACTGTCATCAAAATCACCAATATCATGACCAACCGCACCACATTTGCCAAAGTGGTTGGGCGCTTTACGGACAATGAGCAGACCAAGGATGTGATCATCGTAATGACAAAAAATGTGGCCGAAGCTTTGGGCGCACTGGATAAGCGTTTCCAGGTTACGTTAAGCTACGGTGTACCTCAGCAATAGTCCCCAGCCGCCTAAAGGGGACTAATTATTGCTAAATTTGCTCTTTATCTTGAATCTTCAATGGCTAAAAACTTTGTAAAGCCCCCTTCAGGGGGGTTGGGGGTACGACCATTCATTATTGGCATAGCCGGAGGCAGCGGCTCGGGGAAGACTTTTTTCCTGAAATGCTTTCGTCAGCATTTTACACCGGGTGAAGTTTGCCTGGTATCGCAGGACGATTATTACATCCCGGTTGCGCATAATATGACAGCAGAGGAAAATAAGCTTTACAATTTCGACCTGCCTGATACTATCGACCACGAGCATTTTAACCGGGATATCAATAGCCTGATCAACGGGCAAACGATCGTTAAAAAAGAATACACTTTTAATAATCCCAATGCTGTTCCCAAAACATTGGAAATAAAACCGGCCCCCATTATGCTGGTGGAGGGTTTATTCATTCTGCATTTCAGGGAGATCGCCAGCCAGCTGGATCTGAAAATATTTATCGATTCGGATGAAGAGATCGCGCTGCAGAGGCGGTTAAAACGCGACCTGGCTGAGCGCGGCTACTCGCATGACGATGCAATGTACAAGTGGGTAAACCATGTTGTTCCCGCTTATAAACAGTACCTATTGCCTTATAAAGATGAATGCGACCAGGTGGTCACCAACAACACCCATGTTGCCGAGGATATTCTTTGTATTACCGAGGCTATATCAAAAGAGTTGAGGAAGAAAGTGTTATCTTAATATTGATGCTTTTTCTATCTTAGTTTAATGAAACCTGCAGCTAAGATCATCCTAATTTTCAGCCCAGTACTTTTTTTAGCTCTATTTATAATTTATTATCTCACCGATATTTTTCCTGAATTTCTTTTTAATACAACTATCCGAGTAAATGGTCTATTAATATTTTGTATAGCCCTGACCATCTCAATAATAGTCCAAAAGCAATTCTTTAAAGCAACTCCAACAGCAAATATTGCGCAATTAGCTCTTCTAAGTACGACTATTGTCTTTATCGCTGAAGCTATTTTTCAGATTATCAGAGCCTTTTCTTACAGCAGTGATAGACTATTTTACTACTTATCGGGAACAATTGGGATGGTGATTTTTTTTGGAATTGTCTCAATTTTGATAGCGCTTCAATTAAAAACCGGCCGAACCGGCCTGGTAATTATTCTTAGCATTGCTTTCGTTCTATCAATAAAGTTTATTCTGCCAATTTTTAACTCCGCGATCGTTAATCATTAAACCACCATTTCTGGTACGTTACCTTCAATGATTAGCTTTCCCGCCGTGGCATTTTTTATTTCTTCGATGCTGACGCCCGGAGCGCGTTCCAACAGCTTAAATCCGCCTTCAGGCAAAACCTCCATGACGGCCATTTCCGTAACGATCTTTTTAACGCAATTGATGCCGGTAAGCGGCAGCGTGCATTTGGGCAGTAACTTGGATTCGCCGGCTTTGTTGACGTGTTGCATGGCCACGATAATATTTTCAGCGGATGCAACCAGGTCCATCGCCCCGCCCATGCCTTTGACCATTTTGCCGGGTATCTTCCAGCTGGCTATATCGCCGTTTTCAGATACTTCCATTGCACCCAGTATGGTCAGGTTAACCTTTTTGGCCCGGATCATACCAAAGCTCATCGCTGAGTCAAATATCGATGAGCCGGGCAGCATCGTAACCGTTTGCTTGCCCGCATTGATGGTATCGGGGTCCTCTTCGCCCTCATACGGAAAGGGTCCAATGCCTAAAAGTCCGTTTTCCGATTGCAGCACCACGTCCATATCCTTCGGGATATAATTCGCCACCAGTGTGGGTATACCAATGCCCAGGTTTACATAGTAACCATCCTTAATTTCCCTGGCAATTCGTTTTGCTATTCCGTCTTTGTCTAACATATCTCTTCAATTTGAAAATTTAAAAATTTGAAGATTTGAAGATTATTTAATCTTTGGAACTTGAAATAATTTTAGATAATATCTTAATTATCACGACGAGCTTTTCATACATCACTTCATCAAAGGGATATGTTTTGCAAATTTACATAAGAGCAGAAAATATTGAGTTTCATCCGCTTCCTTTGCAGCTATTTTTAATTTATGAATAAAATCGCTTTTACTTTCACCATTCTGGGCTTCACGAACGTTCGCTCCGATGGATGTTCCGCATTTAAGCAATTGTTTGGCTATTACATATTTCTTTTTACTTTCCAATAATTCCGTGAATTCGATCATATCTAACGCAAATTCAAATGTTAGATTCACTATTAGATTTTCTTTATCATTTCGCATATTACATTTTCAAATCTTCAAATTATTTAATTTTCAAATCTTTCTAACCGTTCTTTGTTCTATCCTCTTTTCATAATTCGTCCCCTGGAATATCCTATGCACATAAATTCCAGGTGTGTGAATATGATCCGGATCAAGCTTACCTGCGGGAACCAGCTCCTCCACTTCGGCAATCGTGGTTTTACCAGCCATGGCCATAACGGGGTTAAAGTTCCTGGCTGTCGACCTGTAAATCAGGTTACCCATCGTATCGCCCTTCCAGGCTTTTACAATGGCAAAATCGGCCTCGAAAGCCAGCTCCATCAGGTAATCCTTGCCGTTAAAATTTCGTATTTCTTTGCCAACGGCTACTTCGGTACCTATTCCCGCCGGTGTAAATATAGCGGGCATGCCATAGCCCGCGGCCATACAGCGCGTAGCCAGGGTACCCTGCGGTACAAGTTCCACTTCCAGTTCGCCGCTTAAAAGCTGACGTTCAAATTCGGCGTTCTCGCCTACATAGGAGGAGATCATCTTTTTTACCTGGCGCTGCTTCAGCAGCAGGCCGATGCCAAAATCATCAACTCCGGCATTATTGGAAATACAAGTGAGGTTTTTTGTGCCTTTTCGAACCAGCGCTGCGATACAATTCTCGGGCAGGCCGCACAGTCCAAAGCCGCCAAGCATTAAGGTCATGCCATCTTCAATACCCCGGATGGCCTCATCGGCATTGTTCACAACTTTATTCATAGGACACGATTTATAGGATTTGAAAGATAGACAGGTTTAAGATCAAGTCGGCTTTCAAATTATAATATAATTGGTAAGTCAAAAGTAGCAGATTTTATACGATTATCGAACTGGCGCTGCCTCTTGGATCTTGTTAATCCCCACAATCCCGAAATCGTGTTCAATCGTGTTCACCACCGTATATGCTGCTCAATAAACCCAATCAGGTCGTCGGCCATAGCCTGCTGCTCTTTTATATTGGGGTGGCCCGGTGTGTTTTTATAAGGGAAAAAGTGTGTATATATCTTTTTATCGTTTAGTTCGGCCACGGCTTTTTCTATATAACCGGGCCAGGGCGAGCCTTCCTTGGTGGCGTCCATATTGCCCAATGCGCAAATGATCTGCGCTTTAGGGTACTTATTACGGATGCTTTTCACAAATTCCTTGTAAGCGCGGATGATTTGCTCTTCGGTCGGCGGCTTATCGCCAAAGCGCGCCTTGAACTGCGGGTTATTAGGCAGCTTCACTATCCACGAATCGTTCTGGAACAGGTTGATTACCACCAGATCGGGTGTATATTTCGAAAAGTCCCATTTGCTTTCGGGGTCGGTCGGGTCGAGGCGGTCGTACAATTCGGGCATGATCAGCGGATCCCAGCTTACCATGATGCCGATTCCGCTACGCGAAGTATTATGAAATTCAGCATTGAAATGACGTGCCGTTATCGCTGCATAACTCAGGTAACCATCCTCGTAAGGGGCGGTACCCCGGTCCTTGCCGGAAGAATCTTCGACGGCGTAGGCGCAGGTGATCGAGTTTCCGAAAAACTCCATTTTGCGTTTGCTCACGGGCGGAGGGGCCAGCGTTATCGAATTTTTATCGAGTGTAAAATGGTAAAACCATGTTTTGCCCATTGGCCATTCCGTAAGTTTAAATAATTCCAGCGTATGGTCGGCGTCGGGCAATCCGGATGCCAAAACATATTCCCGTTGGAGGCTATCCGGCTTCAACACGCTGATGATCTTGCCGTCGACGATCACATTATAGCGGTTGATCCCGTACTCATCCCGCAATGTCACTTTTACTCCGGTACCTTTAAAATGAATACTAAGCGACGACCCGGGCCACGATAATACAGATGCCTCATCTTCCATCATGATACGCCCCATGCAATGGATGTGCGGGTCGTGACTAGGAATGACAACAGTTTGCGCATAACAGCCTATGCCGAAAGCCGCGAGGAGGATTAGTAACAGGAATTTAGGTTTCATATTTATCGAATGGTTACTTCAAATATACATAAGTGATCCCATCCCCGCCACGGTCGGCATGTTCATCTTCCATCCTATCCACGGCATCGTATTTTTTCAGGTAATCGCGTATCAATTTACGCAAAATACCATCGCCTTTGCCATGAATGATCTTCAGGCTATTAAATCCCATCATCAAAGCTCGGTCAAGCAGCTTTTCGATCTCGTAAAGGGCTTCATCCCCCCTTCTGCCCCGCACATCGATCTCAGGGCTAAAATTTGCCAGGTCGCCGGTTTGCGACGAAAAACTTCTCCTTACTTCTTTAGGGACTTCCTTTTTCGAAACTTTTTGCACCCGGTTCTTTTTAGCGACCGTACGCAGGTCGCCTATGGCGATGATCACATTGTCTTTAGCGATCTCCATCACCTGGCCGGTCGTCTCTGAATCATTCAATTTTACCCAATCGCCGGGCTTAAGCTCGTCGGCTACTATTGCAATCTTCGGCTTTGGCGGTTTCTCGGTGTTCCTTTCCAATTCCCGGCCAAGGTTTTCGCGCAATTGCCGTGTTTTTTCCTTATCCGCATTGCTGCTTTTTATACCGGCAATGGTGTTTTCAACCAGCCTGTTGGCATTCAGGATAATATCTTTTGCTTCCTGTTTTGCTTCACGTATCAGCGCCTTTTTATTTTCTTCAAGATAGTTTTTCAACTTCTCGTTCTCTGCGAGCAAGCCATTCAGCCTGTTTTGCTGTTTTTCTAACTTGACCCGGGTATCAAATATTTCCTTCTTTTCACGTTCCAGGTCCACCAGCAGCGTATCCACTTTTTTCTGGTTGACACCTACCTTGTTCTTCGCCAATTCGAGCACCTCACGCGGCAAACCAATTTTTTGAGCGATCTCGAAGGCATACGAACTGCCGGGCTTGCCTACCTCCAACATGTATAAAGGGCGCATCTCCACGTTATCGAACAGCATCGAAGCGTTTTCAATACCCGGCGTATTACCTGCGAAAACCTTCAGGTTTGAATAGTGCGTCGTGATGACGCCTCGCGCCTTTTTGTTATTCAGTGTTTCCAGTACCGCTTCGGCTATCGGCCCGCCGAATTGCGGATCGGTACCGGTACCGAACTCATCGATCAGTACTAAAGTTTTGTTATTAGCCGTTTCGACAAAGCTTTTCATCTTCGAAAGATGCGCGCTGTAAGTGCTCAGGTCGCTTTCGATGGACTGGTCGTCGCCTATATCGACCGATATTTGCTTAAAAATACCGACAACGCTTGTGTCCGACGCCGGTATAAGCAGACCCGCCTGTGCCATGGTCTGTAACAGGCCGACCGTCTTCATACAAACCGATTTGCCGCCCGCATTCGGTCCAGAAACGACAACAATGCGTGTTCCTTCATCGATATTGATATTTAGCGGAACTACAGTTTTCTTTTCATGCTTAAAACTCAGCAACAGTAATGGATGTCGCGCGTTGATTAGTTTCACCCTCGCTTCGTTCACCAGCCCGGGCATTTCCGCCTCGATATCGATGGCAAAAAGTGCCTTGGCGCGAACAAAATCGAGCTTGGTAAGCAGGCTATGATACGATAACAGCAATGATATATAAGGCCTTAATTCATCCGTAAGCGCGGTAAGTATTTTGACGATCTCGCGGCGGCGCTCAAATTCCAGGTCGCGGACCTGGTTATTCAGGGCGAAAACCTCCTCCGGCTCGATGTATACCGTTTGCCCTGATGCGGATTCGTCGTGTATAAAACCTTTTAGCTTACGTTTATTCTCTGCAAGCAGCGGAATACACAAGCGTCCGTCACGTATAGTCAGCGAGCCGTCAGCGGTCCAGCCATTTGCAGCGGCATTTTTAAATATATGGTCTATTTTACGCCGAGCCTCCTGTTCGGCCCTGGCAATTGCCGAAGTTATCTCTGAAAGTTCACGTGACGCGTTCGGCCTGATCTTTCCTTTTTGGTCGATCACCAAGTCTATCTTTTTCAGGATGGCGCGTTCGATAGGCAAATGCTCGAACAAAGCCTCCAGGTTGGGATATTGCCCCTCTCGTTCGTTAAAATACCCGATAACAGCAAACACAGTCGACAGCGAGGCATATACCTGATAAAATTCCTCCTCGGTAAGAAAAGCGCCTTCAATCTTCGCTTTGCCGGCGAGCGATTTGATATCAAAAAAATCGTGTATCGGCAGCGCGGCATCATTTTGAAGGATGTTTTTGAACTCGTTGGCCTGGCTCATAAATTTATGAACCTGGTCAAAATTATTCATGGGCTGTATCTTGTCAACCATCTGCCGGCCCATCAGGCTCAGGCAGTGTGCCTTGATCAGTTCCTTGATCTCGGTAAAACCAAGCTTATCAGCGCTATTGGATGGATAAAGCATTATTTCGAAGTGTCCCTGGGATGAGTTTTTAAATGCTGCAGACGTTTGTAATCGGGCCTTAGCGGCAATTGCGGCACCGGCGTTATTGGCTTGGTAACAGGCTGTACATTTTTATTGACAGTTCCGCGCTTCTTATTTTCCATCTCCACCTGCTTCTGGTTCACTTTGACAAGCGAATCGTTCATTTTGTTAAGGCGATTGCCAACTGCGTTATAAATATTCTGGAGAAGATCAGGCCTTGCGCAATAATATCGCAGGCTTTTCATAAACTGGGCCGTGTCAGTATGGTGCCTCTTAAATAACGCCATGTATCGCCCGTGGCCGTATTTAAACAGGCTATCCGGCGCCTGCATCACACTATACAGACTACCATCGACGATCTGCAGATCGGTAAGCACACCGGTCATGGTTTTCTGGTCCAGCACCCCTTTAGGAGTAGGGGAACCTGAACAGGCGGCAACGAAAAACAACACTGAAAAAAGCAGGCGATTATATCTGGGCATTCTGTAATTTAGCGCGATAATTTTTAGCAAAACTACGGATAAATGAGCATTGCGGATAACATCAGGAACGTAAAAAAGGAAACTGGTATTGTGGACGTGACCCTGGTAGTTGTATCGAAGACAAAACCAGAGGACGATATCATGGAAGCTTATCATGCCGGTCAGCGTGTGTTTGGCGAAAATATGGTGCAGGAACTGGTGGATAAATACGAACACTTGCCTAAAGATATACAATGGCACCTGATCGGGCACTTACAAAGCAACAAGGTAAAATATATCGCTTCTTTTATCAGCATGATACAGTCGGTCGACAGCTTAAAGCTACTGAAGGAGATCGACAAACATGCACAAAAGTACAACCGTGTCATCGACTGCCTGCTGCAGGTGCACATAGCCGATGAGGAAACTAAATTCGGTCTTGGTTTTGACGAAGTGGTCGAATTGCTGCGGTCGAATGAATACTCAGAGCTAAAACATCTGCGGGTAAGGGGCTTGATGGGCATTGCCACCAATACCGAAAATCCCAAACAGGTAAAAGAAGAGTTTTATGAGCTAAAAACTTTTTTTGATGGCATAAAGCTGAGCTATTTCAGGAACGACAACAAATTCGACACGTTATCCATGGGTATGTCGTCCGATTACAAAATCGCGATCGAACAAGGCAGCAACATGATACGACTGGGCAGCACGATATTCGGGCAGCGTGTCGTCAAACACTGGAAGAATAATTGAACACAATTTAAGGATTAAATAGATTTAACAATCATCCGAGTCATCCCAATGACTTAATGACTTCAATGACCTAATGACTAAACTGAGAGTAGCCCAAAAAGAAGATTGCCCGCGTTTAATGGAACTGGTGCACGAACTGGCTTTATTTGAACGCGCGCCCGAAGAAGTAACCGTAACGCTTGAGGAATTTGAAGAAGCCGGCTTTGGCAGCAAACCAGTTTGGAAAGCATTTGTTGTTGAAGCAGATGGCCTGATAGTTGGTTTCGCGTTATATTATGTACGGTATTCGACCTGGAAGGGCCCGCGGCTATACCTCGAGGACCTGATTGTAACAGAAAGCTGGCGCGGCAAAGGCATCGGCAAACTACTTTTTGACCGAACTGTACAGGAAGCAAAAGAAATGGGCTTTAACGGTATGACCTGGCAAGTGCTTGACTGGAACGAGCCTGCTATCAAGTTTTATAAAAAATACGAAGCCGATATTAGCGGAGGCTGGCTAAACGGCTCGCTATCTAAAGAACGGATATCGGCGCTATGAAGCAAAATCATTTACTTTGGCTAACCATTATTCCCTTAATTTCTGCTTGTAACTGGGGCGTGCCGAAGAACAATGCCAAACCTGCGGTAGCAAAAGACACTTTAGCGTATACATACCAGGTCATCAAACAGCGCGCGTACGATTGCGGTAACAAGCCGGATACGGCATGCACCGAAATTTCCATCGTTTATCCCGTTTTCGCCGGTAATAAAGCGTTGAATAATGCGGTAATCAGCGATTTGACAAACAACCTTGGCCTTGCTGAATACAAGGACCACAACCTGGAGCAACTGGTGCGTCATTATTTTTCGGCATACAAACAGGACAAGGCATCGAACCCGGGGGTGATCTACGATATGAAAGGCAGCGACAGCGTTTTAAGGCAGGATTCAAGTATCGCTACGCTGCAGCTTTCAGGATACGGTTATTTAGGCGGCGCGCACGGCGGCTCAATAACGAAATTTTTAAACTGGAATACCAGGACCAATAAAAAAATCACACTTGAGGATATTCTATTGGGCGATTTTAATGATAAGCTAACCGCTGCCGGCGAACGTATCTTCAGGAAGCAAGAAAAACTGAGCGATACCGCTTCGCTAAAGAACGACTATTTCTTTAAGGATGGGAAATTCGCGCTGAACGACAATTTCCTGATCACTCCCATCGGGCTGCGCTTCCTGTATAATGAGTACGAAATAAAATCTTATGCGGCGGGACAAACCAGTATACTAATCCCCTATTCACAAATTAAATCATTACTGCGACCCAATACGGTCATCAGCCAATACATCAAATAATGTTCGTTTTCAAGTTCGGGGGCGCATCGGTAAAGGATGCCGCCGGTATCATCAACCTTTCGGAGATCATAAGAAAATACACGGGCCACCAAATGCTGATCGTAGTTTCGGCTATGGGTAAAACCACCAACGCGCTTGAAAAGCTGATGAAAGCCTATGTTGAAGGATCTGACGAATTGCAACAGATATTTACAGAGATCAGGGATTATCATTACCACATTATCGCTGAACTTTTCGAACCGGGGCACCCGGTGTTCGATGACGTTGCCAATACTTTTGTCGAGATAGACTGGATGATCGAGGATGAGCCGCACGACGACTACGATTTTGTGTACGACCAGATTGTTTCCGTGGGTGAACTGGTGTCTACCAAAATAGTAGCGGCATACTTAAATAAATGCGGGTTAAAAACACAGTGGCTTGATGTTCGCAGCTATATCCATACCGACAACAATTACCGGGAAGGCAACATACAATGGAGCAAGACGAGGGCAAGTATCAGCCAGGACGTACCTAAAATGCTTGAAAAAGGTTTCGTACTGACACAGGGCTTCCTGGGCGGCACATCTGAAAATTTCACCACCACGCTTGGCCGTGAAGGTTCGGACTATACCGCCTCTATATTTGCGTCGTGTTTGCAGGCCGAATCTGTAACCACCTGGAAAGACGTACCAGGCATATTAAACGCCGACCCGAAATTCTTTGACGATACGATTAAATTCGACGAACTCTCCTATTCCGAAGCGATAGAGATGACATACTACGGCGCCAGTGTCATCCATCCTAAAACCATAAAGCCATTACAAAACGCCAACATTCCTTTATTGGTCAAGTCATTTAACGACCCGGCTGCCAGCGGAACGATCATTAAAGAAACTGCGGATATGGTTTTTGAGAAGCCGGTTATCATTCTTAAACAGAACCAGGTTTTGTTGTCAATCTCGGCAAAGGACTACTCTTTCATTTCCGAAGACCATTTAAGCGATATATTCCGGCTTTTCGCACAAAATCACGTAAAAATAAATGTGATGCAAACTTCTGCATTAAGCTTCAGTGTTTGCTTTGACCTGAAGCCCGAACGTTTTGAAGAACTGTTAGCCGGCCTGTCGCCCCATTTCAAAGTAAAATACAACGAGGATATTACCCTTATCACGGTACGTCATTACAAACTGAGTAATCTGCGCGAGCTGGCCTCGGGGAAAACGATATTACTGGAGCAGATAAGCCGCAATACGGCGCAAATGGTAGTAAAATAGATGCTATTCCTCAATAACGATGTGTGATCTTTCAACACCAAGCTCCTGCAGATATTTAACCATGTCTTCAGTAAACTTGTCGGGGCCGCAAACATAGCAATAGCCCGTACTGTCCGGCAAGTGCTGCGCAAGCAGTTCTTTATCGATGTGCCCTTCCATCATGCCGGGCTCGTCTGAAACATCGACGATATTTATAAAATTGTCGCCGAGCATTTGGTTAAATTCGTCACGCAAAATAATATCCTCCGCGGATTTATTGGCAAACAACAGCTTACTGCCTTTCAGCCTGTTTTCATGGTATTGCCGGCGAAGTATGGCGATAAACGGCGTGACGCCTGCCCCACCCGCCACAAACAAACCCGGCCCTTTGAAATTGATCGCTCCGAAAACCTCGTGCAGGATCAATTCGTCACCCTCTTTTAGCTGACCGAGTTTATTGGTGACGCCGTTATGATCCGTATATATCTTAATCGTGAACTGCAAATTTTCCCATTCCAGCAGCGATGTGAATGTAAAAGGGCGCAATTCTTCTTCCAAACCGGGTTTGTTAATGGAAACATCGGTCGCCTGCCCGGGTATAAAGGTATACCCCGCCGGTTTCTCGATATCGAACTGTCGTACGTTGTGTGTTACGAAATGCGCTCTTAATATCTTAACGATGTGCTTTTCCATGACTTTGATGCTTTAGCTGCGAAAATTGATATAAAATTAAGTCTTATCCATAAACATGCGGCCAATTTATGGGTTTGTTCAAAAATGAAATATTGAAGTTTAAAATTTGTTTTTACATTTGCCTCAAACTAATACATAATGAAAACAAAAAGTATCATCGTTATCATAATCGGCCTTGCCATAACAATCTTTTGTCTTTATTACTTCCGCCCGGCGCTGAACGTAGTTGATTCGGACCCTGTAAATGTTAATCCGGCGGGCATCAGAGCGGCAAGATGGCCTTTATTCGCAGGTATCCTTACAACATTTGTAGGGGTTGTATTCCTGTTTATTAGTTTTGATAACGAGAGAAAAGCGAAGCTAAGAAAATAATAATATTTACTTTCACGCGAAAGGGACGTACCAGCAAGGTGCGTCCCTTTCTTTTTTATATTCCCTTATCTATTTTACCCGGGCAAATAATTATACTGTTGCATGGATCGAGAACTGCCGGTCATTTGCCGCCCATGCCACATCCGAACTTTGGATTATAACGCAGTCCGGGCGTGAGCCAGTGAAGTAAAAGCACGCGCGAATACCGGTAATTGAGCGGTGCGAGCGCTGTAACCACGCTTAATAATACCACAAGGTACAGCCAGGGGTCTTCGCTGTCCGTAAGAATATAAGTACCTACAGCCAATGTAACCAACTCAGCCACAATAAAGGCGTAGCCGACATACATGGCAGCATAAAAATACCCTGGCTCCCGTTCATAGACCAGTCCGCAGCAAGGGCATTCCGTCAATATCTTTTGCCCGCTGAGGCTATACGGCGGATTGGCAAAAATCTTTCCTTCACGGCACCTCGGGCACCGGGCGTGAACGATGGCCGGCCACATTTTCTTTAACTTTTTTTTATTGTCTTTCATAAATTTCTTCGTTCGATACAAAGACACAGTTGCCCCGAAACCTGTTATCGGGAACAAACCCTACTTAACGCCTGCGGCTACCAATATTTTCTCCAACGGACAAAACTTTGTAAACGACGATTGCAGCAGGTTTACACCTACGAAGACGCCAAGCCAAAGCCAGTTAATATCAACAAAATTTGCCAGGATGATGCTGGTCAGGACAAATGTACCTGCGACAGCGCGTACTATTCTTTCTTTCATTTTTTTAATTAAATTGTTTCTTCAACAGGCATAATAAAAGCCCTTACCGGGAAACCTGTTTGGTGTTGCTCATTATATTTTTCTATCAGCAGTTTTAGCCGCTTTATATTTTCGTCAGGTGCGAAACTGAAAATGATCACGGAATCAAATTTTTCATCGCCTGCCGCGAACCATTCCTGTAAAAGGTTTGGTTCGCCATCCTGCTTCACGCCGGTGATGTCGGTCATGCTGTAAGTACCGATTGCCGCTTCTTTAAATAGTTTGCTGACATCGTCTTTGTACTCTTTAAGGCATGTTGCTACAAGAAATTTCATTGTTCAAATAGTTTAAATTATGGTTGCGGATGTTTTTTGCGCATCATTCTATAGTACAGTAATGGGACTACCAGCAGCGTCAGGAAGGTCGATGTGATCGTCCCTCCCATCAGCGATATGGCCAGGCCCTGGAATATCGGGTCGAACAGGATGATCACGGCGCCCAATGCAACCGCTCCGGCGGTCAGCAGGATAGGCGTAGTACGCACTGCGCCGGCCTCGATGATGGCCTGTTTAAGCGGAATGCCCTCGCGCAGCCGGATATTGATAAAATCGATGAGCAGCACCGAGTTTCGCACCATTACACCCGCTAACGCGATAAACCCGATCATGGAAGTCGCGGTAAAATAGGCATGCATCAACCAGTGTCCGAGCACGATACCTACCAGCGATAGCGGTATAGCCGCCAGCATCACGATGGGCACCGTAAAGTTCTGGAACCAGCCCACGATAAGAATGTAGATCATGATGATCACCACCGCGAAGGCGATACCCAGGTCGCGGAACACTTCGTAGGTGATCTGCCATTCGCCATCCCATTTCAGCGAATAATTATCCTGCAACTCGGGCTGATGCGTGTATTCCTCGTTCAGGGTGTAGCCTTTGGGTACGCTAATTTTCTTCAGGCTGTCCGATACACTTGAAATAGCATAAGACGGGCTCTCCAGTTTGCCTGCCATATCAGCCAGCACGTAAACCACTTCTTTCTGGTTTTTGCGGTAAATACTTTTTTGCCTGATCTGCTTTTGTACGGTCACCAGGTCGCGGACAGGCACGGTATTGCCCTGCATACCCACTACTTTCAGGTTCAACACATCGTCCAGGCTCGATTTATCGGCATCGCTCAGCTGCAGCCTGATGGCCGTCTGGTTATAGGAAGCGGGCTGGTAAACGGTGCCCACGTTCATGCCCGAAAGCGCGGCGTTAACCGTGGCCGCTACCTGCGCCGGCGCTATGCCGCGGCGCATGGCTTTTTCCTTGTCCACTTCGATATGGTATTCCGGCTGATCGTCTTCAACCATCCAGTCCACATCGACCACGTCATTCGTTTTCTTAAACAGGCCCTTAACCTGGTTGGCTATTTTTATTTGCTGGTTATAATCAGGTCCGTAAACCTCGGCTACCAGCGTCGATAATACGGGCGGTCCCGGCGGAACTTCTACAATCTTTACATTGGCATTGTATTTTTTGGCGATTGCCTGTATCGGACCGCGCATTTGTTTGGCGATAGCGTGGCTTTGTATGCTGCGGTCTTTCTTATCCACCAGGTTCACCTGTATGTCGGCTACGTTATCGCCGCGCCGCAGATCGTAATGCCTTACCAGCCCGTTAAAGCTGATAGGCGCTGAAGTACCGATGTATTCTTCATAGTTTCGAACCAGGGATTGCCGCGAGATATAGGTCGAGATATCTTCCGTCACGGCCTGAGTTTTTTCAAGGGTTGTGCCTTCGGGCATGTCAACCACCACCTGGAACTCATTCTTGTTATCAAAAGGCAGCATTTTTACCGCTACCGCTTTGGTGTAGAACATAGAAAGCGAGGCGAACAAAATGACTACGATGCCCATAATAAATGCCCAGCGTTTCCACCTTGTTTCCAAAAGCGGATGTATGAATGAGCGGTATATTTTATAAATGCCGGTTTGCTCAAGCGTTATGGGCTTGCTTTCTTCATGTTCGATGCCCCGCTTCTCCTTTTCCCGCAGGAAAATAAAGCCGAGATAGGGCGTAAGGGTCAGCGCTACGATAAGCGATAATAGCATCGCGATGGACGCGCCGATAGGCATCGGACTCATATAAGGGCCCATCATACCCGACACAAACGCCATCGGCAGCACCGCGGCTATCACTGTGAACGTCGCAAGGATGGTCGGGTTACCCACTTCGTTGATGGCATAGATAGCCGCCTGCAGCGGCGGTAGTTTTTTCATTTTGAAGTGCCGGTGCATATTTTCGGCGATGATGATCGAATCATCGACGACAATACCCGTAATAAATACCAGTGCGAAAAGCGTTATCCGGTTAAGCGTGTAATGCAGAAAGTAATAACTGAACAGCGTTAACGCGAACGTGACCGGCACCGACAGGAAGACCACCAGGCCGCCCCTCCAGCCCATCGCCAGCATCACAAATACCGTTACCACTACAATGGCGATGAACAGGTGGAAGAGCAGTTCCGATACCTTATCCGAAGCCGTCTCGCCGTAGTTACGGGTTACCGTCAGCTTTACCTCGGAGGGTAAAAGATCTTTTTTAAGGTGATCGACCTTATTCAATATTTGCTCCGACAGCTTCATGGCATCGGAGCCTTTCTTTTTGGCTATGGATAGTGTAATGGCCGGATAGCTCGACCTAAAGGCGTTCGCTTTCACCGTATCAGCGCGGCCATAACCAAACATCACATATTGGTTTGGCGTTTCAGGCCCCTCAACCACTTTAGCTACCTGCTTCAGGTAAACCGGTTGCTGATTATTTGAACCCACGATCAAATTGGCCACATCGTCGGCATTGGTAAGAAAGTCGCCCGTCTCTACCGAAAATGCGGTATCGCGCTGCAGCAGTTCGCCGCTTTGCATCTGGGCATTGCTGCCTTGTATCTGCTTGCTGATGGTGAGGAAATCAACATGATTTCCGGCCATCTTATCTTTATCCAGTATAACCTTTACTTCGCGGCTGCGTCCACCGATGATATTGACGTCGGCGACGTCATTTATTTTTTTGATCTCGCCGGTCAGCTCCTGGCCCATCTGGCGAAGCTGGTAGTCGTTGTATTTTTCGCTCCAGAGCGTGAGACTGAGTACCGGTACGTCGTCTATCGCACGGGTTTTGATCAGCGGAAGCGTGACGCCCTGCGGCATCTTGTCCATATTTTTCATCAGCTCGCTATACAGCTTTACCAACGAACGTTCCACATCCTCGCCCACATAAAACTGGACGATCAGCATAGCCTGGCCCTTCATCGACGTCGAATACACATATTCAACGCCCTTCACGTTCGAGATCATCTTCTCCAGCGGAGCGGCCACTTTGGTTTCCACATCTTTAGGTTCAGCACCCGGGTAACCGATGAAAACATCGGCCATGGGCACCTGTATTTGCGGCTCTTCCTCGCGGGGAATGAGCAGCGTGCTGTAACCGCCAATCAGCAGGAAGGCGATCATAAGTAATATTGTAAGCTTGGACTGTAAAAAAGCCCCTGCTATTTTTCCTGAAAATCCTTTTTCCATAGCCTTATTTGATTGTTATGGATTCACCGTTGTACAGCTTGCCTTCGGCGCTCAGGATAAAACGTTCATCCGCACCGAGGCCGCTAAGCACTTCTACCTTATCCCCGTATGTTTTACCCAGGCGCACCCAACGTAATACCGCAGTGTTGCTGGCGCTGACCGTGTACAGCCCCGTCAGCTCGTCTTTCTGTTCGATGCTGGACACGGGTACCATAATGGCATTACTGCTTTCGGTATGTGCTGCCTGTTTTACCGGGATCGATACATTGGCATACATACCGGCATACAGCCCTGTCTTTTCATTCTCCGGGATATTGATCTTGACGAGATATTGCCCGCCGGTGGCCTGCGATGATGTGCTTACATCGGCGATGATCCCGTCGATGGTCCTGTTCGCAGCTTTGATCGTGACCATGGCTTTTTCGCCCTGCTTCACCTGGCCGATCGCGTTTTCCGGTATGGAGGCCACTACCTGGAAGCTGCCGGCGCGTTCGACTGCCAGGATCGGCATACCGGGACTGGCCATGCTGCCCGGATCGGCGTTTCTTTGAGTGACTACACCATCGAACGGTGCGGTAAGCGTGGTGTAGCTAAGCATGGCGTTGGCCTCGTTGCGCATCTGGCGTGCCGTTTCCAATGCCGATTTCGCCGCGGCATACTGCATGTTCACATTTTCAACTTCCTTGGCCGATGCGCTTTGCTGCTTGTATAAAACCTGGAAACGGTCATAGTCCTTCTGTGCGTTTTTAACCGCTGTTTCCGCCTGGGTTATCGCAGCGTCGGTTTGGGCGCGTTTAGCAAGAATGTCATCATTACTGATAGCGCCCAAAGCCTGGCCTTTGCGTACATGGTCGCCGATATTTACATTCAGTTTGGTGATATAGCCCATTACCCTTGTGCTGATATTGGCCGTTTGTGATGATTGTAATTGACCGCTTACGTCAATACTGCTTGTTCCTGCAACCGATGGTGCAGCCACGGTTACGGCTATAGCCGGGCCATTTGCACCATTATCTTTTTCTTTTTTCGAGGTGCAAGCGCCCAGGGTGATCACCCCGAGACTTAGCGTAATTCCTATTATTTTTACGTTAGTAAACATATTCCTATTTTTTATTGACTTGATGATGAGGTTAATAACTGCATATAAGCTTTGGTTACGGCAAGATTAAATTCGGCCTGGGCCAAAGCGAATTTTTGCTGCGAGAGCTGGGTGTCCGCCATCAGCACATCGGTTGTGTTGATGAGGCCCTGCTGGTACCTGTTTTGCAGGATACGCATAGATTCTGCGGCCTGATCGACCGCGGCGCGATCACGCATTATCTCAGCCCTGGTATCAGACAGGTCGCGGAAAGCTTTATTGAGCTCCATTTGCCCCTGTTGTTTCTGCTGGGCTAACTGTTCTGTTAGCTTATCCCGCTCAAGCTTCTGCGCATCGATTTTGCTTTTCCGGGCATTCCCTTTGAAAATGTCCCATGAAAGCTGGATACCCGCGAGATATGAGTTTGCGCCAAAGCCGGCCAAATGAGAATCGTTGTATTGGTAATTACCAAATGCGTTCAGTTTGGGGAGATAGCTCATTTGGTTCGACTTGAGCATCATGCCTGAAGCATCGATGGCTTTTTGCATCGCCATAAAGTCGGCACGGTTATCCGGTACCTTCAGCGTAGCGTCCGCAATAGGCTGATCGGCGTCCGTTTGTTCATCAATCGTATAGATAACACCTGTTTTGGCGCCCATTAATACGCTCAGGTAATCGGATGCATTGCTGATATTGCTTTTGGCTTTGGCAAGGTTACTTTCAACGGCCGTCAAATGCACCCCGGCGTTCAACAGGTCCGATTTCTGGATCAGGCCCTGTTGGTAATGATCATCCGTGAACTTGTACACCGACCGGGCCGTTTTTAACGCTTCTTGCAGTACGTCAACCGCTTTGTAAGCCAGTTGTAGCTGCAGCCATGCTTTTTGCACTTCAAACGTCAGGTGCTCATTGGTGCGCTGGCTCTTGTACCGGTAAACTTCCACTTGTTTCCCGGCACCCTTTCGTGCGAACAGCATATCGGCGTTCAGCAAAGGTTGTTGCACTTCCAGTTTGGTCATTACATCAGATGTGCCCGACGGATGGTTAAGAAGCGCCGGGTTAAAGTCGTTTGGCGTGATCGACCGCTGTTCCAGTTTATAACCAAAGGCATTCAGCGGATCGTTGGTGGTCATCGCTGTATAGGAAAAGCCAATCTGCGGCAGAAATACCGCATCAGTTTGCCGGTAATTAGCTTGCGCAATTCCTTCGTCGAGTTTAGCTATCCGGGCGCTCTTATTATTACTCAGCGTAGCCGCGATGGCTTCGGTTAAGGTCAGTTTTCGTGTGGCAGTATCCTGTGCACGTGCAACGGGCGCAACAAATAATCCCAGTATTATTGACCATGAAAAAATTAATGCTTTGCTCATTTATATCATTTTGATGCAAAGCTATCCCAGCCCGGGAAGCTGGTCAGTAACATTTGTTACTTAGAACGGGAAAAGAGCTCTAATCTGACTATAATATTGCCAATTTACTATTTAACCGGGTTATAATGCTGATGAATAGAGTCAGGAATGATGTGACTGCCGGTAAATATCTGCTCATTTTTCCGCTTAAACTCATCGAACGCATTTTTCAATTGGTTGGTTTTATCCTCGTCCTGCAGCGGGTCCTCACCAAGGTCGGCATTTAGCTTAAACAGGTTGTCGCCGTTCAGGTGATATTCGCCCATAATGAAGTCGATCATGTCGGTCTTGGTTTGCAGCAGGGGATAATTGTGAATATTTTCAAAGTTGCGGTTGGTATCCAGTCCTTGTCCCATCCAGCTTACCAGCGACGGGCCCTTGATCTTGTAATTATGACGCAGGTAAGCCAACAGGCTCGGGCTGATATCAAAATGCGTCGACACAGATGCGATCTGTGCAGTTCTCTTCAGCATCGGCGAGTAGATGATCAGGGGCACGTGGTACCGATCGATCTTGTCGCTCATCGGTATCTCCGGCATCCGGTGGTCGCCGGTGATCAGGAATATGGTATTGCTGAAGTCGCTCCGCTTGCGGTATTCGTTGAAAAACCCCCGCAAAGCATCGTCGAGGTATAATATGCTTGCGTATTGCAGCTTATAGTTACGGCACTCGTTTTTTCGGGCGTCGCTAAAGCCTAATTGGGTCATACGCTGCTCAAAACGCTGCAGATATTTATCTTCTTCGTTAATGGCAAACGGGCTGTGCGTTGAAACCGTAAGGACAACGCTCAACTGCGGTGCAACGGCCTTTTCGTCGCGGGTAACCAGGTAATGCCTGAAAAGTTCCTTGTCGTTATAACCCCAGGAAAAGCCATTGGGCGCAGGAAGTTTTACGTAGCCGGCAGGGAACGACTTTTGGTCATTCAGTTCGTCGATAGCGTTCTTTTTCAGGAAGGTGGCCATATTATCAAAGCTGGCATCGCCGCCATAATAGAACGAAGTATGATACCCGTTATATTTCAATAAGCTTAGCAGCGACAAATGCGCCGGCATGTGGTCGCCTAGTTCAAGGAATCCGTTTTTTGCAAAAGGCAATGAGCCTAACACCGAAGGCAAAACAGCAAATGTACGGCCGCCCTCGCTCAGAAAGTTCTTCCAGTATATGCTTTTTCCGGACAGCGAATCAATAAAAGGGGTAAAATTACCAAGGTACGCGCCGTCATTGGTAAATGCCCGCCCCAGGCCCTCAACAAGAATAATAACCACGTTGGGCGGCGTGGCGCCGGGCTTAAAGTAAGGCGTAAGCACATCGGCACTGCTATCGCTGTGCAGGAAAGGATAATGCTCCGGGTCGACATATTTAAAGACGGCTGTTTTCCCCGCACCCGCATTGTCGTAATCGTTGATGTAACTATCTGCGTAAATATCAAGTTCTTGCCCGGCCGGGAAAAAATGATTGTATGACGCAGTCCAAAAGTGATCGGATTTGTTAATTATAAGACTATTATCAAAATCAGATTTGAAATTGCCCCGATGTGTCATGGTATCCGCACCGGTCACCAACAGCACAAGTGATATAAGCGGCAAAGCCAAAACAACAAACCGGTTAACCCTTAGCCGGTGCGGCAGTTTCCATAACAGGAGAGCGACCGTGGCAATCAGTATAATAAATTCTAACACCTGTACGATACTAACACCGCCGGCGGCGCCAACGGTTTGTTTAATTTCGGTTAAGGAGTAACCGTAAAGATCAGCTCCCAGCGGCACAAGAGCAGCGGTAAAATACGAGGTAAGGCTTAGTTGCACAATGGCCATAAATACAATAAACACGCAATAAGCTATCCTTGCAAGTTTGCCTGAGATGAGGTGCAGCAATGTAAACACAACAAAGAAATAGATCAGTCCCTTCAACCAAAATACCAGGTCGTTAAAAAACGCCCAGCACAACACAGCGGTAAAGCTGTTGGGAAACTGGTGTACAACGCCATTATAAAGCAATTCAAAAACGGTCATCAGCAACAGGATCGCCAACCATAGGACCGACAGGCTGGCAAATGAAGAAATAACCAGCATGAATTTCGAGGATAACTTGTCTTTAGGCCTTCTGTTTTTCATTTTTAAAATGTTGTCAGTTTTTTTTATTTGCCGTGAAGCCCTGGCGCGTCATCTCGCCCCAGGAATTATTTTTTCTCATCAGGTCAAAATTCCCCGCGACCGCCGACCATACAACAAAAGGGTGGAACACAAAAGGTTCCAGGATGGCGGCCAGTACCAGGTGTAGGATTTCTTTCTTTTGTTTATACTGGTGATAAGTGAGTACCTCCATTAGTATGGCAAATATGGAGTAAAGAATACCCAAACATATAACACCGATCATGATCGATACGGCTTGCCAGTTCACTGCATACTCGAAGCAATAATAGATGAGACCGAGTATGCCAAAAAATTCGATTATCGGCGCCAGGAACTCAAAGAAGAACCAATAAGGATAGCTTAGCATTCCCAGGATACCATAGCTGGGATTGAAAAACATTTTTTTGTGCGAACGGAGCGTTTCGATGGTCCCCCTCGTCCAGCGGTTGCGCTGCCTGCCCAATATCCTGTATGTGGAAGGAGCTTCGGTCCAGCATAAGGGATCGGGTATAAATGCTACTTTGTAGGGCTCGCCAAGCTCTTCCATATGGCGGCGCATTCTGACTACCAGTTCCATATCCTCGCCTACTGTTTTAGGATTGTACCCCCCGCAATCGATAACGATCTCGCGATCGAATGCGCCAAAAGCTCCTGAAATGAGCAAAAGGCCATTCAGTTTCGTCCAGGCCATTCTGCTTAGCAGGAACGCCCTGATATATTCAAGCGTTTGTATCCGCGGAAGCAGTTGCTTTGGCAGGTTAACTTTTACCAGCCGGCCTCCTTCTATCTCACAGCTATTGGCTATGCGTACAACACCCCCTGCCGCAATAACCCTTTGCCGGGTCGATTCAAGAAACGGCTTCGCCAGTTTTAACAAAGCATCCTGTTCCAGCACGCAATCAACGTCAATGCACACAAAATAATCGCTCCGGGCGATATTAACTCCAACATTAAGCGCATCGGCCTTACCCCCGTTTTCCTTGTCGACCACTATAAGTTTGCGGTAAACAGGGTTGCTGCTGCGGTATACCCCTCGCACGGGTTTAGTCTTCAGTCGCTGGTTTACAAAGAAATCGGCTTTATACAGCGAATACGCCTCAATAAGCCTTTCCAGCGAATCGTCCTTGCTGCCATCGTTAATGATGATCACTTCAAGATTATGATAATGCAGCGAAAGCAGCGAGCGTACATTTTCAATTATCGTCGGGCCCTCGTTATAGGCAGGCGCCAGGATACTCATACTGGGCGCCTCTGTCGATGATGCAAGCACCCTATAGTCGGTGAAACTATTTTTATGCAAATAACTGCGTGTTTCCATAATGGAAAACGTGCCTATCAGCAAGTAACAGGCAAGCAGTATAATGGAATAAAGCAAAATTCCATAGGTAAACAGGTGCAATATGAAGGTTTGCCAACTCATGCCACTTTCTCCGCTTTTATATGCATCAATATCCTGGCGATAGCTTCTTCAGATTGTTTTGAGAATTTTTCCAGCGAGATCAGCCCGTCCTTGCTGGCGTTCACCAATGCGCGGGCGGCATGGAGCTTCAGTTCGTCGCTGTCATAGGTAAGCAGGTCAAAAAGGAACAATTCATCCCGTTTTGTACCCACTGTTTGCATCACCTTGGCCATGGCCACCTGATTCCGTAAACCTTCCCTTAAAAAATGTGCAATAAGATGATCGGAAGTTTCGTCGGTATAAATTTCGTTCAGGCACCGTATCGCCTCAAGGCGGACGTCTGCGTCGTCATGATCCAGGCATGATGCTATCGCGTCGTGCAGTTCAAACCGGTGATAGTTGCGCGCCAATTTCAGCGCAAAAATAACTACAGTGGGATTTTGTGAGCTGAACCATTTATCCATGCCGATGTTCGACGGCGGCCTGGCCGATAGCAATTGCAGCAGCTTTATCTGTTGCCAGTTCGAAAGCGGGTAAGTGATAGCATCCAGGAAATCGAGCCCCTCAAATCCCTTGAACTGAACCATTGCTGCCTGCGCTTCCATACGCACATATTCATTTTTATCGTCCGTAAATGCCTGTAGCTGATCGATAAATTCGTCGGTATCCATAATGGTAAGCTCCTGTATTGCTTGCGCTTTCACATACCACTGACGGCTATCTAAGTTTCTTAATGCGTATTGTTCGAGGCCCAACTGCAGGTAAAACTGCTTTAAGCTGTCGGAGGATGCGCCGCTGATATTTTTTTTTGCGGATATCAGTTCGCCGGTAATGAATTTTCTGAAATGCTTGTTGCCGGTAAGCTTTTTGGCAGCCTCAAGCACCGACTCAAGTATCTGGTCTTCAATTTCGTCCCGTTCCTCGTAAAATATTGCCTTGTTGATAAGCATATCCGAGATCATTCGCCATTTATGCTTCTTCCGCTCCTGTAGGCTTTGGCCGAGCATGTACATAAGCATGAAGGTGAGCAGGCAAACCATCAAAACAACCACAGCCGCCACAGCAATATTCTGTATCTGCCAGCTAATGGAAAGCAAGTATGTGACCGATCTGCCTGTCAACGCTTTAACTTAATTTGGGGCTTTTATTTTACCGCGGATACGTCAAACCTGCGTACGCGCACTGATAATTCGTTTGGACTAAAGGGCTTGGTCATATAGTCGTCGGCGCCTAACTGAAATGCCTCCAAAACGACGTTTTCTTGTCCCATGCCCGACAGTATAATAACCGGAGTACCGGCGGGGTATTTCTTTTTAACAGCACTGACCACTTCCAGACCAGATAAATAGGGCATCATAATATCGGTTATCACCAGGTCGGGCTGGAATTCTTCAAGCTTCGCTACCGCTTCCCGGCCGTCATGTGTAACTATGATTTCGTGCCCATCCTTCCTGAGGCGAAACTCAAGCATCTTCATCATCAGTTGATCATCTTCCGCTACCAATATCTTCATCCTTTTAATTTTTAAATCTCTTCAACCTATCAATAACGGGCATCGGGCCGCACCCGCCGCGTTATCTCCATTTATACGGATGGCTGGAATAATGGTTATAAAAATGTCGCTGTGCTTAATGCTTTAATTCACATCAATTAGAACTTGCGGGCTGCTTTTGCCGTACAATGACAATCCACAATCTATTGGCGGGGATGCACATGAATTTTAAGTTATTTTGTCTTTTTATCGGGTTGACGGTTCTTTCAGTCACAACCCGGGCTCAGAGCGGACCGTCCTCTGATGAACTGTTCCAGCAGGCGCGACGCGCCGCCTTTGATCAGAAGGACTACACCCGGGCCATCAACCTGTGTAAAAAGGCATTGGCAAAAAGTCCCGATTACTCGGATATCCGGGTATTCCTGGGCCGTGTCTATACCTGGTCGGGTAAAACCGACAGCGCCCGTTCTGAGTTTATGCAGGTGCTTATAAAGCATCCGGACAATGAGGACGGTGCGTTTGCCTTCGGCAGCCTGGAATTTTGGAACGACAACTCGACCGGGTCCCTTCAAATCGTAAACGCGGGATTAAAGTATCATCCCCAATCGAAGGACCTTTTATTGCTAAAGGCAAAAGTTTTAAACGATCTGAAACGTTACAGCGAGGCAAGTAATACGCTCGATTCGCTCCTGAAAATTGATCCAGCCAATACCGGCGCACATTCGCTTGCTGAACGGGTGCAAGATAATGCCAGCGTGAACAAAGTCGGGTTGACCTACGACTATATCCACTTCGACAAGCAATACGCAAACCCCTGGCAGTTGGCCAGCCTGGAATATGGCAGGCAAACCGGCGTTGGTTCTTTTATAGGATTCGTAAACTATGCCAACCGTTTTAATACCAGCGGCGTGCAATACGAAATTGATGCATATCCGCACATATCCAAAATATTTTACGCTTATGTAAGTGGCGGCTATTCCAACGACTTAAGCTTGTTCCCGCAATCCAGGGCAGGCTTCTCATTATATGCAAACCTGCCGGCCAGCTTTGAAGCTGATGCCGGTTTCAGGTATCTGCATTTCAGCAGCAACACGTGGATATATACGGCCTCGCTGGGCAAATACTATAAAAGCTTTTGGTTCAACTTCCGGACATACCTGACGCCGTCGAATAATTCACTTTCCCAATCCTACTCACTGCACATCAGGTATTATACCGGCGGGGCTGATGATTACCTGTCACTGGGTGCCGGCACCGGTCTTTCGCCCGATGCACCAAACAATGTGGTTATTTCCAACAATGGGAATATTTACAAATTTAAAACAGATAATATTTCGGCTGCTTACTGGCATTCATTCAAGCACCGTAATGTTTTCTTTATAACTGCAAGTTACGATCACCAGGAATATCCTAACAACTTATGGGTTAATGATTTCGACCTGGGCATTGGGTACCTCAGGAGATTTTAAATGAAAAAGTATCAAAAAATATTGCTGATGTATGTGCTGCCGGTGCTTATCATTTTCCCGCTGGTTATGTTCCTCGTATGGGTTTTTACGCCCAAAACCAAGCTTGTGGTAGCCATTGTTGATAAAACTTCTCTTGACCAGTCGGGGCAGGAGCATATATCGCTGACCTGGGTACTTAACCACTATCGGTATACCAAGACGCCCGACGAGGGCTACAGCGTCGGTCACGACTATTTCGGATTCTTCCCAAAGGACGACGAAAAATTCAGGCTAAAGGGCTTGGAACGTTTCTCAACCGATCAGCTCAGGCAATTGAGCGACGATGCCGACCTGACCTACTATACCGATACTTACGGCGTTTACAAAAATGACTGGTACACCGGGAAAGGCGAAACCGGCCAAAAAGGTTTACTGTACGGCGGGCTTAGCTCGCAGGACGTAGAGTTTTTGCAGGATATGAAAAACCGGCATAAGCTGATCATTACCGAGTTCAACACCATCGGTTCGCCGACCAATGCTGACAACCGCAACAAATTCGAAAAAATGTTCGGCATGCACTGGACGGGCTGGACCGCACGTTTTTTTGACAGCTTTGACACCTTAAAGAACAAAGAGTTGCCGGTGTGGCTGGTTACCAACTACAAAAAGGAACACGCGCAAAAATGGCCCTTCCACAAGGCAGGCCTGGCGTTCGTTAACGACGCAGGAAACGTAGTAATACTTGAAGACAGCACGCACCTGACCAACCCCGTTCCGCGCATTATAACTTTTAAATACGGCCAAAAGGAATTGTCACTGCCCGAAAATATGAAATACCCTTTCTGGTTCGATGTTATCACGCCGTCCCTGTCCGTCAATCATGCTGTGTCGCTGTTTGATCTAAATTTAAACACTAATGGCGCTGCTGAGTTAAAGAAAAACGGTATTCCGACGACGTTCCCGGCTATTATCATGCACAAGGGGGCCGACTATCAGTTCTATTATTTCTCGGGCGACTTTTGCGACAACCCTATAGGAATAACCTCTTCTTAT
>DASZVE010000051.1:0-32409 GCA_035547095.1 Mucilaginibacter sp.
AAGCATACCGATCTGCTTGCGGATAGGTACGCGCTCCTCAAAATTCATCTTCGTAAAGTTCTCTTTGTCATACAGTATCTCACCCCGGGTTGGCTCGTGCAAACCGACGATGCATTTGAGCAAAGTTGTTTTACCCGATCCGGATGTACCAATGATGAGGTTGTTCCGGCCTGGCTTAAATTCGGTATTAATGCCTTTCAGCACTTCGTTAGGGCCAAATGTTTTATAAACGTCGACGGTTTGAATCATAGCAGAATACGGGAAACAACCAGGTCAGCAAATAAAATCATGATACAGCTAAAAACCACGCCGCGGGTGGCTGCCTGCCCTACTTCGAGCGCACCGCCGGAGGTATAATAACCCTGGTAGGCACAGATAGAATTGATGATAAAACCGAATACCACGGATTTGACGGCGCACACGGTTACAATAAGTGGATTGAAGCCATCGGTCAGGCCGGCCAGGTAGTCGTTGGTAGACACATCGTTGGACGCAGCGCAGGCCAGGTAGCCACCGGTTAAGCCGAGTATTACGGATATGATAACCAGTACAGGAATCATCGTCACGCCAGAAATGATTTTTGGCGAGATCAGGTAGCCAGGTGCATTTACCCCCATGATCTCGAGGGCATCGATCTGTTCGGTAACACGCATGGTGCCGATTTGCGACGCGATGCTCGACCCGATGCGGCCGGCAAGCACAAGCGCGCAGATAGTCGGACTGAACTCTAATATCGTCGAGTCGCGCGTAATGCCGCCGACTACAGACCTGGGAATAAAATCGCTGATGAGTTGGAAAGCAGTCTGGATGGTTGCTACCGCGCCGATGAAAACCGAAATAATAGCGATGATGCCCAGCGAACCGATGCCTTCCGAAACCATTTCACGCATCACTTCGGCCCAGTAAACACTGAACTTTTCGGGCTTTCTGAAACTTAAACGCAGTAAAAGTATATATCTTCCTAAACTGTGAAACATTAAAAACTTTTAAAAGGCGGTTAAAAATACGTTTTTTAACAGGAATTGTATTCAACGGCCGTTTATCCATGCACAAAAATGCAGGATACTAGTTTAAGACAGTAATTGGGGGGGAATTGTTTCGGAGGCGAATTAACGCAGGGAATACTTACAGCAGCTATCACACCCGGCCGCGAAACGCGCGACCCGGTATCAACCTCAACACACAATTTATAAGGATCAGAATTATCATCTATAATCGTAATACGATCGTCAGTCAAATAATTTCTTTCCTCTCAGCAGCAAGGTTGTGATGATCAAAACAAGTGGGGTAAGTGTTACAACTATCCCGACCAATGTTAATGTATTATCCATAGTTCAAATTAGCTTAGTACCATTACGGTTAAACAATAAGTATACCTAATAAAAAATGGCCTAAGCAATATCACAAGGGCGTTTTCGTGTTGCCAAATGTGGATAACTTGTGCATAAGTGGGGATTTGATTCTACAGGTTAATTTTCCGACACGCAACCCGGACTTCTGCCGAACTCTGCACGTTTACCGCCGATTTTCCGCACTTCACCGAATATTTGGTCATACTTCCCCAAAATCACTATCACGGTTCAGGAATCACCTATAGATTTGTATTGTCAAAAAACCAGTTAAAACACAACACGAACAGTAAATGAAAAATGCGCTCATCACCGCTTCGACAAAAGGAATAGGCCGCTCGGTAGCCCTGGCCTTCGCAAAGGAAGGCGTCAGCCTGGCTATCTGCTCACGCAACCAGGCCGAACTCGTCGCGTTTAAAGCGGAACTGCTGGCAGTAAACCCAAGGATCAGGGTTGTGACGAAAGTAACTGACGGCAGTGTAAAGGAGCAATTACTGGATTTTGCGGAAACGACCGAAAAGGAACTGGGTTTCATCGATATAGTGGTAAACAACCTGGGCATGTTCGACCCGGTAAGCATATTGGACGAGAGCGACTCGGCATTCGACAAGCAATTGAATACCAATTTAATGCCTGCCTATCACCTGTATAAATTTTTCGGCAAGAAGATGATGAGTGCCCGCAAGGGACATTTTTTTACGATATGTTCGGTTGCAGCCCTCGACCCGATAGCGGCCGCGGGAACGTACAGCGTTACCAAGTATGCGCTGTTAGGCCTTTGCAAGGTAATGCGGCAGGAAATGCAGCCCCATGGCGTTAAGGTTACTGCGGTAATACCGGGTTCGACATTAACGAACTCGTGGGCAGGGACAACTATTGATAAGGACAAATTTGTATCTCCGGTCGATGTGGCATCGGCCATCGTAAATATTCATAACATGAGTGTTGGCGCAAACGTCGACGAGATCATTATAAGGCCCACAACAGGGCAGGTATGATAAAAAGTGATCAGTGAACGGTGACTTGTGATCAGTTAAAGCAATCTCACCAAATCACCAATCACAAATTAATTAATCACAAAAAACAAAACATGGAAAAGAAACTATATCGAGACGAATACCGCAAAAAGATTGCGGGCGTCTGCGCCGGCCTGGCCGAATATATGAACATCGACGTTACCGTGGTGCGCCTGGTATTTGTGCTGATGGCCATATTCCACGGCAGCGGCGGCCTGGTTTATATCATCCTGTGGATCGTATTGCCTAAAAAGCCTTACATTTTCCAGGATCCGACGGTCGATTATACGGTACCGCCCCAAAATCCCGCCGGCAGCGCCTTTGGCGATACGCCGTTCCAGGGCAACCAGCCCTATCCTAACCAGCCATTCCAGCCGCAGCGCAGCGGCACAACGCTGGCGGCCGTTATTATCGGAACGGTGCTGATCATCGTGGGCGGGTCCATATTGCTTGACCAATTTGATATTATTCCCGACTGGAATTTCGGGCATCTGTGGCCGATCATACCCATCACGGTTGGCTGTATCCTGATCATATCGGGCGAGAATGAAAAGAAGCTGAAGAATGCCAAATGGCAGGATGCCACTGAAAATAAAGACACAAGCAGCGATAACGATAAAAATGAACCTAATCCCCCGGCAGATAACACCCCGGCGGTTTAAATAAACCTAATATTTAAAATTAAGATCATGAGAAACGATAAACTGATACCGGGCATGATACTGGTAATGATCGGCGCGGCATTCCTTCTGCATAATTTTGGATACCTGCATTTTCATTGGGAAAACTTTGCTTTCCTATGGCCGATATTCATCGTAATAGGCGGCGTAAACCTCGTACTGGCCGGTAACAGGTCGGCCTGGGCGACAATTTTGAAGGCCGCGGTTATCATAGGCGGCTTCGCACTGATATTGTTCGGCGATTTTAGCGGAAGCAGGTATCACTGGTGGTCGCACTGGGGCCATTACACTTATCACTCAGATGATAACGATGACAACAGCGATGACGATAACGATGATAGTGGCAACAACGTAAAAATGACTAACATTTCGGGTAGCAGCGAGTTTAATGAACCCTACAATGCCAGCATTAAACAGGCTAAACTGATCATCAGCGGCGGAGCAACCACCTTCAGGCTAAACGACACAACGAACCAGTTATTCCAGGCCAATACCAAGCAGTTTCATGGCAAATATTCATTTACTACTCATAATGAAGATTCGGTGTACGTTATGAACCTAAGCCTGAAAGAAAAAAAGTTCTGGAACTGGGGCGATGATAATAAAGACAACAATGCCTTCATCAGTTTAAATACCCGGCCAATATGGGATATGGAGATACAGGCGGGAGCTACCGACCTTGATTTCGACCTATCCAAATACAAAATGAAGAATGTGGACCTGAGCGGCGGAGCCGGTTCGTTTAAAATCAAAATGGGCGAACCGCTTGAAAACACTAATGTTACCGTATCGACCGGCGCATCGGATGTCACCATACAGATCCCTAACGACGCAGCGTGTCACATCACAACCGATTCGGGCCTGTCATCAAACACCTTTGACGGTTTTAACAAAATGGACGACGGCGACTATGAAACCAGCGGTTTCGATTCCGCCAAAAACAAAATGTATATTCACATCAGCGGCGGTGTATCGGACTTTAAGGTGCATAAGTATTAGGGTTTAGTTTGAAAATTTAAAAGTTGCAATGTTGGAAGGCTATCTTCTGCATTGCAACTTTTCTGTTTTAAGATCATTTCACTAATTTTCGAATAAAATTTTCAACCTAATGGAACCAGGCACTAACCCCGGCAACAATCCTTTCAATCCCCAAAACTACAAACCCGCACAAAATCGTGTAAAAAGAAGCCATTGGATAGTTCTGATCTTTGTACTGGTGGCGCTGGTCGCCGTTGTAGGTTGGCTTATTGTAAACCGTGCAAAAAAGGCCGTAGGCTGGTTCCATAATAAGGTGGAAAGGGCAGCGGAAGGGAAATACAACGGCAAAATACTGGATACAACCTACCGGCTGCCGTTTGACGCATCCGTTAAAACTGCAAAACTTACGCTTAACGGCGGCACCTGTATTTACCAGGTGAGCGACAGTACCAAAGACTTGTTTCGGGCCGATGCCATGCTATTCTACGGCAGGTACGCGCTTAATGGGCAAAAGGAAGATTCGGTTTACACGATGAACCTCACCATGGCGACCAAAACATCCGTAAAAACTGGCTCCCACTCCGATTCGGTGAACCTTAAGCTAAATCCTGCGCCGGTATGGGAAATCGATGTAAACAGCGGCGCCACCGACCTGGATTTTGACTTGTCGAAGTATAAAATTCGCAATTTCAATATACACGGTTCTGCCGGCGAATTTAATGTAAAACTGGGGCAGCCCCTCGCTCAAACCACTGTTAAACTTGCAGTAGGGGCTGCGGATGTGACCATTAGCGTACCCAAAAGCGCAGCTTGCAGGATAGACGAACATTCGGCCCTGTCGTCCACTACGTTCGACGGCTTTAATAAAAAAGATGACGGTTCGTATGAAACCGGCGGGTTTGCATCGGCTAAAAACAAGATAATCATTCATTTTTCGGGCGGTATATCGGATTTTAAAGTCAACAGGTACTGATGTTTGTTTTAAAGTTGAAAGGTTGTAATGTTGGAAGGTTAAATTTGTCTAACAGAAAACGTTTCAACCTTGCAACCCCCAAATAGTCAATATGTCCTCGTCGTCAACGGCAAACCCGAGGGCCCTTTTTCCATCGAAGAATTAAAGAGCCAACGTATTAAGCCGGGCGATTTTGTGAAGACACCTGAAATGGTGGACTACAAGGAAGCTCACGAAATTGACGAATTACGGGAGATATTCGGCTTTAAAAAACGAACGGTGATACCACAATATTTCGCCGCTTTCGACCAGCGCCTGCTGGCTTCCGTGCTCGATTGGTTTTTTATTTCAGGGTTCTATATCGTTATTGCGTTTACGGCCATTCTTTTTATTTACGATAGCCCTGCAAGGACGGTGATCGGGCTGAGCCTGCTGGTGATAATTCCCGTAACCAACCTGGTTTATCATATCGTGATGGAATGTTCCGTGCGGCAGGCCACTTACGGCAAGCAAATATTGAAGATCAAAGTGACCGACATGGAGGGCAAACGCATCACGCCGGGCAAAGCTATCCTTCGTAACCTTGGCAAGGCATTTTCATTTGTCAGCATCGTGGGCTACCTGATGATCTTTTTCAACCGCCACCAGCAAGGCCTGCACGATATGATGTCGGATACCCTGGTGGTAAAGGACAGGCTAATCTGATCGCTATTTTATTCCCAATCTGCTTTTCAAATTTTCGCGGTAAGTGCTGCCGATGGGAATTTTCGAAGAGCCTATAGTTAACTGATGTGCCTCGATCATCGAAATGTGCTTAATGGCCACCACGTACGATTTGTGTACCCTGACAAAATCGGCTTCAGGCACCAGGTCGAAAATATCGCCCATATTCTCGCGCACAAGTATATTTTTGTCCCTAAGGCATATCGTCAGGTAATTACCGTCTTTTTCCAGGTATAAAATATCGTTCACCTTTACCTGGTAGGTTTGCGGGCCGCTCTTTACAAATATCGAAGCGCTGTCGTCTTCTTTGGCGCTCGTGCCATTTTTCAAAGCTTTTAACCCTGTTACCTTGTTAACTGCGGCAAGGAAACGTTCGAACGTGATAGGTTTTAAGAGGTAGTCGATCGCATTCAGGCTATAACTTTCTACGGCGTAATTGCTATAGGCTGTAGTGAAGATCACCATTGGTTTTACTGCCAGCGTTTGCAGCAATTGTATGCCGTTCACATCGGGCATATTGATATCAAGGAATACCAGGTCGACATTCTCGCGGTGCAGGTATTCAATGGCTTTCACCGGCTCACGGAAAGTTGTTTTAAGTTCGACAAGGTCCGTCTTCTGACAATAACGTTCTATCACCTCGAGCGCTTTCGGTTCGTCGTCAATAGCGATGCAACTGATCATCCCAGGTCGATTTCTGTAATTACTTGTTTTAAATATTTTATTAAAGTCCTCTCCTTTGGACAGGATTTAGGTGAGGCTAAAGTGATCATCCCAGGTCGATTTTAAGGTTCACCAGAAACTTATCATCCACATTCCGGATCGAAAGCTCGTGCTTGCCCGGATAGACCAGCTCCAGCCGGCGCTTTACATTTTCAAGACCGATACCGCTTTTCTCGTCTTCCATTTTTTTCACACTGTAGCTCGTATTCTGACAAGTAAATATTAATTGCTTATTGGCTACGGAAATAGAAATATCTATTTCAGATGTCTTACCGATGATCACCCCGTGTTTAAACGCATTTTCCACAAACGGGATGAACAGCATCGGCGCTACCTTAACACCGTCGGACTGCGACGGATAATCAAACACCACCTTCGCTTCACCGTCTTCGTAACGCAACTTATTCAGTAAGATACAATTTTCGAGGTATTCAATCTCTTTTTTCAGCGGCACCAATTCCTCGTTGCTCTCATAGATCATATAACGCATCATACCCGAAAGCTTGGAAATGCCGTCGGCCAGGTCGTCATTGCCCTTCTTTTGCGCCATTGAGAAAAGGTTGTTCAGCGTATTGAACAGGAAGTGCGGGTTCACCTGCGACTTGAGGAATTTTACCTCGGTATCCAACTGGACGGCCTCCAACTGCGATCGCATTTTTTCCGTCCTCGCCCATTCCTTCAGGAAAAAATAAGCTATGGAAAGGCCAAATACAATGATGAAAATGAACAGTACAGTATTAGATAAACCGTTCCTGGCAAACACCAATGCATCGGTTCGTAATACGAAATCATTTTTTATAACAGGAAGGGCCGGCGGCGCTTCGTTTTTACGGTCCATCTGAAAAGTACGCAGAAAGGGCTGGTCGGGGCTCGGTCGGGACAGTTTTTGACCTATGTAGTAATTTGCGGCGAAGACGGCGGCAAAATAAACCGCAGGTATCGCCACCCTCATCAATATATTTTTGAACTGCAATGCCTTTTTAAACAGTAAAAAGATATTGCCGTAGAATAACAGGGCCAGGAATCCAATGGTGATAAACAGGTATGGCGACAAGGTATGCCGCACATCCTTTATCATAACGGGGTCCTTTTTTATAGCGCCCTGGGCATGATCAATGCGTACCGTTACGTGGGTTTCCGTAAGCGACAAAAGGGTATAGAAAACACCAACCCAAAACGCGATATGGAGCACGACTTCTATCCAATCTTTCTTCCTGATCTTAACCATATAAACAAAGGTAAAATACTATAAGCCGCTTAAAAATTTATGTTACCAACCAATCGAACCGAGATATAAACGGCAAGATTTTGAAATTCTACCTTGCAATGGTACCATTCTGATAAATACCACGACATTTCATGCTTGCTACCAAATATTCACCTCTGCTCTTCTCTGCCGCGCAAAGAGGGGGTCTGAAATTCTTTAGTTTAAACCCCTCTTTACGCGCCCGAAGAGAGGCTGATCCAGCGAAGCGCAGAGCGGGTGAGTCAACTATGGATTGAAATCCCAAATAACAAATATCCTCGCTTCACGCACCATAAAATGCTGTTCATACCAAAGTTTTTATTGGTAAAAGCGCAAAATTTAGTATTGCTTAAAATCTTATGAATTATGAAGAAGCAATTACTGCCGGCCATCCTGTTATCAGTGATGTTTATCACTGCATCGGCGCAAAAACCGGATACGGCACGGATGCTGGTACATTATAAATTCACCTGGGTAAGGGACACCGCAAACCGGGCCCATCCTTATACGGAAAACATGGTATTATATATCGGCCAAAGCGCCAGCGCATACCGGAGTTACGATGGGGTAGTATATAAGGCGCAGTTTAAAAAAGCGTTTGCTGAAGCAGCAGCCGCCAGCCCCGACGGACGCCCCATGATAAACAGGAGGATGGTAGGGACACCTGTAGAATATTATCAGTACCCGAACGAGCAAAAATTAATTACGAAGGATGAACTGATGATGAACACCTACGCCATTGACGGCCAGATGCCTGTTATCAGTTGGAAAGTCAGCGCTGATACAGCCACTTTTGGCGGCTTGCATTGCCAGAAAGCAACCTGTCATTTCAAGGGCAGGGACTATACCGCATGGTTCTGCCCCGATTTGCCGGTGCACACCGGTCCGTGGAAATTAAACGGCCTGCCCGGTGTGATCGTGGATGCCCGCGATATGAAGAACGAAGTGGTATTCCAATTCGACGGAATAGAGAAAGCGACGCCGACGCAATCCGGGAGCGGGGCCGGGGTTGATGAAAAAGATCAGCCGCCGATATTGCGGGATCTGAATGATGACATGAACTTGATAGCGCCACCGGCGCGGGCGATCAAAACTACGCAAAAGGAATTCGATAAACTGAAGGAGACCATGCGGAAGGACCCGCAGGCGTTTGCAGATGCTGTTATGGCAAACAACCGCGCCAGCGGCGATGCACCTATGGATCACATCATGATCAAAAAAGGCCCCGGTCCTATGGCGCCGGCGATCAACAACCCGATGGAATTGACAGAGAAAAAATAAAACCGATCATAAAACTAAAGTGAATACTGTTATGAAAAGAAGATTGATAATAATTACAGCATTGTTTTTACCAGGCTTTGCGGCCACGGCGCAAACGCCCGACACCGCGCAGGTAATGATCCATTACAAATTTACGCACGTGCGTGATACTACAGACCGAAACCATCCCTACACCGAAAACATGGCTTTATATATCGGCAGGAACTCGAGCGCTTACCGGAGCTACGACAATATTTTGGAGCAGGCCGAATTTAAAAAGCAACTGGAGGCTGCAAGGGCCAGTTCGCCCGACGGCCGGGTGCAAGTTCACAGGAACAGGCGAGGATCGGGCGCGGAGTATTATGAGTTCCCCAACGAAAAAAAGCTGGCCAGAAAGGAACCGTTAATTATGGATACCTATCTTATCGATGGCGCCATGCCAGCTATCGACTGGAAAATAAGCGGCGATACCGCAACATTCGGCGGCCTGCATTGCCAGAAGGCTACCGCTCATTTTAAAGGACGGGACTACACCGCCTGGTTTTGCCCGGATATGCCATTGCATGTAGGCCCATGGAAGCTCAATGGCCTGCCCGGCGTCATCGTGCAAGCATATGATGCTAAAAAGGACGTACAATTTATGTTCGACGGCGTTGAAAAAGTGGTTTTTACACCAAAAGCAAACGACAAGCTTTCGGAACCAAAGACTGACGGCCCGGGGCCTAAGATGATCATGATAGGCGGCGATGACAGCGATCCCAATATTATACAATTGCCCAAAAACGCTATCAAAACGTCTGACAAAGAGTTTAGCAAATTGCAGGAGGCCATGCGTAAAGACCCCGATGCTTTTGTTCAATCCATGATGGCTGCGCACAATGCTAACCGGCCGGCCGGGTCGGACCAGATGAAGATAAACATTAAGGTGGGGCCACAGCCGGTGATCAATAATCCTATCGAGTTGCCGGATAAAAAATGAACCGGGTCATAAGACTCAAATTGTTACAACCATGAAAAGAGCATTGACTGTAAGCACGATGCTGGTGTTCGCCGTTATCGGCGCCTTTGCACAAAAACCTGATACCGCCCAAATACTGGTACATTACAAATTCAGCCAGGTGCGCGACACTAACAACCGGGCGCATCCTTATACGGAAAATATGGTACTTTTTGTGGGTAAAGCATCGGGATGCTATAGAAGCTATGACCGCCAGTTGCAAAACGAGCTTTACAGGAGGCAGATGCAGGAAGCGATCAACAACTCGCCCGATGGCAACATCAGGCTGGATCATAAAATTACCGCCTCGGGCACTGAATATTACCAGTTCATCAATAACAAAAAGCTGGTGCGCAGGGAAGTCATGATGAATGCGTATATCGTGAATGAGGTGCTGCCGGTAATAACCTGGCACATCAGCGCTGATAGGGCAAACTTTGCAGAGCTGCATTGCCAGAAGGCGACCTGCCATTTCAAAGGACGTGACTATACCGCCTGGTTTTGCCCTGACCTGCCGGTGCGCGTCGGGCCGTGGAAGCTGAACGGTTTGCCGGGTGTCATCGTCGAGGCCTATGATGCCAAAAAGGAAGTCGTTTTCAAATTCGACCGGGTGGAAAAAGCAGTATTGGGAGCCTCCAAGCCTATTAAGGACCGGCACGGCAGGATAGTGGTCCCGCTGGACGATGACGCAAATGGTGCAGACCCAAATATCATCAGGGTTCCGACCAATGGCATCGTAACTACAGAAAAAGAATTGGCGAGGCTGCAGAACGCCATGCATAGGGATCCAAATGTTATTGTACAAACGATGAAGGCAAATGCGCAGAGTAACGGCGGCCCGAAGACCGGCATCGATATTAAAGTTGGGGCGCCGCCGATATTGAATAACCCTATCGAATTACCGGAAAAATAAGATGCGTTTCATACGATCATTCATACTGCTGCTATGCAGCATGGCCCTTTCTTTGTCCTGTTTCGCCCAGGGGAGCATACACGGAACGGTTAAGGACAGTTCCGGTAAAGCGATACCGTTCGCTACCGTGAACCTGAAAAACAAGGCAAGCAATGCGATTGTGGCTTACACCACCACGGCTAATAACGGAACTTACACCCTTACGCTTCCACAGGGGCAAAACACGGACAGTCTTGCCGTAGAGGTGCGCAGCATCGGTTATAAGAGCCAGGTAAAGAGTACTAACGGCGCTGCTCCTGTCGACTTTGTACTGCAGGTATCGGTCAACCAATTGAAAGATGTTGTGATCAAAAGCAGCCGGCCCATACTACGTGTAAATGGTGATACCCTGACTTACAAAGTTTCCGAATTCGCTAATCCACAGGACCGGACCATAGGCGAAGTGATCAAAAAATTACCCGGTATTACCGTGGCTTCCGACGGGACGATCAGCTATAATAACAAGCCTATCAGTACTGTGTATATTGGCGGCGACAACCTGCTCGACGACAAATACAACATCGCCACCAATACTATCCCGCAGGGCGTGGTCAGCAATGTGCAGGTGATCCAGAATGACCAGCCGGTTAAAGCGCTGCAGAACAAAGTGATGAGCGATGATGTGGCGCTTAATTTGCAAATTAAAAAGGGCGCCAAACTGCAAATGGTGGGTCAGGAAAGCATTGGGGCGGGTTTGCCGGGCAATTATGACGCGGAACTGAATGCCATGATGTTCAAGGACAAATACAAGGCCATCAATTACCTGAATGCCAACAACACCGGCTACGACCTGGCTCAGGACCTGTTGTCGCACAACTACAACGATTACATGCAGCGGATCGATAACAATATACCCGCAACGGTGCTTTCACTCGGCTCGGTCAATCCGCCGGCGTTGGCCGAAAGCCGGTACCTGTTCGACCAGGGTACAATTTTAAACCTGAACAACCTGCTGAACCTGAAAAACGATGTTCACCTGAGGATAAACGCTTATTACCTGCATGATTACCAAAAGCAGGATTACAGTCAGCGGACCAACATTTTTCTGCCGGGCGATACGGTAAATTACTCCGAGACCCAGCGTAACCGGTATACGCCGGATATATTCCATGCTGAATTTACGACGAATGTGAACCGGGAGAAATATTACCTGAACGATGTGCTTTTGATTGATGCCAACCGCTCGGCCTGGACGTCCGTGCTCAATACTAATGGAAATATGGTGGGGCAAAGTTTCAAGGATAACGCTGTCAGTTTTTCTAATGAGTTCAATATGATCAAAACGCTGAAGACCAATTATGTCATCCAGGCTTATTCTTATTTCAGCCATACCGCCGAACCGGAGAACCGCATTATACAACCCAACTTCAACGACTCGCTATTCAATCGCGGCATACCTTATTCGCAATTGATTCAAAACGTGAATGTGCCTACCTGGTACACTAACAATTACCTTTCGTTCAAGATACCCGGCAACGTGGTTACGCAAAGTTTCAGGGCCGGCTTCAGCGTCCAGTCGCAAAGCCTGGCATCGAACTTGAATGTTGTCCAAAACAACGGCAGCATCAATTTGGAATCCGACAGCGCCATCAATCACCTCAACTGGATGAAGAAAAAGGCTTATGCCGAGCTGGCCTACGATATACCCGGCGATAAGCTCAAAGCCAACCTGACCATGCCGCTGATTTTGCAGCAGCTCAATTATTCGGATACAACCTATGCGCTGAACAGGAGCCTTACCCGTGTATATTTTAACCCCCAATTCAGGATGAAATACCAGGTCGGCCAGGAAAACTACCTGAACCTGATGTACAGCTACCGCAATCAGGTGGGCACTATCGAAGATATTTACCAGGGAGATATCCTGACCAATTACCGAAGCTTATATACCAACAGTGCCGATCTGACTTTACAGCAAACCCAACTGGCTGGGGCAGGGTTCAACTATCGCAAAGCGCTCACGTTGTTCTTCGTCAGCGTTAACGCCATTTATAGCCATACCAGCGCCAACAATATCGCATCGAGCATCGTTACCAACAATATCCAGGAACGGGTGATGCTGCCTTATGCCAACAGCATCAACTCGTGGACGCTGAGCGGCTCGGCCAGTAAATACTCGTTTGCACTGCGTACTACTTTCAGCGGGGGCATCCAGTGGCAAAGCAACCGCTCGGTGCAGATACAAAACGGCGTGCTGCTGCCTTTCAATACCGTGGCCGAAACGCTGTCGCTTGGCGCCGAAACCAAGCTGAGCGACCAGGTAAATTTCAGCTATAAAGCTATCGGGATACAAACCTCCAGCCATTCGGCCGTAGAAGCATCAGCCTTTCACGTCGACCAGTTGCAGCAACAGGCCGCATTGTTCTATAATCCGACAGACGAATTGCAGTTCAAGATTTCGGGCGAAGATTATTTCACCCGGCAGCAGAACAACCCTGACCTGAAATACTTTTTTGCCGATGCCTCAGCGAGGTTCAAAATCAAAAAATGGAAAACCGATTTTGAATTGAGCGCGGTAAATTTTCTCAATGTGAAGACCTATAACGCGCTTTACCTCACGGCCAATACGCTCATCGCCAATTCGTACACGCTGCCGGGAAGGATCGTGCTGCTGAAAGCAATGTTCAATTTGTGATAACTAATTATTTAAAATAGCGCTTGGTATGCAGAACGCGGTATACTATTATCTCCCGGCCTTTTTCTTTGTAATGTACGCCATATGGAAATCGATACATCGGTGCAATTCTTACTTCCCTGTACCTGATTTGAAATAATTTGGGCTCACCTTAAATAAAATCCACTGTATCGAAGAACTCGATAAAGAAGTTACTTGTAAATGCAGGGTTGATTTTGTTGTAATAAATCTTGAATATCCTCAAGATCTTTTTCAGCTGTTTTTCTGAAAACAAGTTTATAGGTCATTTAGCCGAAAAGCGCCTTTTAATATCTTCGGAGGAAACATATTCAGCTTTATCGCTTTCTTCCTCGCTAATCATATCATCTATCATAGACTTATACTCGTCAGTGAGTTCAAGATGTAATTGATGCTGATGCAAAAACTCCTCGTATTCAGCAATAGGCACTATCGCGGCTGTTTTTTCACCTGTGCTATTTGTTATGAATTGAGTAGTCATATTCAAATTTAAACAAAACTTTTCATTCTTTCTTCCCCGCCAAAGGATATCCCTTACTGGTCCAATCGGTTTGCAGGTTGGTGGCCAGGTTCAGTACTTTAATATTGGTGAACCCCAGGCGTTTGAGTTCCCAGAACGCCGGCCTGATATTGGGGCATTTAGCAAAGGGGCAGCAGCCACAGTAAATGATCAGCTCTGTATCTCTTGAAAGCGCGGAAACTTTTTTCGTAAGCTTTTTCAGGTCCTCCTTTTGGCTTACAGGCCCGATGTGTTCAGCGCCTTCGATATCTTCCACTTTGCCGATGTTGAGGATCATACCGTGCGCTGAGCCGGCCTTCAATTGTGCCGCCAAAGCGGAAGGTTCGAGCAGTTGTTTTGCCGTCCACGGCTCAATATCGGCCTGCGAAGGCTTTAGTGAAGAAACCTGGGCACGAGCGGTAGTAGCAAAGCAAAATACCGCACAAATAATAAAGATGAGGTAGCAGATTTTTTTATTGATCATATCTGCGCTAAAATACCTATTATTCTCAAGCTTTCAACTTTCCACTCTCAAAACCTTCCGACATCTTTCGTAAATTTGCAGCATGAATGCCGATGCCATAAAAATGCTCCCAGGACGTTACTGTAACTCGCTGACCGAATACTCGCGTTTTGTAACGCGCGAGGTGCATATCGGCGATGTGCCTATGGGCGGTAATAATCCCATCCGCATACAAAGCATGACCACTACCGATACGATGAATACCATCGCTACGGTAGAACAATCCATCCGCATGATCGAGGCCGGCTGCGAATACGTGCGTATTACCGCGCCCAGCATCAAAGAGGCGCAAAACCTGGCCGAGATCAAGAAGCAACTGCGGGCACGCGGTTATACTACGCCGCTGGTGGCAGATATCCACTTTACCCCAAATGCCGCTGAAGTTGCCGCGCGTATCGTCGAGAAAGTACGCGTCAACCCCGGCAATTATGCCGATAAAAAACGCTTTGACCAAATAGATTATACCGATGCCGAATACCAGGCCGAACTGGAACGTATTTACCAGAAGTTTTCGCCTTTGGTAAAAGTGTGCAAGGAATATGGCACGGCTATGCGCATCGGCACCAACCACGGTTCGCTGAGCGACCGTATTATGAGCCGCTACGGCGATACACCGCAGGGCATGGTAGAGTCGGCGATGGAGTTTATGCGCATCTGCGAGATGCTGAATTACCACGAACTGGTGATCAGCATGAAATCGAGCAATCCGCAGGTGATGGTGCAGGCTTACCGCCTGCTGGTAGAAACAATGGTCGCCGAAGGCATGAACTACCCGCTGCATTTGGGTGTTACCGAAGCCGGCGACGGCGAAGATGGCCGCATCAAATCGGCAGTGGGCATAGGCACTTTACTGGAAGACGGCCTGGGCGACACGGTTCGCGTTTCACTAACCGAAGAACCCGAAGCCGAAGCGCCGGTGGCGATCGCTCTTGTCCAACGCTATGTCCTGAGGCAGAAAGGCGAAAGGCAAAAGGTGAAAGGTGATATAGTGGAAGAAAAAAGCCTTTCACCTTTGACCTTTAACCTTTCACCTACTCATGACCCTTATTCTTATAAAAAACGAAGTACTTACGAGGCCAACGCCTTCATTGGCGGGCACATGGTACCGCGCGTGGTGGTGGATCTGTCGCATGCCAATTTGAAAGATCCCCGCATTCTTAATGCTGCAGGCTATATCTATTCGCCGCTGCTGGATAAATACAATATGGGCGATCAGTCGGTTGATTTTGTGTATTTCGCCGATCAATTGCCTTCGTTTACTTTGCCGGGCAACCTCAAGCAGTTGTACAATTACGCCACGTGGCAAAAGCTGTCCGATAAAACGCTTTGCCACCCGGTATTTACGTTACAGGAATATATTGCAGCAGACGACCGGACATCGGCACTAAATCTTGTTCGTATCAAAAATGCGGATGTCGAATCTGAAGCATTTGGCATGCTGCCGATGGATAAAAGCCTGGTCTTCGTCCTCGAAACGGATGATCCGCACGGCATGGCCGACCAGCGGCAGTTTTTCTTTAAGATGGAAGAACTGGGTTTAGATATTCCTGTGATTATAAAGCGTTCCTACAGTCTGAAGTCCGAAGCCGGAAGTCTGAAGTCAGATACGGGCTCAAAGACTCAAGACTCAGAACTCAAGACTCAGAACTTACAACTCTACGCGTCCACCGACTTCGGCGCCCTTTTGGTAGACGGTTTCGGCGATGGGATCTGGATCGACGCCCCGGGAATTGAGACCAAAGTTATTACCTCCACTGCTTTTGGCATACTACAGGCTACCCGCTCACGCATATCCAAAACGGAATATATCTCGTGCCCCAGTTGCGGGCGAACCTTGTTCGACCTGATGGTTACCACGCAAATGATCCGCAGCCGGACCAGCCACCTCAAAGGTTTGAAGATAGGCATTATGGGCTGTATTGTGAACGGGCCGGGTGAGATGGCGGATGCCGATTACGGCTATGTGGGCTCGGGCACGGATAAAGTGACGCTTTACCGCGGTAAGGAAGCTGTGAAAAAGAATATCAGTTCGGCAAATGCGCTTGACGAACTGATCGGCATCATCCGTGAGGACGGTAACTGGATTGAGCCGGCTTAAATTAGTTCATTGGCTGAAACCTGAAAATAACTGCCCGGCTTCGGCTTATAGCAGACGATCGTCGTTTTACCCATAATCGCATCTGTTTCAATTTTTACAGGTTCCCTTTCTATTGTTGCAAAAATATATCATCTTTATTTACGATTACGAACACCTTTTTATTAAATTTTGGACGATAAACTGCATGAGATTATATGCAGCAAATAGTATCAAAGTAAAATATTATGCTTAAACCTAAATTCTATTTCTTACTGCTTTTGCTGCTTGCTATCGGCAAAGCAGGCTTTTCACAAGACCACGGACGTGGTATGCTGTTTGACGACAGCACGTACGAACTGCAGCCCAGGAAGGCACAGCTAACCCGGTCGCTGCTCAGCGCGCTGCCGTCGAGCGTATCGCTGAAGATGTATACCCCTTATCCAAAAAACCAACTGCAGTATTCTACCTGCGTTGCCTGGGCAAGCGCTTATTGCGGTCGCACCATGGTCGATGCGATCAAAAATAACTGGACCGACAGGGATATGATCACCAAAAAGGCCTACTCACCTGCATTTTTGTTCAGGCTGATACAACCCAATGCCGGCTGCAACAACGGCACCTATATCGACCAGGCCTTTTCTGCTATGAAAAATATAGGGAGCATCCCTTTTACCAATTTGCCCGACCTGTGTGTACCCGCGGTCGACCCGGCATTGAAAGGCAGGGCATCATCCTCCAGGTTAAAAGATTTCGCCACGCTGTTTGATTACCGGTCATCGAACAATATCAAAGTACAAGCAGTAAAAAAAGCGCTGTCAGAAAAGAAGCCTGTTGTTATCGGTATGCTTACTCCCCCATCGTTCGACGGGGCCTTTAAATGCTGGCAACCTAAGGAACAACCGTCAAACGCCTACGGCGGGCACGCCATGTGCGTGATCGGCTATGATGATAGCCAGTACGGCGGCGCCTTCGAAGTACAAAACAGTTGGGGCGACAATTGGGGGAACGATGGCTACATGTGGATCAAATATGACGATTTTGCGCGCTTTGTGCAGTACGGGTATGAATTTGTGGACGTGCCCCGCGCCCGGTCGACCGAGCCGGATCTTGCCGGGGCTATCAAGCTCGAACTGGCTTCCGGCGAGCAAATGCCCGTGAACCTGTATGTTTCTACCAGGGGTTTGAAAGTAGTGAGCGCCCAAACTACAACGGTACAACCGATTACCATTTACAAAGTCTCGCAAGCCTATACCTCGGGTACCAATTTCAGAATCTATATTTCCAATAATCAGCCTGCGTATGTCTATGCTATCAGCTCGGACCTCAGCAATAATGTCACAAAAATATTCCCTTACGCCGATAACATCAGCGCGGCGCTGGATTACAAAAAGAACGATGTGGCCCTGCCCGATGAGGATCATTATATACAATTCGACAACCAGCCCGGCACCGATTTTCTGTGCGTGCTTTACAGCAAAACTGAACTGGATATCAATGATCTGATGAGCAAAGCAAGCACAGGCGCCGGTACGTTTAATGAACGCATTTACCATGCATTGGCCGACAAGATCGTCGATCCGAAAAATATTAATTTCAGCTCCGATCATATCGGGTTCCAGGGCGCCAGTAACGATAAAGACATTGTGGCGCTTATGGTTGAATTAGAACACAAATAGTTTTATGAGAAAGGTTTACAAACAATGGTTCTTAATCCTGTTTGGGCTTTCGCTTTTTACCGTTTCGGGCGCCCAAACCCTGATCTATTACAATAATTTCAATACCGACAAACCCGCCTGGGGGGATTATGACGACCAATACAGCAATGCCAAAATTGCCGGCGGGAAATACATGCTGACGCATAAGCAACATTCGTATTCATTAATCGGCAACGACGTTCCGATCGATTACAGCCGCGACTTTGCTATTGAGACCACTTTTTCATGCCCATCGGGCCGCAATTTTCCTATAGGATTGTCTTTCGGCGGCAAAGATGTCTACAATGCCTATTATTTTGGAATTAGTCAAAACGGCCAGTTCATTATATTTTCACTGAACAGTGCAGGCAACCAGACGCTGGTAAACTGGACCGCGGCGGCATCGATACAGCAGGGCAATGCCCCGAATAAGCTGCGTATAGAAAAAAGAGGGAACCAGCTCAGGTATTTTGTAAACGATGCCCAGGTCGCCGCCACCGCCGTTTTACAGCCATACGGCAACCGCGTCGGTATTATTGTAACTGAGCAGCAAACGGGCGCCTTCGATTATCTGAAAGTAACTTATCTTAACCAGGAGGCGACAACTGTCGCCCCGGTTACCGACGGCATAACCGAAATGGCTTATCACACCGATTTTAACCAGGACGACTATAACGCCTGGGTTTTAAAGCCAACCGATTCCGCTTCCACCAACATATACAACGGCTATTTTAATATATACCGTACCGGGAAGCTCGGGCTGACGGAGTCAGTTACCGACTCGACGCTAAAAGTAGATATGCGCAGGGATTTTGTCGTTGAAACCAGTGTAGCGCATTACGGAGGAACCAGCTATTATGGTTATGGGCTGGATTTTGCCAGCGACGGTAACCGCCAGTATCATTTCTTGATAGGACTATCCGGTTATTATCTTATAGGGTACTCGCAAAAAGGCAGCTTTTACACCATGATACCCTGGACCGCCTGCGATGCAGTGATCAAAACCGAGATGAGCCTTAACAAGCTCAGCATCGTACACCAGGAAGGGCAGTATAAGTTTTATGTAAATAACCAGCAGGTTACTTCCTATCCTGACCTGAATTTTACGGGACACCAGTTTGGGGTAGTGGCAGCCTCCAACCAGAATGTTGGCTTCGATTATTTAACTATCGGCTATTTAGATAAGGCTCCGGTACATAACGTCGACAAGGCGGGCCCGGAAATAACGATACTGTCGCCGCAGGTAACCAGGGGGCTAAAAGTAGTGCAAAGCAGCAACATGCTGCATGTGGTTGGTATTGCCAAAGACTCCAGCGGGATATTCTCGGTGGTTGTAAACGGCGTTCAGGCAACCGTTTCGAAAGACGGCAGTTTTGCGGTCGACGTTCCCATGGCCATTGGCGACAACCCGCTTTTGGTTGTTGCCACCGATATGAACATGAACAAGAGCGAATTCAAGTTCAATATTGTGCGCAACGATATCTCGTCGAGCGTACAGCAAAACGTTACGAATTCGGCTTCACAAGGTAAATTCTATGCTTTGCTTATCGGCGAGCAGGACTACCAGGACCAAAGTATCCAGAGCCTGGAAGGCCCGCTGGGAGATGCCCAAACACTATTGAACACATTAGTCAGTAATTATACATTTTCCGGGGAAAATGTCACTTTGCTAAAAAATCCGACAAGAGCCGTCTTTTTTAAAGCGCTTGAAGATATTACCTCCAAAGTGACCGCCCAAGATAACCTGGTGATTTTTTATGCGGGCCATGGATACTATGAAGAAGCCAGCCACCAGGGTTATTGGTTCCCGTCGGACGCCGTTCGCACGCGTAAAGATACATGGATATCTAATTCCGACCTGATCGATTACATCACCGAGATCAAGGCAAAACACACCTTGCTGATCAGCGACGCCTGCTTTGCGGGCAGTATCTTTAAAACGAGATCGATCGAAATGGCGCCGAAAGATATCCAGGAATTGTATAAGCTGCCCAGCCGCAAAGCTATGACCAGCGGCAATATGAAGGAGGTGCCTGATAACAGCGTATTTATGCACTATTTAGTGGAGCGCCTTAACCAGAATACCGATAAATTTTTACCGGCCGAGCAGCTATTTTCCAGCTTCAGGGCGGCTGTCATCAATAACAGCCCCAACCAGCAGGTGCCCCAATTCGGCGAGATCAGGGAAGCCGGCGATGAAGGCGGCGATTTTATATTTATCAGGAAAGGAAATTAGTGCCCTTACCTATCATTTTGAATTAATGGTAATTCTCGCTCCCTGCAATCCTGCAGAAGAAGCTAAAAGCGTAATGCTGCCCGCCTTGCCATTTGATTGCAAAATGGCCAGCGCCAAACCATTGAATACATTCTTCTGGTTGGCCTTAAAGGAAGTATGATCGGTTTCGCAGCCATTCTCGACTCCTGCTATAAAGCCATTCCCGCTCAGCTTGAATTTGATCAGGTTATCCGCGGTCGGAACCATGTTTCCATCCTTATCAAGTACTTTGGCGGTAACAAAGGATAGGTCCTTACCATCCGCTTTGATGTTTTTGCGATCAACTATAAGTATAATTTTGGCAGCTTTGCCTGCGGTATGAATGGTCTCGGTCTTCACTATTTTGCCGTTCTTGCGCGAAATAGCTTTTAAGGTTCCCGGCTCGTATTTTACACGCCACATCACATGCAGGTCGTCGCCTTGCTTTGTTCGCGTGCCGAGGGATTTACCGTTCAGGAACAGCTCCACCTCGTCGGCATGATTGTAAAACGCCCACACATCGATCGTTTGGCCCGGCGTCCAGTTCCAGTGCGGCAGGATGTGCAGCACGGTTTTGTTGGTCCATTCGCTTTGGTACATATAATAGATATCCTTCGGAAAACCGGCCAAATCGATAATACCGAAGTACGAGCTGCGTGCAGGCCAACTATAAGGCGTCGGCTCGCCTAAATAGTCCCAGCCTGTCCAGATGAACATACCCGACAGGAAATCGTATTTTTTGATCACCTTCCAGGTGGCTTCGTGGGTCGATCCCCAGGCCGGCCTTACATTGTCGTACGCCGAACAGGTATAATCTTTGTTACCATCGGCAAAAGGCTTGTCCCACCTGCTGGGCCATACCCTTACACTGTCTGAAGGCATATCATAGTGGCCGCGGGTTTCCAAACCGGAGGTAGTTTCCGTGGCGATGAATTTCGCACCCGGGTAACGGTCGTGGAACTTGGCATAGCTAAATTCGTGATAATTGTAACCGATCAAGTCGAGGGCACCCGATTGAATGATCTTGTTGCTGGTATCCGGACGGTCGTTGGCGGCGGTGATGGGGCGGGTTTTGTCGAGGCTATGTACAATTTCGGCCAGTTCGGGGGCTATGCGCAATGCTGCCGTGTCACCTTGTTGTGGTATTTCGTTACCGATACTCCAGATGATCACGCTCGGATGGTTGCGGTCGCGCAGCACCTGGTCTTCCAGGTCGCGCTTGTGCCACTCCTTAAAATAAAGGTGATAGTCGTACTTCACTTTTCCCTTCTCCCAGCAGTCGAATGCTTCGTCCATCACCAGGAAGCCCATTTTGTCGGCCAGGTCGAGCAACTCGGGTGCGGGCGGGTTGTGCGAGGTACGGATACCGTTGCAGCCCATCTCCTTCAACTTTTCCAACTGTCGCTGCAATGCGCGGTAATTAACGGCCGCGCCGAGGCTGCCAAGGTCGTGATGATCGCATACCCCCAATATTTTCATGTGCTTACCGTTGAGCGAGAAACCTTTGTCGGCATCAAACTTAAAATAGCGGATACCCAAAGGCGTGGTGTATTCGTCAGTCACCTGTTGGCCATCCAGTATTTTTGTGACAATGTTATAGAGGTAAGGCCTGCTGACCGACCACAGTATCGGTTTTTTTACTTCCATTTCCTGGTTGAACGTTTCGGCAGCGCCCAGGTCCGAGCTGATCGTCGCATTGGCGTCCGAGCTGGCTACCACCTTGCCTGTTGCATCGTAAATAGTGCTTTGTATTTTAAAAGCTTTACCAGCCTTCCTGTTCTGGTTATCGTTCCTGACAGAAACACTAAGGTTTACAGTCGCCGATTTAGTGCTTACATCGGTCGTGGTCACATAAGTACCCCAATGGTCAACGGCCAGCTTACTTGTCGTTACCAGCCAAACGTTCCGGTAAATACCTGAGCCGGAATACCAGCGGGAATTAGGCTGAATTGAATTATCCACTTTAACGGAAATCTCGTTCTTGCCGCCATAACGCACGTAAGGGGTCAGGTCGTACTCAAAAGAGATATAACCATTCGGCCTGAAACCTAATTCGTGGCCGTTCAACCAAACAGTGCTTTTCTCATAAACCCCGTCAAAGTCGATATAAACCTTTTTATTCCTGGACGATGCAGGAACTTTAAACGTTTTACGATACCAGCCTATGCCACCCGGCAGTGCCCCACCCTCAGGTGTTGCGGGATTATTTTTGCTGAATTTGCCTTCGATGCTCCAGTCGTGCGGTAAGTTTAGCGTTCGCCAGTCTTTATCGCGAAAAGACGGTACTTCTGCCCCACGAACATCGCCCAGGTGAAACCGCCAGCCGTTGTCAAAGTCGGCGCGGGTCCTTTCCTGTCCTAATACTTTGACCCACAGGAACAAAACAAATACGAAGGATAATAAAAATGCTTTAGGTAATAAAGCAGCCGGGCGGTAAATAAACATGGCAGAGATGGTTAATATTTATAAATGTGCAATCGACACTAAAATACTAATGTTTATTAAAACATCAAGCCAGCACTATCCATTTAAACTGATGAAGGTACGGAAACTGGCAAACCGGCCGCGGCGGTTAAATAAATAGTTATAAGCGTTCCGGTAAATGACCATCAGCAGCAGGTTGTAGCCAAGCAGCGTATAACCCAGCCACAGGATGTCGTCGTCGAAAAAGAAAAGGAAGAGGAATATATTGATCGTTATCGGCATTAATATCAACAGGAACAAGGGCGCCCAGCAATCGATCAGCAGGAAAAATCCGCAGGCGATCTGCGTTCCATACGCGGCCTGCAACATATATCCTGTGTCGAGCAGGGCTTTGTAATAGGCATTATCCTTTTTGTTGCTCAAAACGATAGGCGGCAAGTACCTGATGTGGTAAAAGAAATCGATACCATACAGCAGTAAAAATAAGGCCAGGGCCGTCCTCAGGATAAATACCAAAAATTTCATGTATCAGCAGGACTGTTTTTCAGCCACTAAACTTAGTAATTAAATTGACATATTCTTTCACTTGCGTACGCAAAAAACCGGCCAGTTGTTATATTAGTTTTATAAATAAAGATGAACATACAGCAAATAACTTTCGGCAACGGCTGCTTTTGGTGCACTGAAGCCATTTTTCAAACATTAAAAGGGGTTATATCGGTTGCGTCGGGCTACATGGGCGGCCATACCAAAAATCCTACTTACATGGAAGTCTGCAACGGCGATACGGGGCATGCGGAAGTGCTTCACATCGAATATGATGAAAATGAAATATCGTTCGATGAGCTTTTACTGGTATTTTTCAAAACGCACGATCCCACCACGCTCAACCGCCAGGGAAACGACATAGGCACGCAATACCGCTCGGCCATATTTTATTATACCGGCGAGCAAAAGCAAAAGGCCGAAGCTATGATCAAAAGGCTGACGGATGAGAAAGTTTACAGCAAGGCTATCGTAACCGAGGTGACCCCTGCTGCTGAATTTTACAAGGCCGAAGATTACCACCAGAATTATTACCAGGATAACCCGAACAAATCGTACTGCGCATTTGTGATACAGCCCAAGCTGAACAAGTTCGCCAAAGAATTTACGGACAAGATCAGGCCGGAATTGTTGCGGTAGCCCCGCCCAAACCCTCCCCTGAAGGAGGGCTTAAAATTTGACCTATATCTAAAAGTCTCCCCTCCCGGGGGAGATTTAGAGGTGGCTAATTTTAAGTTTTTGTTAACCCGTTCTTTGGCTCGCCCGCAATTATTAACTTTGGTTATTCATTTGCCAATTACCTATGAAATCAAAGATCTTTTTTTGCATTGCCGTGCTGGCCTCTTTAGAGCTATCGGCGCAGCTCCCCGGCAAAATCCACAAAACAGGACAGGTACTGTTACCGAACGGCTGGAAATTAAGCCCCGCAGGTACCTGGCTGCAACTGGGCGACCTGCCGCTGAATGTTCAAATATCGGCTTCGGGCCGGTTGCTGGCGGTTACCAATAATGGTGAAAGCACGCAGTCGATACAGTTGATCGACCCGAAAAATAAGAAGTTGCTGGACGAAAGGATCATCAGTAAATCGTGGTATGGTTTAGCGTTCAGCCATGACGAAAAAACCCTATACGCCGGCGGCGGCAATGACAACCGCATACTGGCTTATCCTATCCAGGGAACTAAATTAGGCAAAGCCGACACGATAAGGCTGGCGGCGCATTCCTGGCCGAAAAACAAAGTTTGCTCAACTGGGATTGCAGTAAATAAAGCCGATACCCGCCTGTATACCGTAACCAAGGAAGACAGCGCCCTGTATGTGGTTGACCCACAGAAGAGATCGGTGATCAAAAGGATAAAACTGCCCGCGGAGGCTTACGCCTGCGTCCTTTCGCCCGACGAAAAGCTGCTCTACATTTCTATTTGGGGTGGCGGCGGCGTGTCGGTGTACAGTACAGTTACGGGCAACCTGGCAAAGAACATTAAAACGGGCAGCCACCCGAATGAGTTGCTGCTAAATAACAAGGGCACGCTTCTTTTCGTAGCCAACGCCAACGATAATTCAGTTTCGGTGATCAATACGACGACTGACAAAGTAATTGAGACCCTCTCGACCAGCCTCTACCCTACCCGGCTTACCGGATCGACCACCAATGGCCTCGCCTTGTCTGCTGACGAAAAAACATTGTATATCGCCAATGCCGATAACAATTGCCTGGCTGTATTTGACGTAAGCAAGCCCGGCAGCAGCCACAGCCTCGGATTTATACCCGTCGGCTGGTACCCTACCAATGTAAAAACGCTGGGCAACACCATCATAGTTGCTAACGGCAAAGGATTTACATCCATGGCTAACCCTCTTGGCCCGCAGCCGGTAAAAAAAGCCGACAACAGCGGCTACCAGAAAGGCGCACACGGCAAGGAACAGTACATTGGTGGGTTATTTAAAGGCACACTGTCGTTTATCAAAACGCCATCCGCCGAACAGTTAAAGGTTTATACCAAACAAGTTTACGCCAACACGCCGTTCACGCCGAAAAAGACGGCTTTAGCCGATGGTGTGGCCGGCAACCCAATTCCGCGTAAAGCGGGTGAAAAGTCGCCGATCAAATACGTGTTCTATATTATCAAAGAAAACCGCACGTATGACCAGGTCCTGGGCGATATGCAGCAGGGCGACGGTGACACCTCGCTATGCATTTTCGGCAAGCATGTAACGCCTAACGAACATGCTTTAGCCACCAACTTCGTTTTGCTTGACAATTTTTATGTCGATGCAGAAGTGAGCGCCGACGGGCACCAATGGAGCACCGCTGCTTATGCGACAGACTTTATTGAAAAGACCTGGCCCACTAGCTACGGCGGCCGGGGCGGCAACTACGACTCGGAAGGCACAAGGCCGGCATCCGATCCGCGCGATGGGTATATCTGGAATTTCTGCAAACGGGCGGGCGTTAGCTACCGCACGTATGGCGAATTTGCCGACGATTATAAACCCAACATCAAGGTGCTGGAAGGGCATTACTGCAAAAAAGCGCCGAGCTTCGACCTTGACATAAAAGACACGACCAGGGAATCGATTTGGGCACATGATTTCGATTCGCTGGTAGCGAAAAATGCCCTGCCGAGGTTTAACAGCGTAAGGATATCCAACGACCATACCAGCGGCCAGCACAAAGGCTCCTACTCGCCGATAGCCGCTGTAGCCGACAATGACCTGGCGGTAGGTAAATTCGTCGAACATTTATCGCACAGCCCGGTATGGAAAGAATCGGTGGTATTTATTTTAGAAGATGATGCACAGAACGGGCCCGACCATATTGATGCGCACCGTTCACCCGCTTTTGTGATCGGTCCGTATGTGAAACGCCATGCGGTAATACACGAAATGTACTCCACCTCGGGCATGCTGCGTACCATCGAGCTGATCCTGGGCCTACCACCGATGAGCCAGTATGACGCCGCGGCAAAACCGATGTACGAATGTTTTATGGATAAGCCTGATATGACGCCTTACGAAACCAGGGCGGCACAGGTAAACCTCGACCAGCGCAACATAGCGGACAACGCAAGCAGCAGGAAGTCCGCATCGTTCAACCTAGCTAAAGAAGACGCAGTGCCCGACCTGGAACTGAACGAAGTGATCTGGAAATATGTCAAAGGCGAAAACGCTGTCATGCCTGCGCCAAAACACAGCGCCTTTGTGTTCCTGGAAAAGAAAAAGAAGGATGATGACTAAAACACGATTACAGGATTTGATCGATTGAACGCGATGTTCCAGTGGCGCCGTCGGGGCCAAAGCTTGTAGCCGACGATAAATGGATATTGTCGTGCCGTAGGCTCATTTTACAACGCGGAAAACAAGGCACAGTTTCATTGGTTTGTATGATGAAAAATGCTGTAATTTGTGCGTAAACATCAACTAAAACCAGGCCTATGACCGTGATTGAAAACGATTTTCTAAAAGTCAAAATCCGCAACCAGGGCGGAGAAATGACTTCTTTTTACAATAAAGTTTCGGGCACAGAACATCTTTGGCAAGGCGACCCGAACATCTGGCCTTGGCATGGGCCTAACCTGTTTCCCGTTGTAGGGCAATTAATAGATAACGAATTGCTGGTGGATGGCAGGAAGTATACGCTTGAACGCCACGGCTTTATCCGCAAAAGCGAACTGTTGCTCGCCGAATTTGACGAGGTATCAGCGAAATTTTCGCTGCCCTATTCCGATCACACGCTGCAATCATATCCTTATAAGTTCGAATACCAGATCCATTATGATTTGATCGACAACGCGCTGCGGGTAACTTACAAAGTGCTCAACCTGGAGCAGGATACTATTTACTTTTCGCTTGGCGGTCACCCCGGCTTCAATGTCCCATTTCATACCGGTGAAAATTATGAGGACTACTACATTGAGTTTGAAACCGAGGAAAAACTGGAAACCTGTTTACTATCGCCCGAAGGGCTTTTTAATGGGGAAACGGCGCCTGTAAAATTGGACGGTAAAAAGCTGCGCCTCACCCGGGACATGTTTTTACATGATGCTTTGGTTTTCAAAAAATTGCGTTCGCGGGAAGTCAAGATCGGGTCTGGTAAGCATGAAAAAACCATATCGGTCGAATTCCCGCATTTTAATTACTTAGGCATCTGGGCTAAACCCGGCGCCGATTTTGTATGTATCGAACCCTGGCTGGGCTGCGCCGATAGTGTAGATAAGCATGTGGATATCAACAAAAAAGAGGCTATCCAGCATTTGAAGCACGGACACGTATTTGAGGCTTCGTTTTTTATAAGCATTTAGGCTTGGCGCAAGGCGGTCAAATGGAACAACCATCTTTGCGCGAAGCGGAGAGAGGGTGGTCGAGCATAGCGATGACCGGGTGAGTCAATAAACCGCATTCATAATATTACTACGTTATCATATGTCAGCCGATCCAACCAAGCGCTTTTCCAACAGGGTAGATAATTATGTCAAATACCGCCCGGGTTATCCGCCCGAGGTTATTGATTACCTGGAAAAAGAATGTAATTTAAATCACGATTCTGTTATAGCGGATGTCGGCGCTGGTACAGGCATTTTCACCAAATTATTGCTTGAACGAGGTTTTACGGTTTATGCCATTGAGCCCAATAATGCCATGCGGCACGAGGCGGACCGGCAGTTGAAAAATTTTTCGGCTTATCACTCCAAAAACGGCACCGCAGAATCAACCGGCCTAAAGCAGTGCAGTATCGACCTCGTTGTCTGCGCCCAGGCTTTTCATTGGTTTAACACGCCCGAAACCAAAGCTGAATTTCAAAGAATCCTGAAACCAGGCGGACATATCGCGCTGATATGGAATAACCGGGATATTGAAGCCGATGCCTTCGCCATCGGCTATGAACTGCTATTGAAATCACTCAGCGGTGGCGATTACGAACGCGTTAACCATCAAAACCTGGCCGAAACCGACTTCATGCGTTTTTTTGCAGACGGCCAATACAAGCTGGTTAAATTCCACAACCAGCAGGTTTTTGATTTTGAGCAGTTAGCCGGCCGCGCGTTCAGCTCGTCCTACGTGCCGGCGGAAGAAACCGACGCCGGCAAGGCATTTAAAGCGCAATTACTTGATCTTTTTGAAACCTACCAGAGGCACGGAAAGGTGATATTTAAGTATAATACGGAGGTGTATTTAGGAGAGGTCTAAAAAGGGATGTCACACTGAGGCACTCGAAGTGTGAGCGGAAAGGCCTTCCCGCATGTTTCGAGAGCCTCAACATGACACCGAGCGCTAATTTGTCTCCTTCACCACCTTATTCAATATTGGGTTCTCCAGCGCACTGATGCTGGTATGGCCGCCTTTCAGCTCATCAAATACCACGATCTCGTTTTGCCCAACCTTCAGCCACGACGTTGGCACATACAACGTTTGCTGCGGGCCGATATACCAGTATTTTCCGAGGTTGTGCCCATTCAGGAAAACAAAGCCTTTCCCGAACTGGCTCATATCCAGGTAAGTGTCGCCGATTTGGGTTAGATTGAATGTCCCTGTTGCTATCGCAGGCGCATTTTCAAGAATGTTCCCCTGTCGCACTGTCCACTTCGGTACAGTGTTGAAAGGTAATTTATACATTTTCCAGCCGGTGAGCTCCGCTCCGCCCAATGTTACTTTATCGGTAATTCCCTGGCGATTATCGGTGAGAAATGGGCCATAATTGATACGGCCATTGTTTTCAACCAGGATGTCCAGCGTTGCGTCAACAGGAATATTAGTCAGTTGCACCGAATCCTGTTTAAAATGCCGGTCGAGTACCGCTACCCTTTTGGCATTGACATACACGGTGGCGAAATCGCGCATTTCTTTGATCTTTAACAAACCGCTTGTCGCGTTCTTCAGCTTTGTACGGTATAATACAAACCCGTAACCCTGGTTTAAATCTTCAAAACACAAAGGCTTGTCAGAGACCACAGGCTGAGGTAAGTTCCGGAACAACGGATATTGACCGGTCAGTTTAATATTAGGTATTGCTATAGCTTTGTTTGCAGCCGGCACGGGCGGCAGTTTTTCGCCGGGCGGCAGATGTTTCTGGATGATCTCGCGGAACTTGAAATACTTCGGCGTCGGATTGCCTGCCTCATCGAGCGGAGCATCATAATCATAGCTCGACGTCTGCGGCGAGTACGGGTCGCGGCGGCTCATGTTTGCGCCATTCATAAAACCGCGGGTTGTGCCGCCGTGAAACATATACAGGTTGATGGAAATGCCATTGGCCAAAACGATATCCAGCTTGGCAGCATCCTCGTCCAGATTGCTGGTATTATGCGGACTGCCCCAACTATCGAACCAGCCCGGGTACCACTCGGCTATGTAATAGGGACCTTTTCCGCCGTGGTATTTATTGATCAGCTTTTTCACCGCCTTCGGATTGTCCAGGCCGTTCACAGCAGGCAGGTAACCAGGCAGGTAGCCGTTCGGCAGTTGTGAGGGTCCGTCGCAGGTGAATAAGGTGCAATCAAAACCCGCCTCACGGAATATTTTACGGTTGATGTCTAAATACTCCTTGTCGTTGCTGTAAGAGCCGTATTCATTCTCGATCTGCACCATCAGGATGTTGCCGCCATGCGTCACCAGCAACGGGTCGAGCTGCTTGCCCAGTTGCATTACGTAATCATGATAAGCTTTGAGGAATTTTGGGTCTTTACTGCGCACTTTCAACGTTTTGTCCTTCAGCAGCCACCAGGGATAACCACCGAACTCCCATTCGGCGCAGGCGTAAGGACTTGGCCGCATAATTACCCACATCCCTTCTTCTTTGGCGATGCGCACGAACTCGGCGATGTCGCTGTTGCCTGTAAAATCGTATTTGCCCTGCACGGGCTCGTGCATGTTCCAGAAAATATAGGTGCCGATGGTGTTCAGCCCCATGGCTTTTGCCTTGCGGATACGGTCGCGCCAGTAAGCACTCGGTATCCGGTAGCAATGCATTTCACCGGAGATGATCTGTAAAGGTGTGCCGTCGAGCATGAAGGTGGAGTCGCCTAATGCAAAGGTGTGCGCTGATTTTTGGGCGTAGGCGCTGATGGTGGCCAGTATCAGGCAAAGGAGAAGTATTTTTTTCATAGCGTATTCTTTTTTGTCATGCTGAACGCGGTGAAGCATCTATTACGGGATGCTGTCATGACCCGGACTAGGACGATAATCCTCAATAGATTCTTCGCTATCGCTCAGAATGACAATTCATTTTTGTGTGTGAGTGTCATGTTAGGCTCTCGAAAACATGCGGGCAAAGGCCTGTGCCTCAGTGTGACACCCTTTTTTTAAAACAACCCCAACTGGCCTTTGTCGTCTATGTCTATGTCGTCAGGGTTCGTTATTTCGAAATCTATTTTTTTAGGGGGCGATTCCACCGATTTTTCTTTTGATGATTCCATCGATTCAGGGTTTGATTCCACGGATGGTGTGTTGTCCGTCTTTGTTTTTTCCTCCGGCGTGATGATGATCTCAGTATCTTCTATTGAATCAGGCTCCGGATCCGGGACATCGGCTTCATCGTCGTGCTCGGTTATTAGTTCAACCTTCTTCACCACATGTGCCGACAACCGGTTGCCCATGGCTTTCATACCTTTCACATCTATCAGGTCGGCAAGATTAATATCGACTGTTTCAGAAACTTCGGCTTTGCCTTTCAGTTGGTCGACCTTTATTACCGGCTGTTTCGCGCCGGAGATCAGCACCAGTTTCGAGCCGCCTTCATCGCTGATGACACTGGTTTGTTTGCCGATGGCTGTGTTCTCGAACTTGAAGCGCTTTACCATGTAGTTCTTCGACTTTCCCTCGAAATGCACCACGGTATAAACCTTCTCCGGATCGTACTTCTCGATCAGGATCATCTTATCGTCGAAATGGTTGTTCAGATCAAAGCTTGTCAGCTCGTAAGTGCCGTCGCTCAATACCGTTAGCACGCGGTCGTCACCGTCAAATTCGCCCAGGTATTTACCCCTGCCGTCAGCATTCAAACGTTTCAATATTTCATCGTACCATATCTTGCGGCCGGCGAGCGTTGAAACGCCTTTGCTTTTCAGCACGATCTTCTTTACCGGGTATTTGGTCACGATGTTGCCCATCGAGCCGCGGCCTTTGATGGCAACAGTAGCAAAATCCTCGTCGAACTGCAGCTTGCGTAGCTTGGAGTGCGGCTTCAAACTGATGTTCACCACTTCGGCCTCGCCGTTCGGGTTGGCGGTAAAATACAACACCCTGGAGCCTTTGCTACCCTTGGTCAGGTCGTATTCCTTGTCGCGCGTTACCCCGACAACGCTAAAGCGTTTGATATAGCTGGTGCCGCTTTGCCCGTCCTTATAGATCATGTTATACACGGTGCGCTCGTCGTTCTTTTTGAACACGCCCGCGTGGATGATATCCTTGCCCACGAAAACCTTTTCCTGCACCTTGGTGATCATACATTTGCCGTCACCGCGGAATACGATGATCTCGTCGATATCCGAACAGTCGCATACAAACTGGTCCTTTTTCAGGGCAGTGCCTATGAAACCGTCTTCGGCGTTCATGTACAGCTTTACGTTGGCGAGCGCCACCTGCGCAGCTTCAACCCGGTCAAAGGTGCGCAGTTCGGTTTTGCGCTCGCGGCCCTTGCCATATTTCTCTTTAAGCTTCTCAAACCAGGCGATAGCGTATTCGGTCAGGTGTTTTAGGTGGTGCTTCACCTCTTTGATCTCGGCCTCCAGCGTCTTCATCTGTTCGTCAGCCTTTTTTACGTCGAAGCGAGTGATGCTGCTCATCGGTTTATCGATCAGCTTCTTATAATCTTCAGGCAATATCTCGCGATAAAATTGGGAGAAGAACGGTGCAAATAAAGTATTCAAT
>DASZVE010000052.1:0-80447 GCA_035547095.1 Mucilaginibacter sp.
GCCGTTAACGAACTTAGTCAGCTTTGACTTATTGTTCGAAGCTTTGTTTTTGTGGATCACGTTTTTCTTAGCCAAACGATCGAGCATCGAGATCACCTTAGCCAAAAGCGGTTGAGCTTCTGCCTTGGTTGCAGTACCGCGCAGCTTCTTGATCGCATTGCGGGTAGTTTTAGCCTGGTACCTGTTGCGCAGACGCTTCGCAGCATTTGCCCTGATTCTCTTGATCGACGATTTATGATTTGCCATTGTTAGCTAATTCTTCTTTTTATTTTTCGGACTGCAAATATAGGGTGAATATTTTATTTTGTCAATGGGTTTTGATTTTTTGTTGGAAGGTTGGAACGGTGTAAAGTTGGAATGTTAACACACAGACCTGGTCAAAATTAAAAATATGTCATTTCGACGGGCAAGCGATGGAATCAGGTGTGGAGCGACGAGAAAACTTGTACGCATGAAAGGTGGCGCTTGGCGTTAGCAGCGAAGTTTTCTCCTCACCCCAGTTCACAAGCCCCGCCGTTCGTCGAAATGACATAACTTTTTATGGGAACTGCCATTTCTAAACAGACGGTCAATATTTTTACGACAATAAAAGACATATTTGAGTTGTGAAAGCTTTGCCGAGAACTTTAATCATTATAGCAGGACTACTCATATTCTCCTCCTGGGGTTTTTTCGCGCATAAACGGATAAACCGCATCGCCGTTTTCACCTTACCCAAAGCAATGGCCGGTTTCTACGAGGCAAACATCGATTTCATCACCGAACATGCCGTCGACCCGGATAAAAAGCGTTATGTGGATTCGCTGGAGGCGCCGAGGCATTTTCTGGATGCCGATCATTACGGGAAACGTCCCTTCATGGCTTTGCCGGTAAAGTGGAAGGAGGCGGTAAAGAAATATACCGAAGATACTATCAAAAAATATGGCACCGTTCCCTGGGAAATTCAGTATCAATATTACCGGCTGGTGGACGCTTTTAAGCGGCATGATACTACCGATATTCTGAAAACTTCAGCCAACCTGGGCCACTATATAGCTGACGCTCATGTTCCACTACATTCGACCATGAACTATGACGGTCACCTAACACACCAGGATGGTATTCATGCCCTATGGGAAAGCCGTCTGCCGGAATTGTTCAGCGACCGCTATAATTACTACGTGGGCAAAGCGCGGTACATTGAAAACCCGCTGAACGAGGCTTTCAAAATTTGCCGGGCGTCGTTTAAAGAAGTGGATTCGGTTTTGAGGTTTGAAAGAATCGTCAACAGATCATTCCCAAAAAGTAAGAAATACCAAACCGTTCGGCACAATAATAAAAACATGCAGGATTATTCTTTGGCGTACGCCAAAGCTTATCATGCTATGCTGAAAGGAATGGTGGAACGGCGTATGCGTGCGTCGATACTGGAGACCGGCAGTTATTGGTATTCCGCCTGGGTAGACGCGGGCCAGCCGGATTTGAATAAACTGATCGCTAAGCCTTTGACAAAAATGCAAAGACAAAAGATATTGCGGGAGGGGGCTTTGTACAAACAGGGTAAAATACTTACCTTAAACCATTAATATGTTCCGGCAAAAAGCAGCAAAACTTAAAAAAAGCACCATCCGCTGGCGCAGCCACGAGCCTACCCGGCTGGAAACCTTCAGCGACGCGGTTTTTGCCTTTGCCGTTACGCTGGTGATCGTTTCACTGGAGGTACCGAAAACCTTCAATGAGCTTTTCGAGACGATGAAAGGCTTCCTGGCTTTCGGCGCCTGTTTTGCCATCCTATTCCTGATCTGGAACAACCAAAATATATTCTTCCGGCGCTACGGCCTAACCGATGCCTGGACCACCACGCTGAACGGTTTCCTGCTTTTCCTGGTGCTGACTTACACCTACCCGCTTAAATTCCTTTTTACCTTGGTTTTCTCAGGCAATAACGTCACCGATCACGGAGAGCACATCACCATGATCACCGACGACCAGGTACCAACCCTGATGTATGTGTACGACATCGGTTACATGCTCATCTACCTGCTATTTTACCTGATGTATAAACATGCGATAAAGTACGCTGAACGGATTGAGCTAACCCCGTTTGAATTGTTTGAAACCAGGAGCCAAATGTATATCAACCTCATCAATGTGATAATAGGATTAATTGGCATACTGATAACGATAGTATTACCCGTGGGCCTGAAAGGGGCTTCGGGATACACTTACCTGTTGATACCGTTTGCTTATTCGGTTTACTTCAGCCGCAGGGCAAAAAAATCAAAAAATCTTTTTGGGGTTAACGCGTAGCCGCATTTTTCCTGCGTTTGCTGTTTATCCCGGCAATTATAGGCGGCAATATGGATACCAGTATAATAACGATGCCCACCAGCGAAAAGTGATTCTTAAAGAAAGGCACATTGCCCAGCATATACCCGGCAAACAGGAAAAGAATAATCCACGAGGCGCCGCCGATAATATTGTACAGGCTATAACGCCCGAACGGCATACGCCCCACGCCTGCTACGAACGGCGCTATGGTGCGGATAATGGGCACAAAACGGCTCAAAATAACCGCCTTACCGCCATGCTTGTCAAAGAAAGCTTTGGTTTGCAGGTAATAATCCAACTTCAGCACTTTGTTTTCGGGCTTAAAAACCTTCGGGCCAAGGTAATTGCCGATCAGGTAGTTTGCCGTATTGCCTGCAAACGCCGCAATTATCAGCACTGCCGCCAGTAAATATATATCCAGCCCGGTATTACCCGCAGCGATCAGGGCGCCGGCTGCAAAAAGCAGCGAATCGCCCGGTAAAAAAGGCGTTACCACAAATCCGGTCTCGGCGAAAATGATGACGAATAATATAAGATAGGTAAGCGTGTGGTACTGGCTAATGATGGCCGCCAGGTGCTTGTCGATATGCAGGATGAAGTCGACCAGGTGCTTTACTACTTCCAATTTTCTAAGATTTCGGCAAAAATATAAATAAAACTGTTCTGTCGCATCAATGCAAAGGCAACGAAAGAAACTTAGTTGTTGGCGATCACCCCGCCGCCGAACGCGAGGCTATCGGTCTGTCCCGCCAAACCGTAGGTATAAATGGTATACAGCCTGCCGTCCAGGATATTGACATTCTGCAAGGTTCCGATGACAGGCGTTGTGGTTCCGGCGTTAAATATCTGGAAGTTATAACTGCCCGAAGGGATTTCGATATACGGCGAAACCTTCATGAATGCCTGGTTGGCAAAGGCCAGCGTGCCATTGGCCACCACATCATAATTCTGCTGTTGCGGCGATACGTTCACAAACCGCACTTTACCCCTGCCCGTAGCGGGTAGTGAAGAGGTGTCGGTGAGGAACAATGACTGCACATTGTTATTGGCAACCGTGCCACCAATAAACAGTGTATACCGCAGGTTGGGTTTTAGTATGTAATCGAGGTTTGGAACTATGTTGGTCGTCGGCACCACCTGGCCGGGTATTATACTTTGGCCCGGCCTGATCTGAAATGGCGTGTCGGTTAGCGTAAGATAAAAATAACCCGAAGCGGAAGGGTAATAATACGACCTGTTATTATAGTTGTGATATTGGATATACAAGGCTATCGGGCCTACATCAGGGCTAAGGTTCACAACCTGGTAGCGTATATTCAACGCAGTCGGGCTGACATTGCCGTTTTTTCCGCAGGAGGAAATAACCGCAGCAAACACCGACCCGGTAATTAAAAGAAAAAGGAAGAGTGACAGTCCGTTATTTTTTTTCCTGATCATGCTAATTCACATTTACGGTACTTCCTACTTTAAATGCAGCCGTCCCTTTACCGCCGACAGTTCCCATCGAAAACAAGGTATACGATTGATTTGCCAGGAGACTGATGACGCCGGTATATATAGGCGCGGCGTTGCCCTGCTGGTAAACTTTGACCGTTTTTTGCCCGCTTACGCCTATCGCCACAAAAGCTGTTACGGTTTTGAACGGTGCATTTTGAAACTGAGTCGTATCCCCCAGCGACATGTTTAATGTCCCGGCATCAGGAGAAGCATTGACAAATCGAACAAGACAGGTGTCGGGAGTTGTAATCTTATATAAATAGCCGCTGTCGGTAAACGCCTTGTCCTGCGTAGTGCCTGCTATAAAAAGCGAATAAAAGCGCCCAGTGTCCAGCCTCACCGGGTAATTGAACAAAGGGCGCACAATGCCGCTCGCCGCGTTAAAGGCGTCTTTTACCTGGATGGTTTGCTGCCCCGACAATACCGGCAGATAAAATGAGGCGCTCCCGGGATATAAATTGGAGTTATTGTTCAGACGTGTACCGTTCAGGTAAAAGTTCACTGTGTCTGCCGAGGCATTGACGATATCAATATTAGTTTTTAACACTGGCGTGGGCGCATCATTGTTGTTTTTGCATGCCCACATGCCTGTTATTAAAGTGATAAACAATATTCCTGACAACCTGGCCTTCATATTTTTCTAACCGCTATAATAACTGCTTATAGCCTGATTTGTTATTGCGCTAACAAAAAAGTCCGGTTTATACACCGGACTCTGGATTTGGATTTATAATTTAAGTTTACAACTTAAGCATAACTGTTCAGCATCACCGGCATTACCAGCATCAGCACATCCTCGTTCTCGTCGCCGCCAACCGGCAGCAACAAGCCCGCGCGGTTCGGGGTCGACATCTCCAGCATCACTTCTTCGCAATCCAGGTTCTTCAGCATCTCGATCAGGAAACGGGCGTTAAAGCCGATCTCGATATCGTCGCCGTCGTACTGGCAGGTCAAACGTTCGTGCGCCTCGTTGGCAAAATCAATGTCTTCCGACGAAATATTAAGCTCGCTCCCGGTGATCTTCAGCCGTACCTGGTGGGTAGTCTTGTTGGCATAAATGGCCACGCGGCTCAGCGAGCCCAGGAAAGCCTGCCGGTCGATCACCAGTTTATTCGGATTGTTCTGCGGAATTACGGCTTCATAATCCGGGTAACGCTCGTCTATCAGGCGGCAAACCAGGTTGATATTTCCAAACTTAAAGAACGCGCTAGTACTATTGTACTCAACCGAAACATTCACATCCTCGGAGGGAAGTGCTGATTTGAGCAAATTTAAAGCTTTTTTTGGCAATATGAACGATGCAGTGCCTGCGGCTTTGGCGTCCTTGCGGCGATACCGCACCAATTTGTGCGCATCAGTAGCTACAAAGGTAATATGTTGTGTCGTCAACTGGCAGTAAACGCCGGTCATGGCCGGGCGAAGCTCGTCGTTACTTACAGCGAATATCGTTTTGTTGATTGCATCGGCCAGCACAGAAGCCGGCAGGTTAACCGACGATGCATTTTCAACCACAGGTATCTTGGGGAAATCCTCGCCGTTCTCGCCGCTCAGCTTGTATTTACCGTCGCCGGCGTTGATCTCGATAGCGAAAGTGCTGTCGTCAACCGAAAAAGCTATCGGCTGCTCGGGGAGCGATTTTAGCGTGTCCAGCAATATACGTGACGGAATAGCTATGCGGCCGTTTTCCTTCGACTCCACAGTAAGCGACGTGGTCATGCTGGTTTGCAGGTCCGTTGCCGATATGGTTAAGTTTCCGCTCTTTATCTCAAATAAAAAATTTTCCAGTATGGGCAAAACCGTGCTATTGCTCAGGGCGCCGCTGACGGCCTGCAATTGCTTGAGTAATGTTGATGTGGAAACAATAAATCTCATATAGCTGAATAGTATTAATCAACCAAAAGTATAAAAATTAATGAGCATACTTTCGCCTGCGAATATAATGTTGAAAAATAGCAAATACCAACACAAACGCCAAAGGAATTGCATTATTTACGATCTGCCAGTATAGTTTTTCACTGCGCACCTTCGCCCTGTCGAGCAGGCGCAGGGTCACTTCTTTCGAACGCAATGAAATAAGCCCCGAGTCGTCGGTCATATAGTCGGCGATATTCAATAAAAGGTTCTTGTTGGCATAAGTCTGGTGGGCATCCCGGTCGTAACCCAGGGGGTATGTCCCCTCGTCGGTCACATCGTTCTTAAATATGTCGCCATCGCTGATCACGATCATTTTGGTCGGCACACTCTCAGGCATGGGCGTTATTTTTTCTTTCAAACCGTCGGGTAACGGCCGGTTCAAAAAGTCGGATTTAAATTTTCCTTCAAGCAAAACGCCAAGCGTCCTGGGCGGGTTGATAAAGGTTTTAGGGTCGGGTTCCTGCTCAAGCGCCTGCAGGCTTACCAGGTAGGGTACGCTGAATTTCTTATTATGGTCGGACGTGGTAAGCAATATCGTCTTTTTAACGCCCTTTACTCCAATGGTGTCTATCGTACTTGCAAACTGCAGGAGTATACCATCCAGGTTTTTCACAATAGGGTGCTTCGATGCCGGCATAAGCACCGGGTAATACAGCCAGGGCCGCGTAACTATCTGCGGCTGCCCCCCAACAGTACCCGTCACCACCGCGACAGGCGCGCAGCTCATATCGGCTACCAGGTCATAATTGATGCGGGCGCCGTATACAAAAAGCTGGTCGTCCAGGTTAAGTTGTTTTGGAAAGGTAAGTTGCTCGCCGCCGTGGCCGCGCATGCTGTCCAGTTCGGCGCTTACCTGGTCTATCGTCCACAGCACCCTGCCCCCATGCATCACATACTGGTCGATCTTAAATTTTTCCAGCTCGCTGAAAGCTTTATCAGGCTTAGGTATCACCAGCATTTTCAGGTGCATCAGCGCGGACAAAGGTATCGTGGTCAAATCGATACGCCCGACGACATACCCGTCCGACAAAGCATTGATAGCGCCCTTTAATTGCAGGTCGGTAAGTTCCTTGTGACCCTCCGTAAATCCAACCAGCGGTTTCCCGCCGCTGGCTATCTTTTTTATGGCCGACGAAAAGCTGTATTCCAAATTCTGAATCGCTTCTTTTGCACCCTCCTCTTCACGATTGGCGTCCATGCGCGATTGCAATAAGTTTACCGCGATACCCTGGTTTTTATAAATGATCAGCGCCTGGGGAAAGATCATGATCTGGCTGATGCCGTTCTCGGTAGGAACGCCAAATGCCTGCCCGGATATGCCTTTGGCATCCAGTGAATCGTATACAGCCCGCTGAGCATCTTCAGATAAATTTTTTACGTTGGCTATCGGATCGACAAACTCAAAAGTGAGGTTACCGTGCGAATATGCTTGAAGGTCACTCAGCATATCGCGCGTGGCGCGCTGCAAGCGCTTGGCCCAACTGGGGAAATTGTCACCCTTCAGGTACACGATGACCTTCATGGGCTCATTCACCCTGCCGAGTATTTGCTGACTTATCTTAGATATGGTGAAACGTTTTTCTTTGGTAAAGTCAAAACGGGTAAAGGTTAAAGTGGATAAATAGCCGATCAATACAATGACCACCAATGCCGAAAGCATATTTTTCCTGTTTAGCTTTTGCCGTTGCATTTTGATCGCCAGCAGGGTGAACCAAATAAATAAAGCGCTGAGGCAAACAAAATAAGCCAGGTCGCGGGTATCCAGTACGCCCCGACTCACGGAATCATAATGTTCTGTTATGCCCAGGTTTTGGATATCCAGGTTTTGCAGCGCCGGCAACGGGCTTAGCAGATCGAGCCCCGCATAAAAAAAGAAACACATCGCCGCCGCGATGACAAACGCAATGATTTGGTTTTTGCTGATTGCGGATGCAAAAAGACCGATCGCCACAAAACAAGCACCAAGCAAAAAAAGACCGATGTACGACCCGATGACCGCGCCGGTATCAATATTGCCGACAGGCGCGCCCAACTGGTAAACGGAATAATAATAAACCAGCGTTGGCAGCAAGGCGAATAGGACCAGCAGTACGCAAGCCAGGAATTTGCCCAAAACGATCTGCGCGTCGGTTAGCGGGCGCGTCATCAGCAGTTCAAACGTACCCTCACGGCGTTCCTCGGCCAATGACCGCATGGTAATAGCCGGTATCAGGAACATGAACAAATAAGGAGCTGTGCTGAAAAGGCTGTCGAGCCCGGCGTAGCCGTAAACAAGAATGCTCGTCGAAGGGACCACCCATAATAAGAGGCCCATTCCCAACAGAAATACGCCTATAGTCACATAAGCCACCAGCGAGCTGAGGTACGAGGTGATCTCCTTCTTTAAAATGCTATACACTATGAAAATTAAAGGCTGTCAGCCGCCGAAATTACGATATTATTTGGTTTGTTGTAAGCTTGGAATGTTGTAAAGTTGAAATGTTGATTATTGCCGATCTGAAGGCGTGTTGAAGGATATTTTTTTCATACCAGGGCTTTACAAACCATACACGGGTGCACTATAAAGCGCAACATTACAATCAAAAACGATAAGCGATCCTGATCGCTGTCTGCCGCACCTGCCCTGCCCAATCCTCATAACGAAAACCGATATCAACACCGGTCTTGTCACTGATCGGCGCTATAAAACCCGGCCCAATCGAAAACGCAAAAACGCTGCCTTTGCCGTAGTTGGTTTCGATGGCAGTACCCGCCTCACCCTCGGCGTAAACACCGCGGGCAAAATAATATTTCAATCCCGCTTTTAACGGCACAAAAACCGCCGCGCCGGGTGTACGGGAATTACTAAACAAGTTGTTTTTGTAAAACATAGGGGTGATACCCGCGGTAACAGATAAACTCAGGGGCCGCACGACGGGTATTTCCAGCTTGGCCGAGCCGCCGGTGCCGACGCTAAACACCCCTCCTGATGGGATGGCCAGCTCAAAACCCGCGCTGAACGCCGTTTTGGTTTCGGTCGTGCCCTGCGCCTTAGCCAGCGCGGCAGACAAAATAAAAGTCAGGATAAGTAATGTTTGTTTCATTCGGTACTCTTTGGATTGAAACGTTCTAATGCGGAAATGTTGTATGGCCAAGCAAGCATATCTTTTCATTTGTTCAATTGACCGGTACCGACAAAGCTTGGCTACTTAATACACGCACCATTGACAACCTATAAAATTAGTCAAAATTTTATATAGTGCGGCTTTACAAAAAGGTAAAATAGTAGTTGCCGCGGTTCTCCTGAAGAGGATCTGCGGCAACATGATAATATCATTCCTTTGTAATATAGTCACCCTGGGGTATCGGCTCGGCAATCATCCGGTTGCCGTTAACATCGTAATAGGAGCATAGCATGGTGTATGCATTTACTTCCCAGTGATGTACGCCTGCCGCTGCTGCTTGAGCGCAAATGGTGAGAAAATCGGACTTACCCGCCTGATGTTCGCGGATGTTATGCTCCATTTGTGCGGTCAGCGGAACAGGGTTGATCAGTTTCGCCGGGTATATCGCCGGAGCCTCAACACTGTAGTTGTCGTTACCATAATAGACCGTGCGGCCATCTTCAACCAGGAATTCATACCTGACCAGGCCGAGAGCCTTAATTTCCTGCACATAGCGCGGAAAATCTGCACCCGACTTTACCGTCGCATGCACTGCTTTAATTTGTTGTACTGTGAACATTTTTTTACGTTTTGATGCTACAAATTTACCCTGACGGTGACGGGTGAGATTGTAAAAAAACGTTGATCTCACTTTTCGCTTAACAGCTTTTTGAGGTATTGTTCAGGGGTATCGCCGGTGAAATTTTTGAAATCGTGAATAAAGTGGGCCTGGTCGTAAAAGCCCATACGGTAATCCGTATTTTCGATGAGCGGCGACTGCATAGCGAGCAATGCCGCCTTCATGCGGATGATGTTGGCAAACTTTTTAGGCGTAGTGCCTACTGCATGGCGGAAACGTTTTTCGAGCGGACTCTTGCTTGTGTACAGTTTATCGGCCAGCTCGATCATGCGGATATTGCCTTTATACAAATATATCTGCTCGATAGCCGCATTTACCATGAGATCATCCTTGCGGGAGTCCAGCCTCGATAGAAGAAAGTCTTCAACCATCGTTATTCTTGCGCTGTTGTCCCCTGCCAATGAGAGCTGCTCTTGCAATGTTGTCAACTGATCGCGCTTTACAAAATGCTCCAGCGAAAGGCTTTCATTGTACAGTTCATGCAACGGCTCGCTGAAAAAGTGTACCGCACCGGACTCTTTGAAGATCACAAGCACCGTGCCTATATCGGCGGTATTTTCGAAGACACGAAAACTATTCAATATTCCGGTGATACCTGCCGTGGCCAGGCTTATGGCCGCGTTATTACCCTGGTAAGCCAGTTTACCCTTGTATTGAAATCCCATCACAAGCGAGGTACCTGGAAAAATGGTGTACGACTGCGCCAATGCGCTTTCCGAAACCATCAGGCTTTGGATGTAAGGCTTGAGCACATCACTTGGAACGTAACTTTTCATAGCAATGGCTGCACAGAAACTAATTCAACTATTGAGCATTGGTCAATTCAATAAAAATGTTCTCCAGCGATTCACCTTTATGGGACGATCGTAGTCCATCCAGCGTATCGTCGGCTACTATTTTACCTTTGTTGATGATCACCACGCGGCTGCATACGGCTTCTACTTCCTGCATAATGTGCGTGCTCAGCACGATGGTTTTGGTCTTGCCCAGGTCGCGGATCAATTGACGGATACCGATCAACTGGTTCGGGTCGAGGCCCGAGGTGGGCTCGTCCAGTATCAGTACCTGCGGGTCGTGCAGGATGGCTTGCGCCAGGCCCACCCGCTGTTTATACCCTTTGCTGAGCTGCCCTATCTTTTTATGTTTTTCGGGGGTAAGGCCGGTCAGTTCAATCACTTCATCGATGCGCTTTTCAGCATCGTGCACACCATGTATATTGGCGATAAAGGTTAGTGATTCGCGCACATACATGTCCTGGTACAAAGGGTTGCTTTCGGGCAGGTAGCCGATGCTGCGCTTTACGTCCAGCGGCTGCTCCTCCACATCAAAGCCGCACACCGAAGCCTTACCGGATGTCTGGGGCAGAAAACCCGTCAGTATCTTCATCGTGGTGGATTTGCCCGCGCCATTTGGCCCGAGGAAGCCCAGCACGCCGGGCCCGGCGCTGAACGAAATACCGTCAATTGCCTTTTGCTTACCATAAACCTTGGTCAGTGTTTGTACCTCGATGCTCATTAGGTTGTAAAAGTAAAAGATAGATATGAGATTTGAGATATGAGATTTGAGATGACTGGCTGAAAGGTAATTAAAATATTACAAGCCGCCATCAAAATCTAATCTTATTCTAATCCGGGTGCGCAAATGTTGATATTACATTTGTCCCGTCAATAAGCAAGTGATTTTCCGCTTGTAATTGTGATAAGGTTTAGGTTTTAAAAACTCCCAAGCAGCGATTGTAAGGGAGTTTTTTTTAGAACCAAGAGTCAAGAGCCAAGAATCAAGACTTTTTACAACTCCTTAACCTTCTACAATTTTTACAACCTACTTCAGTTCGCCGTCAAGCCCCATGATCTCGGTGGTGATACGTTCCTTACTTTTAATCATAAACGATACAGCCACAGGACTGCCCGGGTCGCGGTTCAGTTGCGCCACTTTAAAAAGGTAGCCCGTATGATCATCGGATATGGCGATCACTGCAGTAAAAGCTTCGGAGTAAGATGGCATGACGCTGATAACCGGCTGGCTGAACTTCATCATGATCTCGACCGGCGCGATAGGCTTATTATCCTTGTTGCCTGTGTAAATGCGGGTAATATAGTTTCGGGCGCTATCGCGCTTTTGCACCGATTTGAGCAGGAACAAATGTCGTTGTTTTGCTTTATTGACGACAAGTTTGCATTCGACGAATTTGCCTTCGCGGTCGTACACATTAACATGGGTAGTGTCGTTTTGGGCGACGGCACGACAGCACCAAATACACAATGCGATGAGCGCTAAATGCTTCATGAATAGAAGAATTGCTATAATAAAGATAACTGTTTAAGCATAAAGTTAAAAGCTTTGGCCTTTTGGCTCTTAGCTTAAACTATCCATCGTTTACTGTGCTGCGAGCGGACTATTTTTAACGCCATTGATGAACACGACTATGCGTTTCCAAAATATCAGGATCAGTCCAATGAAAAGCAAAACCGAACCATCAGTGATAAAATACCACATCGTTCCTCTAAAGAAATAGCCCGGCATTCGAAAAATATATCTCATGTAAGTCCAGGGACCAATTTTAATTTTCAATAGCCTCCACAAAACCAATAGGGAAAAAGCCACTACAAAAACAAATATCGCATTTACCCAATACCACTTTTTTCTTATGGATATCGTAAGCGATAAGCCGAGCGTTATCAGAAGACTCACTACGGGTATGGTATTACTAATTACGTTATCATTTAAAACCCTCCGCAACTCATCAACATTTATTTTTCTAAACTCATCGTCTGTTATATGCCCGGAGAAAGAATGATGGTTAATGAAATCAATTCTGAAGTGATAGTCATAACATACACCAAAATAGTCAAACGACTGGAATAAAAACCAATACGCTATCAAATGCAGGAGCATCAATCGCCAGTTTAATTTGTATATGAAGTTGGACAAGGTCATTACGTAAGTAAATTACTAAGATAGGAAAATCAAGTTCACATCACACTCCCCTACACCAGTCTGCCACTAATTCAACAATAATACAATCCAACAATTTTTCTTTCGGACTTTCCGACTTACGCGGACTTTCGGACTAAAACCTATCTTTGCGCTGTTATGAGCAATTCCACAGACGAACTTTTCAAAAACGTTATATCCCATGCCAAGGAATACGGCTTTGTATTCCCCTCAAGTGAAATATATGACGGCCTGAGCGCCGTTTACGATTACGGCCAAAACGGCGCCGAGCTTAAGAACAACATCAAAACCTACTGGTGGAAAGCCATGGTGCAGATGAACGAGAATATCGTCGGCATCGATTCAGCTATTTTTATGCACCCGAAAATATGGGAAGCCAGCGGTCACGTGGCAGGCTTTAACGACCCGATGATCGACAATAAAGATTCGAAAAAACGCTATCGCGCCGACCAGTTGCTGGAAGATAAAATAGCGCAATACGATAACGAAAATAAAACCGACCTGGCCGAAGAGTTACAACTGGAGATGGACAAGGCTTTAAAAGCCGAAGACCTGAATCGCCTGCGCGAACTGATCATTGAGCACAAAGTTACCTGCCCCATCAGCGGCACCGCCAATTGGACCGAGGTACGCCAGTTCAACCTGATGTTCAGCACGCAAATGGGCGCCGTGGCCGATGACGCCGATGTGATCTACCTCCGCCCCGAAACGGCGCAGGGTATATTTGTTAATTACCTGAACGTGCAGAAATCGGGCCGCATGAAGATCCCGTTTGGTATCGCCCAGATCGGTAAAGCGTTCAGAAACGAGGTTATCGCGCGCCAGTTCATTATCCGGATGCGTGAATTCGAGCAGATGGAAATGCAGTTCTTCGTTCGTCCCGGCACGCAAAAGGAATGGTTCGACCATTGGAAGCAAACCCGCTTGCAATGGCACCTGGCATTGGGAACCTCGCCCGAGAAATATCGTTTTCACGAGCATACCAAGCTGGCGCATTACGCCGATGCCGCTTTTGACATTGAATTTCAATTTCCGTTTGGTTTCAAAGAAGTGGAAGGCATACATAGCCGCACCGACTTCGACCTGAGTCAGCACCAGAAATTTTCAGGTAAAAAGATGCAATACTTCGACCCCGAGATTAACCAGAACTATGTGCCTTACGTTATCGAAACCTCTATCGGGCTTGACCGTATGTTCCTGCTCACACTGATCAACGCTTACGAGGAACAGGACCTGAGCACCGAAGAACGCCAGGACAGCCGCGTAGTGCTGAAACTGCACCCATGCCTGGCGCCCGTAAAGGCGGCGATCTTCCCGCTGACAAAGAAGGACGGCCTGCCTGAAAAGGCCATGGAGATCATGAACAGCCTGAAGCAGGACTTCAACCTGCAATACGAGGAAAAAGACTCCATCGGTAAGCGCTACCGCAGGCAGGACGCTATTGGCACGCCTTTTTGTATAACGGTAGATCACCAAACCCTTGAGGACGATACGGTTACCATCCGCTACCGCGACACGATGGAGCAGGAACGTGTACCGGCAAGCCGGTTAGCTGCCATCATTGGTGAACTGGTGAGCTGGAAAAATGTGCTTTAACATCAATTAAAAAAGTAGTTTTGCTATAAATCAGCCCGTTTACTTAGTGTAAGCGGGCTTTTTTATTAAATGATAAATTAACATAACCAAACAACAGCCTTTTACCGTATAAGGTGAAACCCGCGCGGTAACCCATAGAGGTTCAGCGGTGTTGCGAAGGAAGATAAGGGTGGGACAACCTTGTTTAACTTAAAATGTATTTTAAAGCTTGAAGTCGCTTCTAATTTTAATTACCACGTTTGCAAGCCTGCATGGCACGCCAAACACCGGCTATAATAATGGCTCAGTTACCTATTCATCTCCTGCGAACCTTAGGGTCGACAGCCTGAAGAACCTGCTGGCGGGTGCGCTTAGCGGGAAAGACAACCCCACCGACACAGTTACGATCAACCGCATCAATAAGCTTGCTTCCGAATTTATCGATATCAATGCTGACACCGCCCTGTATTATGCCAAAATAGGTATCGACAGGTCGCTGGCCATCGGTTACAAAAAAGGGATAGCTGATGGTATGGAAGCAACCGGTTCCGTCTATTCCATGAAGGGCGATTTGAACAAAGCCTATAAAAACCTGAACGGCGCACGATTATTATACATCAAAATAAAGGATAACCATTCGCTTGGGCGCAACTATATCGAGTTTGGCCGTATGTACAACAATACAGCCAATTATCCCCTTGCATCAAAATATTTCCAGCAGGCTTTGGATATCTTTAATAAGATCAAGGACGACCCGGGCGTTGCCGACGCTTATCACAACATCGGTATGGTGGCCGACAACATAGGCAAATCCACATCGGCGCTGGACAACTACTTTAAGTCCCTTTCGCTCGACCTGAAACTGCATGATAACGGTCAGACGGCCCGTAACTACAACAATATCGGGGTGATCATGCAGGAAATGGAGATCTATCCCAAATCGATGGAGTACTTTAAACGCGCCATCAAGATTTGGGAGCAATCTAAAAACATACAGGGTGTCAGCACAGCCTATGAGAATATCGGCGAGATATTGATGTCAGAAAAAAAATACGACGATGCTTTGGTTTACTTCGCCAGATCGATGAAATATACCAAGCAGCTTGATGACAAGAACGGTTTAAGCTCGCTTTGCGCCGACTTCGGTTTGTGCTACGCCTACCTGAAGCAGTACAGTATTGCCGTTAACTACCTGCAGCAGGCGCTGAAAATATCTACCGACGCCCATATCGACTTTAATAAGGCTTATGTCTACGTCGACCTGGCGACAGTATATAACCTGGAAAAAGATTACCAAAACGGCTTTAAATACGGCAAACTGGCTAAAGACCTGGCGGACAAACTCGGCAGCCTGGGCATCCGCAGCCAGGCCGCCCTGCAGCTGAGCGACGCATTGGGCGGCCTGAATAAATTCAGTGAGGCCTACGAGATGCGCAAACAGTATGACGACCTGAAGGACAGCCTGAAAAGTGACGAAAGTGTGCAGAAGCTCACCTCGTTCAGCCTGGAGGCTAACTTTAAGGAAAAGCAAAGCCTGCTGGCCGAGGAGCACCAGCGTAAGGATGAACTGTACCAGCAAAAAATACAGCGTCAGGGGCTCATCAGTATCATCTTCTTTATTATCATACTGGGTATGATCGCCATCCTGATCGTTTATTACAGGGCCAAACTGAAACAGCAAAAGATCAATACTATCCTTGAGGATAAGAACTATGAGGTATTGCAACAAAAGGCCGACATCAATAGCCAGGCACAGAAACTGAACGAATTGAACACCCTTAAGGACCGGCTGATATCCATACTTGCTCACGATCTAAGGGCGCCGTTAAGCACCTTGCGCGGGCTGTTCGGCTTACTGGAGGATGACACGATATCGCACGAACAGTTTTTGAGCATGATACCGCAGGCGTTGAAGAAACTCGAATACACCTCCGACTTTTTGGATACCCTGCTGTTCTGGATTAACAGCCAGATGGAAAATTTCGATAGCTCGACAAAGGCCTTTAACGTCAACGAAATTATCTCGTACGAGGTGAGCAACTACAGCGACCAGGCGGCTGGAAAAGGCATAAAATTAAAGGCGCAGGTTTCAGAAACACTTGAGGTAAATGCCGATCCTAACTCGATACGCATCGTTATCCGCAACCTGATTACCAACGCGATCAAATTCTCGCGCGCGAACGACAGCATCACTATCAGTGCCAATGTGCAGGACGATGGCTATGTGCTGCTATCGATAAAAGATACCGGCGTCGGTATGAACGAAAAGCAGCTAAACAAACTATTCAAAAGCAAGGTCGACAGTGGTACGGGTACAAACAACGAAAGCGGTACCGGCATGGGCCTGCTGTTCTGTAAGGATTTGATAGAAAAATGTAACGGAAGAATATGGGTGCAAAGCGAAGAAGGCTGGGGCACCGAGTTCTTCTTTACCTTACCGCTAGCCCATGTAAAGGAAGCAGAAACCGATTTGCATCCAGCACTGGCATAGATAAAAGGGTGAAAGGTTAAAGGTAAAAGGCGAAAGGTGTTGACTTAGTACCTTTAGCTATTTTCATTTATTCTTTCTCATTTAAATAGAGTTCAAAGGTAAAAGGCGAAAGGAAAAAGGCTATAGTAGCCCCAACCTTTCGCCTTTCACCTCCTCTACTGGGATACCGGGTTATCCGGTCCTTTCAATCCGTTGGTATAATTTGCGGGGGTAACTTTTTTCGGATCGCCCTGGTAAACCCAAACGATGTTACCGATATATTTGCGAAAAGCGTCGTTCACATCATTTACGGTAAGCTTTTTCACATCATCCACCAGTGTGTACGAACGGTGCCAGTTGCCGAATAATATCTCGTTGGCGACCAGTGCATTGGCTTGTGCCTGGTTGGTCTCCTGCCGGTAATAAAAGCCGGTCAGGTAGGTGATCTTCATGTTGGCAACTTCCTCGGGGGTAAAACCAGCGGTCTTTATCGTATCAACCAGTTTATTGAACACATCGATGTATTTATTCGGATCGGTAGTCGACACTGAAAATTTGGCCACTGACGTAGTGCCGGTATTAAACCAGGCTTGCGGGGCATACGATAAGCCGTTCTTGGTACGGATGTACAGGAAATGTCTTTGAGCGAAGATGCGCATAGCGACATTAAACGCATTAAAATCCGGCGTACCGGTTTCAGGACCGCTGGTCACGCCTTCAACATAATTGGTCGCCAGATCGCGCTGCTCGGCTACGAAGGTATTCTTGTAAGTTCTGAAGAACGATTTTTTAAGATCGTAAGGCGCGCCCTGCCTGATGCCCGAAAGCAGCTTGCCTACCTCCTGCTCTATTTTGCTTTTGTCCAGGTCGGCAACTACCACCACCAGCATACGCGAGCGGGTAAGTATCGATTGATAATAAGCCTTAACCTCTTCGGGGGTAAATTTCTGGACCACGTCAACCGTTCCATCCGGATCCTCGGCATAGCTGCGGCCGTTGAACGCCACCTTGTTGGCATATTTATCAATGGCCTGGTCGGGCTGGCTGTCGTTTTCCTTTATCTGGTTGATCGCATCCTGCTTGATACGGGCAAATTCCTTTGCGTCGAACTTCGGGATGGTTATGGCTTCGACATACAAGGGCCACACCGCGTCAAAATCGCTTTTTATACAGTTCATCCTGATCACCGAATAATCTTTGCCGCTATAGCCGTACATGGCAGCGCTTACCTTATCCAACTGATCTTTAAAGCTGTTCTTGTCGTGCTTCAGTGTGCCGCATTCGGTAAGTGCGGTTATAGCCAGCGACTCGATGCCGGCTTTGCCCGCGGGATAGTTCTGCACGCCGCCTTTAATGATGGTCTGTATCTCGACTATGTCGTTCCCGCTGGGCTGAACGATCACTTTTACGCCGTCGACCGTGGTTTCATAGGGCTTCTGCTGCGCGGAAGCCTGGCTTAGGCTCAATACCGAAACCGCAGCGAATAACATCAGTAATTTCTTTTTCATGGTGACAGGTTTTATTTGGCTACAAAAAATGAAGCGGCATTTACTTCCTTGCTGGTTTCAGGTTTAATGATGAGCCCTGCAACCATCGGCTTGCCGGCAATGTATTTGTCGATGTAGCGGGTAATATCCGCGCGCGTTACTTTCTGGTAATTTTTCTCCTGGTCGGTGTAATAATTCAGCGATGTGCTGCACCAGTCGTAGCTGATCTGGCCTGGCAGGCTCGACGGCTTCTCGTTGGCACGGATAAAATTGCGGTGCAGGATGTCTTTAGCCTCCTGCAGTTGTTCGTCAGTATAATAATCCGCGTCGGCAAAATGACTGATCTGGTTCAACAGTTCAGTGTAACATTCCTTCAGCTTGTTCGGGTTGGGATTGACAAAAATGTCTATCGGCCCGACGTATTTGCACGTAGTATAACCTACCGAAACGTATGACGCAAGCCCTTTATCCACCAGTGCCTGCTGTATTTTGGCCGAATTCAGGCCCATAATGGTCGAAAACACATCCGCTGCAACGGTCGAAGCCGAATCTGTCAGGTACGATGGTCCCTGCCATGATAGCTGCATGTCAGGCGTTTGCGCTATAGAAGTTTCCTTAATGAAAACCTGGCTCTTTTCCAGCGGCGGGAAGGGCGGTATGGGGTATTTCACCTGCGGGTCGAAGCCGCTGTTCGGCCAGTCGCCAAAAATGCGCTCGGCCAGTGCGAAGGCATCTTCATGCTTTACGTCGCCGCAGATCGTCAAAAGGCTGTTGTTCGGCACATAATACTTGCCTTTAATCACCATCATCTTTTCGGGTGTGGCCGTATTGATCACCTCGTGTATGCCGATAGGGTTTTTCCTGGTGATCAGGTCGCCCCAAAGGTGTTTCTGCACTTCATACCAAAGCTGGAAACCCGGATCGCTCTCGGCACGCTGAAACTCGCCGTCGACTACGGGGCGTTCCTTTTTCATGTCCTCTTCGCGGTAGATCGGAAAGCGGATTGCGGCGTTCATAAATTTCAGGCCTGCCTTAAGGCTGTCCCGGTCGAAGGTGAAAAAGTAGTTTACGCGTTCCACGTTGGTGGTACCGTTCCAAATGGCGCCCAACTCCTGGGTACGCTTCAGGAATACTTCCTGGTTCGGGTAGTCCTTGTTAGCTTTAAAGAACATGTGCTCGAACAGGTGCGAAAGACCGCTATATTCGGGGCCCTCTGTGTAGGCGCCGTTCTTTACAGCAATTTCGATGGTTGCCAGCGGAACCTTGTGGTTCTCGATCACCAGCACCTGGAGGCCGTTGGGCAGCTCCTTCCAGTAATAGCCTTCGGGCAAACGCACCTGCGCCTTCGACTGGATGGCTGACAACAAAACGGCAAAAACGATGATGAATGGTTTAAAGGTTTTAAGAGACATAAAAACGTTTTTGGGATAAGACGTTAAATATATCGCTAATGTTACGAAATGCAATAGGCGGTTTGCAGATTTAACGGTCCAGGAGGTGCTGATGTAGTGTATAATACACCTGCAACACTGGCAGGATCGTGTTAGTGCGGAGACTATATACCTGAATACACCAACAAAGACGCAGGCCCAGAATCAGGAGCCGTGAGTTTCTGCTTTGACTCCGGCCCATCGGGCCCAAATTTTTCACAATTACCGTCACGCTGCAACACATGTTTATTAACTTGCGTCTATTGTAGGGTACGTCTAAACCGTCTCGTATGGAAGAACATGTATGGTCGCTGGTCGAGCTTTTTATTTCGGGAAAGGCAACTGAACCTGAAATGCATGAACTCGTATACCTGCTGGGCACCCACCGCGACCTGCTGGAAGCAGTAAGGGAATTCTTCAAGGAGTACAAGGACCCCGACCCGCAGGTCACTTCGCTGCAAAAACAGGAATTATTAAGCAAAGCGGAAAACATCAGCGAACAATTCGCCCGGCTAAGCCTAATCAAACCCGGCCATGCCGACCGCGGCGTTAAAGGCTACGGCCTGCGCCCGCCCGTGAAACGAACCAGGAACCGCCTGAAAAAGCGCCTGCAGAACGAGGCCCGCCTGATGGGCCTGCTGTTCAAAACCACGTACAGGCAGATCCGGCAAAACAGGACCCTCTCGTTTATCAATATCAGCGGGCTGGCCATCGGTATGACGACGGCTATCCTGATCTTCCTATGGGTTTTTAACGAACTGAGCTACGAGCGCTTTAATATCAACCGCGACCGCATTTACGCAGTCTTTAATCAACGAACAGTTAACGGGCGCCTCGAAACAGATGGCGGGCTGCCGTCGGTATTGGCGCCAGTGTTAAAATCGAGCTATCCGCAGGTGGAAGAAGTGAACCGCATATCGGGCGTGGGATCGTTGGTTTTAAAATACAAGGAAAACCGTTTCGAAAGCAAGGGCCTGCTTACCGACCCCAACTTCTTTAAGTTTTTCCCCTATCACTTTACCGAGGGTAACCCGGCGACGGCCCTGACAGGCGTCCATACCATTGTACTAACCGATCAAATGGCCAAAAAGCTATTCGGGAACGAGGACCCCATGGGCCGGGTAGTAAAGATCGACAGCAATGTAAATTTCACGGTTACCGGAGTGCTGGAGCCCCTGCCGGCCAATACCATGTTCAACTATGTGGAGTATATGGTGCCGCTGAGCTACATGCGCGATGTACATTGGGAACATACGGACTGGGGCACCAATTCGGTCGAAACTTTTGTGATGATGAAACCCGGTGTAAGCCGGCAAACAGCACAAAAGCTTTTCTGGAACGTATTCCACGGGAAACCGGTCGACCCGACATCGCATGGTATCGTGGAATCCATGGCCGACTGGCACCTGTACTATTATGATAACGGGAAATTAGTACCGGGCGGACTGGTTTTGATACGTTGGTTTGCGCTCATCGCCTCACTGGTCATGCTGATAGCCTGCATCAATTATATGAACCTAGGCACCGCACGCAGCGCCAAACGCGCCAAAGAAGTCGGTATACGGAAGGTAGCAGGCGCCGGCCGCGGACTATTGATCAAACAGTTTTTGGGCGAGTCGGTATTAACCGCATTTATCGCCGGCTTACTGGCCCTCGGGCTGTCGCAGCTTTGCCTCGCCGCATTTGACAACCTCGTCGAAAAGCAGCTTACCATCCCATACGGCAACGCGGCGTTCTGGCTGGCCATCGGCGGTTTTTTGCTGTTTACCGGGCTCATCGCTGGCTGCTACCCGGCCTTCTACCTGTCGGCATTCCGGCCTGTAAAAGTACTGAAGGGCATATTGACGTCGGCAGGCGCCCTGGTAGCGCCGCGTAAGGTGATGGTAGTCGTGCAGTTTACGCTGGCCATTGGCTTTATCATTATCACGCTGATCATATATCGGCAAATAGATTTTGCAGTGCACCGCAGCAAAGGCTACGACTCCAACAATCTAACTTATATCTATATCAAGGGCGATATTGCCAAAAACTATACGGCGATCAGGAACGAGCTGGACCAAAGCGGCGCAGCTGCCAACATAACGCGCACCAATTCGCCCGTAAACGACCTGTGGACCGGCAGCGAAAAGTATACCTGGCCCGGCAAAAATCCTATCCAGAACGTCTTCCTGTCCGAAAACTTTACGGATAAGGATTTTACAAAAACTACAGGCATTAAATTGCTTGAGGGCCGCGATATCGACGTGTCGCGCTATCCTACCGACACCAGCGCTGTTTTGCTTACACAGGAGGCGGTGAACGAAATGAGACTAAAAAACCCTGTCGGGCAATTCATGCGGATAAATAACGAACAGCTTCATATCGTTGGGGTGATCACCGATTTCGTGGCCGGTTGGGTCTACGCGAAGTCGCCTATCATTGTGCGCGGCACTTCGCATCAATTCGGCGCGATAAACCTTCGGCTAAATAATGCAAGGCCCACATCACACAACCTGGCGAGCATCGGCGCCATTTTAAGAAAATACAATCCCGACTATCCGTTCGTCTGCCTTTTTGTAAACGAGAACTTTGCGGCACGTATGCAGGACGACAAAAATATCAGCACCATTGCTGCCACTTTTGCGGGCTTAACCATTTTCATATCCTGTATGGGACTGTTCGCGCTGGCAGCCTTCATGGCCGAAAACCGTATCGGGGAAATAGGCATCCGCAAGGTGCTGGGTGCATCGGTAACGGGCATTACGGCCATGCTGTCGAAGGATTTTTTGGTGCTCGTCAGCATATCCTTCGTTATTGCTTCACCTATTGCCTGGTGGCTGATGAGTAAATGGCTGGCGAATTACCCGTTGCATATCCACATAGGCTATTGGGTATTTATATTGACGGGAGCTGCGTCTATGCTAATCGCCCTGGTTACTGTAGGTTACCAGGCGCTCAAAGCCGCCATGCTGAACCCGATAAAGAATTTGAGATCGGAGTGATCGTTGACTTTACGCCGGCATCTTCGCCCGGCAGGATCTTTGCAGGAAGACCCTGCCGGGCGAGTGCGTACGCGGCGTAGGTAATTTTAGTTAAGCAGCTTCAGCCTGACGCCGACGTTCACAACCACGCCGTCGAGCGGGGTGTAAACATCAGCGAAGTTGGGATGTGTGATGCTGCCCGTATAAAGCGGCGCCCAGCGCGTTTGCCTGCGGTCGGTCAGGTCTTCACTGTTGATGAAAATGTCAAAGTGCTTCCACATCTTTTCGGCCAAAGCGCCAAAGGTTATAAAACCGCGCCCGGTGGTTCCGTTGCTCAACAACTGGCTGCTGGTGTAAAAGCTTTCGATACCGATACGGTAATTGTCCTCTAACTCATAGGCCGAGTCGAAACTGAACCTGTGTTTTGGGGTAAGGGGCTGAGCGGCCACCGTCCCATTATCGTGCAGCCGGGCGTCTGTATAGGTATAACCCAGGTAAAACGTCAACTCGTCCATCGCGAGGCTGATGTTCGTTTCAGCGCCGCGCGAACTTACAAAGCCCGGCGTGTTGACGAACGCATTATTTTGAAGGATGAGCGCATGATCTACACGTGTGTAAAAGAACAACTGGTTGGCAGTAAAAAATGCATCGCCGATGCCTATTTTGTAGTTGACATCAGCATTTAATCCATACGATTGCTCGGCTTTGGTATTACCGATATTCAGCGGCTGAATGTTCTGGTACCCGTCTTCTTCCGCTTCGTCGTTAAACAAATTTGGCATTTTATAGCCCAGGCCGCCGCCAATGCGACTGCTGAAATGCCGGCTTATTTTAAACAGCGCATTTACACGCGGCAGAATAAAAAGACCGTTAGCCGGCTGGCTGGGAGGCGGCGTATTTTTGTCGGCCCTTAAGCCGCTTTCAACCGAAAACCAGTTGTTAGCTTTCCATGTGTTCTGTAAAAAAGCGCCTATCGTAGCCTGGTGATAACTCAGATCGCTTTCGGGCGGCAAAGCGTCGAATTTATCGGTGATGAAATTAAGCCCGGTTACCCAGGACGCGCTTTTGCCGTTTTGCACATAGTTCAATTCGGTGAATGAGGATACTTGTGTACCCCGGAACAGCGAGCCGGGTTCGCCCAGGTTCCTGTCGAAATAGCCGACGGTGTTTTTAAAATTGAATTGTCGCGCGCTGTCGATCTTATGCGTGAACACCATCTGGGTTGAAAACCTGAACGTTTTATTCCGCTCGAAATACTGGTGCAGGCTGTCGGCATGCCCGCCAATCACCTGCATATCTCCGCCAAGCCGGTTCTCGTTGGTGATGTTGACGCCAAACCAGCCCGAGTTGTGATCGTCGGCATATAGAAATACTTTGGGGTTCAGGGTAAACCGGTGTGTTAACGGCACCGCACTAAAACCCTGCCCGGAGGGATCGTAAGCGCCGTTATAGTTATATGAGCTAAAGATGGTGGTGCCGATGTGCTTCCATTTTTGCGAATAATAAGCGCTGCCGTCGAAACCTTTTGAGCTGGTACCGTTTAAAAGCACCGTTAATTCGGGTTTAGCTTGCGGCGTCCGGCTGATCAGGTTTACCAGCCCGGCTATGGCGCCGCCGCCGTAGAGCGTGGATGCCGAACCTTTAATGAATTCGACCTGTTTCAAGTCAAGCGGACTGACCTGCAGCAGGCTGAGGCTGCCCGAAAAGCCGGCATACATGGGCATGCCATCCTGCAGTAATTGGGTATAGCGGCTGTCGAGGCCCTGTATACGAAAACTGGCCGACCCGCTCACCGCCGAAGTGTTTTGCAGCAGGATACCTGTAGTTTCGGCCAGCAGCATTTTAACATCGGCAGGCCGCTCGGTGTTCTTTTCCTCCAGCTCTTCTGCCGGAAGCACTTCCACGCGGGTAGGAATATCCTTCAGGCTCTGGTTTGTCCGGGTGGTTTCGATAGTTATGCCGGCAAGTTCACCCTCCTGCGGCTCCAGGTCGAATATCACCGCCTGGCCCGCCGGGACGACAGGAAAAGTGATCCCTCTCTCCTGTTTTGAAAAGCCCACATAGCTGATGTTGACAATATGCATGCCATTGGGTATGTTTTCAATAATGGCATTGCCCGCACTATCGGTAATGGCGGATAAATGCAAATCGGGAATGGTGACGGTTGCGCCTTTAAGCGCTTCCTTCGTCTGGTCGCTCCGTACCAGCGCTTTTAAAGTATTTTGAGCTGTCGCCCTGCAAAACATAAACAGGCAGGCAACAACGATTAAAAATTGTTTCATTGATATATAAGCATGATGGCTGCCCGCTGTATCAATAGTCCAGCGAGTCAAAAACAGCCTTTTGAAAAAATTAGTTAAATAAGAATTATGTGGAGATCAGGCGGCAGTAACCGGCGGCCGGAAAACGCCCTGCCGGTAGTCCGGCGACATGGAATGTTTCCGATAGGGCGAAGCAACGCGATTTGCAGCGGCATATACCGGTTTAAACGCCTGGACGGCCGCTACTATAATATTGGAATGATTGGAAGTATGCTGAAACTGGATGCCGTTGGCCGAGCTTTCGGACTTGTCGTGGCGGTTATGGCCCAGCAGGTCGCGACCGTGAAGCAGGTAATCGCCGACAAAGTCGATGATACCTTGTTCGTCGGGCGATGCGATCCTGGTATAGCTACGGTACATTGCCGGCAAATCGCGCATAAGCGAAAAATCGCCCAAAGGCAATATAACACTACCGCCGAGGAAAAGGAATGCCAGGAATAATGCCGTCAGCCGTTTAATCATACGCGATCACAATGGTCACCTTCGCTAACAAAAGTACTTGTCGTTTTTGAATTTTTCCTGAAAAAAACCAGGTACGATAATTTTCCCGGTAGCGTGGGAGAATAAACGCCTTATATGCAGACTCAATTATCCTTTATTTTTTTTGAGCGCTTTGTTCAAGTTAACCTTTAGAATAACACCTACCTGCAGCCCAATGCCGTTGGTAGGGTTACCCGCAATTTTACCTTCTAAATCGAACAGCCCCAGTTCGGGCGAGATCGCCAGCACTTCGCTCATGTTGTGCGTCAGGCCCAATGATCCGCCTATCGATCGCGCATAATTTTGGGCGCCGCCGCCGGCAGCGGTAACGATGTAGCTTTCGGTGTACCTGGCGTTCAAGGTAATCGATGTAGTGGCCGACAGATTCGTGGTCAGCACCAAAGCGGCGCCGGGCGACCAGGCCGTTTTGGCTTTATCCATTAAGGTTACGTAAGCCAGACCTCCGCCACCTATCACACTAAACTGCCATGATGCATCTTTGGGAGTTAACCTTACCTTCAGATCGGTGGCCGCACCAAGCGAAGGGCCCGCGCTTGAGTAAGGGAGGGGAACCGTACAAAGCCGGTAGCCGATATCGACGCCATCGAACAAACCGACACGGATGCCCGCGTGAGCAAGAAACGGCGTGAAGTTGGCAGCCGATGGCGACCGGATGAACGTAAGCTGGCCGCCAGTGCCGCTTATAAAAGCCACTTGCCCCGGCTGCAATGTTGATGCCGAGCCGAAATTAAGCAGCCACTGCCCAAAAGCTGTCTTGCCGCAAAATAATGCCAGCACAAATAATAGTAGATGTTTTTTCATAAGTTGCCCGTGGATTAATGACCAAGCCAGCCAATCTAAATGCCGTTTCTGAATTTTTCCTGTAATTCATTTATCGGCAATTTAACCAAACATAATTAATAGTAAGCTGTTAAACCACCTAATATCCCTGTCTTAATGGTCAAAATGTCCCTCAATTAAATGTTAAAGGACAAAAGTAATCCAGGCTTTACCGGCTCTGTTAAGGGGAAGATCATAATCGCTTCCGTCTTAGCATGCTTTGCGCTGTTTATGGCTTGGGACACCAGCAAAGACGCCTTCAAAACAGTTTTAAACTCATTTGATAATGTCTCCGCGCCAAACGAAAAGCTTCGCCTGATCAACGAGATATCGGCAGGTATTTCCCGGATCGACCAGGTTCAGAAGTCGCTCTTTTCGAAAAGATCAGCTAAAAATTCATCCTACTTTACCGAAAACAAGGAACTGGATAAAAAAATCGATTCGCTTATAAACCTTTATCCCGACAGGCCGAGCCAGATCAGCCGCTTAAATTCATTAAAAGAGCTTTTAAAACAGCGCGAAAAACTGTATGCCGATTATCTCAACGTCAAATCGGGCCTCGTCGATTACAAGTCGTTTGAAGAGCAGGTGGAGTCGCTGAACGATATGGTAAACCAAAGCGCCAGGCAAACGGATAGCCTGGTTACCACCTCGGTAAAAAAAACGGCTGTTACCACATTTTTTCCCTCACCGGTTGCACCAAAAAGCACCGACCGGCCAGGTTTTTTCAAGAGATTGTTTGGTAAAAAGAAGCAATATGAGGAAACGGAGAACAGGCAGCCCTATCGCGTGGTCGACTCCGAGTATCACGTGAAGAGCGACACCCTTGCCCGGGCCATGCGCGACAGTATGATCATGAACGTCGGCCGCACGATCCAGGACCTCGAAAAAACACAGCACCGCAACAGCGCCCTGTTTATCCGCAAAGAAGCGATGCTCAACCGGGCCAGTGCAAAAATGGTCGGCCAGATACAGATCATCCTGAAAAGGATCGAAAACGAAGCCGTAGCCCAGGCCAATGCCAGCGATAAAATAGCTGAACAGGCTGTTAAAAGCAGCGCGGAGCGCATAGGTTTCATTATGCTGGCGTTCTTTATTGCCATCTGCGTGCTCATCTATCTTATCCTGAGAGATTTTTCGCGAATTAACAGGTACAGGCATCAAATTGAAGCGGCCAGGGAAGAAGCGGAGTACCATGCCGTAGCTAAACAGCGGTTTCTTTCCAACATAAGTCACGAAATACGCACGCCGCTGCAGTCGATATTGGGCTATACGGAGTTGGTAAAAAAGCAGCCTGAGCTAAAAGACGAAAATATCGACGCGATCTATACATCATCGCATCATTTACTGCAGATCGTCAACGAGGTGCTCGACTATAACCGTATCGTGTCGGGCAAACTGACCATCAACCGGGAATCCTTCAACATACAGCATGCTTTGAACGAAGTGGTATCGGTGCTGCGCCTGCAGGCGACCGACAAGGGAATCTTGTTAAAGATCGAGTATGGCTCACCCGTTACCGGCCTCATAGGCGGGGACCAGTTCAGGTTAAAGCAAATGCTGTATAACCTCATCGGCAACGCCATCAAATTCACCAGTGAAGGCGAAGTGAGCTTGAGAGTGACCAGCACTGAAGGGGGCGGGCATGTCCGTTTGCGTTTTGAGATCACCGACACGGGCATCGGCCTTTCTGAGAAGGACATTAGCCGCATTTTTAACGAGTTTGAACAGGCAGGGGATGAAAAGGCAGCCAAAAAAGGTACCGGGCTTGGCTTGGCCATCACCAGGCAGCTTGCTGAATTACAGGGCGGAAAGTTGTGGGTAAAGAGCACACCGGGCAAAGGAAGCTGCTTTACCTTTGAATTGCCTTTCGGCAAAATTTCGGCGCCGCAGCTCGCCGGCAACGAACCAGGCAAGGCCACCGGTGAACTTTACCCGCATAAGATATGGGTGATCGACGACGACTCGTTTATACTGAGCCTTACCTCACAGCTTTGCATGGCGCACAACATTTTGTGCAAGGGCTTTAGCGCGCCGTCGGAAATGCTAAACGCTGTCTGGGACGACGAAGTGGAGGTTTTGCTGATCGATGTACGGATGCCCGAAATGAGCGGTATCGAATTATGCCATTTAATGCGTTCGAAGGTGCCTGCCGAAACACGCATCTATGCATTAACCGCCCAGGTAATGCCCGACGAAAACCAAAATGTGTTAAAAGGCGGTTTTGACAAGATCATAACCAAACCATTTACGGAAACGGGATTGCTTTCGGCCCTCAAAAAACACGAAACGGCAATAACTGCTGCGGAGAACACCTTTGACCCTGCAACCGTCGAAAAAATGACTTTCGGCGACCCGGATATGATGTCAATGATCCTGGCCAGATTTTCGGAAGATACCCTGAATGACATTGACGAACTGCGCCTGGCGCTTCAAAAACCAGGTATCGAACCGGTTAATTTATTACTGCACCGCATTGCCGGCCGTACGGCCCAGATAGGAGGTAAACAACTTTCGCAAAGATTCAGGATAGTCGAAATGAAGCTGGAGGTTGATAACAACCTGACCGAACAAACCAGGGATGAGATTTTGGCTTTATCGGCCGATCTGCACGACTTTGTGAAGAAAATAGCAGGTTACCAGGCTAATAAAAATTCGGCCGTCTGAGAGGCGTCAGTTAAGGCCATAGCGTTCAAGCTTGGCATACAGCGTTTTCCTGTCGATATTGAGCAGTTTAGCGGCTTTACTTTTATTATGATTCACTTGCTGCAGCACCTTCTGGATCAATTTCTTTTCGTTAACCTCGTTTTGCAACTTCAGATCGGCATCATTCCTGCCGCTGTTATCCGGCACAAAAAGCAGCATTTCATCCGGCAATGAGCCGATTTCTGCCTCTTCGCCGGGCGTAAGCAACACCATTCTCCTGATGACGTTCTTAAGCTCGCGTAAATTTCCGGGCCAGTCGTACCAGTGCAGCACATCGGCCGCTTCCGGGCTCAGCCGGGCCACCCTGCGGCCTATCTCCTGGTTAGCCTGGGCAATAAAACGGCCTATAAACAAATCCAGGTCGGCGCCGCGCTGCCGTAAAGCCGGCAACTGTATCCCGAACTCGTTGATGCGGTGATACAGGTCCAGGCGAAACTGCCCGTCGCTTACGCTATTGACAAGGTCGTCATTGGTCGCGGTAATAAGCCTCACGTCTGTCGCGACCTGCCGGTGCCCTCCGACAGGGGTTATGATCTTTTCCTGCAATGCGCGCAGCAATTTCATTTGCACTTCGTAGTTCAGGTTACCCACCTCGTCCAAAAATAAGGTTCCCCCGTCAGCCCGCTCAAATACGCCCTTTTTGTCAGTAACAGCGCCTGTAAAAGCACCTTTAACGTGGCCAAAAAGCTCGCTGGCAGCAAGCTCCTTCGACAGCGAGCCGCAATCGACCGCAATGAAAGGTTTGGACGACCGGTTACTTTGCTGATGGATCATCCTGGCTACGTATTCTTTCCCGGTACCGCTTTCGCCTTGTATAAGCACCGCAAAATCGGTTGGCGCTATAAGATCGATATGTTCAAATAACTTTTTTGCCTGCGGGCTGTCGCCCTTTATGAAATCCGAAACACCGGGCGCAACCGCCTGCTTCGGCGAAAGCGCGGAATTGATGATCAGCAAAAGCTCATCCGGGTTAACGGGCTTGGTTACATAATCGAACGCGCCCGACCGCATCGCCCTTACCGCTGTGCGCACATCGTTCAGGCTGGTCATGATGATGACCGGCAGCGCGATATTTTTCAGGCGAATATCATGCAGCAGGTCTATACCGGTGCCGTCGGGCAGGCGGTAGTCCAGCAGTAAAAGATCGAATTGCTGGTTTGATAAAAGCTTAAAGCCTGACTTAACCGATGCCGAAGCCGTGATCTCGTGCCCGCTTTTGTGCAAAAAGTTTTGCAACAGTTGAGAAAAGGTGAGATCATCATCAATAAGCAGGACTTTTGCCATCGGCGCTTGTGTATTCCTACAAAAATAGAAAATCGCCTCGAATGAGACGATTTTCTATAGTTTACATGTTATCAGGAAGTGTGTGAGTTTGTTAAAATATTAGGGAAGCGCTTCCTTGTAAACCCTGGTTAACGACGCGGTGGTTTTTTGGTCGTGTCCTTTTGAGTTGTTGTTTTCTTTTTGGTGGTATCCTGCTGCATTTTGGTATGGGCTGAAGCCGCAACGGTCATAAAGGTGAATGCTGATAACATCAGCATAGCTGCTAATTTTTTCATAGTTTTTTATTTTTTTGTTATGATATCTATAGACACAACCGTGCCAAAGTCGCCAAAGGTGGCATTTGGTGTAAATTTCAGTTGTTTTGTCCTGCACGGTTGTTGCATTTCTCCACACTGCTGTGGAGAGATGCAACAATGCGCACGTTTCTTATGTTAGGCTTACGATAGGCCGAAAAGACGCCGACATTGGAAAGATTCCGTTACAATGAACGTAACAGCGGATATCAGCGCTTATATTTACCAGATGAAAATTGCATATTATACCGCATGCCTGCTGGTTTTTTGTTCCGTTATCAGCACTTCGTGCTTTGCTGCCGGCGAAAAGATACTGGGCGATGGGAACCAGCCGCAGTTAGCGGTCGACACTCGCGGGACTATCAGGATCGTTTACGGCCAGGATGATAAAATTTATTATTCAGAGTCGCACAACGAAGGGCTAACCTTCTCAAAACCCGCGCTGATAGCTGAAGTTCCGGGCATGCCCTTAGGGATGTCGCGCGGGCCGCAGTTGGCCAGTTCAGACCATTATACGGTTGTGACGGTTATGGACAAGCCGGGCAATATTCATTGGTTCCGGCTGAACCATGCTACGGGTAAATGGCAAACGATGGGATTTATCAACGACCAAAAAGGTTCGGCGCCGGAAGGCCTGATGCATATTGCCGCCGACCATAACGATCATTTTTACGCGGTATGGCTGGATATACGGGCAGGGAGGCATAACCAGATATGCTTTGCCGGCCTGCAGGCTGGCGCCGCGACATGGTCGAAAAACCGGCTGGTTTATCAATCGCCCGAGGGACACACCTGCGAATGCTGCCAGCCTCATATTGCTGTAAATGGCAGCAACGTAGATATTATGTTCAGGAACTGGCTGAACGGGTCGCGCGACCTGTATTTAATCACTTCACGCAACGGCGGCGTATCATTTTCCGGCGCGCAAAAGTTAGGAAACGGCACCTGGAAGCTCGACGGCTGCCCGATGGACGGCGGCGGCGTGGTTGCAGGAGACACATCCGTTCAAACTACCTGGCAGCGGCAAGGAACGATTTATTACTGCAAACCAGGCCAGCCCGAGGTGCCGCTCGGCCCAGGCCACAACAGTACGATCGTTGCCGCGAACGCCGATACTTTCGTAGGCTTCCAATCGCAGGATACGCTTAAACTGGTTAGCCTGCCGGGCCGGAAAGCGGAAACAGTCGGCGCCGGGGAGTTTATAAAAACGGCCATCCTGCCGAACAGCAAACTGGCCTGCGTGTGGGAACACGATAATAAGATCGTGTTCAGGGAAATGTAAGCCGATAATGTTTCCAAACACGCGCTGTTAACACAAAATGTTAGCGGTAATTGTCTTGTCGGTATAAAGCAAAATCAAAATGAACCCAACATTGCTGACTAAATTGGCTTCGACAATGAAAAACCCGCGTTTCCCATTATCCTTGATCTTGCTGGCCGTGCTGCTTAGCGGCTGCAGTTCCGACAGCTTTGGCCAGTCGGCGCTCAAATTGAGCAAAGAGATCAATCTGCCCAACGTAAAGGGTCGTATCGATCACATGGATGCCGACGTTGAGAACCACGTGATCTTTGTCGCGGCGCTTGGCAATAATACGGTCGAGGTCGCCGACCTGGAAACCGGTAAGGTGCTGCACACCATCACCGGCCTGAGCGAGCCGCAGGGCCTTGCTTATATTCCCAAACATCACGAACTTTTTGTTGCCAACGGCGGCACGGGCGAATGCATATTTTATAATACGGCTAACTGGCAAAAAATCGCTTCGGTAAAATATGATGATGACGCGGACGACGCACGCTATGATGCGGAGGCAGACCAGGTTTATGTCGGTTACGGCAGCGGCGGTATCGGCATTATCGACGCCGCAACGCATAAAAAGATTGCGGATATTCCGCTGCCGGCGCATCCGGAGTCTTTTCAACTGGATACGAAAGCAAACCGGCTTTGGGTGAACCTGCCCAATTCAGGAATGATCGGCGTAGTTGATATCAAACAACACAAACTGTTAGAAAAATGGAAACATATATTGCCACGGGCGAACTTCCCGATGGCTTATGATGCCGCGCAGCATCGTGTGATTACAGGCTACCGCGTTCCTGCAATATTAAAAGTGCTGGACAGCAATACAGGTAAGGAAATATTTTCATCCGCGATGGCCGGAGACGCCGACGACCTTTACTGGGACGATAAAACCAAACAGATCATAGTCAGCGGCGGCAGCGGGTCGGTAAACATCTTTAAGCAAACCGGCCCGGCAACTTATAAAGAGATCGCTAATATCCCAACCCGCGATGGAGCGCGCACATCGCTGTGGGTGCCTGAAATGCGCTTGTTTATCCTGGCGGCCCGGGCAACCGACGGGCATGAAGCCACTTTGGTGGTCTATAAATTAGCTGATTAGAACAATCCTACTGATACCCCATAGCCTGCAACTGGAATAGTTCGGCGTACCGGCCGCCTTTGGCCAAAAGCTCTTCGTGAGAGCCGATCTCAACGATTTTGCCCTTGTCGAGCACGACAATCCTGTCGGCCATCCGCACCGTCGAAAACCTGTGCGATATAAGTACGGCCATCTTACCCCGCGTCAGCTCGGTGAACCTTTCGAAAACCTGGTATTCAGCGCGGGCGTCCAGGGCCGAGGTCGGTTCGTCCAGGATCAGCAACTGTGCATCGCGCATATAAGCACGTGCGATCGCTACTTTCTGCCACTCGCCGCCCGACAGGTCTACGCCCTCTGCAAATCGCTTGCCCAGCATCTGGCCATAACCGAGGGGCAATCTTTTTGCCAGCTCGTCGGCGAGGCTTTGGCGTGCAGATGCTTTGATCAGCTCTTCGTTCGCCTTTTCATCGATATTGCCCGCCGCTATGTTTTGCGAAAAAGTCATTTGGTAGCGTAAAAAATCCTGGAAGATGATACCGATATGCCGACGCAGTTCCGACAGGTCATATTCTTTCAAATCATAACCGTCAAGCAATATGCGGCCTTCCGTCGGATCATATAACCTGGCCAGTAGTTTCACGAGCGTGCTCTTCCCGGCGCCGTTCTCACCAACCAGCGCCAGCTTTTCAGCGGGGCGCAACGTAAAGTTCAGGTTCCGGTTGGCCCACAGGTCGCTATTCAGGTACTGGAAGCCGACGTTTTCAAAGGTGAAACCTTGCTTAATAGGGTTTGGAAAAGGGCGCGGTTTGGGCGAGTTGTGTATTTTCGGTTTGATCTCAAAAAATTCAAAAAAATCACTGAGGAAGATCGCTCCCTGCGATACTGTCGTGAAACGGCTCAATATGCCCTCGAGCAAGGTACGAAGCTGGCGAAACGATCCGGCCAGGAACGTGAGCTGCCCTATCGAAATGGCGCCGCTTACGGCTTGCGCAATAATAAAAACATAGGCGGCATAGTAGCCTATGCTGCCCAAAAGCGCAAAGAAAGTCCCCCAAACCGAACGCTTTTTCGCGATGCGTTTATTATCCTCGTAAAACCGATCTGACAGGGTTTTAAACCGTTCGATAATAAACCCTGAAAGGCTGAACATTTTGATCTCTTTCGCCGTCTCGTCACTGGCGCCGATATAGCGCAGGTAATCCAGCTCGCGCCGCTGCGGTGTCTGGCTGCGGGTTAATGCGTAGGTCTGGTCGTTAAAATAAGACTCACCGATAAATGCAGGTAATATGGCGATAACCAGCAGCACGATAAGCCAGGGATTAAATACCAGCAAGCCTGCCGCCAGGAACCCCATGGTTATCAGGTCCTGCACCTGGCTCATCACCTGCGACAAAAGGATAGTCCGGCCGACGGTTTGCTGTCGCGCCCGCTCCAGTTTATCATAAAATACCGCATCTTCAAACTGGTCGAGATCAAGCGTTGCTGCATGTTCCATGATCCTGACCGACGTATGATTGGCAAACAGGTCGCCCAGCAGGCTGTCCATTAACGTTATCGCCCTCGCGAGCCCATCAGATAATATAGCAAGCGCAAATTCAATGGCGACCAGCTTCCATAAATAGGCCTGCGAAAACGAACCGCCAGCCCGGCTAAGATGAATCACCTGGTCGATGATCAATTTGCCGATGTAAAGCAGCAGAAAAGGCAATGTTGCTTTTAAGAAACGCAAAACAACATTGACCAGCATCATCCTGGGACCGGAAGCCCAAACCAGCTTAAAAAAAGCGGGCAGATTACGCAGGGCCCTCAGGCGATCTTTGATCGTTATTTGTGTCGCGTCGTTTGAAGATCGGGTTTTTGCCATTATTCCTTTTTTGCTAATGTATGACGATGCCGGCTACGGCAGAAAGCTGGTCCGCGTATTAGCCCGAACAATGTCATTACGGTGACAAAGGTCGGCAAAAGATAGTTTATGCTCCGCAGGGGACGAAAAATGGGTCAATAGCCGCTCTTTCAGTGATGGATATTTAGGAGTTGACAGGGATGCTCAGTTCCCTGCCCGTTTCTGCTCGTCCTCCGAACCGGATTTGCTTTGCATTTTGGTGAGCTTTCCCCTGCCGAAACGGTAGTTGAAGGTTACAATAACCGCTCTTGAATAAATTAACCCGGAACCATATTGATTGAGGTTTAGATAGTGATCGCTGGTGTTCCGGCTGTCGGTATTCAAAACGTTGACGCCATTGATCGTAATGGAGCCCTGGTCGTGAAACAGTTTTTGTTTAAGCGCCAGGTCCAATGTGGAATAAGCGCCAAATACCGAACCGACAAACTGCCGTTTGGATTCGTACTCAAAATCAGCTTCCGCAGATAATTTATCGGTGCAATGGAAGCTGTTATTCGTAACCAGGTCGACGGTTGCAAAACCGGGATCGTTGAGGCTAAAGCCGTTGACAGCGGTGCCGTTGAATGAATTCTGATAAATGGTAACCGTGGTGTTCGTGGTGAACCATTTGGCCAGATCCTTATTGTAACTGATGTCGACGTTCCATGAATGCGCACCCTGTATGTTCGTGGGCATGCGGGTAATGGTGGTTTTGTTGGAATCGAGGTAGTATAGCGTGCGCATGTAATTGCGGTCGATGTCGTAAGCGGCGGTGATAAAAAATGTGTTGCGCCATGACCAGGTAAGTTCGGTATGCCAGTTAAAGTCGGGTTTCAGGTTAGGGTTCCCCAGGAAAGAAATTGTTGCCGAGAGCGGCCGTCTGAAAGGCACGTATTCATGATAGTCGGGCCGGTCTGTCCTTCGCCCGAATTGGAAATTGACGGTATTTTGGTCGTCAAGCTTATCGCTAAGAAACAGCGTTGGAAACAATCCGAAATAATTTTGATCGACCGATGCGCTGGTAAACAGTTGCTGTCCTTTCATTACCGTTTGTTCCACGCGCAAACCGGCCTGGACGCTTAATTTGTGGTATTGCTTGTTAAAGTTGACGTACGCGGCATTGATATTTTCGCTGTTGACATTATAATCGCTCAACGCTGAGTCGACCAAATTCTGCCCGCCAACCTGGTTGTAATAGGTGCTGTTGTTAATGGTTTTTACATAGCTGGATTTGACGCCCGTCTCGAATTTGCCATTGCCCGGCAAGGGCTGCGTATAATCGGCCCTGGCGCCAAAAATGCGCAAGGTTCTCGACTCGTCGATAAATACGTTGTCCTGGCTCAAAAAATTTCCCGCCGCGTTATAATTAGCAGCAGCGTTATATTGACCGGGCCTATACCGGTAATCGGAATAATCAACATCGGCCGACCATTGCCTGCCTGCAGTATCCAGCTTGTGCAGCAATTGTACCCCGGTTGTGAAATTGAACGGTTTGTCTTTGTTCAATGCCGAATAACTTTCACTCCCGGTCTTATTGCGGGCGCTGTCGGTTGTTGTCATCGGACCGATAAGGTCATTGTAATAGCTACGAGCAGAAACACTGCCGGTCAATGTCAGCGTCGTTTTTTGAGTAAGATAAAGATCGAGCCCGGCCAGTGAGTTATAGCCCTTGTTAACCGTAATGCCGGTATTGGTTGAAATTTGCTCCGAAACCAATGCACTGCCATTCATAATATCGCTGGTAACATTAACATTGCTGTATCCTTTGTTGTAGCCATAGCTGTTATTTAGGTACAAATTGAATTTGTCCGTTTTATAATTGAGCGCCAGGCTGCTGTTATAGCGGCCATAGTAACCCTGGCCGGCGCTGCTTGTCAAGACTCCGTTCAACCCGCTTTTGGTGTTCTTTTTCCGGATGATGTTGATGATGCCGCCCGTTCCTGCGGCGTCGTATTTCGCCGATGGGTTGGTCATGATCTCTATTTTCGAAATGTCTGACGAGGGGGTATTCATCAGTAAAGCGGCCAGGTCGTCGGCTGATAGAAAGTTCGTTTTGCCATCGATGATGACGTTTACACCTGATTTGCCGTTGAGGGTGACCTGCCCGTCGGAAGTAACCTGTACGCCGGGCAATTTCTTCAGCAACTCCAGCGCGTTGGTCCCGGCGCCGGCAATGTTCTGATCGACGTTTACTACCGTTTTGTCGATCTGCTTTTCGATCATCGGGGTCTGCGCTTTTACGGTCACGCCGGTTAGCATTTTGGACGATGGGGCCAGTTTGATTGTACCCAGGTCGATCAGCGTACCTGCTTGGTTTATCATCAAACCAGATCTTGTGACTTGATCATAACCGACCAGGCTGATCCCGACAAAATAATTTCCCGCGGGAAGGTGATCAAAAGCAAATCCGCCCGACTGGCCGGAAGACAGGGCGCTAAACAGAGCAGAGTCGGGCAATTTTTTCAGCCTGATGCTGACTGAAGGTAAAGATATATTCCTTTCGTCCACCACACGGCCCTTGATAACACCCTGTGCGAATGACCGAACGTTTAAAAAAATGCTAAGAATTAAAATCGATAATAGAATTCCCGGCTTCATTGTCAATAAGTTTTTGACCAATGATAACCCGTAAAAGAATCCGCAAACTATAAATGCGACCGGTAGCACAACCCCGTCGCTATACAGGTTTAATAGCAGCCTGAGCCCGGTAAGGATGCATAATATCGTTATTCAGGGGGCGCTTTTGCCTTTTGGTCGATGATGGCGCTATCCAATTACTAAAATGGTTATACTTGCTTATGAACTTATTCGACAGGTTCTTATCGTTTCATAAAAAGCACCGCTGGCTGAGCCATGTAGTTTTTTGGCTGATCTACCTGCTTATCGGCGTCAGTTCAAGTAAATACCGCGACGGCGCGCGAACATCGTATGGCTTCGAGTTTGTCAGCGATGCTATATATATGCCAACAGAGATGGTATTTGCTTACGCGTTCGCCTATTTCGTCGTTCCTCAATTTATTCATCGTAAAAGATACTTGCTTTCCCTGTCCGTTTTTTTGGTTTCAGCTTACATTACTTGCGTGCTTGGTCGTGTTGTTATTGTGAAAATATGCGAGCCGTTAGAGGGCAGGCCTGCAAAGGCATTTGAAACCTATACGGAAATATGTACAGATATTCCGAAACTGCTGTATAATTATTTTGTAGACATGATGGCGACGGCCTCCATTTTTGTGTTCTTTAAAATGGTGAAGGATCATTTGATCGTGGAGAAACGAGCGCTGGTGTTAGAAAAGGAAAAAGCGGAAACGGAACTGAAATTGCTGAAAACCCAGTTAAATCCGCATTTCCTGTTCAATACTTTGAATAATATCTACTCGCTGTCTTTCACTTCGTCGCCGGCTACATCGCAATCCATTGCACGGCTGGCCGATATTCTTGATCATATCTTATACCGCAGCGACACTCCCTTTGTACCGTTAAAGGCTGAGATCGGCCTCATCAATAATTATATAGAGTTGGAAAAATTAAGATACGATGATCGCCTTACGGTAAATTTCAAAACTGATATTGAAGGTGAAGTAGCCATCGCACCATTGATCCTGCTTTCGCTGGTTGAGAACGCGTTTAAACACGGCGCAAGTGATGATACCCGGGCGCCTGAAATCAATATCAACCTGCACGCAGATGAGAAAAGTTTTATTTTTAAGATATCGAACACAGTAGTTAAAGAAAGTAGTCCTGATGCGACGGCCTCAACTGAAAGGATCGGACTGAATAACCTTAGCCGCCAGTTGGAACTGATCTACGGTAACAATTACCGGCTTGACGTTAGCCGTGACGATAAACGCTTCCATGTGGAGCTATCCATCAAACTAAAAAAAGTTGTGCTGCGGCATGAAGAAGATCAAATGTTTGTTGGTTGATGATGAGCCGCTGGCGATAGGCTTGCTCCAAAAGCATATCGGTCAGCTCGATTTTCTGGAGGTAACCGCCACCTGCCCTAACGCATTGAAGGCGCTGGAAACCCTGAAGAACACCGAAGTGGATCTGATGTTCCTCGACATCCGGATGCCGGCTATAAATGGCATAGATTTTCTAAAAACGCTGCGCAATCCGCCCAAAGTGATCATCACTACCGCTTACCGCGAATACGCTTTAGACGGCTACGACCTGGATATTGTCGATTACCTGCTGAAGCCGATTACCTTCGACCGATTTTTTAAGTCGATAGAACGCTACCTGAGAATTGCAGATCAGCAAGATCAATCCATTAACCAGGTTCATGCTGAGAACGGAAGTATTTTGCTGAAATCAGGGTATAAGAATATCAAAGTAATTACCGATGATATACTGTACATGGAAAGTTTAAAGGACTATGTGAAGGTGTATACGCCGAACGGCACTGTCACCACAAAATACAAGATCAGCGACATGGAAAATAAGCTTTCGAACAAGAACTTCCTGCGTATTCACCGGTCGTTTATTGTCAACTTAAAACACATAAGCGCGTTTACCGCCAGCGATGTGGAAATAGGCAAAACCGAGCTGCCGATAGGTGAAAGTTATAAGGAACACGTGTTCAGGATATTGAGAAAAAGTAATTGACTAGCTTTTCCGGGCTGTCACTTCCCGACAAACTTCTACGGTATATCAAAATAGGATGATTAATCTTACCTTCAACCTATGATCTCACTGCACAACAAAAACGCTGTCATTTATGGCGCGGGCGGCTCGCTGGGCGGCGCTATGGCCAGGGCCTTTGCCAAAGCGGGCGCTAAGGTGTTTTTAACCGGCATACGCCCGGGCAAGGTTCAAATGGCGGCCGATGAAATAAACGCTTTAGGCGGCTATGCCGAAGCGGCGCAGGTGGATGCGCTGGACGAAAAAGCAGTACACGACCACCTGGCCACCGTTGTGCAAAAAGTCGGGACTGTTGACATTTCCTTCAACGCAGCATGGAATGGTGTGGTACAGGGTGTGCCGCTGACCGAAATTTCGGTGCAGGATTTTGTAACGCCGATCCAGATGGCTATCCAGAGCCGGTTTATTACCGGCACTGCCGCGGCCAGGGTGATGATGAAACAAAAGTCGGGGGTGATCTTAAACCTGACCGCTACGCCGGGAGGCATCGGCTATCCGTACACCGGCGGCTTCGCTCCTACCTGCGCGGCAATCGAAAGCCTGTCACGCAACCTGGCAGTCGAGTTTGGGGTGTATGGCATCCGGGCCGTCAATATCCGTTCGGGAGGCTCGCCGGATTCCAGGGTATTCAAGGATGCTATTGAAAGCAGGCCCGGCGTTATGAAGTCCGTCCTCGCCACCATGGAAGCCGATACCATGCTGAAAAAGCTGGCTATGATGGAGGATATTACTAATGCCGGCGTGTTCCTGGTATCCGACCTGGCGGCAAAAATAACCGGGGTTACTATCGATATCACCGTCGGCACCACGGAAGCGCTTAACCATCGCGTGGGCCTGCCGACATTCAACGAAAGCAAATAAAAAAAACGCCCCGGTTACCGAAGCGTTCCTTGCCGATTACCTGGAATACTTATACGTATTGAACGCTCAGCGAGATCGATACGTTCAGGGCGCGCGAAACAATACAATTGGCTTTAGCGCCTTCGGCTATTTCTTTGAATTTGGCTTCATCGACGCCGTCGATCTTCGCTCCGGTCAGGCTGAGATGAATATTTGTAATGGTCAGCGTATCGGTGTTCAGCTCCAAAACCGCTTCAGTATCCAGGTCGCCCGGGGTAAAACCCGCTTCGGACAAAGCATAGCCTACCGCCATGGTAAAACAGCCCGCATGCGCGGCGGCGATCAGCTCCTCCGGGTTCGTTCCTACGCCTTCCGCGAAACGTGTCTTAAATGAATATTGAGTTTTGTTCAGTGTGGTGCTCTGGGTAGTCAGGTCACCTGTGCCTTCTTTGAAAGTGCCATTCCAGTGGGCCTTTGCGGTGCGTTTCAAGCTCATAGTTGTAAGTTTTTGATGATCGAAAATTAGTTATTTTATGTTAAGCGTAGTTTAAATATTCGGCCACTTAGCCCTTTCATATTGTACCGGCCATTTTATTTCATGCCCCAGGACATGCGCCGCACGTAAAGGAAAATGCGGGTCGCGCAGCATCTCACGTGCTAATAACACTACATCGGCCTGCCCGGTTTGGATTATTTCATCCGCCTGTTCCGGCGTGGTGATCAGGCCCACAGCGCCGGTCAGAATTCCGGCTTCTTTGCGCACTTTGTCGGCAAACTCCACCTGGTAGCCCGGTTTCAGCGGAATTTTCGCTGTGGCTACATTGCCGCCCGACGAGCAATCTACCAGGTCGACGCCTTTTTCTTTTAAATATTTCGCCAATCGCGCGGAATCGTCGCCCGTCCAGCCGCCTTCGGTCCAGTCGGTGGAAGATATGCGAACGAACAGCGGATTTTCAGCCGGCCATACTTGTTTAACCGAGTCGATAACTTCGAGCAGCAAACGGATGCGGTTCTCAAACGAACCTCCGTACTCATCCGTACGGTTATTGCTTAGCGGCGAATAAAACTCGTGTATCAGATACCCATGGGCGCCATGTATCTCGATAACATCAAAGCCTGCCTTCAATGCCCTTGTTGCCGCGGCTTTAAAGTCGGCCTTTACTTTTTCGATGCCGGCTTTATCCAAAGCTGCGGGGGCCTCTTCGCCTTCGGTAAATGCAATGGCGCTGGGAGCCAGGCTCGTCCAGCCATTCTGCGCATCGGAGGGAATTTGTTTACCGCCTTTCCAGGGAATCTCGTGGCTGGCCTTGCGGCCGGCGTGGGCCAATTGCATACCGGCATAACTGCCGTGCTGATGAATAAAGTCCGTTATTTCTTTCAGCTTTTCGATGTGCTCGTCCTTCCAGATACCCAGATCGGCGTAAGTAATACGACCTTCGGGCGATACGGCGGTAGCTTCTGTAAAAACTATTGCTGAGCCGCCAACGGCAAAAGCGCCCAGGTGTACCAGGTGCCAGTTGTTGGCAAAGCCGTCGACGCTGGAATATTCGCACATGGGCGATACCAGTATCCGGTTCTTCAATTCTATATTTTTTATTTCCAGGGGCGAAAACAAATGGGGCATACAATCAATTTTCAGCAAATATGAAAAGTAACCTGCAATTCCATCTCACGGTTTTGTCATAACACATTTACATTCAATTCACGATTGATTGTTTAAACATTGTATAATTTACAGCGTTGTTAAATAGCTATGAAAAATCACATCGACCTCAAGGTATCCGATGGCAACGAAATGGCCGCGTACGCTTCATTTCCCGAAAATAAAACCGGCAAGTTGCCGGGGATTATGGTATGGCAGGAAGCCTTTGGGGTAAACAACCACATGCGCCGGGTAACCGATCGTTTTGCTAAAGCAGGATACGTCGCTATATGCCCCGAATTGTTTCACCGTACCGCGCCGAAAGATTTTGAAGGCAGTTATACCGACTTCGAGACCGTACGCCCGCACACTTCGGCTTTAACCGTTCCGGGGCTTGAGGCGGATATCAGGGCAACTTACGATTGGCTATGCACGCAGGAAAATGTCGATCGGGAAAGAATTTATTGTGTGGGCTATTGCATGGGAGGGCGCGTTTCGTTCATGACTAACAGTATATTGCCTGTTAAGGCGGCGGTTTCCTACTATGGCGGCGGCACGGACACTATTGCCGACAGGGCCTCTAACCTGCACGGTAAACAACTGTTTTATTGGGGCGGCCTGGATAAGCATATTAAATCGGAGAATATCCACACCGTACTAAAAGCGATGGAAGCCGCCGGTAAGGATTTTATCAATGTCAAAATATCATACGCCGATCATGGTTTCAATTGCGATGAACGGGCCAGTTATAACCAAGCCGCATCCGAAGAAGCCTGGGCGCTGACGCTGGCGTTCCTGGCAAATAATTAATTGATCTCGCGCTCCTTTTTAACCAGCAGCATCTCGTCATTATCCAGCGGCAGGTAACCATATTCATAACAGAAGTGGTAAGTTTTTCCGTTCTGCGTTTGGTAAAGGCTGGTAAAATAATCGAAGTTGAACCCTTTTGCCGCCATTTTCTGGCGCGTGGTTTTAGTCTTGCCCGATGGGTTCAGCTCTTCCATAACACGGCGGTTGCGCCGTAAGACATTATTGATATTGCGCACCAGGTTCGAGCTGTCGCTGTTTAGCTGGTTATTGTAATTGTTGCGGCATTGGTCGTTACAAAATTTTTTATCGGCTCGGCCGTGCAAAACTTCGCCGCAATCGAGACAGTATCTTTCGTTGCTCATACCTCAAAGCTAACAATAACCAAAACCATTTGCAAGCGTTTACAAACGGAAATATCCGGTTATAAGCGACTAATAACCGGGTAAGTTTTGGATGCCGGTGCAACTTTGTCTCAACGAAACGAGATCGAAAAAATTAAAAGTTTACAAAAATGAGCACATTAAGAAACAGCGTCCGCCTGGTAGGCAACCTGGGTATGGACCCCGATGTAAGAAGTTTTGAGAATAATCGTAAGCTGGCCAAACTTTCGCTGGCTACTAATGAAACGTATAAGAACGATAAAGGCGAACGTGTAATCGACACCCAATGGCACAACCTGGTAATTTGGGGCGCGCAGGCGGCCCTGGCTGAAGAGTTATTAAAAAAGGGCGACGAAGTAGCCATTGAAGGCAAACTGGCCAGCCGCAGCTATACGGATAAAGACGGCAACAAGCGCTATACGACCGAAGTGGTAGTAAACGAGTTTTTGAAAGTCGGCCTGAAAAAATAAGAGACACCAAACCTAAGCCTATCATAAGTGAACAGGGGCGAGCAACTGCCGCCCTTGTTTTAAATTAACGAAACCTAATCTTATTTTTATATTTGTTATGTACTTAGAAGCAAAAGAAACAGCAAAGCTTTATAAATTGTTATCCGATAAATTGGGAAACGATACCGCCGAGGCGATATTTAAATATATCGATAATAAAACAGAAAGATCAGTGGAAGCAACTATTCAGACATTAGCTACCAAAGAGGATCTTGCCCGGGTCAAATATGACCTTAGCAAAGAGATCGGTAATTCTGTAAAATGGATGTTTATTTTCTGGATCGGGCAAGTTGGCACTACGCTCGCAATTGTTTTCTTGTTCCTGAAGAAATAGTCTTAAATATTTGCGGTCTTCTCCACGATCATGTGGATCACATCGTCCAGCTCGAGCGACGAGGTGGTGATATGCTCAATAATCTCCCTGTTTAACGGATTCGCCAGGTTGTTTTGGTCAAACAAACTGACTAAACCTAAAATCGTGGCAACCGGCCAGCGTATACTGTGCGAACTTATCGAGGCTATCTCCTGTAAACGCCTGTGTTGTCCTGCCATCTGCGCCTCGTTCCGTTTACTTTCGATAAGCGACCGCAGTATATTAACCGTACGCTCTATTATTGTTAGTTCTTCCTTGCCCGGTTCGCGGACCGTATCGTAATAAATAGCAAACGTTGCTAACACTTTTGTGCTGTAAGCACTGATGACCGGCGTGGACCAGCAAGCTTTAAATCCGAACGGAAGAATATATTCCTTGTAGTCTATCCAGAATGGACTATTGGCAATATCACTCACAATTACCTGCTTACGATGATATGCCGCTGTTCCGCACGACCCCGCGTACGGGCCTATGCGCTGGCCACTGATAACCGCCGAATATTCTTCAGGCAGCCGGGGCGCGGAAAGGTGATACACCTTTTCCTGCTCGTCGTCGACTTCCAGGATCGAGCAATACATTTCGGGAAATATTTCTTCGATCCCGTTTAACAGTTCGTCAGCTATGCGCGCAAGCGGGTAATTGGTCTTAAAATTTAGCTCCAGCACTTTTTTCTCCAGTCCCAGCACCTGTCGTTCGATGACAAAATGACTAATGTCCCTGATGAAGATGATCAGTTCACCCCTGTATGGATAAACATTCAGCCTCAGCCAGCCTTTGCAATAACGGTCGTAATATTCCAGCCTGTATGGCTTGCCGGTTTTATAAACTTCTTTAAATGCAGGAACGACTTCATCATCAATGGTCAGTTTATCGATAGCTCTGAAATCAGCTCCATAAAGTTCATCCTCCGGCATTTTTAAAAGCTTTTGAAATGCGGGATTAAAAGCGTTGATACGCCAGTTCGCGTCCAGCATAAAAAAGCCTTCGGACAACATAGCCAGCACCTGTTGAACCTTGTCTGATATATGATAAGGGTCGCGAACGTTCAACTCTTCGTTGATATATATTCCAATCAAATAAATATTGGCATCGCCATCAACACAAGCCGACCAGCTAAAGGTTGGGAACCGGCCGTCCCTCGTCCTGACCCTCGCAAAGAAATTTTCGATGTTTTTTAGCGAAAAGATGCTTTTTAAAACTTCGCCGAACCGGGTTTTGTCGGCGGGGTTGATAAGACCTGTCAGGCTTACCCCGATACTTTCCTGCTCGTTGTATCCGGTAAAGTGCTGCCAGGCCGAATTGACAGAAATAATATTCCCTTTATTATCCGTGATACAAAATATATCGCTCGAATTTTTTAGTACGGAGACAAGCCGTTGGTCCATAGAGATATTTATTATCGTAAAAATACAATAATAAATTGCTTATTATGAACAAACAATATGCATATTGTTTACGGCGTGGTTATGGCAACCGGCAATATCTTGCCATTAAAAAACTTGTGGCCCGCCAGGGCGAAGCCGGCAATGTATTTACCCATCTCAAACGCCATTACGGGCGATTCGTATCCAGGGAATGCTCTTTCCAGCATCTCGGTTTGCGCCGATCCTAACGCCAGGCAATTTACTTTGATCTGTCTCTCGCTTAGTTCCTGCGCCAGGCATTCGGTCAGCGTGTGCAGTGCAGCCTTGCTTGCTGAATAGGCTGCCAGGCCGGGAAACTTCACACTACCCTGGAAACCACCCATACTGCCGATATTAAGTATGTGCGCGTTAACAGGCATTAACGGCAATAAATTTTGGATGACGCGCACGTGCCCCAGGAAGTTGCTTTGCACCATATCTGCAAAATCTGCTTCATCCGTTTCAATAAAAGGCTTGTTGATCAGTGTGCCGGCGTTGTTAACAAGTATATCAACCCGGTTATCGAGATTTGTCCCGATAAACTGCAGCAACCCGTTGTAATCGTCATGCACAATATCGAAGGCGATGGGATACAGCATGCAATCAGGATTTAATCCTTTCGCTATTTCCAGCAAACGGGCGAGTTTATCCTCCGAGCGCGCCAGCGCTATGACTTTATGCTCGTTGGACAAGATGAGGTCCAAAACCGCTTCAAAGCCAACCCCGCTGCTGGCGCCTGTGATGATAATATTCATAAAGTAAAAGGATCGATCAACTCAACATTTGCCCCGAGCGATTTAAAATCAGCTATATTATTAGTGAATAAAGCCTCATTTGCGCATGCTGCCGTAGTATAAATTATAGCATCTGGAAGTTTAATACGATGGTTTTTGCGCAGTTTAATCGTTTCCAGAATAATTTGATCGGATAATTGGAGTACTTTACACGAATCGCATATCCTTTGCATATAAGCCTCCTCCTCGTTAGTCGCGAATGGGAATCCCAACGCTTCCATATATGAAATGACAGAAATTTTAGGCTGATCAGCCGGGGTAATAAAATTTTCGACTCTTAAAATATTCTTCGATATATAAATTAAAACATTGGTATCAAAAATCACGATCCCACTCCTTTCGGATTTCCCGCTGCCACTCCGAAGGATCTTTTATATCCTTGAATAATTCTTTATCACCAATTTCTTCCTGTATCTTTTTTAATCTATCATAGGCAGTCGCCGGTTCCCGTAATTCCTTCGCCTCCCCGGTTTCTTGAGTCTCAATGCTTTTGACAAAGTCGATGCCCTGGAGCAATTTTTTTAATTGATCGGCTTTCTCGTCCTCTACTGTAATCATTAACGTTGTCATATTACTAAATTACAAAAATTTATCATACCACCAGCTTCTGCTCCACAGGGTGTTCGATCAGGTAAAAGCCATCCTTGATAAGCTTAGCCAGTTCGGGCTCATTAGCAGCCTTATCTTCAAGAAAAGCCCTGATCTCTGCGGCGACCTCCGGTTCGGCCCCTTCATGATCCAGAATTTCCAATATTTCCAATGCGCACAACCAATCGTCGTGATGGTTGCGCCGCAGCGTCATCCATACATTACCGAGATAGCCAAAATCGCCGCCTTTTTGCCTGCGGTTTCGCACCTGCTGGTAAAGCTTATGCAGTTCAAGCGTCCGGCCGTCATACTGTACGTGGTGGGTACCTGTATTCGACTTAAGGGCTATTTCCTCAAAAGCGTCCTTATCCGCGGCGCCGCAAAATACCGAAGTGATCCGCTCTCCTACGGCCATGTCGTAGATGCCCCATGATGGGTCAAACAGTATTTCGCCTTCTTTACCGGTAACGGTGCAATCGGTGAAAGAGATCAGTAATATTTTTCCATCCTGCGCCAGGATATCCTTCACCTTGCCATTTACCCGGACGCCGCTCGTGAAATGCAATTCGGTGCCTTCTCCAATTGCTATATCGATCAATGCCAAATCGCCCAAAGGCATATCCTCCAACGGTACGGAGAGGCCCTGCAATCGTCCAACCGGAGAGCTGAACCCTTCAAAGTGATGGTCTTTGCCATGTCCTTTTAGCTGTTTGTTATTGTAACATAACATGGTAGGGCCTGTGGTCCTTATAAAACAGAGCTGATCCGCCGACTCCTTAAATTCCGCGAAAGTGCCCGACACCTGCAGCCCCGAGCTGTAAACGGCCGTACAGGTATTTCTACTCTCAACGGCTTTCAGCAAACCATAACTGCCCCCGCGCCTGAACGACATAGTATCGGCAAACCGCTCGAGCACGTCGATGAGATTTTGGAAGGTTGGCGTAACGAACAACTGTGGCTGCGGCTTGGTAATGTCGTATGGATAATTCACCGCATCAATGGTATACCAAAGTTTTTTTACGTCGGCCTTCATACAACTCACGCTCTCTCCTATCGACGAAAGCAGACCGGCGCCATATATTTTAGGCTCTTCCAACGTACCGATCAGCCCGTATTCAACCGTCCACCAATGCAGCCTGCTTAAAAGGGCCATTTCGGAAGGTACGCCCATATTTTTCTGGCGATACTCGACCAGCTTTTCGGCTTTTTTGATCTCCTCCGGATCGGCATCCGGCATTTCCTTCAATATCGAAAGTGAGCGTATCGCTTCGTATAGGTCAAAATCCTGTGCGGAGAACATGGCTTTCGCGCCTATCGAGCCAAAATAGCTCAGGTATTCGTGATAGTCCTTATCGGCGATGATGGGCGCATGGCCGGCTGATTCGTGGATAATGTCCGGCGCCGGGGTATATTCAATATGCTTTAACTGGCGTATGTCGGCGGCAATGACGAGCACGCGGTATGCCTGGTATTCCATAAAAGCGGCTGGCGGAATAAATCCGTCCACCGTGACTGCGCCCCAGCCGATCTTGCCGAGGGCGTCGTTCATTTCCTGCAGGCTCGGAATTTTTTCTATAGTCAAGCCTGCTTTGAGCAAGCCGGGAATGTAAGGGTAATACGCAACATCCTTCAGGTAGCTGTAATTCTGCCGCATCACATAGCGCCATACCGCGTGGTCGATAGGCGTATAATGCTCGTAATGCTGATCAACAATGAATTGTTTTAAATGATTGGGCAGCGCAGCAACCTGCGGATTATTAAAATCATTCATTACGTTCAGTCGGTTTATAAGAGAATACACAAAGGTAGGCAATTGCCTGCTGAAGTTGAATGATATCTATCATCCATTTCGCACTTGTTTAACTAAAAACGGATATTTACCTTAGTTGCCCAACCCGTACTGAAATGAAAAAACTGTTGCTGATAGAGGAAGACCCTGACGCCCGCGAGATGCTGGCGTTCGCGCTGGAAAATAATGGCTTTGAAGTGATAAAGGGTGAAAAAACGACATCAGTGGATGATGTGATCAAGCTGAATCCGCATGTGGTAATTATCGATCCGTCGAACACTAAGCTCTGTGCCGACCTGAAGGCAAACGATAAATGCAACCCGTTGCCTGTCATTATTTATTCGTCCACGCTGAACGTGAACAAGATCGTCAATAAATGCGGTGCGGATGCGGTGGTCGCCAAGCCTTTTGAGCTGGAAGACCTGGTGCACCTGGCCAGCCGGGTAGCTCATAAAAATTAATCCTGTTTAATGGAGGGCAACCCCTGTTCCAGTCGCTTCGGGCGGATAACATAATACAGTCCCGAAAGCGCCACGATTAAAGAGGTGAGATAAAAAGATACGCTGAGAAATATCGCAAGCCCAACGTTAAGATGAAAGACAGGGGATAATACCTTGAAAATATATTCTCGCGCGCCTGCACCGCCAAAAGTGATGGGAACGACAGCCGCCAGCGCCGACATAAGAAACGACAGCAGGTAAGGCGAAAATTTACCGGTAAAATCCTGCCCCATCAGGAAGCAGATAACCGTAAGCACCTGGAGCGCCTGAACGATCAATGCTTTGGCATGGCCCTTGAAAAAGTGTTTGGTAAAATCCTTAAAAAATATCTTTACAACGACGTAATAAACAACCGTGCCCACGACGAAAACACCAATAGGTATGGCCAGGTGAATCATTTCCTGTATTTGGGGAATAAAAATAGTCAGCGTCACAACGATCAGCCCGATGGCCCATAAACCGCTTAGCCTGTCGAACGCGATGGCCCAGAATACCTTTTTGGCCGGCAGGTGATAGTTTTTGTGTAATAAATAGATCTTATATCCGTCGCCGCCTATACCGCCGGGGAGCAGCAGGTTATAAAAAATACCTAAAAGGTAAAGCCTGAAATTGAAACGGGTATCAAGCCGCAGTTCGATCGACTTAAAAAAGCTCATCAACCGCCAGGCGGAGGCGACCATCGAGAAGAAATAAACGACAATCGCAGCCAGCATCCACCAGTAATTGGCGTGTATAAGCCGATTCCTCACCTCGCTGAAAGGCACTTTGCTGAAAACATAATAAAGCAGTACCGAAGTAACCCCTATTTTTAAAAGCAGCTTGGTAACATTCCATAGCTTGTGCTTCCACGTGCGGGGATTAGGATTATCTTCAACTATGTCTTCTATTTCAGTCATTTTCGGCTGCAAAACTATGCTTTTTTTGATTACGCCGATTGATAATTATGATTACACCGATGCGTCAAAGCGAGTATCACGTTTTGTCTCTGTCACGTTAAATTTTTTAGAGGAAACTAAATCGGTGTAATCCGTCAAAAATCGGTGTAATCAAAATATTAACTTTGCGGCAAAATTCAAGGGTATGGCAAAAGTAAAAGTTGGTTTGGTGCAGATGAGCTGCACGGCCGACAAACAGCAGAATTTGCAGAAAGCTATAGGAAAGGTGCGTGAAGCTGCCCAAAAAGGCGCGCAGATCGTTTGCCTGCAGGAACTTTTTACTTCGCTTTATTTCTGCGACGTGGAAGATTACGATAATTTCAAGCTGGCCGAAGCCATCCCCGGCCCATCAACTGATGAACTGTCAAAAGTTGCAAAAGAACTCCATGTGGTTATCGTAGCATCGCTGTTTGAAAAACGCACGCAGGGTCTTTATCACAATACCACAGCCGTTATTGATGCCGATGGCGCTTACCTGGGCAAGTACCGCAAAATGCATATCCCCGACGATCCGGGCTTTTATGAGAAATTCTACTTCACCCCCGGCGACCTCGGCTATAAGGTTTTCAAAACCAAATACGCTACCCTCGGCGTGCTGATCTGCTGGGATCAATGGTATCCCGAAGCAGCACGGATCACCTCGCTGATGGGCGCTGAAATATTATTCTACCCAACTGCCATAGGCTGGGCCACAAGCCAGGACAATGCTACAAATGCGGAGCAATACAATGCCTGGCAAACCATACAACGCTCGCATAGCGTGGCCAACGGCGTGCACGTAGTAAGCGTAAACCGGGTGGGCCAGGAAGGCGAATTAAAGTTTTGGGGCGGGTCGTTTATTTCCAACCCTTTCGGAACGGTGCTTTACCAGGCTTCGCATACGGATGAGGAAGTGATCGTACAGGAGATCGACACGAACAAAACCGATTATTACCGCACGCACTGGCCGTTTATGCGTGACCGCCGAATCGATTCATACCAGCCCATCACCAAACGACTGATAGATGAAGGCTGATTTTTCCAATACCCCTGCTTCGCAGGGCTTTTCGTTTCCCGCGGAATGGGCGCCGCATACCGCCACCTGGCTGAGTTGGCCGCATAAGGAAGAATCGTGGCCAGGCAAGATCGGGCTTATTTATCCAAAATATTGCGGGTTCATTAAGGCCCTTACCGAAGGCGAATTGGTTCGCATCAACGCCGGCAGCGAAACGATGAAGGCTTTTGCTATCGAGCAATTGACGGTCGCTGAAGTCGATCTGAAGAAAATTGAGTTTTTCGATTTCCCAACCAATGACGCCTGGTGCCGTGACCATGGGCCGGCATTTTTGATCAACCCGGAAACGAAACAAAAAGCCATTGTCGACTGGGGCTATAACGCCTGGGGCGGCAAATATCCCCCTTACGACCTGGACGATGTGATCCCGACTAAGATCGCGGAACATTTTGGTTTACCGGTTTACTATCCCGGCATCGTAATGGAAGGCGGCTCGGTCGACTTTAATGGCAAAGGCACTGTTCTAACTACCACCGCCTGCCTGCTCAACAAAAACCGCAATCCGCACTTAAATCAACAGCAAATAGAAGAATATCTAAGGAATTACTACGGTGTAGAACAAGTACTATGGCTGGGTGACGGCATCGTAGGCGACGATACCGACGGACACATCGATGATATTACCCGTTTTGTGAACGAGGATACCGTGGTAACCGTGGTTGAGGAAAACAGATCCGACGAAAACTATCACATTTTGCGGGAAAACCTGCACACGCTGAAAACCATGCGTTTGATAGATGGCAAGCGATTAAACATTATTGAATTGCCCATGCCCAACCCGGTTTATTATGAAGGTCAGCGGCTGCCTGCGTCATACGCCAACTTTTATATTGCCAATTCGGCGGTTATAGTACCTACTTATCGTTGCGAGAACGACGATAAGGCGCTGGAGATATTACAGTCTTGCTTTCCTGACCGAAAGGTTATTGGCATCGATTCAACCGATATTATCTGGGGCCTGGGCAGTTTCCATTGCCTTAGCCAGCAGGAACCGGAAGTGTAAGCGCGGGTGTCATGCTGAGGCTCTCGAAGCATTGCGGGCAGGCCTACGCTCACCCTTCGACGGAGCTCAGGGTGACACCCGTTTTTATTTTAGTTATTTTTTCACCGACCTCATCCTATTCCTTACCGACTACCGGCCGTACATCACCAATATTCCATTGCCCAGCCTTTAATATCAATATAGTTTTGGTGTATAATTAATACACAAAGACAATGAAAACTATAATTGAAAATCAAAGTTCAGGCCGTAACAGCCGGACTATATTAGGCATCATATTATTTTTAGTGGGCGCCATTTTGCTGGTCGACCAGCTTAACCTGTTTTTCCTACCTGGCTGGCTTTTTAGCTGGCCGATGCTGCTGATCGTCATCGGGCTGTATGTCGGGGCGAAGCATAATTTCAGTAACCTGTCGTGGCTTGTTCTCGTGCTGCTTGGCATAGCCTTCCTGGTAGACGATGCCATACCCGGTCTGCTTGTTAGCAACTTTATCTGGCCCGCCGGATTGATCATACTAGGCGTTTACATTATCATGCGCCGCAGCTTCAGGAAAAATCCGTAAGTACCGCTTACTTTTCTATATAGAACCAGGGGATGCCGGGCGTCCCCTGTTGTTATTTCATGAACCCCTGCATTTTGTGCGCCAATTTTGACGCACCTATCCTTCTTGTTAAGCAAGTCGTCTTATAACTCACCCGGTCGTTGCTTCGCCCGACCACCCTCTCTGCCGCAAGCGGCAAAGAGGGTTTTTGTATTCCTGTAAAATTAAATAACCCTCTTTTCGCAAAACGAAGAGAGGTTCGACCATCCGCCGGCTGCGGATAGGTCGGGGTGAGTTGAGGATGCCGGTATATGCTGCGTTACGAGCTATTAACAGCATGGGTACATTCAAATCTAAAAATTGCACAGCTCGCATCTTATATATTACCGATCAATAAACAATTGTGAATTTTCACCGACAAATTATCCGCGCTTACCGACTTCTTGTATAAAGTCGCCAATATTTGATAGGTTCGGCCTAAATATTACGTTAGTTTTGGATAAGATTAATTTTGGCAAAAGAAGACAATGGACAACAATATAAATGATACCAATTACCAGAATAAGCCGCACAACAATGGCAAGGTGCTGATAGGCATGGTGCTGCTTTTTATTGGTGGGGTGTTGCTGCTGCGGCAGTTCGCCGATTTCGACATACCAGGCTGGATATGGGGCCTGGGTACCTGGCTCATGATCGGGGGCCTGTGGTCGGGCGCCCGCCACAATTTCCGCAATTCTTCGTGGCTTATCTTTTTTTTATTAGGCGCAGCCATTACGTTGAACGACGCCATACCGGGCCTCCACATAGGTAATCTTATCTGGCCCGCTGCCATCATTATATTGGGCATTTGGCTAATCCTGAGACGTAACCATAGTTTTGATAAAGGACGCTGGGACCGTAAATGGGATAAGGAAAAATGGGAAAAGGAATGGAAGGAAAAATGGGACGCACGCTATCATAAATATACCCATCCCGCGGGCGACGCAGCCGATGCGGATGCGACGATACCCCCGCAGAATTTTTCGGCCGATGACTTCCTGGATTCGACGTCGATTTTCGGCGGATCAAAAAAAACTATCCTGTCTAAAAATTTCAGGGGCGGCGACGTGACCAATATATTCGGTGGCGCCGAGATCGATCTGTCGATGGCCGATATCGATGGCCGCGTAATTATCGACATTACACAGGTTTTCGGCGGTACCAAGATCATTGTTCCGCCGCACTGGCAGGTAGTATCAAACATGTCGGCTGTTTTTGCGGGCGTTGACGACAAACGACTGAGGAAAGTAGGTTCAGGCGACAATAACAAGGTACTGGTATTGGAAGGTGTTTCCATCTTCGCCGGTGTCGACATACGCAGTTTTTAGCAATCAATCTATCTATATATGAACTGGTACGTAGCAAAGATCGTTTTCAGGATCGTGACGGGTGACGGCAACCATCATCCGCAATTCGACGAGCAATTAAGGCTTATAAACGCCGAAAATGAATGCCAGGCTTATGAAAAGGCCGCCTGCATCGGCCACCTGGGCCAGGAGAGTTTTACGAATAACCAAAGTGAAACCGTTCGCTGGGACTTTATTGGAGTGGCTGAGCTCAACTTCATCGGCGAGCTTTCCGATGGCGCGGAACTCTATTACCAGATACACGAAGCGCCCGACCCGGACCTGTATGTGGCCTGGGCACAGCATCGTTCGGCATTATTAAGTATCAAAAACTAAAACCGCATAGTTTTGGCCTTCGCACAGTCACCATTCGCAAAACTACGCATTGCATTCGCTACAGGCGGCATCGTATGGGCAGCATTGCTTACGTATGTGGTGCATAGTTTTCAATTCCCCTGGCTTACCGCCCTGACGGATGGCGCCGTGTGCACATTGCTTTTAAGCGCCGCCTGCTGGCTCATTAACAACAACCTCCGCTATTACCAGCCGGGCAAGGGCAGCTACATCAACCTGTTTTTCTGGTGCGTGGCCCTCACGGCGGCATGTACATTCGGCTCGCGCTGGGTGCTGCCGTTCATCGTTAACAATACGATCTACAGCAATTTTCTTTCGCAGTCGATCACTATACGGTTCTTTACCAATTTCCTTGCCATAGGCTGGATGGCTTTGATCAGCATGATCTGGTATTCGCAATTGGACCAAAAGGAAAATGAGAAACGCAAAGCAGAAGCCGAAAAGCTGGCGCGGGATGCTGAGTTATATAATCTTCGCCAGCAACTGCAGCCGCATTTCCTTTTCAATAGCCTCAACTCCATCAACGCCCTGATCGGCTTTAAACCCGACGAGGCCAGGAAGATGATACACCAATTGTCAGACTTCCTCAGGGGTACATTGAAAAAGGACGACCAGCAGTTAGTGCCCTTAACCGAAGAACTGGCGCACCTGCAATTATACCTGGACATTGAAAAAGTACGTTTCGGCCACCGCCTGCAAACCGAGATCAGTTGCGACGACCGCTGCGGCGAGGCAAAGCTGCCTCCCCTGCTTTTACAGCCGATAGTAGAAAATGCAATCAAATTCGGTTTGTATGATACCACCGACAGCGTAACCGTCAGCATTCGCGCCGAAATGGAGGATAACTACCTGGCGCTGATGGTGCAAAACCCGTACGATCCGAAAACCGCAAGACCGCGCAAAGGCACAGGCTTTGGCCTGAGAGGCGTGCAGCGCAGGCTCGACCTGCTTTTTGCGCGCACCGACCTTATTGAAACTCACGCAAATGATAATATATTTACAACCATAATCAAGATACCGCAGGTATGAAACGAGCGCTTATAATTGATGACGAACCGCTGGCCCGGATGGTTGTACTGGAATATTTGCAGGGTTTTAAGGACCAGATAGAAGTATTGCAGGAATGTAACGATGGCTTTGAGGGCCTCAAGGCCATTCAGCAGTATCAGCCCGACCTGATCTTCCTCGACGTTCAGATGCCCAAAATAAACGGCTTCGAAATGCTGGAACTGGTTGAAAATCCGCCATCCGTTATATTCGCTACCGCTTTTGACGAATATGCCATTAAAGCATTCGAAGCGCACGCCGTCGACTACCTGTTAAAGCCCTTTACCAAGGACCGGTTCAACAAGGCCGTCGAAAAATTCCTTGCCCAGGCGTCAACGGTACAAGTGGCTAAACAAACCGAGAGCCTGCTCGAAGCCGTGGCCGCGCAATCGCCTGCGCAGCACGAACGTATCGTGGTAAAGACGGGCACCAAGGTAAAGATCATCCCGGTAAGCGATGTAGAATACCTGGAGGCCGACGACGATTATGTAAGCGTGCACACCTCGGAGGGCTCATTCCTGAAAAATAAGACTATGGGCTTCTTTGAGCAAACGCTCGACCCGTCGCAGTTCGTCCGCGTACACCGCTCCTACATCATTAAGATACAAAACATCACCCGCATCGATCCTTACGAAAAAGATGCGCATATCGCTATTCTGAAATCAGGCGCTAAAATACCGGTAAGCAAAACGGGGTACGCGAAGTTGAAGCAGGTGTTGGGGATATAATCGTAGAGACGCAATGCATTGCGTCTCTACGTAATCAGCAACACCTTCCACGCCTCCTCCACCCTGCCCTCATCCAATAATTGCTTCGCCTTCAGGTGCAATTGCATTTCGCGGGTGCTGCTATCGCCGATAGTGGCGTCCAGTATTTCTTTTATTTCAGGCGTCTGTGCATAATCGTCAATTTCCTCATCAGAAGGCAATTGTTCTACATTGCCTAACTGGCCCAGTTTATTGCCGGTGAGCACTTTTGAATTGCGGATAGCGTAAGGTATGCTGTCGACCCCAATACCGATGCTCCTTACCGGTTTGGCCACCTTAAACAGATTATCCCGGTTTACGCGGGCGTACCAATCGCCGCCAAGACGTGCCGCCAGGTCGAGCTTTTGCTGATCGATGCGGTTATTTTCGTCCAGTATGCTTTCGCTGATATGCATCAGCTTGATCTCGGCCAGGATCAGGTTCCCCGCGCCCTTGCCTTCGCCCAGCGAAATAACCTGGTTAACTACGCACTCAAATTGTACCGGCGATTCGGCCACGCGCGGCGGCCTGACCAAATCTGAAGCAACCGGCGTAAAGCCCGCCTTAATGAATTCGTTCATACCTTTCGGGTATTCCACGCTCGCCAGCGAAACCTGCTGAACCATATCGTAAGTAACGATATTGATCACCACTTCGGGCACTTCATGGATATTTTCTAGCGTATGCTTGGTCGTCGCGTCCCGCACCCTCCTCGACGGCGAGAATACACATAGCGGTGGGTTGGTGCTAAACATATTGAAGAAACTGAAGGGGCTTAGGTTCACATTACCGTCTTTATCCACCGTCGAGGCAAAGCAAATCGGTCGGGGCGCAATGGCGTACTGCAGGTAATTTTGCAGGTCGCCGGGAGTTAGATCGGATGTTTTTAGTGTCAGCATGAGTATTGTTGGAATGTTGTAAGGTTGTAAAGTTGGAATGTTACTTTTTTCTCCTCTTAGCTTCAAAATCCTTCAAATAATCTATTAGATTTTTAGTTTTAGCTTAAAACTCAATACTCTTTTGATATAAATGCTGAGATATTTTATCATCCATCTTCCCAGATTTGTTCAGGATTGTTAACTTATTTCTAAACTCTCCAGAATATCCTTTGGCATAATTGAGGAATCTTATAAAGTCAGGGTTATTATTGTACTCAAACCCTTCAGCTATATTATCCGACATTGAGCAAGCTGCTCTTCTCAACTGATCCTTCATGCCCCAATCAGATTTTAACGGTTCATTATCGCATATGCCATAAACTTCGACAGCTATATCAATAGCGATCTGCCAGATTTCGAGTTCTTCGAATTTTTCTATTTTGCTCATCTTGATAACATTACAACCTTCCAACATTTCAACATTACAACTTCTTCAAAGCCAATATCGAAAAATCCGATTCTGCCTTCTTGATCACATTACTTAAAACGCCCAGGCCGGTCACCTCCATTTCAACCAAATCACCCGGCTGCAGCCATTGCGGCCGATAGTTCGGATCATTTAATAACCCTGTACCGTTCAATTCTAAGAAACAGCCTGTGCCAACGGTTCCCGATCCGATCACATCGCCCGGCAGCACATCGCAGCCATAGGCGCAGCGTTCGATGATCTCGGCGAAGGTCCAGTCCATATCTCCCATATTACCGCTGGAAACTTCCTTGCCGTTCACATGGCATTTCATGGTGAGGTTATAGGCGTTGCCCGTGTGACCCGGTTTCGGCGCGATCTTATATGGCTCCAGTTCATCCGGCGTCACTAACCACGGACCGATCACCGTCGAAAAATCCTTGCCCTTTGCCGGACCGAGATTTAGCATCATTTCCTCCATTTGCAGCGTACGTGCGCTCATATCGTTCATGATCATGTACCCCGCGATGTAACCATCCGCCTCAGACGCCCGGATATTGCGACCTTTTTTGTTTAGCGCCACAGCTACTTCCAGCTCAAAATCGAGTTTCTGGAAATGGTCGGGCATACATTCGATCTCGCCCATGCCCTGTATGGCATTGTGATTAGTAAAATAAAATATCGGGTACTGGTCAAACTGCGGTATCATTTCGGCTTTTCGGTTACGCCGGGCAGCCGCCACATGCTGCCGGAACGCATAACCGTCGCGGCACGAGGTAGGATGCGGCACCGGCGCCAGCAATTCAAAAAACAATTCTTCTTTAGCCTCGATCCTGCCCGACATAATATCATCATTCACTTTCCTGGCCCGGTCCATCAGCTCATCGCCGCCCCAAAGGAAATCATTCATATTATCGGGGATCAGTTTATGGCAGGAGTTCAGATTGTAGATATGGCCGTTGATGTAAACGCCCAGGTGTTCTGCATATTCGGTTTTGTAGGATACTAATTTCATGCTCGGTTAATTGGTTTTCAAAGCTAATTAATTTAGGCCGCAATCAGCCTTTCGGACTTCCCGACTTATGCGGACTTGCGGACTTCTAATACTATGCTTGCATAATAATAATTTTCCTTATAATTTTGTACAAAATGTTGCACATACAGTGTCACTTCCTTTTTTCCCTGGGCCTCACTTCAATGAGTGATGCATCTTCTTTCAGGGACGCTGTGCTGGCCAAGATCGTGCTGGCGCAATATTAATTGCTTTGTTGAAATGTTGTAAAGTTTTAAGGTTGAAATGTTCTTAAACCCTTAACTTTAAAACTATTACACCCATCCAATCGTTTTTAAAGTGTTGCAGAAGCACTGTGAGTTAAACTTGATTTAACCTTACAACTTTTCAACATTACAACCTTCAAACAAAAAAACACCCCATGCCCGTTTACCATAAATCAGGAAATATCCCGCCAAAACGGCACACACAATTCCGTAAATCCGACGGCAGCTTGTATGCCGAGGAACTGGTATCCACCGAAGGCTTTTCGAGCCTGTATTCGCTGGTGTACCATTGTTATCCGCCTACACTCGTCAAGCAACTGGGTGAGCCTTATTCAGTCGAGCCCAAAATAGCCCGGGAGAAACATTTGAAACATACCAGTCTGATCGGTTTTAAGATAGAACCGGAGGACGATTACCTGAAGAGCCGAAAGCCAGTTTTGGTGAACAGCGACCTGCATATTTCACTGGCCGCGCCACGTAAATCCATGACGGATTACTTCTACAAAAATAGCCAGGCTGATGAAGTGATCTTTGTTCACGTGGGTTCAGGCACGTTAAAAACCGGCTACGGGAATATCAAATTTGAATACGGCGACTACCTGATCGTTCCGCGGGGCACCATTTACCAGGTGCAGTTTGACGGCGAGGAAAACCGCCTGTTCATCGTGGAAAGCTTCAGCCCGATACGGTCGCCAAAGAAATACCTGAACCAGTACGGCCAGCTAATGGAGCATTCGCCTTATTGCGAGCGCGACCTGAAATTGCCCGAAAACCTGGAAACGCACGACGAGCATGGCGATTTCAAGATCCTGATCAAAAAGCAGGGTTTGATCTATCCATATATCTACGGCACGCATCCCTTCGATTTCGTTGGCTGGGACGGCTTTCACTATCCTTACGGGTTTTCGATACACGATTTCGAACCGATCACGGGCCGGCTGCACCAACCGCCGCCGGTACACCAAACTTTCGAGGGCCACAATTTTGTGATCTGCTCATTCGTGCCAAGAAAATACGATTATCACCCGCTTTCGATACCCGCCCCATATAACCACAGCAACGTAGACAGCGACGAGGTGCTGTATTACGTCGACGGTGACTTTATGAGCCGCAAGAGCGTGGTAAAAGGCCAGATAACCCTGCACCCTGGCGGCATACCGCATGGCCCGCATCCGGGCGCGGTGGAAAAATCCATCGGCAAGGAATCGACGGACGAACTGGCCGTGATGATCGACCCCTTCAGGCCTCTGATGCTGACCGAAGATGCGATCAAAATTGAGGATGAGAATTATTATAAGAGTTGGGCTTCTGAATAGGCTGTTGAAAGGTTGGAAGGTTGGAAGGTTGCAAAGTTGAAATGTTGACTTACAAAGCTTTCAAACCTACGTCGTAAATAACCTTACAACATTCCAACTTTCAAACATTACAACAAAATCATGGAAACACAAACTTTAGATATTAAACAACAAACAACCGACTTCCTACCCCTGAACGGCACGGACTACGTCGAGTTCTACGTGGGCAATGCCAAGCAGGCGGCCCATTTTTATAAAACCGCTTTCGGCTTCCAGAGCCTGGCTTATGCAGGGCCGGAAACGGGCGTGCGCGACAAAGCATCCTATGTACTTGTACAAGACAAGATAAGACTCGTTTTAACAAGCCCCATGCACTCCGACCACCCGATAGCCGAACACATTAAAAAACATGGCGACGGCGTGAAAGTCCTCGCGCTTTGGGTGGACGACGCCTACGAGGCATTCGAACAAACAGTTGGCCGAGGCGCCGTGCCTTTTCAGCAGCCGCAAACCTTAAAGGACGAGCACGGCGAAGTTCGTACCAGCGGCATCAGGCTTTATGGCGAAACCGTTCATATGTTCATCGAGCGTAAGAATTACAAGGGCATATTCCTGCCGGGCTACCACGAATGGAAATCGGATTATAATCCGACGCCAACCGGCTTGAAGTATGTCGACCACTGCGTGGGAAACGTAGGCTGGCATAAGATGAATGAATGGGTACATTTTTACGAAGAAGTGATGGGCTTTAAGAATATCCTCACGTTCGATGATAAAATGATCTCGACAGAATATTCGGCCCTGATGAGCAAGGTGATGAGCAATGGCAACGGTTATGTGAAATTCCCGATCAATGAGCCGGCCGAAGGCAAAAAGAAGTCGCAGATAGAAGAATACCTTGAATTTTACGAAGGCGAAGGCGTGCAGCACCTGGCTTTGGCGACCGATCATATTGTGGAAACGGTAACCGAATTAAAAAAACGCGGCATCGAGTTTTTACATGTGCCGACCACTTACTATGACGATCTGCTTGATCGCGTGGGCCATATCGATGAAGACCTGCTGCCGTTAAAGGAGCTGGGCATTCTCGTCGACCGCGATGATGAAGGCTATCTGCTGCAGATATTCACCAAACCGCTGGAAGATCGCCCGACGGTGTTCTTCGAGATCATACAGCGCAAGGGTGCACGGTCGTTTGGCGCAGGCAACTTTAAGGCGCTTTTTGAGGCGATCGAGCGGGAGCAGGAGCTTAGGGGGAACTTGTAAGAAGTCGGAGGTCGGAAGTCTGAAGTCGGAAGTTGAGGTCAGAACTAAATTCATTAGCCGGGTTAATGCCCGGCTTTTTTGTTAGCTTAGTGAGATGGATCGTACACAGGTAAATCTCTTCGAAAAATTGTCTGATGAGCAGAAAAGTGACCTCTTGTTAGCATACGAGGAGCGTTTTGAGGAAGAGAATTTGTTAGATCATGAAATAGTAAAACAGCAACATGTGAAATGGCTTAATAACCAGGAATCATGACGGCACCGGATATCATCGGTCATCTAAAACAGACTGCGGATGAAAGCCGCCTCGAAGGCATGAAGCGCTACGGTATCAATACTTCAAAAGCGCTGGGCGTGTCCATGCCAGAGTTGCGGGCATTGGCTAAAACCATCGGGAAAGATCATCAATTGGCGCTGGAATTATGGAAAACCGAAATACATGAGTGCCGGATCCTGGCATCGGTCGTTGATGACTACAAACAGGTCACTCCAAAGCAGATGGACAAGTGGGTGGCAGATTTTGATTCATGGGATGTATGCGACCAGGCTTGCGGCAATTTGTTCGACCGGGTGCCGTTTGCGGCGGAAAAAGCTTTGGAATACTGTAAATCCGAACATGAGTTTGTGAAACGCGCAGGTTTTGTCCTGATCGCCGAGTTCGCCGTGCACAACAAAAAAGCTTCGGATGATGTATTCATCCAATTTTTGCCCGTCATCGAAAGAGAGGCCTGGGACGATAGGAATTTCGTCAAAAAAGCGGTTAACTGGGCTCTAAGGCAGATCGGCAAACGTAATAAGACGTTACTTCCGCTGGCTATCCAAACCGCCGGACGCGTCCGTAACCAAGGCAGCAGACCGGCCAAATGGATAGCATCCAACGCGCTCGCCGAATTGGAAAAACGCTGATACTTTCTTTATAAAATATTATCTTTATTGGCTAAACTAAGCTGCTATCACTATGACTCGTATCTTTTTGATAGGGCTGCTATTTGCGGCTTCATTCAACTGCCTTGCACAATCAAACAATCCGCAGTACGATGCCGGCCTGGCCAAAAAACTCGGCGCCGATGACTACGGCATGAAAACTTACGTAATGGCTTTTTTAAAAACCGGGCCGAACAGGCTGAAGGACTCAGCCGCGCGTGCCGGGCTGCAAAAGGCGCACTTGAAAAATATCATGCGCCTGGCCAATGAAGGTAAACTGATCGTAGCCGGACCGTTTTTGGATAACCAGGACATTCGCGGAATATTTATTTTCAATGTCAGCTCGGTCGAGGAGGCTAAAAAGCTAACCGAAACCGATCCCGCTGTACAGGCCGGTTCGCTCATTATAGAACTGCATCCCTGGTATGGCTCCGCAGGATTGGTCGAGGCTTTTAAGCTGCATAAAAAAGTAGAGAAAAAGAGTGTGGCGGAATAAAATATTAAATTATTTTTTGAGTTTATATGCCGTTATTTACATAACTAAACCGCAGTTTAATCAACTGATAATCATGGGTAAATATTTACCCAAATTTACAATTCGTTAATTCTACGATCAGCCGAAACCTATTCTTCACATAACTTACAATGCCGATTTTCGTATAAATAATGAGTTGTAAATGAAGTAAGTAAAGCGGTCGATTTAAACTAAGTACCTGTGCTTTAACAGGATATTGGCTTTGTATTTGTAATTGCACACGCGTTACCCGGCGTTTTGCCTGTAACCATTATCTAATTAGTTTACTATTTATTTGACTTACAAAACAAGGTTTCTGCTGAGCAGACAGCGATATGAGCGTTAACGAAGGGGACAGCTTTACTCAGAATGGCGATTTCCATGTGACCCAGATAATCAACAATACCAAAACAGGTATCTGGGAGTATAACATCGGCACGCGGGAGGTTAAATGGTCTCCCGGCTTTTATACCGTTTTAGGGTATGAAGCCGGCGAGGTGCCCAGCTCATACGACTATTTTTTTGAAAACCTGCTCTACTACGAAGACAAACCCGCATTCCTTCGTTCAATAAACAAACATGTAGGCGACGCCCCTGAAACCATACAAATAAGGCTCTTAACTAAAAAATCGGGGTATCGCTGGTTTGAAAGTACAGCCAAAAGATGGGATGATAACGGCCAGGCCAAAATTACCGGGTCGCTGACCGATGTTCACGACCACAAGCTGCTGCAGCTACAATCTACCCGCAACGATTTCCTGTTTAAGGAAACGATCAAGATTGCCAAAGTAGGCGGATGGGAGATCGATGTTAAAAGCATGAACCTGGCGCTCAGCCGCGAAGCTTATGACATTCTCGAACTGCAGGAAAGCGTAAAGATTACGATTGAAGAAATGGTGAGCTTTTTCGAGCCCGACTATAGGGCTGCCTTTTCAAAAGCCATCGATAACATCACCAAATATTCCCAGCCGTTCGACCTAGAGCTATTGTTCCGCACGGCCCGCAATAACGTCATCTGGCTGCGCGCGAAAGGCCTGGCCGTTATCGATGATTTTGGCCACTGTGTTACGGTTCGATGTATTTTTCAAAACATCGACTATGTTAAAAAGAAGGAGCTTGAAGTTCAGAATGCCGTGAACCTGATGAGTGACCAAAATAAACGCCTGCAAAACTTCGCCTATATCGTTTCGCATAACCTGCGCTCACACACCGGCAACCTGGAGTTTATGGTCAACCTGTTCGAGCAGATGGAAGAGAACGATGATCGTAAGGAAATCTTCAACCATATCAGGTCCATTAGCAACAGCCTGAATACGACCATTGAACACCTGAGCGAAATTGTGAAAATACAGGCCGAGATAGGCAAGGAACGAAAGCAACTTGACTTTGAGGCAACGTTAAAGACCGTGCTGCTGGCGCTGGAAAGCAACATCAAATCGTCGGGCGCTCAGATCGAGTACGATTTCAGTTTATGCCCGGATGTATATTACATTTCCGCCTACCTCGAAAGTATTTTTCAGAACCTGATCACCAATGCTATCAAATACCGGCACCCCGAACGCAAGCCGGTCATTAAAGTGCGTTCGGCGAAGATCAGGCACCACGTTTACCTGTATTTTGAAGATAATGGTGTCGGTATCGATCTTGAAAAACATGGAGATAATATATTCGGGATGTATAAAACCTTTCATAACCACCCCGACGCCAAAGGTATCGGCCTGTTCATGACCCGCAATCAAATCGAAGCGCTCGGCGGCACCATTGATGTCGACAGCACGGTGAACGTGGGAACGAAGTTTACGATAAAGCTGGTTTAGTGAATAGTGAATAGTGAATGGTGAATAAAAGTTTATTACGGCCACTAGTGGTATTGACTATTCACTATTGACCGTTCACAGCTCCACATAACTCTCCAATATCTTAAATCCGTCAATGGTGATCAGGTCGGATCTTTTAACTGTCGCAGGTAGCAGCACGCACTCTCCCATCTTTACGGTATGCTGTCCGCCCTGGCATTCTATCACGTAGCTTCCTTCCACACAAACGTGGATGACGAATGAATCAAGATGTGAGTAGTCTCTTGAAGTGCTTTCGTTGAAGTCGAGCAGGTTGGTTGTAAAATAAGGGCATTTTACCAACCGGATCGGTTCATTTTTTTCAAGCCTATATTTGGTTTTATAATCAGGATAGAAGTTATAGTCGATAGCGGCAAGCGCTTCCTGTGTGTGCAGCTCGCGTTTATGGCCCTTGTCGTCCACCCGGTCGAAATCGTAGATGCGATAAGTAATGTCCGACGTTTGCTGTATCTCGGCTATCAGCAAACCTTTGCCAATGGTATGCACCCTTCCCGCAGGTAAAAAGAAAACATCCCCGGCATGCACTTCCTCACGGTTCAGGATGTCCATAATATGGCCGCTGTTCAATTTGTCGACGTATACCTTTTCACTAACCTGCTGATTGAAGCCTGAAATCAGCGTCGAGCCGGCATCGGCTTCTATCACGTACCACATTTCGGTTTTACCAAAAGAATTATGACGCTTTTTGGCAAGCTCGTCGTTAGGATGCACCTGGATAGACAGATCGTCGTTGGCGTCAATAAATTTAACCAGCAGCGGAAATGTATTGCCGAAATGTGCATACACCTTTTTACCCACCAAACGCTCTTTATACTCCTCCAGGATATCGGCCAGCGACTGTCCCTTCAGCGCACCATCGGCCACAACGGAAACATCAGATTTTACGCCGGATATCTCCCAGGTTTCGCCGCAGTTGGGCAGATTACCAAAATCTTTATGCAAATAGGTTTTGATCTTCTGGCCACCCCAGATCTTGTCTTTATAGATGGTTTTGAATTTCAGAGGATAGAGTGGTGACATAGCGTGTGATTGAAGATTATACAAAAGGAATTTCGAGTTGTTTACAGATTTTTTTACAAAGCAAATTATCCAACTCCTGATGTCTGCCGACGGCGGTTTGCCTTTGATTTGCCTGATTTATGTAGATGGCATGATTTGCACCTTCGCGAAGAAGCTTACAACCGTTCTTTTCAAGATGTTTTATTAAAGCGGAACGCTTCATTAAATTAGCTCAAGTTCTTCTTTAATGATCGTTTTACCGTAATATTCCTTTTCGGTGATCTCTTTATTAGTATCAAGCAGCAATCTTACAGCATCAAGTAGATTTTCTTTTAACTCCTGAATGGTCTTCCCCTGTGAAATTGCCGCCGGTAACTCTTCTACCTGTCCCACAAACCAGCCGTTTTCACCTTTTTCGATAATTGCTGTGAATTTCATATTTCAAAAATAACGAAATATCTCAACAAAAAACCCATCTGCTGCCGCAAATGGGTTTTCTATAATTTAAGGCAAGCAGAAAATTACTTACCCAGCTTTTTCTTCAAATTCTCATCAATCGCTTCCAGGAATTCTTCTGTATAGAGGTAATCGCGGCCATGCTCAACCTTGTTGCCGTGTATGCAAACTGCAAGGTCCTTGGTCATCTTGCCGCTTTCCACGGTTTCAACGCATACTTCTTCCAGGGCTTTGCAGAACTTGATCAGTTCTTTGTTATCATCCAGCAAACCGCGGAATTCCAAACCGCGTGTCCAGGCGAAGATGGAAGCTATCGGGTTGGTTGAGGTTGGTTTACCGGCCTGGTGATCGCGGTAGTGGCGGGTAACTGTTCCGTGGGCCGCTTCGGCTTCCATGGTTTTACCGTCGGGCGTAACCAGGGTCGATGTCATTAAACCTAATGAGCCGAAACCTTGCGCCACCGTATCTGATTGTACGTCACCGTCGTAGTTTTTGCAGGCCCATACAAAATTGCCGTGCCATTTAAGCGCCGATGCAACCATGTCGTCGATCAGCCGGTGCTCGTAGGTCAGTTGGTTGGCCTCGAACTCCAGTTTAAATTCGTTCTCATATATCTCCTGGAAGATATCCTTAAAACGGCCGTCGTATTTTTTCAGGATCGTATTTTTGGTCGAAAGGTACAAAGGCCACTTTTTCAGTAATGCCTGGTTGAAGCAGGCGCGCGCAAATCCCCTGATCGATTCATCGGTGTTATACATGGCCAGGGCCACGCCGTCGCCTTTGAAGTTATACACTTCGAACGATTGCGTCTCGCCGCCATCTTCGGGTGTAAAAGTTATGGTCAGTTTGCCTTTGCCTTTGGTCACAAAATCGGTAGCCCGATACTGGTCGCCGAAAGCATGGCGGCCGATGCAGATGGGTGCCGTCCAGTTCGGAACCAGGCGCGGAACGTTAGAGGTAACGATAGGCTCGCGGAATACGGTACCGTCAAGAATATTACGGATGGTCCCATTCGGCGACTTCCACATCTGTTTCAGGTTGAACTCCTTTACCCTGGCTTCGTCAGGCGTAATAGTGGCGCACTTGATGCCTACGCCGTATTTTTTAATAGCGTTGGCGGCGTCAACCGTCACCTGGTCGTTCGTCTCGTCGCGGTATTCGATACCGAGGTCGTAGTATTTAACGTCGAGGTCGAGGTAAGGAAATATCAGCTTATCTTTAATAAACTTCCATATAATGCGGGTCATTTCATCGCCGTCCAGTTCGACAACGGGATTGGCTACTTTAATTTTTGACATAACAGGATTGATGTTTTTTTCGTAAAAGGCCTCAAATATATAAAATTGAGATTAGCTAATGTATTAAATACAATATTCAAATTGTCAATACTCAAACAAACAAATATTGCGTTTTAGGGTATTGTTTTATTGTACATTGAACTTATTTTTATAAAATTGCGGCATATGAGTATACTTTACTCCTTCCTGCACAAGACCGGCATCTGAGTCATGATCAAACACATCGTTAAAATTTCGCTTTTAACCCTGCTTGCCGGTTTTACAGCGATCACAGCCCATGCCCAGATAGGATACGATTATACGCAATACAACCTTGGCGCCTCGATAGGTTTCAATTCCTTTTTTGGCGACACCCAAACGTCCACGAACACCAATTCATTTAACATCCAGCTCGATTACAACCAGACGCCTTTTGTAAATTATATTGCGGAATTCCAGGCAGGTAAGCTTGCCGGCGGCGATTCGACCAACGACACTTACGGCAGGCAGTTTAAAACCGATTATGCCTATTACGCATTCAGGGTACAGGTACAGGCCGGCGAGATCATGGACTATTCGCAAAGCCGCCTGCTAAATGCGCTGAAGAACTTTTACATCGGCGGCGGTATCGGCGTGATCTACGGTACGGTAAAACAGATCAACAGGTATTCCATCCAATTGCCCGGATATTATACACCGGGCCCCATGAGCAGTAACCAATTGTTCTTTCCGGCGAGGGTGGGGTATGAATTGAAGATATACAATAAATACGACCGCCCTGATTTTAAAATAGACGTTGGTTACCAATGTAATTTCATTTTCGGCGATAATATCGACGGCTTTAAGGCAGGTGCGCACAACGACATATTCTCGCAATTCACCATTGGCTTTAAATACGCTATCGGCGGCGTTACTTCCTATCGCAAACCGATCAAATTTTGATCCTGTTATGCACACTTAGTGTAAAAATATAATCGCTGTTCCGGCCCGGATTTGCTTAGTGCGCAATTGTAATTACATTTGGCGCTGTACTTTCACCAAAAATCCGGGACAATGAAAAATCGTTTACTTACGCTTATCACGTTACTTACAACCTTTTCGGCTGCGCAGGCGCAAACTCCTGCCAACCAGCCGCCAAAGAATACACAAAAAATATCGGTGGGTCGTATCGTACATACCGATACCACCGTAATAACCAAACATACGGTTACTATAAAAGGGCAGGCTGTTCCTTACACTGCCACGGCGGGCATGATGCCCGTTTGGGACGAGGACGGACGCCCGACAGCAGGCGTATTCTATACTTACTACGAACGTGACGATGTAAAGGACCGGGCTAACCGGCCGCTGGTGATTTCGTTCAACGGCGGGCCGGGCACACCATCGGTTTGGATGGAACTGGGTTATACCGGCCCCCGTATGCTGAATGCCGACGATGAGGGATATCCCGTTGAGCCTTATGGGTTCAAAGAAAACAACAACTCCATCCTTGACGTGGCCGACATCGTGTATGTCGATCCGGTAAACACAGGCTACTCCAGGCCGGTGAACCCCGAAATACCCAAATCAAACTTTTTTGGTGTAAACGAGGACATTAAATACCTGGCCGACTGGATCAACACCTTCGTGACCCGCGAGAACCGCTGGGCATCGCCTAAATTCCTTATAGGCGAAAGCTATGGCACCACGCGCGTATCGGGGCTTGCGCTTGCTTTGCAGGACTCGGAGTGGATGTACCTGAACGGCGTCATCCTGGTGTCGCCTACCGACCTGGGCATCAACCGCGGCGGCCCGGTTTCGGAAGCGCTGCGTTTGCCCTATTTTGCCGCGACGGCATGGTACCATAAAAAGCTGCCTGCCGATCTGCAGGGAAAAGAGCTGACCGACATGCTGCCCGAAGTTGAAGATTTTACGATCAACGAATATATACCCGCGCTGTCAAAAGGCGGTTTCCTGAGCGACGACCAGAAAAAAGCCATCGCTGCCAAAGTAGCCCGCTACAGCGGTCTGTCCGAAAAGACCGTGCTTGACAACAATCTTGTCATCGACTATTCGCTTTTCTGGAAAGCCCTCCTGCGCGACCAGGGCTTCACTATCGGCCGCCTGGACTCACGTTACAAGGGTATAGACAGGCAAACTGCGGGCGATGGACCCGACTATAACCCGGAACTGACCACCTGGCTGCAGGAGTTTACGCCCGCCATAAATATTTACATGCGCCAGGAGCTGAACTACAAAACCGACCTGAAATATAATATGTTCGGCAACGTATGGCCATGGGACGAAAAGAACGACCATACCGGCGAGAACCTGCGCCAGGCTATAGCGCAAAATCCATTTTTGCATTTGCTGGTGCAATCAGGATATTACGACGGCGCCTGCGATTACTTTAACGCAAAATATAGCTTATGGCAGCTTGACCCCAGCGGCCGGCTGAAGGACCGTATTAAATGGGAAGGTTATAAGAGCGGTCATATGCTATACCTGCGCAAGGAAGACCTGTCTGTCGCAACCGAAAATTTACGTAAGTTCATTTTGGGCGCCATACCAAAACCAGGCCAGGCAGCCAAATATTGACGAAAGTCCTTTTTTGGGAACAAACTAACATGGTAAATTAGTGTTGTTAACTAAAACCATGTTACCATGAGCGCAAAAAGACCGCATACCCGGTTTGATAACGATAACGACGACCGGGATGAATATTTGAAGGAAAACCTTGGCGAAGAATCAGACGCCGAACAATTAGCGTTTAATAAGGAGGAAAATAGCTTCGAGTACGACGTCGAAAGCGACGACCCGGATTACGATCACCCTGATCCTTATAATACTGCGGTTAAAAATGGCGAGGACATCAATTCAACCTATGACGAGGCCAATCCATTCGACGCGGTCGACGAGTATATTCCGAACGAGTCGCTGGAAACGGACGTGGAAAATCTGGGCATGCACGTTGACGATGGCGATATCGTTGAAGTAGACCCGATAGACGACATTTTATCCCGGACGGATGAAGACAGCCGTCCCGACCTGGATGAGGAAGGATACCCGATAAACGACAGGCCAAAACGCTGATAAATTGTTTTTTGCAGAGACGCGGGATATGGTGTCTCTGCAATCAATAATCCGTCTCCAGGTTAAATCGCCTTTTCAACTCCGCCAGGTTTGGATTCTTGCTGGCCATGTGCTGAAATTTTTCCGACGTAGTATAGGGCCGTTTAGCCGCTTTCACTTCGTCGACGCGTGTTTGTACGTCGATATCGAAGTTCTTAAGATTTAAACGCAGAAAATTCAAGATCGAGGGCTTTTCGTCCCTGAAAATATTTTCCTGCGCCTTATTGCCGACAACGACTTCGAACTTATAAGCCTCCAGCATAACGGGAGCGTTGGCAGTAAAAACGGTAAACAGGTTCATATTACCGTCCTTTTTGATCTTCACAGCATATTCGTTCCACTGCTTCAGGAAGTCGTCCATCGTAAAATCTTCCTTCGCATCACCTTTAATATAGGGATCGTCTTCTTCGGCAATTTCGGCTATCGTTTTAGTACTGAGGTCCTTTAGCGACGGTATTTTTACCGACGTAGTAGTTGTACCGGCATTGGGTACAAATGCTTTGGGTTTTTCGGCAGCAGGCTGTTCCTTCACCGTCGCAACAGCGGGTTCGGGTCTTTTTTCCGTTTTATACGTTGCGGGAGGGTCGTTTAAAATCGGGGCCGGTTCAGCTTTCTGCGCGTCGGCCGGTTTACCCGCCGTTACCGTATCAGGTTTTTTTTTTATTTGCTCCGCAGGCTGGCGGAGCATTTCGGCGGCCGGTGCCATCATCAGGTTAAAAGCTGCCGGCAGATGGCACATTTTAAGCAGCGCAAGTTCGACCTGCAGTCGCTGGTTCTTGCTCAACTTATAGTCCAGGTCGCACTGGTTGGCAATGCTTAGCGCCGAGAGCAGGAACGAAACCGAAGCCGCCTGCGACTGCTGCAGGTATTTGGCCTTTATGCCTTCGCTCACTTCAAGCAGCTTCAGGGTCGAAGTATCTTTCCCGACCAAAAGATTGCGGAAATGTTCGGACAAACCGGAAATGAAGTGTGAACCGTCAAATCCTTTGGAAAGTATCTCGTCGAACAGCAAAAGCGTTCCGGCGGTATCTTCGCCAAGCAACTTTTCAATTATACTGAAGTAATAGTCGTAATCGAGGATGTTAAGGTTATCGATCACCGAACGATAGGTGACGCTCGCATTGGAAAAGCTGACGATCTGGTCGAACATGGACAGGGCATCGCGCAAACCACCGTCAGCTTTCTGGGCGATGATATGCAATGCGTCAGGCTCATAACTAATGCCTTCTTTTTCGGCGATCGACGCCAAATGACCGGCCATATCCTCTACGCGGATTCGGTTGAAATCGAATATCTGGCAGCGCGAAAGAATGGTCGGCAATATTTTATGCTTCTCGGTGGTGGCCAGGATAAAAATCGCGTAGTGCGGCGGTTCCTCCAGCGTCTTCAGGAAAGCGTTGAAAGCCGCCTGCGACAACATGTGCACCTCGTCGATGATATATATTTTGTACCTGCCGGCTTGCGGCGGTATCCGCACCTGTTCGATAAGGCTGCGGATATCGTCGACGGAGTTGTTGGATGCGGCATCCAGTTCGTGGATATTGAACGAACTGCCGTTCTGGAACGAAACGCACGAGTGGCAAACGCCGCAGGCTTCGCCGCTGGGCTGCAGGTTTTCGCAGTTAATGGTTTTGGCCAGGATACGCGCACAAGTGGTTTTGCCCACGCCGCGCGGACCGCAAAACAAAAACGCCTGCGCCAACTGGTTGTTTTTGATGGCGTTCTTAAGCGTATTGGTTATATGCTGCTGACCGACAACGCTTTCGAACGTCGCCGGGCGGTATTTGCGGGCCGAAACGATAAAATTATCCACTCCGGCTAAGATAAAAAGAATAAAACGGATGCTAAAATTACTGGCAGGGAATGTGCAAAACTTGGCGCTACTGCACGGTGATGCCGGTTATCTCTTTTACCGGGTAATAACCTTTAGCATCGGGCAGGTAAACTTCCATTTCCTTCCAGCTGATACTGATCTTTTTGCCGATTAATTGAGCCGCACCATTCATGAAGCTTTCCGACCCGGGAAATTGCCTGAGCCACAAAAACTTTTTTTCATTGTTATTCGCATCGGCTACAACAATGTAATTAAAGCCTTTCTTGTCGATGCGTTTAAAAGTACCTATCATGGCATCGCCATTAGCCTCACCTGAAATTTCTTTCTGCGCTACCTTCATCGCCATTTTTTTGGAGAGCTCGATAAACTTTTCGCACTTCATTTTGTACAGGTCAACCGCCAGGTCCACGCCTACCCTCTTCATCGCATCCATATCACTCATATCCACGTGGCGCTCGGCGGCAAGGTCGCCCAGCATGGCCGCATGATCCATAACTAACTGGGTATATGCCGCCACAGCTTCTTCCTGCGTGTTAACTTTTGAAAGGTCAATGCGGTTGACCCCGTTGCAAAGTGTATCGACCAATCTTTTTTCGACAGGACCGAGCACCCTTTCGGATTGGGCAAAAACATTTAAACAATAGCAACCAACTATGAGTAAGGTAATTAGAATTTTTTTCATGATGAGGTTAATCGAATCCTCATCGCAAAGTGAGGTAAAGGATTCGCTTTTTAAATGGTTTTTGGATATTATTCGTCGTCCTCGGGCAGGTGATCGTCGTCGTCCGGGTCGGGTTCTTCAAACTCCTCCTCTTCCACCTGTATGCCGTGCAAGTCGTCCAGGTCGCCCAGTTCATCATCAAAATCTTCGTCTTCCTCATCGTCCCAATTATCGTCTTCGGGGCCCCAGGAGTTGCCGAACGATAATGTTTCGTCGTCCAGCAATACGTTTTCAAGGTCAGTGGTCAGCATAGCGGTCAGTTTTTTGGATGATACGGAATGATAGCAGCATGGGTTTAAAAATATTAAAAATTTCCTAACAAGAAAATTGTATTAATAATTAAAAATTGAATGCTGGATATCCAATAAAACAACGCCGGCGAAGCAGTGTCCCCCGGTTGGGAGAACGGAAAACCGTAATAAAATTGCAGAGGTTGCAGAAGAGCTAACTATTTTAGCTCCCGCAACCTTTACAATCCCTTTCAAACTAGGCGAAGCTATCAGTCGACCCCGATTACCATGTGCACCGGTATAGCGATGCGGTTCCAACTGTTGATGGTAATGGCGATGAAGATGATCTGCGCTACGCCTTGCTCGCCGAAGTGATTTAAGGCGTTCCGGTACGTCTCTTCCGAAACACCGTGTTCATAAATGCGGGTCACTTCTTCGGCCAGCTTTAAGGCGGCGCGTTCGTCGTCGTTGAAAAACGGCGTTTCCCACCAGGCGGCCAGGCCCAGCAGGCGCTGTGTGCTTTCGCCCAGGGCCAGCGAATCCGTGCTGTGAGAATCGATACAGTAGCCGCAGCCGTTGATCTGCGACACCCTTACCTTAATGAGTTCCCTAAGCTTCGGGTCGATGCTAAATTCTTTTATTTGATTGTCGGCAACGGCCATAGCCTTGTAAATGCGCGGCTCGGCCGCATTAATGTTCATGCGTGATTTCATGGGTATTTATTTATAGATAGTTAACAGGTAAATAGACGAAAAAATGTGACTAGATTGTTTTAGTCCGAAAGTCCGCGGAAGTCCGAAAGTCCGGAAGATATTGCGTGTTACTTTGTTCATAATCTTAACGAATAGTTGTGGGTTTGTCCTTTTCGGCAACGAAGAAAACCAGCAGCTTGGCGGTGTCGGCCGCGCTGTTGTTGCGCGTAACGGCATGCAGGCCGTTGGTGCTTTCGTAAAAGCTGTCGCCCTGTTTGTACAAATGATGTTTACCTTCGAACACCGATTCAAGCTCACCCTGCAGCAGGTAGCCGAAGGTGGGGCATGGGTGCCGGTGCGCCGGCGACGAACTCCGCGGAGGGAAATTCACTACCTCCATTTGCACCTCGCGGTCGCTGATGCCGTGCTCGTTAATAAATTGCCTGAGCAGGTATTTTTCGGTGATCCTGGGTTGTTGCTGTGCTTTTATGCTTAGCGTGGCCATCGTTAAACCGGTAAGCAAGACGAATATTGCCGCATTGGCGGCGAGGCTTTTGCCGACCGTGTTCTTTTCCAGCCATGCATCGATACTCCAGGCGTAACGGGGCAATGTAGCCAGCAGCAGGCTTGCCGCACTCAGCGTAAAGACGGAATACCCCAGCGGCGAATCAATGCCAAACGAGATAGCCATAGCCAGCGCGAAACAAAAACTCAGCACACTGCTTCCTATGGCCGCTATACGGGTGAAAAGGCCGGTCAGTATCAGCAGCCCGAATGATCCCTCGCCGATCGTCGCGATAACGGCCAGCACAGGAATGATGCCTGGCGGCAGAAAGCTCATGGTTTGGCGGGCATAGGCCATAAAATGCTGCCAGTCGCCCCAGCCTACATGCGGCTGACCATGGGCGCCGAGGATGCCCAGTCGATCAGCCACCTCCCACAAATAAGCCGTGCCGATGGCCACGCGCAGGTAAAGCTGGATGAATTTGATGTTTGTTTTAATCTTCATGGCGATATCGTTTTATACTCCGTAAACTTTTTTGTAGCGGTTCATCGAGGCGGTAAACACTTCGTAAGCATTGCCTTCCAGGTCCTGCCCTTCGAAGGTGGCGCCGTACAGGGTGTCGAATTTCAGCCTTGAGCATTTTTCATAAAATGCAATGAAGTCTTCCTTCAGCAAAGCAATGTTATTGGGATAGCTGAACATCACCGCCGTGTGGCGCAGGCTGCGCGAAATGTACAGGCTGTCGCCGCAAAGCATGGCGCCGTCCTTTGATATGGAGGCGATATGCAGCATACTGCTTCCCGGGAAATGTCCACCGACATGTACCAGCTTCAGATCATCCCATAACGGTTTTTCATCACCGCTCCATAGCTTTACGTTGGGGCCATAGTTAAATATCCAGGGCTTGTCGGCCTCGTGGATATAGATCGGGCAGTTGAATTCGGCTGCCCATTCGTTCATGTTGCTGTAAAAGTGCGGGTGCGAAAAAGCGATCGCTTTCAATCCGCCTTTACTGTGGATAAATTCCCGGGTAGCTTCATCCAGCAGCGGAATGCAGTCCCACAAAATATTGCCGCCCTTAGACAGCAGCAGGAAAGCGCGCTGACCGATGGCGAACGAAGGCCGTACCGTCAGGTAATGCAGCCGTTCGCTGATCTTTCGTATCCTAACGGCATGGCCCTTTTCCAGGTCTTCCGAGTTAGTCCAGCTTTGGCCTTTAAGGTCGATGAACTGGCGGTCGTCGTTGCAGATGGGGCAAAGCGCAGGCACCCGTTCGTTGTGCGGGAACTTGGTTCCGCAGGTAGTGCATATCGTCATTCTGTTGATTGTTGTCATTTCTTCCTGTTTTGACAAATCAAAATTATCACGATATTGGACTACTTTAATAGTCCAGAATTTACAAGTAAGGTAGTCCAGAATGTCGGTAATTGAAAGTCTAATCCAGATCAACAAGGGATCGTCCGTTCCCGTCTATTTACAGATCGCCAACAGCATCATTGCGCAGATCAGGCGGGGAGTTTTAAAACCTGAAAGCGCACTGCCCGGCAGCCGGGCGCTGGCCGATGCGCTGAACGTTCATCGCAAAACAGTGGTGGCTGCTTATGACGAACTGTATGCCCAGAGCTGGGTGGACAGCATCCCCCGCCGGGGCATTTTTGTGGCGAAGAACCTGCCCGACATAGCGCCTAAGGCCCTGAAAGAAACCATAACGGCTAACTGTTTCCCTGATCAAACCTTTTTTGAAGTGGACGAAAAGCGGGTACCGGTGAGCAAATTGTATAAGCCTGTTCCGCAGCAGAACATCGTGATCAACGACGGTTTTCCCGACACGCGCCTTGCACCCGTGGATTTGCTGGTGCGCGAATACCGGCGTTTCGGCAATTACCAGTTCACGTCAAAATACCTGATGTACGGGCCAGAGCAAGGCTCGGAAAACCTGCGTATCGAGCTGGCCAAATTCCTGGCCGAGACGCGCGGCATGCAGGTGGGCATGGAAAATATCCTGATCACCAAGGGGGTGCAGATGGCTATGTACCTGGCAGCACAGTTACTCGTCTCGAAAGGCGATGTGGTGATCGTGCCGGAACCCGGGTATCCGACAGGTAACGAAGTTTTCAGGTATGCCGGTGCGGAGCTGGCTTTCGCGCCGGTAGACGACTGCGGCATAGACCTGAACGCGGTGGAAGACATTTGCAAAAAGAAAAAAGTGCGATTGCTGTATGTAATTCCGCACCATCACCGCCCAACTACGGTAACCCTCAGTTCCGAGCGCCGCATGCAGCTATTGGAGTTGGCGGCTAAATACCGCTTTGCTATTTTGGAGGACGATTACGATTACGACTATCATTACGCCAGCAGCCCGGTACTGCCCCTGGCCAGCGCCGATTACCATGGCAGCGTAATCTACGTAGGCTCGTTTGCCAAAACTATCGCGCCGGGTATCCGGGTGGGCTTTGTTGCCGCACCGCGCAATTTGATCGACCAATTGGCCAGATTGCGCAGGATGATCGACCGGCAGGGGGAACAATTACTGGAAGAGGCCCTGGCCAACCTGCTCAAGAACGGCGATATCGGCCGCCACCTGAAAAAGACCAATAAGATATACCATGAGCGTCGCGATGTGTTCTGCAATTTGCTGCACGAACATTTAGGCGAACATGTCTCCTTCAAAATACCTGACGGCGGGTTTGCGGTGTGGATGAGATATCTGCACGGCATCAATGCAAAGGAAGTCGCTGCAAAAGCCGGCGAAATGGGCCTGTCGCTAAGCAACGGCGAGGAGTATTTTTATCTTTCCGAAAATACCGAATTCATCCGCCTCGGCTTCGCCTCGCTGAACCCTAAAGAGCTGGAAGAGGGGGTGGATATTTTGAGGAGGGCGGTAGGGAAAATTGTTTAATGTGCAGATGTGCGGATGTGCAGATGTGCGGATGTGCAGATGTGCAGATGTGCGGATGTGCAGATGTGCAGATGTGCGGATGTGCAGATTTGTATTATATTTAGTCATGCATAAACAAAGCAACCTTCTGAAAAAAAGAACCAACTTAATTGAGTTTGTACGAGAACGCGACGCTATTATGGAAGGAATAAATGCTGGGCTTGCTGATGCAAAAGCGGGCAGGCTTTATACCCACGAAGAAGCAATGGTTCGTATTCAGGAAGCATTAGACCGCCTGCGCAAGAAGAGCGGCTAATTTTTTAAATTATAATGAGAAAAATTTATAAACCCATACTTTTCTATATTCTTGAGATATAACATATCACCGTCTATTACTTTAATTCCAAGTATTACTTCTTTCAGATGTGGCAATGATCGTAATATCTTAATGTCTTCCATGTCACCCGTTTTGGTGAAACGTAACATTTCCAAACCACCTAAGTATTTTAAAGCATCATAATTATTTAACTTGCGTGACTGATACACATCCAGCCATTTTAAATTTTTATTGCTCTCAGCAAACCCATCTAATGTTTCCAGTTTACTTGCGGTATCAAGATGTAATTCAATTAAGGACGACATGCCGCTTATTCCAATAAGTGATCTGATAGCTGGCCTATTTAAATATAGATAAGTTAGACTGCTAAAATTTTTTAACTTTTCAAGTGAAATGTCCTTATAAAAATCCAACCAAAGCCATCTTAGATTAACTGCATTCTCAAGGTTTTTCAGTTTATTGTTAAAGACAATGCCCAATACTTCCAGATTGGGAAAATTGTCAAAATCTATAATACCGTTAAAATTGCCAACACGTAACTCCTGTAATTCATGCAAATCGTTAACCGGCTGAATATCAAACCGATCATCCACAATGGATATCCGTTTTACAAATGGCAAATATTTTAAAAAAGACAAATCATCTACCTCGAAATAGCTTGAATTGACCACTATCTTGTCTAATCCGTTTCTCTTAAGATACGCAGCTATTGACCCGATTCGCGCAACATCGACGATTAATCCATCATCCGGACCCGCTTCTTTGCCCTTTTTGAAAAATAGGAATCCGTCTTTTTTATATACTGGTAATTTTTCTATGGGCAATATCATTTTTAGCTATTTTAACTTACCATTTAAAATCATCTGCACATCTGAAATCTGCACATCCACACATTCATCCCTCCTTCCTCATCTCTCGCAGCATCACATTAAAGCGCCATTTACGCAGCATGGCGTTCATCGTATTGACAACGCGTTTGGCGCGGGTTTCTGAAGTCTTGGCTTCATTGATCCATTTGATAAAATATTCGCGGTGTGATTTGGCGAGGCTGTTGAAGAATTCCAGCGCTTCTGGTTCAAAATCGAAACACTCCTGCAGATCGGCGGGGATCTCCACCTTATAGTCCACATCTTCCTCCAGCTTGCAGTGAAGCATGGCGCCTGCGTTCTTGTGCAGTTTTTTGCGGATATCGGCCTTAAGCGCCATGATAAAATTACCTTCGCCCATGGGCATTAATGCTAAACCGTTCACCGGCAGCGCGTCGAGCATGCCGCGTACCCGGAATGACTTTTTGTTATCCGGCTTCATTTGCAGGGCTATGTCGGCGGCAATATCGATGTAGGTCCAGCCGGTTTTTTCGCCCTGTTCGGCAAACTGCAGCATCATCGCGTCAAACTCAACCATAGCGCCAAATTAAGAGATAATAGGTATATGTTTACCTTATTCGATCAAATTGAGAAATGGTAGCCAGGCAGGTGTCGCGTCGACTCACCCCCTGCCCCCTCTCTCATTCTGAAAGAGGGGGTCTTTTAATATTTTCCAAAAATTTCTAAACACCTCTTTATGCTTGCGTAGGCGTACCGTGGTCGACTCACCCCCTGCCCCCTCTTTCATTCTGAAGAAGGGGGCTTTTAAATTCCTCAAATTTCCAAAACCCTCTTTACGCTTGCGTAGAGAGGGTCGTCGAGCGCAGCGATGACGGGGTGAGTCTGAATGAGTGGCATAATTGTAACCCGCAGGTAACAATTGTTAAAGATTGTTAAATCGGACGGATCGAGTGTAACGAATAGTTTTTCGCCGGTGTCTTATGTATAAAAACCAACGAAAAAAACTTAACAACAAATATTATGAAAACATTTAGATCGATCGCGCTGGGTTTGGCCATGCTGGTATCCGGCAGTACAGTTTATGCCGCTAGTGTTACGCACCACGAAATTTCAAAAGATGAAGTAGTCGGCACCTACATTAACGCTATTGTTCACGGTAGTAACCTGAAAGATGCGGACCAGGCCATTGCCGACGACGCGCAATTTTTTACCATCCGCGGAACAGGCACCCGCGTTGATGCGCTGACGAAAAAACAGGTGATGGACTACCTGAAATCAAATGCCAGCCTTAACGAGAACTGCGAGTGCACCAGTACCATGCTGAAGGACGACGACAACACGTTCGTTGAAAAGGTACAGATGAAATACAAAACTGTTACCCGTACCGACGTCATCACCGCCGAACGCGATGGCAACGACTGGAAAATTACGAAGGTTGAAACCTCATATAAATAAAAATAGATAGGTGGTTTATTGTTTGTTTTGCAAGGAGGCCCCGCCGGTTGGCGGGGCCTTTGTTATTTGCCTGAACTAAGATTTGCAGAATTTTAGGATATTATTAAAAATGTCATTTCGACGAACGGGTGCGACTGAGCTACGGCGTGAGGAGAAATCTTTACCACCCCTGCCAATCGTCGCCCGCCTAGCGTTTAAGATTTCTCCTCGCTGCGCTCGTTCGAAATGACATGATGTTTGCGGGTGCGGGTGACAAATGCAGCCTTAATGGCGAATCATTCCACGTAAGGCTCCAGCACCTTTTGCCAGCGGTCGTAGCCCTTGCTGTTCAGGTGCAGGTAATCCGACCTGAAAAGTGATGAGTCGGGCTGAGCGGTACCCGGTTTATAGATGGCCTCGTCCACATCAATATACATGCAGTTGCGCTTGTTTTTAATGTAGTTTTTCAACTGCTCGTTCGAACGCAGGTCGGCTTCCCTGTATTTTTCCCGGCTTGGGCTGGGTTTAATGGACAGGTAATAGATCTTCGCATCCGGCAGCTTCGCGCGGATCATGCGGTACAGCTTTTTGAAGTTAACCAGCACCGAATCGGCTGAATGGCCGTAAGCGATGTCATTTTCGCCGGCATATATGAAAATTTTGCGCGGGTGGTACGGGAACAGGATATATGGCGTGTAGTAATTGACAATATTCGATAGTTCGCATCCACCGACCCCACGCTTGATAATCGGCTCACGCGGAAATCGCTGTTCCA
>DASZVE010000053.1:0-33893 GCA_035547095.1 Mucilaginibacter sp.
GTCCAGCGAAAGGAATTCATAAAACCCTTTGCCTTGCGCAACGCGTAATTGTCGCCGGGCTTGATGACGAAATAGTCGTTCTCTTTTTTGATTTCCCTCACGATCCTCTTCTCTACCTCGCGCGAAAAGCGTTTCGGCTCGATAAACTCCCCGCAATACAGGCAGCGGTCGTCGACGTTACCGTTCCACAGCGTCCATTCGCCGCAATGGGGGCACTTTATTTCGCTGGCCTTGCTCATAGTTCAAAAATAACAATTCGCGTTTGAGGGAAAGAGCAGCTAATTAATATCCGAACGCCACAGAATAAAGTTTTAATGCGGCCCACGTTGAAATTCTTGAGGATTCGATATTTGACATTCCTGCCTGCCGGGGCAGACAATAAAATTTGTTAAATCTTTTGATGTATACCTTCCGCATCCCTCTGCAATGTTGCAAGGCATAGACACCGCGGCACGGCTTAATTGCGACGTTATACCCAAAGCCTCCGGTTTAGGAAAACTGGTCTGAAAGTTTGTAAATATTTAATACAAGTTGATGCGCTTCCTGCCACAGCAGCAAGTCTTTGAAATTTTGCATAGTGATAAGTTTTTGATTTAATTTCCTAATCTAAGATTTATCATCAAACTTTGAGTCCTTTAAACGTACTACGTAAAACGTATAACGTCCAACCCAATGAATCGTAATCTTCAAAGTTTAGTAACCATTTCGCAAAAATCGTCCAAACTCGGCATCGGCCTCATGTCGGGTACTTCACTGGACGGGCTGGATATTGCATTGTGCCGATTTACGGGAAACGGATTGCATACGAAGTTCGAATTGCTGCATTTTACCACCATTCCATACCACGATCATTTCAAGCGCGAGGTTCATGAGGTATTTTCCCGCCGCCTGGCCGACCTGGAAAAGGTGACTTTGCTGAATGCTTACATCGGCACATTTCACGGCGAATTGGTTTTACATGCGCTGGACAAATGGGGTGTAAAAGCTTCTGAGGTCGATTTTATCGCCAGTCACGGGCAAAGCATTTACCATGCGCCCAAAAGCCTGCATGGGCAAGCCGAATATCCAAACGCAACTTTACAGATCGGCGACGGCGACCACCTGGCGGTAAAAACGGGCATCCTTACCATCAGTGACTTCCGCCAGAAACACATTGCCGCAGGCGGCGAAGGCGCCCCACTGGCCCTCTACGGCGATGTGCTGCTTGCCGGCAAGAAGGGCGAGGACCGGATATTGCTGAATATCGGAGGGATTGCCAACCTCACTTATCTGCCCGCCGATGGTAATTTAGACAAGGTAGTTTGCACCGACATTGGTCCCGGCAACACCATGATCGACGCTGCCTGCCGGGAGTATTTTAATAAGCCTTATGACAAGGATTCCGCGATCGCACTGTCGGGCCTGGTAAATGATCAGTTGCTCGAAGCTTTACTCGATCATCCCTTCTTTGGTGAAAAGCGACCCAAAACCACCGGCCCGGAGCTATTCAACCTGAATTACCTGGCCGATGCGCAGCAGGTTTCGGGCACACAGGACATCAGTCCGGAAGATATGGTGTGTACGTTGAGCGCCTTTACCGCGCGTACCATCGCCGATTTTATTTCGGCCTATTTCCCTGCTGACAGCGCCATCTTCGCCAGCGGCGGCGGCGCGAAGAACTATTTTGTGACCACTTACCTGAAACAACTATTACCCAAAGCCACATTTGCCGATACCTCAGCTTTAGGCATCGACCCGGATGCAAAAGAAGCCATCCTGTTCGCGCTGCTGGGCAACGAGGCGCTGTCAGGTGAGCCGATTAAGATTGGTAATAATCCTGCGGTGCTGATGGGGAAGGTGAGTTTTCCGGTTTGAGAACCAAGATGTTCGGCTAAAAGCGTCCAAGTTTCGGCCGCGTTGCATTGGTAGGGGACTTTACAATAAGAAGAGTTATTTTATGTATTTTGTATGATAGTAAACAATTTTCTCGAATTGAGTTCGCATAAGAAGAGTTAAGGCGTCTGAATGATCTCTTATCTTTTCAGCAAAAATTCCCATATCTGGATTTGTAAAATCGCCGTTATCGTCAAATTCATGAGCAATTTTATTTCGCAATGGTCTTATTTTTTCATCCAGAAGTCTACTTAATTTCCATCCTATAGCATCAGGCCACACTTGCTTGTTTAAATCGGTTTCATCAATTTTTACCTCAGTAACGCTTTTGAAATTGCTCAAATCGAGATTTTTATTTTGAGCTGACTTTCGTACATTATCATGTAATAACTTAATTATTGAAAAGCACTTATAAATGCATAGTAGACGATAAGGTCCGCTTGTAGAGTTGAGCATCTCTCTGTTGTAAGAGTATAATGCAGCTAGACTATCATCAAAAAAATCGATTTCATTTATAGATATCTTAATCTGTTTTTGCGAAATAGGTTGAATAAATTTCGATGACTGTATTTGCGTTTCTGAGTCAACTCCATTTATGTTCGAAAGAGATAGAGGCACCTTATATTTCCACGAAAGGATGCTTAAATATGGATTGACTAACGTCTGAAAATCCTTTGCTGCAGTACTGAAATCAACAGCCTTTATTGTTGCCTGAGTTGCCGCAAGTTCCTTGTATTCATTCAAATGTATCGAGAACGTTCCATTGTGAGTTTCAATTGTATAAGAGCCGAGTTGCTGATCAATCAATTTTAACAGAGTGCTGCCACCTACTAGTTGACCAGCAACAATTTTATTATTCCATAATGGTGGAATACTTACTATTGTCGCCATCATATTAAACTCTCTCAAATTATTTGGTGTCGTCCGTTCACCACGAGGATTGTCTTTTGTTACTGGCACAATCATAACTGTTTCCATCAATCCTTCCTTTTTTGGATCTAAAGGAAAATCAGCACTATTATTATTATTCGGAGGCATGTCGTCTTGGCTTATGCTACAAAAATACTCCTATTGTAGTCAGCTTATCAACCCGTTTTTTCACGGTATTTTGTAATTCGTTCTACGAAATGACTTGAAGGCGAAAAAACAAAAATAGCGACAGGCCTAAACCCATCGCTATCGTTAGAATCAAGAGTCAAGAACCAGGAATCAAGATTTGTATCGGTTTTTTGCCTTGATCCCTGGCTCTTGGTTCCTGGCTATCACTTATAAATTCGCCTTTATCCCATACTTCGCAGCAAATTTTCGGTAAAGCTGTTTGTGCAGGTTATCCAGGTTAATGTCGCGGCCCTGGATGAAGGCTTTTTGCACATCGATGGTAATCATATCCAGCGCGTCGCCTTTGGAGATGAACAGGTTGGCGTCCTTGCCTACCTCCAGCGTACCCGTGGTTTTGTCGATGCCCAATATTTTGGCATTGTTCATCGTGATCATAGACAGCGCCTGTTCTTTGGTCAGCCCGTAGCCCACAGCTTCGCCCGCTTCGAAGGGCAGGTTGCGCTGCCGCCAGAAACCGATACCGGTGAGGCCGTAGGTTACGCCGGCATCCTGCAATATTTTGGGCAGCTTATAGGGCAGGTACACATCGTCGTCATCGCGGTAAGGCAGGGTTTGCGTTTCGGTGATGATCACCGGCACATTGTTGCTCTTCAGCACATCCGTAACCAGGTACGATTCCTTGCCGCCAACGATAACAACCGGTATACCCAGCTTCTTGCCGAAGTTAACCGCCTGCACGATCTCTTTGGCGCCGTTGGCGTTCACAAACAGCTTTTTGCTGCCGTTGAACAAACCCTTCATCGCTTCAAAGCGCAGGTTGATGACCGCGGGTTTGGCTTTGGCATAGGCCTTAGCCTCGGTAAACAGACTGTTGATGGCCTCCAGCTCTTTTTGCTGGCGCTCCTCGGGCGACTCTTCCGGCGTACCTGGCGTAGCTCGCCTGCGGCGCCCTGTCGTGCGCAATACCGGCCAGTTCATGTGCAGGGCAATGTCGGTCTTGTAAGCGGCGTCCTCCCAGTTCCAGGCGTCAAGCTGCACTACCGACGATTGTCCGGAAATGATGCCGCCATCCGGCGTAGGCTGCGCCAATAAGATGCCGTTTGAGCGTACGGTAGGTATCACTTTGCTGTCGGTATTATAAGCGACGATAGACCGCACATTCTGGTTAAACTCGCCGGTTTCTTCATCGTCGACAGTGCCGCGCGCACCTTCTTCGATCTCGACCAGGCCCAGCGTGGTTACCGGGCAGATGAAACCGGGATACACTTGTTTGCCCGTCGCATCGATAACGTCGGCGCCGTTGGTATTGGCAGGCGTGCCTTCGCCGATGGCTGTAATTTTTCCCTTATCAAATGCTATATAGCCGTTATTGATCACCTGGCCGTTGCCGATGTGTATAGTGGCCCCGGTGATGATGACGGGTTTGGTTTGTGGCGGCGCAGGCGAAATATTGGCCTGCCCGTAAGCGATGCTAATGCCCAGCAATAACCCGCAAATGCTTAAAAATGTCTTTTTCATGTTCGTTTTCATTGAGGGTTATTTCTGGTTTTGGCTTTGATCGCCGGTGTTTTTGGTTTGCATACCGTTGTAATCGTCGGCTACCACGTAGGCATCGTCCTCGATGGTGTCGCAGGTATACCGGGGCCTGCGGGTGCCGCCGTCGGGCCTTTGCGTTGCAGCGCCCTTGTTTTTGGCAGCGATCATTTTCTGAATGATCCGTACTTCGTCGGCTTTTAACGCTTTTTGTTTGGCTGCATCTTCGTCGATGTCCCAGTATTTGATGCCGTCAACATAGGTCTTTTCTGCAACGGCGTAAATCGACAGCGGGTCGGCCGACCATACCACGATATCGGCGTCCTTGCCGGGTTTCAGGCTGCCTACGCGATTGTCGACGTGGAGCATTTTGGCCGGGTTGAGCGTAACGAATTTGAGCGCTTCTTCTTCGGGCACCTTGCCGTAGGTAACCGCTTTGCCGGCTTCCTGGTTCAGGCGGCGGGCCATTTCCTCGTCGTCGGAGTTGAAAGCCACGTTGACACCTACATCATGCATAATGGCGCCGTTATAAGGTATCGCCTCCTGCACTTCCATTTTATAGGCCCACCAGTCGGAGAAGGTCGAACCGGCAATGCCGCGCGCCTTCATCTTGTCGGCCACCTTATAGCCTTCCAGTATATGGGTGAAGGTATTCACCTTAAAGCCCATCGAATCGGCTACGTGCATCAGCATATTGATCTCCGATTGTACATAGGAATGGCAGGTAATGTGACGGGTGTCGTTTAAAATCTCTGCCAAGGCATCAAGCTCCAGGTCGCGGCGAACTTGGCTGCCTTTTACAGCGCGTGCCGCTTCATATTCTTTGGCGCGGGTAAAAGCATCCACATACACCTGCTCGACACCCATGCGTGTTTGCGGGAAGCGCATGTTTGGCGTGCCTTCGGGAATACCCCAGTTGCTTTGCTTTACGTTCTCGCCCAGCGCGAACTTGATAAAACCGGGAGCGCCTTCAAACTTCATATCCTCGGGCAGTGCACCCCAGCGGTGCTTGATCAGCATGGTTTGCCCGCCGATGGGATTGGCCGAGCCGTGCAGGATGTGCGAAGTGGTAACCCCGCCTGCAAGCTGCCTGTAAAGCTGTATATCCTCCGAATCCAGCACATCGCCGATGCGCACCTCGGAGGTTACGGCCTGGGTGCCTTCGTTAACGCCGCCGGTAACGGCTATGTGCGAGTGCTCGTCCACGATCCCCGGCGAAATGTGTTTGCCGGTAGCGTCGACCACCTTAGCACCCTTTGGCGCTGAAAGATCTTTACCTACCGCCTTGATCTTTCCGTTCTCGATCAGCAAATCGGCGTTTTGCAGTATGCCTTCCTTCTCGTTGGTCCAGATAGTGGCGTTTTTAAATAACACCGTTTCCCGTTTTGGCAGTTCGGTATTGCCGTATGGCGCAAAAGGATAAACCACAGGACCGACCGTAAGGTCGGGTTTCTGTTCCGGTTTCGGCGCCGATGGCGTAAACGGAGCGGTTAAGGTTGCGGTCCAGCGGGTAAAAGTTCCGTCGGGCAGCACGGCATCACCACTCAAAGCCAGCGGGGATACCGAGGTAATATAACCGCTCAGGCGTATGTTGCCTGCCGGCTTTTTCAGATCGAAGTGCATGGTCACCAGGTCGCCGTTGCGGGTAATATTTCCCTTGGCGCGCACGCTATCTGCGCCGGTGCGCTGCACATTCAGATCATATGCTCCGGGTGTGCCGCCAATTTTCAGGGTGATATTGGCCAGGCCGTCGCCTGCAAGCGAGTAGTTGCCGCGCAGGTCGGTAACGTCCATTCGGCTGACAATGTCCTGCCGGCCTTCAACCCAGTTCTCGTAAATAATATTGTCTTTTTTGAACAGGTCATCCGATGTGATGATGAAATTAGCCAGCTTGCCTTTGGCCAGCGTACCTACCTTATCACTTACACCCAGCATTTCGGCGGGAATTTCGGTAAGCGACATCAGGGCTGTTTTCTCGCTCAGGCCATAGTCGATCGCCGTGCGCAGGTTGGTCCAGAAATCTTTTGAATTTTGCAGCCCGAACGAGGTAATGGCAAATTTTATCCCTGCTTTTTCAAGTGCAGCCGGGTTGGTAGGGGCCAGCTCCCAATTCTTCAATTGATCATAGCTGATGTTTCGCGCATCGATGGGGTCTTCGATATCATAAGGCTCGGGAAAGTTGACCGGTATGATGAAGCTGCTGCCGGTTGCCTTCATGGCGTCGATGCGGCGGTACTCGTCGCCATCGGTCTTAAAAATATACTGTTTGCCGAACTCCTTAGCGATCTTGTCCGCGCGCAGCACATTCAGTTGGTCGGTTACCTCGAATATCTGCGGCATGTTTTGCTCGCGGTTAAATTCCTCCAGCGAAATATTGTATTCTTCCTTCTGGTTCTTGTACCAGTCGGCATCATAATAGGTTTGGCGCAGCAGGGCGATGCTGCCCATCAGCGATGACGGATAGTTGGTTGCAGCAGTACCTTTGCTGAACGAGTATTGCGCGGCGGCTTCGTCTTTAATAAACACTTCGTTGTCGCGTTCGTTACCGAGTGATACCACGGCCGAAGTTCCGCGGTCGATGCCATCATGTATCAGCGTCTGCACGGCTCCGAAACCGTTTTTTTTCAATTCTTCGGCTTTTGCTGCATCGACGTGGAAGATCATTTTAGCCTGCATCTCGGGCTTAATGGCCTCGTTCCAGCCAAAGGCTCCCGGTTTGGTCGACACCGGTACGATGGCGCCGCGGTTGAAGGATTGCCTTGGCGCTTCGGGCAGGCCGTAAGTGGTGTAAGCATCAATCAGTGCGGGATAAATGTATTTGCCTTTAAGATCGATGATGACATAACCTTTCGGGACAGTGATGTGCTGACCGACAGCTTCGATCAGCCTGTCTTTCACCAGCAAGGTGCCGTTGGCGATGGTTTGCCCTGCGCTAACCACGATATTAGCGTTGGTAAATGCATACAGACCCGGACGGATGTCCTGCGTGCCGTTGACCGGGAAAGTTTCCTGGGCACGCGCGGGGCGGTATACAAAAAGGGCAAGAATAGAAATGAGTAAAAATTTCTTCATGATTGGAGTTCAGTTTGCGCACTAAGTTATTTAAACATTTAATACACTAAGTAATAATAGCTTCGATCATTCTATATTTGTTACAGTTTTGTTACACGAGTACTAACAATTAATTTCGACCTTCAACTCATATTCAGATCAACCCATGAACGCCTACCTCTTTTTCAGGTACCTGCACTCCGGTTTCAGGTACATCGTATTATTATTACTTGTATTAGCCATCGTCAGCGCCTGGGCGAACTGGATAGGCAAAAAACCTTACAGTGAAGGCCAGCGCAAACTGAACCTGTTTACCATGATATCGGTGCATACACAGCTCTTAATCGGGCTGATCCTGTACTTCCTGAGCCCGAATGTGAAATTCGTAAGCGGCGTGATGAAAGATAATACCTTGCGCTATTGGACGGTAGAGCACATCGCGGGTATGTTAATCGCCGTTGTGCTGATGACCATTGGGCACAGCCGGTCGAAGAAAGCCGCCACTGCGGATAAAAAACATAAGGCCATTGCTACTTTCTATACCATAGCGGTGCTTGTAATAGTGGCTACGCTGTTATCGGCCCATAGCGGCATCTTGCTGGGGATGACGCATTAACAGGCGTGGCTGCGATATACGACAAAGCCCGTATACAATCGGGAATATTTTTTTACAAAAAATTTGCTAATTCAAATTTCTTTATAAATTTGTCACCGCGATGATTAAAACCTACATAAACAATAGCTGGTGGCGCTATGAAAATAGCAGCCGGACGTGTTTTTGTTAAGAGATACTAATCAATTGTAAACCTAATTGTGAACCCGGCGCCAACCAATCGCCGGGTTTTTTTATTGTATGACGCGAACTAAAAATGAAACGATATAAAATAACAACTACCGAAAAAAAACTATTAGCCGACACTACCACGCCGGTTAGCATCTACCTGCGCCTGCGCGATGTGTTCCCCAATTCGCTGCTGCTGGAAAGCTCGGATTACCACAGCCGCGAGAACAGTATGAGCTACGTTTGCTGCGACCCGGTAGCAGGCCTGGTGCTGAACGACGGTCGCCTGAAAAAAAGCTATCCCGATGGTTCCACCGCGATCAAAGAGCCGGGTACGTTCGACCTTGTCGCGGAGATCGGCGATTTCCTGGCGCATTTTGAAGTGATGGATACTCCGGGTAAGATCCTGTCGAACGGCTTATTCGGATACTTCACTCATGAGGCGGTCGAGCACTTCGAGACCATCAAACTCAAACAAGTTGATGGCGATATCCGGAAAATACCGACGATGCAATATCACATTTACCGGTACATCATCGCCATCGACCACTTTAAAAACGAGCTGCATATCTTCCAGAACCAGCCGGAAGGGTATCCTGGCAACGGCGGCCTGCAGAAACTGGAATACCTGATCAAGAACAAAAACTTCCCGGAATATCATTTCAAAAGCAACGATGAAGAACGTTCTAATCTTACCGGAGAGGAGTTTATGGCAATGGTGGATAAAATGAAGCAGCATATATTCCGCGGAGATGTGTTCCAGATCGTTCCTTCGAGGGCATTTTACAGGCAGTTTTCGGGCGACGAATTCAATGTTTACCGCGCATTGCGCTCCATTAACCCATCGCCGTACCTGTTCTATTTTGACTATGGTGATTTCAGGATTTTCGGTTCATCGCCCGAGGCGCAGATCACCATTAAGAACCACGTCGCTAATATTTATCCGATTGCCGGAACCTTTAAGCGCAGCGGCGATGACATTAAAGATGCTGAAATAGCACAAAGGCTGGAAAACGACCCCAAGGAATCGGCTGAACACGTCATGCTGGTCGACCTGGCACGAAACGATCTGAGCCGCCATTGCGAACAAGTGGAGGTAAAAGCATTTAAGGAGGTTCAATATTACTCACACCTGATCCACCTGGTGTCGCACGTAAGCGGTAAGCTGCGCGATGACGTTTCGTCGTTCAAAATAGTGGCAGATACCTTCCCGGCAGGGACATTAAGCGGAGCGCCGAAATACCGGGCTATGGAGATCATCGACGAGAATGAGAAAAGTAAACGGAGCTTTTATAGCGGCGCGATAGGTTATTTCGGCTTCAACGGCGATTTTATTCACGCTATTATGATACGTTCGTTCCTGAGCAAGAACAACACCTTGCATTACCAGGCCGGCGCTGGTATCGTAGCCGATTCCATACCGGAAAGCGAATTGAAAGAAGTAGATAATAAGATAGCGGCATTAAGAAAAGCCATCGAATTAGCAGAGACTTTGTGATTAGTTAATTAGTGATCAGAGATTAGTTCAAAACCAAGATGAATATTTTAATTATAGACAATTACGATTCCTTCACCTACAACCTGGTGCATTTGGTAAATGAAATAGGTTTGCAATGCGATGTTTGGAGGAACGACCAGTTTAATATCGATGATGTGGATGCCTACAGCCACATTATTCTTTCGCCGGGACCCGGCATACCATCCGAAGCAGGCTTGCTTTTGGATGTGATTAAAAAATACGCTCCTACGAAAAGCATTTTCGGTGTATGCCTTGGTCAGCAGGCTATTGCCGAAGCATTTGGCGGAAAGCTCTTTAACCTGAGCCGGCCAATGCACGGCATTGCCACACCGATTAAGGTGACTGACCCGCACGAAAAGCTATTTGCCGGACTGCCGCAAAGCTTTAAGGTAGGCAGGTATCATTCGTGGGTGGTAGATAATGAAGGTCTGCCCGACTCGCTGACCATAACGGCCATTGATGAGCAGGATAACAGCATTATGGCATTGCGGCATAAGGCGTATGATGTACGCGGCGTGCAGTTCCACCCCGAATCGGTGCTGACCGAATACGGCAGGGCGATGATGCAGAATTGGTTAACTCCCCAACCCGCTGAAGGGGGTGTCGAAGTAGTAGCGACGCATTTCATTAAAGTTTAATATAATTGCAGGATAAATTAATGGTTCCTCCTTTGAAGGGGGTTAGGGGGCATGAGCATACTCGATACGATAGTCGCGCATAAAAAGACAGAAATCCAATCAGCGAAAAAGAATGTTTCCTACACCAGCCTGGAAGAGTCGGAATATTTTCACCGCGATGTTTTATCGTTAAAAGATTTCTTACTGGATCCAAACCGGACAGGAATTATAGCCGAGTTCAAGCGTAAATCGCCTTCAAAAGGCATCATCAATAATACGGTGTCTGTTGAAGAAGTAACCAAAGGTTATGCATCCGCCGGAGCATCGGCACTTTCGGTGCTTACCGACCGGCAATTCTTTATGGGCAAAAAGATCGACCTGATACGTGCGAGACGCGTAAACCACGTGCCTATCCTGCGCAAAGACTTTATGATCGACGAATACCAGGTGATCGAAGCCAAAGCGTTGGGTGCAGATATTATATTGCTGATTGCCGCGATATTGACGCCTGAACAAATACAGCAACTTTCATCCTTAGCCAAAAGTCTTGGGTTGAATGTATTACTCGAAGTGCATAACCTCGAGGAGTTGCAGCGAAGCATCGTATCCACTCTGGATGCTATCGGCGTAAACAACCGCAACCTGGCTGATTTTACAGTTTCGGTGGATACTTCCTATCAACTGGCTGAACATATCCCATCGGGATTTTTGAAAATATCCGAAAGTGCTATCAGCAACCCGGAAACCATTAAACAATTGAAAAAAGCCGGCTTTAATGGCTTCCTTATAGGAGAGAACTTTATGAAGCAGGCTGATCCGGGCGAGGCGATGAAGGAGTTTGTGAGGGAGTTGTAATTCCTATTCTAATTTTAATTTTTCCGGATTTTGATAATTATTCCAAAATGTCAGAAGGTCTATTGCTTGATCATTTAAAATACGGTAGTACATCGTGATTTGAGGAACCACTATACACTTATGTATATTAAGTGTGGTATTATGAAACGGAAAAGCTTCCGGGTTTAAGGAAATAGCGTCCAGTGCATCATCCACCTTATCAATAAAGTTAACAACTACTTTATTATTCCATCGGTAAGCTAGATATTCAAGATTTTGTGAAAAGGTTCTTTCCGCTTCGGGCGTCCAGTTTATAGTGATCATTTATATTTATCTCTGAACTGCTGCATGACCGCCGCATGAGGTCTTGTTAAGCCTTTTTCCGACTCAGCATAACCCTTTAGTATTGATTGCTCAAGGGCTTCCGGATCATCTAAATGGTATTTTAAACCTTTTTTATCCAGGAACTCTTCAACATCAAACAGATCCTTCTCCTCGTCTATTTCAATCGTTACTATGCGCATGGTCAAATTAAACATAAAGTTACGAAAATTTTTTATCCCTGCCATTTTAACTGATTCCCTAACTTGGCACTTTGATTGATAGATTCACACTGAATGAGACAAAAATTTTATGATACTGCTGTGAAGCAGGAGAAAGTAGTGCTTGTCGGCATCATCACCCCAAATGAGACCGAGGAGCAAGAAAAAGAGTATTTAGAAGAATTGCAATTCCTGGTAGAGACCGCCGGAGGGCTGACTACAAAGCATTTTACCCAGAAAATGCAGCGGCCCGACAGGGCGACCTTTGTGGGTACCGGTAAGCTGGAAGAGATACGCGATTATGTTAAAGCTGAAGAGATCGATATCGTTGTTTTTGATGATGAACTGAGCCCTTCGCAATTGCGCAATATCGAGAATGAACTGCAGGTGAAAATACTGGACCGAAGCAATTTGATCCTGGATATTTTTGCCGGTCGCGCGCAAACCGCACAGGCCAAAAGCCAGGTCGAGCTGGCGCAATTGCAATACTTACTACCGCGACTGACCCGGCTATGGACACACCTTGAACGCCAGAAAGGTGGCATCGGTATGCGCGGCCCGGGTGAGTCGCAGATAGAGACCGACCGCCGTTTGATCCTGAATAAAATATCGCTGCTGAAGGAAAAACTTAAGCATATCGACCGCCAGAACGAGACGCAGCGCAAGAACCGTCACCAATTGGTACGCGTGGCCCTGGTGGGTTATACCAACGTGGGCAAATCCACCATTATGAATATGATCTCCAAATCGGAGGTGTTTGCCGAAAATAAGCTGTTCGCTACGCTGGATACTACGGTGCGCAAAGTAGTGATCGAGAATCTGCCCTTCCTGCTTTCGGATACGGTTGGGTTTATCCGCAAGCTGCCGCACCATTTGGTGGAATGCTTTAAATCAACGCTGGATGAGGTGCGTGAGGCGGATATTTTGGTGCACGTGGTGGACGTTTCACATCCTAATTTTGAAGACCAGATACGCACGGTAAACGAAACCCTAAAAGATCTTGGCGCAATAGATAAACAAGTAATCACTGTTTTCAATAAAATAGATGCTTATGAGCCTTTGCATCATCATCCCGGGGAAGAGTCGCATGCCATGACATTGGAGGATTTTAAGCAAAGCTGGATGGCGAAAAACAACAGCCCTGCAATATTTATTTCAGCGTTGAAAAAGGAAAATGTGGATGAGTTCCGGTCGCTGTTATATGAAAAAGTGAAGGCGATCCATACGCATAGATATCCGTATGATAAATTGTTGTATTAATCCGACGTAGAGACGCAATGCATTGCGTCTCTACGGGGTTAAAAATATTTCCTCTTTTATTTCCGGGATAATCTCCTTTTCCTTTGCGGTATCAAACAGTAAATTGATGGCCTTCCGGCCTTCTTCGCCCAAATCAAGCGAATATTTGTTTACGTACAATTCAATGTGCTTGTACATCACGTCCTCGCTCATTTCCTGCGCATGAGAGCGGATAAATTCAAGGCCTGATTTTGGATTGGTAAAAGCAAATTCAACCGATTTCTTCAGCACCCGGTTTATTTTATGCTGAACGTCTAGAGGCAGTTTGCGATTAGCCACAATACCTCCGAGCGGAATAGCGCAGCCGGTTTGCTTCTCCCAGTAATCGCCCAGGTCGATGATCTTTTTGAGGCCTTTATTTTGATAGGTAAAACGGTTTTCGTGGATAATGAGCCCAACGTCGATCTTTTCATCCAGCAAAGCGTCTTCGATCTCGGAGAAAACCATTTCCTGTTTGTTAGTTGCTTGTGGCAAAGCAAGACCAAGCAGAAAATTTGCAGTTGTATACTTTCCCGGAATACCGATTTTATGTTCCACGTTATTCAATTCCGCAATTGACAATTCGCGTTTCGAAATTAAAAGCGGTCCTACGCCAAAGCCCAGCGCGCTGCCTGCATCAAGCAAAACATATTTATCAACCACATAGGCAAAGGCATGATAGCTGAGCTTGCTGATATCCAGTTCGCCGCGGAAAGCTTTTTGGTTCAGCGTTTCCACGTCGTCATAAAACACATCAAATTCCAGACCTTCTGTGTCGATCTTGTGATGGATCAGGGCATCAAAAATAAAAGTATCGTTAGGGCAGGGCGAAAAGCCGAGGGTTAATTTCATTTATCCAATAATCTCCTATGGTAATTGATCTGGCCGAGATGGTAATCAAGATGCGTTGCCAGATGCGTGAGGAAATAACCCGTTGTATCGTCGCTTGCGAAAACGGCAATAGGAAATACTGATGCCAATTGTTCGTCGGTCACCCGGCCAAGTACCTTGTCGATCATTAGGATAGTTTCTTCAATCTTTTGAAGCAGTTCTGTTCTTGGAACGTTTTTTAGCGAAAACTCAAGATCGCGCTGGCGGACATAGCCTGTATTGCCCAGCACAGTGCCAATAAAATGGTTCAGGTTGCCCACCAGGTGCAGGCAAAGGTTGCCTGCCGAATTGGTGATGCCGTCAGCTACGATCCAGATATTAACTTCCGATTTATATGCCTCGATCTCGGTTTTTAGCTTTTCGAGATCGCGTATGATGAGCTTCTTTAAAATTTCCTGCTGTGTCATTCCTTACAATTTAAATGGCGAATCTTTTCGGGTAAAAAGATCAGCAGCAAATGTATTCAGATTTTTAATGGCTAATCCTATCTGCCAGGCCTCCCGGTTACGTCTTTCCACATAATTTGACACAGTCCTGATCTGTGCACATGGAACGCCTGCTTGTTTACAGGCATAAAAGAAGGCCGCGCCTTCCATGCTCTCTAATTGGGGACGTATTCGCGACGTCAATCTTTGAATACTAGCCTCGTTGCCATGAACGGTATTAACCGTCACAGCCGAAACCTTTTTAATGCCGGGCAGATCAGGCAAGGAATGGGTAGCCTTAAAGACACTTTCGCCAAAGCCAAGCTGGTCGATCGTTAAAAAACCGTCGTCGTCTTCGGCGCCTAATTCGGAAAAGTGGTCTTCAACTACTTCCACTACCTCACCCAAAGCAATGCCGCGGTCAAAACTTCCTGCAATGCCCAAATTGATAGCAATATCGTATTGATTAGTTACCAGGTGTTTACCCAGGGCAAACGCTGTTGCCACCATACCAACGCCGGTGATCAAAGTGGATATTTCATGCCGGTTATAGGCATCCCGAAGGTCACAGCTGATATTGGCGCCCTGATCGCAGTCGTAAACGGCAAAGCGCAGATCGGCAATCAGTTTTCCAATCTCAGCTTCGGTAGCAGCAACAAACAGGAGGCGCATAATGGCTTAATTTTGACAACTAAGGTAAACAATCCACGGTTTTTTGTTTTGTATATTTGCGGCAATTAATTGATATGATGATCCATATAACACGGAAAGAGCATTTTAACGCTGCGCACCGTATGTATCGCGAAGAGTGGAGCGCCGAAAAAAATGCTGAAGTATTTGGTAAATGCGCAAACCCTAACTGGCACGGGCACAATTACAACCTGTATGTGACTGTTAAGGGAGAGATCACGCACGCAACTGGTTACCTGATAGACCTGAAAGAGTTGAAAGTGATCATCAACGAGTATGTGATCGAAAAACTCGACCACAAGAACATCAACCTGGACGTGCCTTTCATGCAGGGCAAAATGGCTTCAACCGAGCTGCTTTGCATCGAAATATTTAACCAGTTAAAAGGCCCCATCGAAGCGTATGAAGGCGTATTCCTGCATTCGGTGAAATTGTATGAGACCGAAAATAATTCGGCCGAATACTTTGGCGATTAAATCTGAGCAATGAGCAAAAACAATGGCTACCCCGACCGCGATGCGGGCATTGACGGGTATAAAAAAATCGACCGCTATAACCACGAATTGATCGATAGCCTGAGCGGGCATTACAAGGAAGTTTTGGAGCAAATAGGCGAAGACCCTCAGCGCGAGGGTTTGTTGAAAACCCCCGAGCGCGTGGCCAAGGCCATGCTTTTTCTTACCCAGGGTTACGATTTGAATGCCGAAGAAATATTAAAGTCGGCTATGTTCAAGGAAGAATATAGCCAGATGGTGGTGGTAAAAGATATCGAGGTTTATTCGATGTGCGAGCATCATATGCTTCCTTTTTTCGGAAAGGCGCATGTAGCTTATATTCCTAACGGACATGTTGTTGGCTTGAGCAAAATTCCCCGTATAGTTGATGTGTTCGCACGCCGCCTGCAAGTGCAGGAACGCCTGACCAATGAAATAAGGGATTGCATTCAAAACACACTGAACCCGCTTGGCGTCGGTGTAGTGATCGAATGCCGCCACCTGTGTATGAGCATGCGCGGGGTACAAAAGCAAAATTCGGTGACCACCACGTCGGCCTTTAGCGGTGAATTTTATAAAGAAAAAACACGCACGGAATTTTTAAATTTGATATCAGCGAAGTTAGGATAGTGACTTGTTATCAGTTAGCTTGTGATTAGTTATATCGGGCTATCTGAAAGTTTTACCACGTCACTAATCACTAATTAACCAATCACTAAACATGAAAGCATACTTATTTCCCGGGCAGGGCGCCCAATTTCCAGGCATGGGCAAAGACTTGTATGAAAAGTCGGAGCCGGCCCGCCAATTATTCGAAAAAGCCAATGACATATTAGGTTTCCGTATTACCGATGTGATGTTTACCGGTACCGACGAGGATCTTAAACAAACGAAAGTTACCCAGCCGGCTATATTCCTGCATTCGGTAATACTTGCTGACGTACTGGGGGATGATTTTAAACCCGATATGGTAGCCGGGCATTCGTTAGGCGAGTTCTCCGCTTTGGTAGCAGCAGGCGCATTATCATTTGAAGACGGATTAAAATTAGTTGCTGCCCGCGCTAACGCCATGCAAAAGGCCTGCGAAATACAGCCATCGACTATGGCTGCGATTTTAGGGCTGGATGATTTTACCGTAGAAGATGTCTGCGAAAGGGCCACGGATATAGTCGTCCCGGCGAATTACAATTGCCCGGGGCAATTAGTGATATCGGGCACCATAGCCGGCATAGATTATGCCTGCGAAAAGCTGCTGGCCGCAGGCGCAAAGCGCGCATTAAAGCTCAATGTAGGCGGAGCCTTCCATTCGCCGCTGATGCAGTCGGCAAAAATGGAATTGGAGCATGCCATTGCGCATACTGAGGTCAAAGAACCGATTTGCCCGATCTACCAGAACATCGACGCGAAACCTTATACCGATCCTGAAAAGATCAAACATAACCTGATCGAGCAATTGACCGGCCCGGTGCGCTGGACCCAGATCGTGACGCATATGCTGCAGGACGGCGCTACTTCGTTTACAGAAGTAGGCCCGGGAAGCGTGTTACAGGGCCTGGTGAAAAAAGTCGACCGGGCAGCCGTTACCAGCAGTGCAATGTTAGCTGAATAAAAATTAACAAAGCCATCCAAACCTAAAACGGATGGCTTTGTTTTTTAAATCGTATTTTTATACCTGCCTTTTGAAACATTGACCACTACAGAAAAAATACGGCTAATGCTTGGCGTCTTATTCGCCAGCTTGTTCGCCACGGCCATTATTGTTCAAAAAACTTACACTCCAAAAAATAACTTATTCCAAACAGCGCAGACACTGGAAGACAAGCTGCATAAAAAAGAGGAATTTGTAAACAAAATCCTTAGTGACAAAGCAGCCTTTGAAAAGCTGAAAACGCTGGACCAGGACGAACAGCAAGCGCTTAAGTCAATACAGGCCTTTACTACCGGGCAAAACATATGGTTAGTAACCTTCAAAAATAAACAGCTCGCGTTTTGGAGCGGCATAAAGATCATTCCGGAAAAACCAATTTCGATTAAAGACGGCTTCTCTTTTCTGCATGAAAATAATGGGTATTACGATGCCATAAAAAAAACCGAGGGCAATTTTATCGCGATATTTTTGATCCCGGTAAAACTTGACTACCCTATACAGAATCAATACCTGAGAAACACTTTCGCTAAAAATCTGCTAGCCGACAACAATATTCAAATAGCCGATTTTTCAGACAAGAATATTTACGAGATACACAGTATCGACCACAGCTATTTGTTTTCGGTAAAGGTGAACCCCGACGAGGTAAGTCATAAGTTCTTTTATTTTGAGGTGATCGTTTGGGTATCGTGCCTACTTGTACTGTGCCTTCTTGTACATAGTTTTAGCAACCAGCTTGCACGGCGCGGACATGTCCTTATAGCGCTCTTTACCGTTGTCGTCTTCATTATAGCCATACGCTTTATCAACCTCCATTATCACTGGCCCGACTTTCGTTATAAACCGCAGCTTTTTAATCCTGAAGTTTACCATTCCGGCATCATTTACCCCAGTTTCGGGGACTTCTGCATCAATATCCTGGCTATCACCTGGTTTGTCACCTTCGCATTCCGTCATCGCGAAAAGCTTGTCAAGCCGCTCCACTTCAGGCTTGCCGGTTACACGGCTGTCGCGGTATGCGCTATCATACTTGTGGTAAGCTCAGCGCTCCTGTTAAAGCTCTTTTACGGTCTCGTTATGTACTCAAAGATCAACTTTGATGTCAATAACGTGCTAAATCTAACACGCTACAGCGTGCTCGGCGTTTTGATGGTTTGCTTCGCATTCCTGATCTTTTACCTGCTGATAGAAATATGCCTGACCTTTTGCAAGCGATTAACCATACCAATCCGGCACCAGGTATTTATATTGCTTACAGCTATCGCTGCCGTTACTGTGGCATCCATATTACGCGATGGCGAATTCACCTTTTTTTATGTCTTATGGGCGATATGGGTACTGATACGGGGGCATGCCTACGAGTATCATAATGCGAAACTCCGTTCGGGTGCATTGGTCAGCATCATTGTGGTGTGTGCGCTGGTATCGGCCATTAAGCTCAATTATTTTTTATCGCTCAAAGAGATATCTGCCCGCGAGGATTTTGCCCGAAAGCTGCAAAGGGCCGACGATACGGCGGCTAACAATATCTTTAAAAAGATAGAGAACAAAATAACCGCCGACTTCTTTACCAGGAAATATCTTACGGACACCTCATACAGCATAGATTTCCTTAGAAACTATTTGCAGAAGCGCTATTTCGTGGGCCACCTGGCAAGGTATGATCTGAATGTGTATGGCTATGACAGCCGATCGAGGCCGTTATCAAAGAAGAATTATGATTTAAGCGTATTCCGTGAACTGGTAATGTATAGCGCCAGTAAAGTTTCGGATTATTTTTACAGCAGCATCAACTCTTTCGAACAAAAAAATTACTTTGCAATACTGCCGGTATATCGCGACGATGCATTGCTCGGGACAATAGTCATCGAGCTGAAGTCAAAAACACTGCCTGAAGAGAATGCCTTCCCGGAATTGCTCGCAGAAGGGCCACCGGATAAAAATGACGAATCCAGGGATTACTCGTATGCTTTTTACGTAGATAATAAGCTTACCGGCCAAAACGGGAAATACGTATACAGCCTTACCAATCATGAGTTTAAAGGCAAACTGAAAAAATTTGTATTTAAAACTACACCGCCCGCCGAACCGTCGAGGTTCATCTTTTGGACTACCTATAACCACCTGATCTATCAATCCAACAACCGCAATTTGATCGTTGTGAGTAGGGAAGAAAATGTTGTGATCGATAATATTACATCGGTTACTTTCTTTTTCATCGTGTTCCTGATCTTCAGTGTGCTGATCATCATTACACGCTGGCTTTGGCGGCGTATCAGGGTGTTGTATGTCGAGGACAACTATTTTCGCTGGTCGCTCAGCTTCAAATTCGACAAGATACTCTATAAGACGCGTATACAGCTTTCGATAGTTTTTGCGGTGGTTATAACGCTGGTGCTGGTCGGCATCATTACCTATATTTCAATCGTCGACCAATATGACGAGCAACAGGAAAACATGATCGGCGACAAAATAGCCCGGGTAGCAAAGGCTTTCGAGGCAGCGAACTATTTCGGTCTTTTTAATAAGATCACGGACAACAATCAACTGGAATTCGACGAATTCGCCAAAAACTATTCTGCCGACCTCACCCTGTTCAGCACAGACGGAACCGAACTCATTTCAACTCAGCCTAAAATTTATGACGACAAGCTGCTGGCCCGCCGCATGAATGCCAGGGCCTACATATTTTTAAACCGCCTTCAAAAATCCGGCTTTATTAATAACGAGATAATCGGCGAGTTGAATTATAAGGCGGCTTATGTACCGGTAAAGAACGATCAGAAGCATATAACTATGGGCTATATGCAATTGCCGTATTTTGCAAACGAGTCCGACTATAAGGAACGCGTAGGTTCATTATTGAACGCCATGATCAATATCTATGCGCTCATCTTTATAGCTATCGGCTTGCTTGCGATAATCATTGCCCGTCAGATAACCAACCCGCTCAATATTATACAATACAGCCTCAGCAAGACTATTTACGGCCAAAAGAACGAACCGATAAAGTGGGAGCGTGACGACGAGATAGGCGCGTTGATCAAGGAATACAACAATATGATCGCCGCGCTTGAGCGGAGTGCGCAAAAGCTCGCACAGTCGGAAAGAGAAAGCGCATGGCGCGAAATGGCTAAACAGGTTGCTCACGAGATCAAAAATCCGCTTACACCGCTGAAATTGGGCCTGCAATTGCTGGAGAAGTCATGGAAGGATAAGGATCCGAAATTCGATCAGAAATTTGAGAAATTCAGCAAATCATTCGTCGAACAGATCGAAAGCCTGTCATCTATCGCATCTGAATTCTCGGCCTTTGCCAAGATGCCCGAAACCAGGATCGAACGCATGGATATTTTCAGCGTATTAACCCAGGTGGTCACTGTTTTCCGGCAAATGGACAACGTCAGGATCTCTTACCAGGCGCCCGACGACGCGTTTTTTGTCAACGCTGACCGGGATCAGCTTTTGCGTTGTTTTAACAACCTGTTAAAGAATGCGATTGAGGCTATGCCGCAGGACCGGTCGGGCCTTATAGAGATCAATTACCTGGTAACAAACAAACGCGTTCAGCTGAGTATTAAAGACAACGGTATTGGTATAGCTGAAAACTTGCGCGAAAAAATATTCGAGCCGAACTTTACCACCAAGAGTTCCGGAACCGGGCTCGGGCTGGCATTTGTTAAAAACTCGATTGAAAATGCGGGTGGTAGAGTATGGTTTGAAACAACTTTGGGTGCGGGAACAACATTTTATGTAAGCCTGCCCGAAGCTGCATAAAACAAAAAGTCCTGCTGGCACATCAGCAGGACTTAAAATATTTTTTATCGTATATCTTATTTCAGTGTAATGGATCCCTGGCCCATCGTCGAACCATCGGAGTACAGAAGAACTGTATACGTTCCTTTTTGGAATGGAGGATTGGTAGGGCTTTTCCAGTCAACAGTAAATGTGCTGTTATCGTTCTTAAAATCGATCGAAGTTTTATAAGTATATTGCAGGTCCTGGCCATCGGCGGTGAAATTACCCGAGTTAGCAGCATCAGTTATCAAATTACCGGTCGGATCAAGCACGCGCACATAAACATCATGCAAGGCCTTGTCCGCAAGTGTGTTGTCCGCAACGGTGAAATTTATTTTGAGCTTGGTTGTTGGCTTGGCGCGGGTTTCCTCAACTTCTTTTCCGCTGTTCTTCACCTTATAGGCCGCAATATCAATACGGCCTGCCTTCAGAGCTTTAGCTATGGTTACCTTACTGTCCAGGTCCTTGTTCTGTGCCTCGAGGGTGGTAGCCTTTTGGGTCACCGTTCCCAGGTTTGTTTTTAATGTATCTCTTTCCGCCGCAAGGTTTGTGTTCTGCTTCTTCAGCTCCTCAATGTCGGCTGTATACTTTGTTACAAAATAGCGCAATTGCTTCACATCCTCCTGGGCCTTGGCAAGTTCGCCGGAGGTAAGTTTGCCTTTGGCCAGCTCCTGGCGCAAGACTTTAATCTTTGATTCAAGTGAATCGTTTTTTGCACGCAATTCGGAGGTCATCTTCGCCTTGCCGGCATTAACCTGCTCTATCTGCGCTTCAAGGCTGTCCAATTCTATTTTGAGCCTGTTTTTTTCATCTTCCTGGTAAACTATCCTTGTATCCGACTTATTCTTTTGCAAATACAGGTATACATCAGTTCCCAGCAAAGCCAAAACCACAATTATCAGGAAATAAATAACATTCGAATTTTTTTTGGGTGTCTGACCGGTCTGATTTTCCATGGTGGTACTTCTTTAAAGTTTAAATTATCGTCCGATAAAATCCATGTGAACAGAAGTAAGGCATTATCGTACGCTTAGGGTATGGGTTTTATTTATTAATTGGTATTAACAAAAAACATTGCGAAATGTTTACTTGCGATTAAAATAATTTAAAGATAAATGAAAAATCTATGAAATTACGCCATCACAGGGTATAAATCATTGGAAGATCGACGTTAAAAATACTTAGAATATACTTAAAACACAAACCGCCTTTTATTCCGGCTATAATAAAAAATTGAACTATCAGTTTATATCTTTGCGACTGTAAACTCGGAGCCCGATGCGTGCATGCAGATATTTAATATTATTTATTCCCATATTTTTTCTTCCGTTCCTAACCAACGCACAAAACGATACCACAAAAGTAATTCACGCCGACACCCCCAGGGTGCCGGTAAAAGCGCCCAGGTATGAGCCAAAAAGGGAGTTCAGGGGCGAATGGATTGCTACCGTAGCGAATATTGACTGGCCGAGCGACTCGAATCTGCCGGTGGAAAGGCAAAAGGAGGAATTATTAGCTATACTTGATGCCGACCAGCGGGCCGGGATCAATGCGGTTATGCTGCAGATTCGTCCCGCCGCCGACGCATTTTACGCCAAAGGCAATGAGCCCTGGTCCAAATGGCTGACCGGGAAGCAGGGCGTGCCGCCAACACCTGAATACGACCCGCTGGAGTTTGCCATTACCGAAGCTCATAAGCGCGGTATAGAACTCCACGCCTGGTTTAATCCTTACCGGGCTACTTTTGACAGCAATTTTAAAAGTCTCTGCACCTGCCATATTACCAACCAGGAACCTGAATGGTTCTTCGTTTATGGGGGGATTAAGCTATTTAACCCCGGATTACCCGAAGTACGCGACTATATCGTTCATATTATATTGAATGTCGTCGATAATTATGACATCGATGGAGTGCACATGGACGATTATTTTTATCCATATCGCATTGCCGGCCAAAGCATTCGCGATGCGCAGGCTTTTAAGCAATATGGCGGCGATTTTAACAATATCGACGATTGGCGGCGTAATAACGTCGACCTGCTCATAAAGGAGTTAAGCGACAGCATCCACGAGCATAAACCCTATGTGAAATTCGGAATAAGCCCGTTCGGCATATGGGCAAACAAAAATCATAACCCCAATGGTTCCGATACGCACGGTATGGAAACCTACTATGAATTATATGCCGATTGCCGCAAATGGATGAAGGAGGGATGGCTGGATTATATTGCACCGCAGCTTTACCGGCCAATGAACGATAACCTGATGGATTTCGATAAGCTCGTCGACTGGTGGAGCAACAATACCTTTGGACGCGACCTGTACATAGGGCAGGCGGCATATCGTATAGACGAGCTGAAATCACGAGCATTCAGAAACCCGGCCGAAATGCCCAATGAGATCAGGTATCTTCGCGATAACCCGCGCGTACAGGGAAGTATTTACTTTAGCGCGAATTCGCTGATGCGCGATCCGCTCGGATTTTCAGATTCGCTTAGAACGAATTTTTATAAATATCCTGCCCTGCCTCCCCAGATGCTGTGGCTGGACTCAGTTGCTCCAAATGCGCCTAAAAACCTCACCGCCATCGCCAACAGCCACGGCGTAAACCTGCAGTGGCAAACGCCCGACACCGCGGAGGATGACGAGCCGGTATACGGCTATGTGGTCTATCGCTTTGATGCCGCCGACAGTATAAACCTGGACGATCCGAAACATATTATTCACATTCAATACGATGCAGGTACGGCATTTGAGGACGAGGCCACCGGCAGCGGCAAAACCTACCAGTATGTGGTAACGGCTATCGACCGGTTAAAAAATGAAAGCGAACCGTCGCCGAAGGTCACGGTAACAACGAAATAACCTGCCTGCGGGAAAGGCTATCTAAGTAAATATTGAGTTCCAGGTCGCCCATGCCATAGATGGTGTCTGTATCCCAGAACTGACGGTAAATACTTTGCCTGGTTTTGTTTCCGTTGTTGTATATGTCCAACAGCCTTTGTTCTACCGAGTTCAATCCATGATCGTTAATACGCAAACGACCAAGGTGCGCCTCAAGCGCTGCCTTAAGCAAATGCAGGTTGCCCCAAAAGTGCGTTTCGGCTATCCATTTTTCCAGTTCGTCGGCATTTCCCCGAACATATAATTCCCAGGCTCTTTTTGCTATCACAAAGTCAGGCTCATCCAGTTGTACCCGGATATTGTCGTACAGGTATTCCAGCTCCTCGCCGTTCAATTCACCCATCCCCCTGAATATTTCTTTCCCGGGGAAACTGTCGGGACAGATCAGATAAACTGCAGGCAGGGAGAGATCGGTTTTTTTCAGCAGCAGATTTAGCACACCGATCAGGTTTGCCTGGCAGTGCAGGTCGAATTCGAACCACAGGTTTATCTCGTCGTAAGGCTCCCTCAGTTTATCCAGCGGATCGACCACGTTCTTTTGATATTCTTCCGGCTTTTCCTTGAAAGTGCCACAAATCCATTCTTCGCGTTTTTTCCAAAAATCAGCGGACGAAATATTTTCCACGAGCGGGCCCTGCGAAAACACTTCGCGCCAAACCAGCATATCGCCTTCCAGGCCGGTATCGCGGAAACTATGGGCGGTGGAATCACCGTTGAGGACGTGGAGGATGGCAGGCATACCCAAATATCACACTTTTAATTGTCATTGCCAGTGGAGACGAGCAATTCCACATCCGAAATTCTTATTACTTTTGAGCCGACATGGGCAAACTTTACTTCGCTTCCGACTTTCACCTCGGCACTCCAAGCTATGCGACAAGCCGCGAACGCGAAGCGCGTTTGGTGCGCTGGCTGGACATGATCAAAACGGACGCTTCCGAAGTTTTCCTGATGGGCGACGCCTTTGATTTTTGGTTTGAATACAGGACGGTAGTTCCCAAAGGCTATATCCGTTTCCTTGGCAAACTGGCCGAACTGGCGGACTCAGGTATCAAAATTTATATGTTCAAAGGCAACCACGATATGTGGATGTTCGACTACTTTACAAAGGAATTTAATGCAACGATTATTTCGAACGAACTGGTCATCGAACGCAACGGCAAAAAATTCTTCCTGCACCATGGCGACGGCCTCGGTCCGGGCGACACCTCGTATAAAATTTTAAAAAAGGTATTCCGCAGCGGGTTGTGCCAGTGGCTGTTTGCCCGGCTTCATCCCAACTTTGGTGTTGGTATAGCCAATTACTGGTCGGGTCACAGCCGTATTGCCAACGAAAAAAAGGAAGAAAAGCCTGTAAAACAGGAATTTCTGCCGATCTTTTGTAAAAAACTGCTTAAAACGGAATATTATGATTACCTCGTCTTCGGCCACCGGCACAAACCGCTCGACATGCTCATCGGCGAAAAAAGCCGGTATATAAATCTTGGCGAATGGGTAAGTTATAACTCCTATGCTGTTTTTGACGGAACCGATATAAAGCTCGAATACTTCGAAAAGCCTATTGTAGCTGGTGTGTAATAACTTGTTCGGCTGCCGGGACCTCCTAAAAGTAACCTCAAAATTTCGTACTTTTGTGCGCTTTTTCGCAGTATAGTTGTTGCCTGCGATGAGAGACACTGTTTATGTTAGAAAAATTAGAAGCAATATACCAACGCTGGAAAGATGTGGAAGCCGAGCTGAGCAGCCCCGACGCTATGGCCGACATGAAACGTTTTGCCCTGCTGAACAAGGAATATAAGGACCTGGCCAAGGTTGTTGATGAGTATAACATTTACAGAAATATACTCAGTAACATCGACACGAATAAAGAAATACTGGCTACCGAAAAGGACGAAGAATTCCGCGAAATGGCCAAGACCGAACTTGACGAATTATTGGTGCAGCGGGATGATAAGGAAGAAGAGATCAGGGTGATGCTGATTCCAAAAGATCCCGAGGACTCGAAACACGCTATCGTAGAAATTCGTGGCGGCACAGGAGGCGACGAAGCGGCACTTTTCGCCGGCGACCTGTATCGTATGTATATGCGTTACTGCGAAAAACGCGGCTGGAAGACCGAACTGGTCGACTATACGGAAGGCACTGCGGGCGGATATAAGGAAATCGTATTCAATGTTCTGGCCGACGACGCCTACGGCACTTTAAAATATGAATCGGGCGTGCACCGTGTACAGCGCGTACCTGACACTGAAACACAGGGCCGTGTTCATACATCGGCGGCCAGTGTAGTAGTATTACCCGAGGCCGATGAATTTGATATCGAGCTGAACGCGGCCGACATACGTAAAGACCTGTTTTGCGCGTCCGGCCCGGGAGGCCAGTCGGTAAACACCACCTATTCCGCAGTGCGACTTACGCACATCCCTACCGGTATCATCGCCCAATGCCAGGATCAGAAATCGCAGCTGAAAAACTACGATAAGGCTTTACAGGTACTGCGGTCGAGAATATACGAAATGGAACTGCAAAAACATTTGGAAGACATTTCAAAAAAGCGCAAAACCATGGTATCAACGGGTGACCGGTCCGCAAAAGTGCGCACCTATAATTTTCCGCAGGGCCGTGTTACCGAACACCGCATAGGGCTGACCATTTATAATTTGCCCGAAGTAATGAATGGCAACATACAGGAGATCATCGATGCACTGCAGTTTGCTGAAAATGCTGAAAAACTGAAAGAAGGCACGATAGCTTAACCTGTGAAGAGTACGGTCTGGAAATGTACCGCACGCTTAACCGCCCGGCGATTTCGCCAACCCTAATTTGTCATTTTCGCCCGTTTACTTATAAAAAGCGGGCCGAATCCCGTTGTGAAAACTTGGTTTTCATGTTATTTTCATGTTACCCGCCTACTTTCGTGGTTAGTGAGATTTAATTAACCCGCATTGGCTTTCTTCGTTTGCCAAATTAAACTTTCATACCCTGAATATGTTCAACATATAAATCATATTGCCTATGTTAGCAGTAAAGACATTTAATAGCGACCAGGACATATTCAGGCACTCTATGCGGCTGATGGGCAGCCATTTCGAAATCTGCGTGGTGGGCCACGATGCCGATCGGGCGGGACAATGTATAGATATAGCTTCAGCTGAGATTACACGTGTCGAGAAATTGCTGAGCGCATTTAATGACGACAGCCAGATCAATGAGATAAATCGCAATGCGGGGATAAAACCTGTAAAAGCCGGGGCAGAAATTTTTCGCCTGATAGAACGCTCACTCAACATTTCCGACCTCACTGAGGGGTCGTTTGATATCACTTACAATGTGCTCGACGGGGAAGTCGTTAACAACGGCAAGCAATCAGGTAAATTGACGAGTTACAGGCAAGTGATCCTTGACCCGGAAAAAACAACCGTGTTTTTAAAAGAAAAAGGGATGAGGATAGGGTTTAGCGCTGTAAGTAAAGGGTACGCCACCGACAGAGCAAAATACGTGCTTCAAATGGCCGGCGTGTCGAGCGGAGTGATCAACGCAGACGGCGATTTGCTTACCTGGGGACTTAAACCCGACGGCTTGCCCTGGACGATTGCAAGCGCGGATCCGGAACAGGAAAATCAACCGTATGCAGGCATCAATATCAGTAACATGGCCGTAGCCAGATCAGTTCGGGAACCCGACGCCATGGCCGCTGAACAAAAAAACTTGTCTGATGCAGACTTAAAAAAAGGCGGCTCGGCTGGTATACTCAAAAGTGTAAGTGTAGTGAGCCCCACTGCCGAGTTATCGGATGCGATGGCAACGCCGATTATGCAGATGGGAATAAACGCCGGTTTGGGCTTTATCGACGGGCTCCAGCAGTTGGCCTGTATTATTATCGACGATCAGGATTGCGTTTATACCTCTAAGGAGATCAACAATTTAAATTAGGTTCAAAACCTGCTGTAAAAGATATACAAGTAATACCCCTCGGTCCGGCCGGCACGTTAGACAGGCCTTATAACAGATCATAGCCGCGCAACTTTTGAACATGCGCGGAATAAATGATCTAAAAGATCATCCATAACTATGGATAATAAAGTTTAAACAGCCTGATTTGACAATCGGGCTTTATTTTTGACGTCAATTGAACAATTTGATGCGATATTTATACCACTCCCCTGCAAATGACTAAATGGTTTGTGTATATCGTTTTGCTGTTGGTACTCATTCCCTGGATATCGTTTGCTGGTATTGATCTGCATGCGCCTCATTATACGCTTACTCGTTTCGATTCGTCGAAGGAGGCGCTGGCGGACACTACAACGAATAAAAATAAGCAACAAAAGGATCCGAAAATAAAAGAAGTGGCTAAGGCAAAGCGCCTTCCCAAACCCGAAAAGATCGGTGAAAGCAATGGTTCCGGATCAGATAAAAAGAAAAAACGGCAACGCAGGCCACCAGGCCTGGAACGGCCACCCGAAATACCCCGGCATAACGGCGAATAATAAAATATATGTATATTATAATGGCATAACCATGAGGTACATTTGCATACTGTTTCTTTTTGGCATCTGCTTGAGTGCTGAAGCCGGCGTAAACAAGTACGTGGCTATAAATTATCGCAGGCACCCGATAACAGCGGATACAGACACCGTTGTACGAAAACAATCTGTCTCTGTTGGAGTGAGCTATGGCAGCGATGCCAGTTTTTTTGGTCGCACCGGCCCGGTTAAGTATCCCTTCCTTAATTCGGATATTATTTATAATGCCAAATCAGGATTTTTTGTATATGGTTCGGTCTATAAGGTTTTAGGGTCGAAGCCCGTCATTGACGAAACAGACGTAGGCGCAGGCTATCTTTACCGGTTGTCGCCGAGGTTTACGGGCAACATCAGCTATACCAGGTTCTTTTTTGACAGGTATGCCTTGATCATTAAATCGGCCTCGTCCAACGACATCGATTTTAAAAACTCATACGACTGGAAGGCCTTTAAATCGACTGTTGTTATGGATTACCTGTATGGCGAATCCAATGATTTTTTTCTCACCATTAATAATTCCAAATACTTTGAAACCAACTGGAGCATTTTTGATGACAAGGACTATCTTTCGTTCGAGCCGGCTTTTATCATGATCCTGGGCACGCAAAACTTCGTTCAGAAGTATTCTATGAACCACCCGGATCGTTTTGAACCGGATCGCGACGATTATATTATTCCGCCTCCCTACAATCCGCTCTATGCTCACCGCAACAGCCGATTCAATATGCTTAACTATAGCTTTAAATTACCCATTGCTTATAACCGCCCGCATTATACGTTTGAGTTTGCTTATAAGTATTCTATACCTGTAAACGTTGAAGGGGTTTTAAAAAACCATCGCGAATCGTTTTATAACCTAACGTTTTATTACTTGTTTTACTAAGCTGATATGAATGTACTGATTGTTGAAGATGAGAAAGCGTTAACCGAGGAACTGGAGTTTTCGCTTACCAGCAGCAACTACATTTGCGATGTATGCTTTGATGGCAAATCTGCGTCTGAAAAAATTGCGACCAATTTATATGATTTTATCCTCATCGACCTTGGCTTGCCTGACTACGAGGGGCTGGATTTGCTGGCCGAGGCAAAAAAATATAATCCTGAAGCGGCCTGCATTATCTTAACCGCCCGTGCTGAGATCAATGACCGTGTTAAAGGTCTTGACCTGGGCGCCGACGACTACCTGGCCAAACCTTTTTCGCTACTCGAGCTTCAAAGCAGGATGCAGGCCATTATACGCCGCAAATTTGGATTAAAAAATGCAGTGGTTACAATTGGCGGCTTTTCAATCGACCTGACCAATCGCACGATCGCCTATGGCCAAACACCCGTGAGCGCAATCACCAAAAAAGAGTTTGACCTGATAGCTTACCTGATCCTTCACAAAAACCGAACTTTGACCAGATCGCAATTAAGCGAACACATATGGGGAAGTATTGTAAACGACGACTATGATTCCAATTATATTGACGCCCATATCAAGAATATCAGAAAAAAATTGAACGCCTTTGCCCCGGCCGATTGGATCGAGACCGTAAGGGGGTTAGGTTATAGGGTTAACATTAATAACTAAAATTGAAACTCGGCACCAAACTGACGCTATTTAATACCATTTCGAAATTGGTAATTGTAGTGTTATTTGTGCTGCTCTTACCTGTACTAATCAGGGACATTAATAGAAATTATACCGATAACTGGCTGCGCAAGCAAAAAGATAAGGTGCTGAAAATAGTTAAAAACCAGGGCATAAAAAGTTATATTCAGAATGGCGAAGGTTATGGCAGCTACAATGCCCTGCTTAAGGAAGAATTTGTGAGTCTTGACGTAGATTCGGACGCAGAAACGATAGATACCATTGTTAATGAACCGCGTTTAGTTGAAGGTGATACTATTCAATACCGGATATTGAGCCATACTTTTAAGACAGGCGGGCAGAACTACCTGCTCGAAATAGGTAAAAGCGTGGACACGATCGGCGAAACAAGCGCCCCGCTTCAAAGCATTGCCTTCGAAATACTCCTGGGTATGGTATTTTTAACTATTCTGGCCGACCAGGTTTATTCCACTTATGTACTCCGGCCTCTTGGGCTTATTATTAAAACCAAGCTGATCGGCCATAAATTCCCGCGGCATACCCCATACCGAAAGGTTCGTACCACAACATCCGATTTTGAATACCTCGATATCAGTATCCACAAAATGATACAAACCATCGAAAATGCATTTCAAAAAGAGCGCGAATTTATATCGAACGCGTCACACGAACTGATGACCCCGGTGTCGATCATGCAGTCAAAGATCGAAAACATGTTCGCGAGCGAGGATATCAGCGATGAGGTTAAAGTCCGGCTGGTGGAGATGCAAAAAATCCTTAACCGGTTGAAAAGCATTACCAAAACATTGCTGCTGATCTCGCAAATAGAAAACGAGCAATTCCTTAAGGAGGACAATATACCAGTGCAAGATCTGCTTAGTGAAATTTACGATGAAATATCGATCAGACTTGAGGAAAAGAATATCACTTGTTCGATCGATGTGCCGGCCGAATGGCGTTTTGATAAGGTAAACAAGTTTTTGTTGTTCAACCTGTTTTTTAACCTGATCAATAATGCGATCAAATACAATAAACAGAGCGGATCGATCCGAATCAGCGGACATATGGCAGGCAAAACCCACATCATCGAAATATCCGACACCGGTGTAGGGATAGGCGCAGAGCAGTTGCCGCATATATTCAATCGCTTTAAAAAATTCAGTCAGTCATTACAACAGGACAGTTTCGGCCTGGGACTGCCCATTGTAAAATCTATAGCCGAATTTCATCATATGCTGATCGAAGTGTCGTCCGAACCAGATAGAGGAAGTACATTCAAATTGATATTCCCCGAAAACCTGGTAGTAAACTAGACCATGAATGTCAATCTGATGCGCGCGGCTTCCTTTTTAATAAAAAAAGCCACTCAAAAATGAGTGGCTTAGATAGAAGTTTATTTTAAAAATTATTGCCAGGTGATCATTGTAGAAGGTAATACGGTTGCGCTGATGCTGGCTCCAAATGTGTTCGTACTCCAGCCAGTAGGTAGTATGCTGTAGATACCATCTTTTTCAATGCTGGTTGGAACCGGACTATACCATTTTAGGTCTGCAGGGTCGCCGCACATCCATTTCACGCGATTATAGCTAATGGTCAGGTTGTAGGCCGGTAACCCCGAAAAATTTGCGCAGCCTACCCCAGCGTGCGACCATTTAAATGCAGCGCTGTAAATGGTATTGCCCGTTATGGTCATGTGATTGCCCCCGGCAATTTGCATTCCCCAATATCCGGAGTTAACCACTGTGTTGTTACGCACAGTTACGTAACTACCGCCCAGGTCGCCAATGGTAATGCCGGAACCGGTAGTACTTGGGCCGCCGCCACGTATTTGGTTACCCAGTACTAAGATCGGATCGGTAGACAGGCCATTGCTCTTATAGATGCTGATGCCGTCTTCGGGGTTGCTTTGTCCCTGGATATTCTCGCACACATTATATTGGATACGGTTACCCGGTCCGCCAACATTACTAAACTGTACAAAAGCGCCTTTGGGTAAGGCCCCTTCATGTTCTGAAATTGGTTATGTTGTATGCGGATTTGCCCCGCGGGGCAGCTTACCGCAAATACTCCAGTTGCAACATTGTTTATCAAACAACTATCGATCAGAATGTTTGAGCATCCGCTGCCGATGAGTATGCCATAATTTGTAGTACCGGTGATCTTACATTTTTTAATGTGAATGTTTGTACAACCAGTCAGCTGAATACATGGCACTGAACCGCCGGTGATCGATAAGCCGGTTATGGTAATGTTACTTTTTTTGTAAAGTGAGATAGGCGCCGAGTATTTAACTGTAGTACCTAAAAAAGTACTAAGCGCTGTTGCGTTTTTAAATGTTGTATTCAACGTAACACCCGAGGGTACAGCCGTGTTGCTGGTTAGCGCAGGTTCTGCCTCTTTCTGGCACGAGGTTACCAGAAAGGGCAAAAATACCACAGTTGCCGCAAGTGCACGGGGAAATACTCGTCTCAAAATGATTTTTGGATTCATCGTCTTAGATTTTAAATTAATTAAAGGGCTGTTTTTTTAACTTATTAATAAAAAGTTCGGCTTGCGCTTGAGTTAAGACGAAGTCATTCCTTCACGATCATTTTTTGCTCGCGAAATTTTTGATAAATAAATAGGCTGGCCGGATCAAAAGGCGGTTACATTAACCGGGCGATCTCTTTTTTCGTTTTACTGATCTGAGCTGTACCATAGGGTTTATTGCTATTTTGTTGTTGATTATTGCCAGGTGATCATTGTTGCCGGCAGTATGCTTGAACTGATACTTGCCCCGAAGTTATTTGTACTCCAGCCGGATGGCACACCCAAGCTGGCCTGGTAACAATCGTCGTATTCGATGCTGGAAGGTTGTGGTTTGTACCATGCCAGGTCTGGTGCATAACCGCACCACCATTTTACCTTATTGTAGCTGACAGTAAGGTTGCCGCATGGTGCGCTTGAGTAATTGCCGCAACCTACACCCACATGAGACCAGCTAAACACCGAACTGTATATAGTATTTTGGGTTATTTTCATGTTTGTACCGCCTGCGATCTGCATTCCCATGTGACCGGTATTCACCAAAACATTATATTCCGCCGTCACATAACTGCCGCCGCCGTCGCCAATAGTAATACCGGCGCCTGTTGTGCTTGGGCCGCCGCCGCGGATTTTGTTTCCGATAACGTATATCGGATCACCGGCTACCCCACTGCTTTTATAAACACTTATTCCATCCTCGGGAGTACTTTGACCTGAGATGTTCTCACAAACGTTATATTGAATGCGATTAAAGTGGCCGCCAACGCTGCTGAACTGCACAAAGGCGCCTTTGGGATAAGGGCCGGTCATGTTCTGGAACTGGTTGTATTGTACTCTTATCTGGCCATTGGGGCAGTTTACAGCAAAAACACCTGTTGCAACATTTTTTATTAAACAACTGTCGACTAAAATGTTTGAGCAGCCGCTGCCGATCAGTATTGCGTAATTGGTACAGTTGCTTAGCTTACATTTAGTAATATGGATGTTAGTACAGTCAGTTAACTGGATGCATGGCGACGAGCCGCCGCTGATTTGCAAACCGCTTAGGGTAACATTGCTTTTTTTGTAAAGCGCAACCGGCGAGGACCAATTAATCGTAGTGCCTAAAAATGTACTCAGTGCAGTACTGTTTTTAAACGAGGTGTTTAGTTTAATGCCTGAAGAAGCCGCAGCATCATAAGTCGGCGCGGGGGTGGCCTCCTTCTGGCATGAGGTTGCGAGAAGGGTAGTAAGTACTGCAGTCGTTACAAACGCTCGGGAGAATACCCGCTTAAAACTGTTTTTTGGGATCATCATTTTAGTTTTTTAAAT
>DASZVE010000054.1:0-5015 GCA_035547095.1 Mucilaginibacter sp.
GGCCGGGTCGCTGCCATCAAGAATATATTTGCCCTGGTCGGGGAATTTAAGCGGAAACTTGCCGTTAGGTGTAATGGCAATGTCGTTATCCTTATCGGCGAAGATAAAATTTTGTGCCGGGGCCGAAAAGTAGGTGAGGGCCTTACGGTAATCGTCATAGTTTTTGCCGCGGTTCATAATGTACAAAGCCCTGAATTCGTCCGATTCATCGTGCGCTATCCAGCGCAAGGCATCTCCCACGGGAACATCGTCGTGCCCGTCTTTTGGTTTTTGGTTGATTTTATCATATACAACGGGACCGTGATGCGTATAGATAACTGTATCATAGATCGGCTTTTGCCCGCGTACTTTAATTTCTTCGATCTTTTTTGTGGTCTTATTCCAGCGGTTGTTATACCAATATTCGTTTTTGCTATTATCCTTAAACTTAACCTGGTACCAGTCCAGCACATCAGCGTCGACATTCGTTACACCCCAGGCGATATTTCGATTGAACCCGATAACAACTCCCGGCGCGCCGGGTAGCGAAGCTCCGTAAACATTTACCGTTGGCGACGACAACTGCACCAGGTACCATATCGATGGAAAAGTGAGGTTCAGGTGCGGATCGTTTGCCAGGATAGGGTAGCCAGTAGCCGATTTGCTGCCATTAACCGCCCAGTTATTGCTGCCAATGCCCGGTGTTATTTCCTTTGACTTCATGCCGGATGTTTGAGCGATAAAACTTGGCGAAGGTTTAGGAATGGGCAGCGGAGTGAAATCCCATTTAGTGCCGGCAGGGATGATCGGTTGGTTGTGATAGGGCTGATCGGGGAACAGGTCGTTCATCACGCTGATACCGAAAACTTTCAGGTCGTTGGTCATCCCAACCGCATCCGAGTTGCCGGCCAGCGTTTGCGACATGTTTTTGAGCAGGTATGCACAATTGATAGGTTGCCATTCTTCGGGTGCGTAATCCAGCAGCTTAAATTCGATAGGATAATCCCTCTTTTTCAGTTGATGAATGTAATTATTAACGCCTTGGGTATAAGCCTCGATCAAAAGTTTGCTTTCGGGATCCTTTAACATTCCTTTCAGGCAATTTTCGGCGCCGTAGGTCATTCCCATCCGGCGTTGATAACGATCCACGTTCAACGCTTTCGGTCCTACAACTTCCGACAAGCGGCCGGCCGCGGCGCGGGTTTGGATATCCATTTGCCACAGCCTGTCGCGTGCGGTAATATAGCCCTCGGCCAAATACAGGTCATGATCGTTTTCGGCAAAAATGTGCGGTATGCGCCGTTCATCGAACCGGATGGTTACTTTGCCCTGTAGTCCATCCAGGTGCAGTTCTTCGTCGTTCTGATGTTTGCTCTCAGCATTATTCCAAAAGCCGGTTGCAGGATTTAGAAATTTACCGACCGGCGGAATGTCGCCGAATTTGGTTTGCAGCGCCCAGATGAGCAGTAAAGTGACGGCAATTGAAAAAAAGGCTTTCATGGGTTGATTATACCTGCCAATATAAGCAAAAGCAGATTAACCAACAGCGCAATTTTAAAAACTTGTGCCTGGTCTTTTATTTAATACTGATGGGCGGATCGAAATTAGTTTTGGCGGATCACCAGCTTAAAGCGGTTGGCGCCGAACGAAGTGGAATCGGAGTTGGCAATGCTGAAAGCATAGGATGGCGATTTTCGCAGGTCGACCGAATCTTTTTTGTAGGTGTCCCTCAGCACGATATTGTAATAGTCGGGAACCGAATTGATCGATTTTAGGTTCAGGCTATAGTTTCCATCATTCCTGGCGCCTACTTTTAGGGCTATCGTAAGGCCTTGCGATGAAAGCGGCATTACGTTGATGGCCAGCGGAACATTGTCGCTCGAAAAACTCGACAAACTTACTTGTCCAAAACCCTGCATGGAAGGTGCGTCCTCACCCCTTACATAAATGGTCTTTGAATCGGGGCTAAAACGGATCAAAACCCCGTCGGTATTCACTGAGTCCTTGGCCAGCTTTAGTTGCAGATAACCATTTACTGCTGCAACCGTATCTGTATTTTGTTTCAGCGACGGCGTTGCAGAATTGATCGGCATCTTTTTCAACACCGCTGGCTCAGTTCCCGGGGCGACCGTGAACTTTTGACATGCAGAAAAACACACGCTTGCGATCAATATAAACACACCGGCTATCTTCTTCATTTCTGGCTGTAATAAACTTGGTTGTTTGGGTATAGTTTGTAGTTTAACAGCCCAGTTATACGGGGATGCATAGAATAGGTTCAGCTATTTAAAACGAAGCGGAGTATAAAATCAAACAACCTCCGGTTGGAAAAATCTATAATTATGCTGTAAACCAATGTGCAGTGAAGTATATTTAAACTAACATTTTTTGATAAAAAAATGATGACCGTACAAGAGATCATGGCCGAGCTGGAAGCGCACGGCAGCGAAAGCATCAAAAAGATACTGCTAAAGCACGGCGTTAAGGAACCTTTTTTCGGCGTTAAAGTGGAATACCTGAAGCCGATCCAGAAAAAGATCAAAAAGGATTACCAACTGGCCAGGGATTTGTACGCAACGGGTAATGCTGATGCTATGTACCTGGCGGGGCTGATCGCCGATGATGATCAAATGACCAGGGATGACCTGCGGCTGTGGGCCAAACAGGCGGTATCGGATAATATTAGCGGCTATACCGTTCCCTGGGTGGCCAGTGAAGGAAGATTTGGCTTTGAAATGGCTTTGGAATGGATCGATTCGCCCGAAGACAATATTGCAGCGGCAGGCTGGTCGACACTCAGCAACCTGGTGTCGCTTAAGCTCGATAATGAACTTGACATACCTGCGTTGAAAATTCTGCTGGAAAGGGTGGTCAGCACTATTCATACCGCGCCAAGCCGGGTCAGGCAGGTAATGAACGGTTTTGTCATAGCGGTTGGCAGCTATGTTGCGCCATTGTCGGACGAGGCGATCGCCGCCGCGAAAAAGATCGGCGTGGTGACTGTCGACATGCATGGCACGGCCTGTAAAATACCTGATGCGGTAACTTGTATCGATAAAGCCAAAAGCAACGGTTCACTTGGCAAGAAGAAAAAGACAGTCAAGTGCTGACTATTTGGCTTTAGGCTGGCCTATCCAGCGTTTTTTGTAATCTGATGGATTTTCGCCCACCATCTTGTTAAAGAGCTTGTTAAAGTACGACAAACTCTCAAAGCCTACTGCATAGCAGGTTTCGGTAATGTTTTTATCCTGCATCAGCAGGTTTTTGGCCATATCTATACGGTATTGGTTCACAAAATCGGTAAAGGTCATGTGGGTTTGCCGTTTAAAGTAGCGGCAAAAGGCAGGGGTGGTCAGGAAAACTTTTTCGGCCACCACGTTCACATCCGGGTTGCGGTTGTAATTGGCGTCGATGTATTCGTAAATGGCGCCCATGCGTATCTTATCTTTTAAAAAGAATGGCAGGCTTAGCTGATCTTCATTCAGGATGATGTATTCGGCCGAATTCGCAAGAAATTGAAAAATATCGATCAGTTCAAGCAGTTGTTGATAAGCCGCCAGGTTTTGTAATTGTTTTAGCCGTTCGCCAACCAATGCCCTTGTTTCACCATGAAAGGCAATACCCGAGGCTGCTTTTTTAAAGAGCTGGTTAATGGCCGCGAACTCCGGACTTGTGCCGATGGCAGTACCCAAAAAGTTTTCGCGCAATTGTATCACTACCTGGTGATAATCACTACGCAGGCGGTAGTCGAAATTAAGGTGGGGGATATTGCTGCCTATAAAAACAAGGTCGCTTTGTGTATAGCTCGATATATGCGAGCCGACGTGGCGAATGCCCGTATCAGCCTCGACGTATACCAGCTCGATCTCGGGATGGTAATGCCAAAGGAAGGTATTGCGCAGGCGGGGCGAAAAGAGCTTAAATGATTTGCCCGGTTCAAATTCTACTTTTTCGAGCTGTATCTCGTTCATTGTCCTAATAATTCATTTAAATATACAAATCAGGTCAATACAGAGCAAACTTTGGTTATTATAAAGAATCTTTACGGTTTAAGGCCACCATACCTTTGAAGTATTAAAACCAATTATAGAATGAAAACAGAAACCCCAACAATGGCTACCATGACGATGACCATGGCGCCCGAAAATGCACATAAAGAAATACCGGGTAATCCATCGACCGCAAAATCGAGCGTAACAAAACTGAATGACCGCAGCAATGGCGAGCCTTTGCGCGTGCTGAGCGAGGACGACTGGAAATTCTGGATCGAAAACGGTTATGTTGTTATTAAGCAGGCCGTGCCCAGGCAACAAGCCGAACGGCTTGCCGCATATCTATGGGAATACGAGGATAAGGATCCGAATGATATCGAAAGCTGGTATAAACGCCCGAACGTGAAAATGCAGATGACCGAGTTGAACAACACCGGCATGGTTGAGATATATAACCAGCAATACATGTGGGATAACCGCCAATTCCCGAGGGTGCACCAGGCTTTTGCTGATGTTTGGGGGACAGAAAAGCTTTGGGTGACGATAGACCGGGCGAATCTAAATTTCCCGATCAGGCCCGGTTTTGAATACAAAGGCTTTATCCATTGGGATTACGACCCGGAGACCAAACCCGTGAATGTGCAGGGCGTATTGGCGTTGGCCGACCAGACCGACGAAAGCATGGGCGGTTTTCAGTGCGTGCCGGAGCTTTACCGCACTTACGATACCTGGAAACTAACCCAGCCCGCCGACCGCGACCATTACAAACCGGACACGATGGGCTTTAAGATAGAGAAAGTAAAATTGGAAGCCGGCGACCTGTTAATTTTTAACAGCCTCGAACCGCACGGCATACGCGCCAATACCAGCGGCAACAAAGTGCGCATCGCACAATATATATCCATGATGCCCGCACAGGAAGACAACGAGGAATTGCGCCAATGGCGCATCAACAGTTGGCAAGGCCGCGAAGCGATGCAGGGCTATGCCTTCCCTGGCGATCCGCTGGAGCGCGAAAAGAAAAATCCCGTTGCTGAATTGAGC
>DASZVE010000055.1:0-16678 GCA_035547095.1 Mucilaginibacter sp.
GTTGGAGTTACGAAAGAGCGTCCTGTTCAGCGTAACAGGCAGTATGATACGCGACAACATCGATATGAAATCAGGATGGAATATTCCCTTGCCATCGCCCTGCTTATTGGAAAAAATAGAAAATACGGTATTCAGCGTAGCCATAGGCGAACTAACCCGGTCGGCCAAAGCCTGCCCCTGCTCCTCTTTCAGCAATGTCAGGCGCGCTATCTCGGCTTTTAGTTCAGCCACATTGGTTATAACAGTGTCGGCCATTATTTAAAGAAATTCTTAATAAACAAATTCTGCAGTTTGGGCTGCATTTTGCCCTTCCTTTTCATCACAATAAATGCTATGATGAGGTAGATAATAGCCATAGCGCCGAAGCCCGCCCAATAGGACCCCAATAGGATCGATAACGCACAAGCTATCGTAAGACTAACAAAAAGAAACGCAAGTAAGAAACACACGCTGACAATAACATCGACGATGATGCTTGCTGCAATTTTTGCCCCCTGATCGATGGCTTCATACTTGGCCAACTTAACACGCGTCTCCACGTATTCTTTAAGCTGGTCTAAAATTGGCGGCGTAGTATCTTTTTTTTCTTCCATGTCCTATTTATGGAATCCCGGAAACGGTTGTCCCCGGGATTGTTTTTAACGATCAGGCATGTTCCAGGTCATCCTGGTATTCTTCATTAACCGGGTTTATTTTACTCTTAATATTATCCACCACTTTATCCTTTAGCCCCACCAGGTTATCTATCTCGCTAGCGGCAGTTTCTCTTATCGAGTCGCCCAATTTCTTTAACGAATCGGTTAGTTTGTCGCGGGTTTCGGTGCCTTTCTCCGGCGCAAATAATATCCCCAGAGCTGCGCCAGCGGCTAATCCTGCCAGCAAAGCAACTATAACTTTTGAGTTGTCATTCATAACTATATAATTTAAACAATGAATAATTTGTTTTTATAACGATTAAATATCCTGCCAATTATAGCAAACCGGACTTTTTGGCGGTTACTTATTTTTAATATATTTTCCGCATTAATATCGGAATTTATCACGTTGCACGCAAAATATTATTCTATCTCGCTGCCGCTCAGCCCTGGTTCATACGCTCCAGCCGATCGGCGGCCAGGCGGTTGGTTTGATAAATTTCGATGAGCAACAGGAAATATGACAATAACAGCGGCCCAAAAACAAGCCCAAGTATACCAAATAGCGGCAAGCCGATAAATACGCCCATTACCGATATGATCGGGTGCGTATTGGCCACCCGTTTGTTAATGATCATCCGGAGTACATTATCGATATTACCGATAAATAATAATCCGTATGCCAGCAGCAACACACCTTTAAGTACATGATCGGTTGCCATCAGGATGATAGCAGCCGGAATGGTTAAGGTGGGCGCGCCTACGACAGGTAAAAATGAAATAAAAGCGCCTATGGCTCCCCAAAACACCGGGTCGGGCAGGCCGAAAACAAAAAAGCCAAGCGCCAGCAAGGTTCCTTGTGTCAACGCGATAATGCCCTGCCCGAGCACGTTGCTATAAGTCGCATTACGCAAAGCCTCGGAAAATCGCAAAGCATGCTGCTCGCGAAAAGGCGCGTACTTAAGTACTCCTGTCTCGAACGCGTCTTTTTGTGTAAGCATAAAAAACAGCAGGAAATACATTACAAGCAGGGTAAGCAGGATGTTTCCTATGCCGCTAATGATGGACGGGAACAACTGCGTTGCGTAGGCCCCTAACTTCTGTAACGTATCTTCGGCCAGCTTAGGCTGGCCGAGATGGTGCGACGCAAAAATATCGATCCGGTAAATCCAGTCTTGTATGGGGAATGAACTGCTGTTAAGCCCGGAAAGCTTATTGACGACCATAATACACAGAAATAGCATCGGTATGATGATAACGATAAGCGATATCAGCATGATAATAAGCGCGGAAATAGTTCTGTTCCAGTTCTTTTTATCAACCAGATCGCAGTACATAGGGCGAAATATGGTGAACAGTACGATAGCGCCGAGAATAGAATTGATGAAGCCGCTTACAGCATACAACAGAAAACACCCCAGTATGATGATACAAATAAGGACGATGTTGTTGCGCTGCTTATAATTGAATAAAGACATTGAGACACGGCAATGGTACAACCTATTAACAACAAATGTCCGAAAAGTTTTATTGGATATAGCTATTTTAAATACAGATACTTAGAACGCATCCTGGCGACTCGCGCAATTGCCAAACTACTCTTTACGCACCAGGACAATTTCAATAAGGCAGCGGAGATTGACTGGTATGCCGCATACGTACAACCCTAATTTGATCTTTTAAAATACGGTACGAAATACGATAGTGGAATTTTTCAAAAGCCCGCCAGCTCCCGTCGTTGTTCTTTTTGAATTTATCTATAGGATATTTTTCCGGGCTTTTACTTAAATCGATGGTCAGATCGATTAAGGTATCTCTAACCATTTGGCATTTTGCAATGAGTCCAATGCAATGTATGCAAAAGCCTTTTTGAGTTCGGCTTTGGCACTATCGCTCCATACGACTACCATTTTGCAGCTTCAGCTTTCAAGTTTGTCGCGGTTGTAAACCTACCGGCTTCAATTTCAGCATCCCCTATTTTTAGGTCCTGATTATATTGTTCGATGGTCTGCGGGGTTTCTTTGGCCTGGAACTCAATATGCATTAACTTCAGCGAATTAATTAACCACTCTCTTTTAGATGGATCCTTAATTTTATCAAAATCAATTATAAGCTCCATAATGGCATTCTTTAAATTATACACGAATTTACAAAATATCCTGGCAATAATGAAGCCATAATCACGAGGCTACCATAGAGGAGAAATTCTGTATTTTAGCCGAGGTCGTCGAGCAGCAGATTGATCTTGGCGCAGCTCATGGCGATGGTATTGATATAGAACTCGGCGTCGGAGCCTACATCATCTGGTATATCGTATTTAAGTTGCTCAACCGCAAGGTTGATATTCGAAAGCTGGTTGCGGATATCATGCCGTATTTTACGGATGTTACCCTCTGACCCTTTGCCCTTTGCCGGTTCTTCCATCGTTATTTGCCAAGGTTAATGGCCTTCATTTTGTTATATAGCGTCTTCCGGTCAATATTAAGCATTTCGGCCGCCTTAGTTTTGTTGAAATTTACTTCGCGCAGCACTTTCAAAATGGTATCGTATTCGGCCTCTTGTGCCGCGTTTTTCAGATCGTGCCTGCTTTCTTTTGATGCAACAGTTTCGGCAACTTCAGCCATCACGGGTTCGGGTATCGACGAGGACCTATAATTGGATATTTCAAGCGGTATCGCCTTGAGTTGAATAATGTCGCCTTCGGTGATAAGCGTCGCCCTGCGCACTACATTCTTTAATTCGCGGATATTGCCAGCCCACCGATAATTCATAAAGCATTCTTCCACTTCGGGCGAGAAACCCTGCACGTTGCGGTTCAGCTCGCCGTTGGCCATCTGCAAAAAGTGGTTCGCGAGCAGCATAATGTCACTGCCAAGCTCACGCAAAGCAGGCATATATATGGTAAATTCATTGAAACGATGATACAAGTCTTCCCTAAACCTGCCTTTGGAAATACCTTCCTGCAGATTTTCGTTGGTCGCTATGATAATGCGTACATCCAGGTCGATCTCCTTCGTGCTGCCGATGCGTTTAACTTTCCTTTCCTGTACCGTTCTAAGTAAAGCTGCCTGTATCTCGTACGACAAATTACCGACTTCGTCAAGAAAAAGCGTACCGCCGTTAGCCATTTCAAAATGGCCGATCTTAGTATACAACGCGCCGGTAAATGAACCTTTTTCGTGGCCGAAAAACTCGCTTGCTGCCAATTCCTTGGTCAGCGAACCGCAGTCCATCGCGATAAAAGGCATATTGGCACGCTGACTGTGCAGGTGTATGTTCTTGGCAGCCGACTCTTTGCCGGTACCGCTTTCGCCTAAAATGATCACGCTGTAGTTGGTGGGGGCAACCAACTCTATTTGCCGCGCCAGTTCCCTGGAAGCTTTGCTGGTACCTACTACAAAATCGCTGCTTGGCGACGGAATTTTCCTGCCGTTTGACGGCTTGGTAACCGATACGGCCGCCTGCGGCTCGTCTACTAAAGCATGATGGGTCTCGAAAGCCTTGTTGATGGTATTTAATATTTCATCGGGATAGAGCGGCTTAGTAATGTAATCGTAAGCGCCCATTTTAATGAGCTCCACCGCCATTTTTATATCCGAGTACCCGGTAATGATGATAACCCCTGTTTTAGGATACTGTGTTTTAATCGTTTTCAGCATTTCACGACCATCGGTGTCTTCGAGGCGGAAGTCGCATAAAACCAGGTCAAAGGATCCATTTTTCAGGAACTCCAACCCACTGCTGCCGGTAGATGCCGTAGTTACATCAAAACCATTACGGGTTAAAAACTTGGACAACAATAAACCTACATTAACTTCATCATCAATGATGAGTATTTTCTTCATAACAGGGTTTTCAATATTTGACAGGTAAACGTATTTACGCTATATCAAGTTACAAACAAAATTGCTAATTATTCAGGTAAATTTAATTAAAGAGTTAAATTTTATGTTTTAGAAATTAAAAGAAACTAAAAAAGGCCCTGTTTAGGACCTTTCCTAGTTTAAAGTAAAGAATTACTTGGTATCAAACGCGTAAGCCACACGCAAGCCAAAGAAGTTAATCTTGCTGTCGTCGATATTGCTGGTGAATTTGGCGGAACTTTCCCAGCGCACGCCGGCATCCAAATAGCTTTTGCCTCCAAGCGGGAATTGGTAGCCAATTTGAGGCGCATAAATGAATGCGGCCGAGTTACCAAAATTCAGATCAGATTTGTTGAGCACAAAAGCCACGCCGGCTTCACCCTGGATATAAAAATGACTTACAGGGAAGTACTTCAAACCGGCTTTTACCGGCAATAACTGTACGTTAGGAGCATCAAGGCCTGTACCCGCAATATTGCTTTTCCCAAAAAAGTTGTTGTATCCTGCATTGACGGTTACGAACAATTGATTTTGCACAACGGGAATATCGGCCTGGATCGAACCGCCCAGGTTCCAGTCATAGCTGTTTGAAAAGTTACCCGTCGGGATACCGGCGTCGGCGCCGATGCTGAGGATTACTCCGTTCGATGTTGCTGTTTTTGCGGCAGATGTAGAGGTCGACTGTGCATTTGCGCTGTAGGCCAGACCAGCGAAGGCGGCAACTACTGCTGTGAATTTGAATAAATTTTTCATGATGTTATGTTTTTTGTAGATGTGCTTTTTAGAACACGGGGCAAAGTAAAGCACGAAAAACAACACGGAGTTTCATCCGAATGTCACGATTATTCAATCGATTGATTAACAGGTCATTATTTTTGACTAATTTTTTAAAATAGTCAGTATACTGTCAAAAAAAGTGGCTTATTTAGGCTGAAAAGCGGGTTTTCTTTTTTCAAGAAAGGCGGAAACACCCTCTTTAAAGTCGTCGGTGCTGAAGCTTTTTCCGAACAATTCGATTTCTTCCTCAAAACCGTTCACATCTTTTTGGGTCGATGCATTAACTGCGGCAATAGCGGAGGCGAGGGCCTGCGGCGACCTGGACAGTATCCGGCTCATGACCGATTCGGCGGCGGGCAGCAATTCCTCGGGCGAGGTTACGTGATTTACCAATCCGAACGCATGGGCATCTTCAGCGGTGATCATATCGCCGGTGAGAATCATTTCCAGGGCCCTGCCGCGCCCGATAAGACGGGTAAGCCTTTGTGTTCCGCCATAGCCCGGTATTAAGCCCAAACTCACTTCGGGTAGCCCCATTTTTGCATTATTGGACGCCAGGCGGATATGGCACGCCAGCGCCAGTTCCAGTCCGCCACCCAGGGCAAAACCATTAATGGCCGCTATGACAGGTTTTGGGGCGTTCTCAATAAAATCAAAAACGTTCTTATGACCCCGCCGGGCCATATCTTCACCCTGCACGGCGTCGTAAGATGCAAACTCGGCGATATCCGCTCCTGCTACAAAAGCTTTTTCGCCGGAGCCCGTGATGATAACTCCGCCGACGTTTTCACTATGAAAAGCATCGTACAGCGCGGTATGCAGCTCGGCGAGTGTATTTTTATTCAGCGCATTGAGCTTAGCCGGCCGGTTAATGATGATATGATGGATTCGGTCCTCGGTATGGGTAAGCAGGTTTTCGAACATAGACATGGGGCGTGATGCTGAGATTAGTACGACAGCAAAGTTATTGCTTAATTATCACCGTTCCATCAGTTTTAAATATTTTGATCACCAGCGAGTCGGCTTTTTTGGTCATCGAGTCGCCTACCGCTATCTGGCGGCCAAAGTCCCAGTTTGTGACGGCAAGGTCATATTTCGATCCATGTATGGTGACCGTTGGCTTACCGGAATTGTCGTAAATGACCGTATCCACCGTTCCATTAAACTGGTAGGCGAGGGCTTTTCTTTTAGCTGAAAAACGGGTGTAAAACGTAAAGGCCGCAAAACAAATGGCTAAAGCACCTAAAATAACGAACGAAACTTTGAGGAACGGCTTCATAACGTTTAGTTGATCCGGTCATCATTCCCATGATCAGAAATTGCGGTGCCGGTGCACCCAGTCCGTTATGTATTTTACGATCTCGGACGTACTGGTGCCTGGGGGAAAAAGCTCGCCAACGCCGATCTTTTTCAATTCCCGCATATCGCTTTCGGGAATGATGCCACCACCAGTAACCAATATGTCGTCCATTTGTTTTTCTTTCATCAGATTTATTATTCGGGGGAACACGGTCATGTGCGCTCCGGAAAGTATCGAAATGCCGATGGCGTCCACGTCTTCCTGCAGCGCGGTGTTTACCACCATCTCCGGTGTTTGACGCAAACCGGTATAAATAACCTCCATACCGGCGTCGCGCAGCGTGGTTGCGATGATGCGTGCGCCGCGGTCGTGCCCGTCGAGGCCGACTTTGGCTACCAGTACGCGGATGGGTCGGTTGACGGTCTCAGTCATGGAATTTAATTGGTGGTGTAAAGGTAGTGATTTAGTTAAGGTAAGAGGGTAAAGGTGAAAAGTTGAATCCTGCGCCCTGTTAAAACCTGTCCTTTTACCTTTCGCCTAAAAACCTTAAATTTGCACCGCATTTAACGCCGTTTGCAGCGGTATCAATGTTTTATGGCTCAATACAATACACTTCTTTACTATTGCTATTCGGCAATAGCGGATGCGGAGCAATTTGCTGCCGATCATCTCAAATTCTGTAAATCTTTGGGTTTAGTAGGGCGTATCATCGTGGCCGACGAAGGACTTAACGGTACGGTTTCGGGCACGGTCGACGCCTGCAAAACTTACATGGACGCGGTTCATGCCGACCCGCGCTTTGCTTCGACCGAATTTAAGATCGACGATGTCGACGAACCTTCGTTCATCAAGATGCATGTTCGGTACAAGTCCGAAATCGTGCATTCAGGCCTGCGTGATCCAAAGATCATCGATCCGACAAAGAAAACAGGCAAACACCTGGAACCGAAGGAGTTTATAGAAATGAAGGATCGGGACGATGTGGTGATACTGGACGTGCGCTCCAATTACGAACATAACCTGGGTAAATTTAAAAACGCGGTAACGCTGGATATTGAGAATTTCAGGGATTTTCCGGCTAAGATCAATGAGCTTGCGCAATACAAGGACAAAAAGATACTGACCTACTGTACCGGCGGCATAAAATGCGAAAAGGCGTCGGCCTTGCTATTGCACGAAGGCTTTAAAGACGTATACCAACTGCATGGCGGCATTATAAAATACGGGAAGGAAGCCGGCGGCAAGGATTTTGAAGGGCAATGCTACGTGTTCGACAACCGCCTCTCGGTGGACGTGAATTCGGTGAACCCGGTGGTGATCTCGACCTGCTTCAATTGCGGTAAGCCTACCAGTAAAATGATCAACTGCGCCAATCCAGAGTGTAATGAGCATTTTACGCAGTGCGACGAATGCGGCACGCTGATGGAAGGCTGCTGCAGCGACATATGTAAGGAACATCCGCGCAAAAGGGAATACGATGGCACAGGCTATTATGTTAAAATACCACAGCCGGTGAATCCCAAAAAGGGAAAGATTAGTTTGGCGGAATAATTTTCCAGACGAAACATGGTGTTTTTTCGTTAGAATTGCATTCAACATTACCATGACTGCAGCTAAACTATTTGTAAAAAGCGCACTTATACTGTGCCTTTCAATCCCGTTACTATCCAGGGCACAACAGGAATCTCCATTCGACAGGGGCACTTATATCAGCAAAAAAGACACAATGCCGTATCGTATCCTGTTCCCGCTGGATTTTGATGCGACAAGGAAATATGCGCTGATCATCGTCCTGCACGGCGCGGGCGAACGCGGGAACGATAACGAAGCACAGCTTAAATATGGCCCTAAGCTTTTCCTGAACGACACCACGAGGATAAAATACCCGGCCATCGTAGTTTATCCGCAGTGTCCCAAAAACGGATGGTGGAGTAACACGAAAGTAAGCCAGGACTCGGCGGGTCATTATAGTTTTCAATTTGTCGAAGGCGGTGAACCGACGCCGGCTATGCAGGACTTATTAGGATTGTTGTCGCAACTGCTCGAAAAGCCTTATGTGAATAAATACCGCGTTTACGTAGGCGGTCTTTCCATGGGCGGCATGGGCACATTTGAGATACTGCGGCGCCGGCCGGATGCATTTGCGGCGGCCTTTGCTATGTGTGGAGGCGACAATACCCTGAATGCCAAAGCTTACGTCAAAAAAGTGCCATTGTGGATATTTCATGGCGAAAAGGACAATGTCGTTTCACCCGATCACTCGATCGTAATGGTCAATGCGATCAGGGCCGCGGGCGGCAACCCGAAATTCACGCTCTACCCCAACGACGGACATAACTGCTGGGACGATGCCTTTGCCGAGCCTGGGTTTATGGCCTGGCTATTCTCGCACAAAAAGTGAGTGGTGAATAGTCAATAGTGAATTACGCTTATTCACTATTGACTATTCACTATTCACCTCCAAAGTTATTTAAGCATAATATTTTTTAGAGGGTAGCTGTGCTTTACCAGCTTTTCGACATAAGTGGTGCTAAGGGCATTTCCCAATGCTTCGGCATGACGAAGGTGGTGCATGTCACTTGATATGAAATCCACAAGGTCGCTGTCAATCAGTGACTCAGCCGTCTTTTTTGCATCACGGCCATAATAACCAACCAGCGATATGGTATTTATTTGTAAAAGGCAGCCCATCTCGCGCAGCGAACGCAATTGTTTTATATCCATATAACTGTACCGCTCGGGATGTGCCAATATCGGCCTGTATTTCAGGTCGAGCATCTTTTGGATCATCTCCGTTAAATTTGGCGGTTTGCTGATGAACGATAGTTCAAAAAGCACATAATTGCCGCCCATAGTCATCAGCGTTTGATTATTGACGCGTTCTTCAAAAGTTTCGTCAAAATAATGCTCGGCGGCGGCTTCGATGGGGATATTGATATTCTCTTTTTTTAGCTCTTCCTTGAGTATTTTAAGCGCATTGCCGATGGTTTCTGCGTTATTCTTATAGTAATCGGCCATGATGTGCGGCGTAGCAATGATTTTTTTGATGCCAAGTTCCATCATCTTTTTGACCAACTCAATGGATTCCTGCGGGTTCTGCGCGCCGTCATCGATTCCCGGCAGCACATGCGAATGCATATCCACAGCTATAGCGCTGTAGTCAAAGTCGACTTCTTTTTTCTGTTCCTTCTTTTTAAATAACCCAAACATCGTTAGCGGTTAGCATATTGTTCGTGGTAGTACTGCTGGTAATGTCCCGAGGTTACATCGTTCAACCATCCTTCATTAGCCAGGTACCAGTCGACCGTTTTTTCCAGGCCTTCCTCAAAAGTTATGCTGGGCACCCATCCCAATTCAGTCTTCAGCTTAGTCGCATCGATAGCATACCTCAGATCGTGACCCGCCCGGTCGGTTACAAATGTGATCAATTTTTCCGACTCACCTGCCGCCCGGCCCAACTTGCGGTCCAATATACGACATAACAGTTTAATCAGGTCGATGTTCTTCCATTCGTTGTGGCCGCCAATATTGTATGTTGTACCGGCAGCCGCCTTATGAAATATGAGGTCGATCGCCCGGGCATGATCTTCAACCCACAGCCAATCGCGCACGTTTTCACCCTTGCCGTATACGGGCACGGGCTTGTTTTGTTTGATGTTGTTGATTGCCAGCGGTATCAATTTTTCGGGAAAATGATAGGAACCATAATTGTTCGAGCAATTTGATATGACGGTATTCAAACCGTAAGTATCGTGGTATGCTCTTACAAAATGATCAGATCCTGCTTTAGAGGCCGAATACGGCGAATGCGGATCATAGGCCGTTTGCTCGGTAAACATCCCTGTTTCGCCCAGGCTGCCGTAAACTTCGTCGGTCGAGACGTGATAAAACCGGGTTTTATCATAGACTCCCTTCCAGTAATGCCGCGCGGTGTTCAGCAGGTTTACCGTGCCGACGACATTGGTCATCACGAATTCCAGCGGATTGGTGATCGATCTATCGACATGCGATTCCGCCGCCAGGTGAATCACGGCATCAGGCTTTTCGGTTTCAAAAAGCTGGTTAATAAAACCAATATCTACGATATCGCCCTTCACAAAACGATAATTAGACGCATCCTCGATATCGCGCAGATTGGCCAGGTTGCCAGCGTAAGTAAGTTTATCCAGGTTGATTATATTGTATTGCGGATAGTTTTTTACAAACCGCCTTACCACGTGCGAGCCAATAAACCCGGCCCCTCCGGTTATAATTATTTTCTTCATCCTCTTATAAAGGGTTTTCAGACAAGTACTTTTCCCAATTCCATGCCGACAACATCATTTCATCTATGCCGAGCCCTGCCTTCCAGTGCAATTGATTCGCTGCTTTGGTCACATCACCCCAAACTTGTTCCACATCGCCTTCCCGGCGCGGCCCAATCTCATAGTTCAGTTTTACGCCGGTCGATTTCTCAAATGCGGTAATGATCTCCAATACCGAATTTCCTTTGCCCGTGCCGATATTAAACACATCATAGCCCGAAAAATTGTCCGACTGCATTAGCTTTAGCGCTGCAATATGCGCCTTTGCCAGGTCGACCACGTGAATGTAATCGCGTATGCAGCTACCGTCGGCCGTGTTATAATCGTCCCCAAACACAGTAACCTTCTCACGTTTACCAATCGCGGTTTGCGTAATATAGGGGACAAGGTTTTGCGGCACACCGATAGGCAACTCGCCGATCAAGGCTGTTTCGTGCGCTCCGACAGGATTAAAATACCTTAAAGCAATTACTTTATAATTACTGCCTGCCGCCACGGTGTCGCGTAATATTTCCTCGGCTATCTGCTTGGTATTGCCATACGGCGATGCCGCCGGCTTTACGGGCGACTTCTCGGTTACGGGCAGTTCGTCCGGCTGGCCATACACCGTACAGCTTGATGAGAACACAAAATTTAAGGGAGTACCGTAATAAGCTTCCAGCAGGTTGACCAGCGAATAAATATTATTGCGGTAATATTTCAGCGGCAACTTAACCGATTCACCTACGGCTTTCGAAGCGGCAAAATGGATCACTCCCTCGATATCCGATTCGGCGACAGTAAGTTTTTTTACTAAATGTTCCTCACTCAGATCGATCTGGTGAAACACCGGCCGATGGCCGGCTATTTTAGCGATCTGGTCCAGGATCTTAGGGTTAGAATTGGACAAATCGTCGATTATTACAGGCTCATAACCGGCATTGATCAGCTCCACAACCGTGTGCGAGCCTATATAGCCTAAACCGCCTGTAACCAGTATTTTCGACATTATCGTTTGTTGTAATAGGTGAAATCTTTATGTTCTATCTCCTTTTTGGGCAGCGATTTAAAATACTCATAAGTAATTTTCAAACCTTCACTCCGCGATATTTTGGGCTCCCAGCCTAATATCTCTTTTGCTTTAGTAATATCCGGCCGGCGCTGTTTCGGATCGTCTGTCGGCAAGGGCAGGCTGATCAGTTTTTGGTCCGTGCCAGTCAATTTAATGATCTCCTCGCCAAACTGCCGGATGGTTATTTCGTCCGGGTTCCCGATGTTGACCGGATAGGCATAATCACTGAAAAGCAACCGGTATATACCCTCGATCAGGTCGTCGACGTAACAAAACGAACGTGTTTGTGAGCCATCGCCGAAAACGGTCAAAGGTTCGCTGCGCAGGGCCTGGCCGATAAACGCGGGCAGTACCCGCCCGTCGTTCAGCCGCATGCGCGGGCCGTAAGTATTAAATATGCGGACAATCCGGGTTTCCAGCCCATGAAACGTGTGGTAGGCCATTGTAATAGCTTCCTGGAAACGCTTGGCCTCGTCGTACACACCACGCGGACCTACAGGGTTGACATTACCCCAGTATTCTTCAGGCTGCGGATTTACGTCGGGATCGCCATAAACCTCGGAGGTGGAAGCGATCAGCATCCGGGCGTTCTTTGACAGCGCCAAACCCAACAGGTTATGCGTGCCTAACGAGCCAACCTTCAATGTCTGTATAGGTATCCTAAGGTAATCTATCGGGCTCGCGGGCGACGCGAAATGCAGGATATAATGCAAATCGCCGGGGACATAAACGAACTTGGAAACGTCGTGTTTATAAAACTCGAAGTTTTCGAGCTTGAACAAATGCTCGATATTCCGCAGGTCGCCGGTAATAAGGTTGTCCATGCCGATAACATGGAAATCCTCTTTGATGAACCTGTCGCACAAATGCGAGCCCAAAAAACCGGCTGCACCAGTAATAAGTACCCGTTTGCGCTCCTTTACCATTTATTCAACTATTTTCCGGCCAATACTGTTATAATAAAATCCGCAATCGATCATTTTTTGCAGATCATACAGGTTACGGCCGTCAAATATAACTTTATTCTTAAGCAGCTTCGCCATTTGATCAAAATCCGGCGTTCTGAAAACCGACCATTCGGTCATAATCAGTAACGCATCGGCGTTTTCCAGCACATCGTACTGATCGGTGCCGTAACCGATTTTATCGCCCACTAGGGCTTTTACATTATTCATGGCTTCGGGGTCGAACACGGTAACATTCGCACCTGCCTTTAACAGTTCGTCGATCACGAACAAAGCTGGAGCTTCGCGGATGTCGTCAGTTTCGGGTTTAAAAGCCAGACCCCATAAGGCAAATTTCTTCCCTTTCAAATCGCCGTTAAAATACTTTTTAACCTTTTCGACGAATACCGCGCGCTGTTTTTTATTCACGCTCATCACAGCATTCAGTATCTTAAAATCGTATTGGTTTTCTTCCGACGACTTGGCCAGGGCCTGTACGTCCTTAGGAAAACAACTGCCGCCGTAACCGATGCCCGAGAACAAAAAGCGACGGCCTATGCGGTCGTCGGCGCCTATGCCGCGGCGGATCATATCCACATCGGCGCCAACCAGCTCGCACAGGTTAGCTATCTCGTTCATGAACGATATTTTGGTAGCCAGGAAAGAGTTGGCGGCGTATTTAGTCAGCTCGGACGAGCGCTCGTCCATAAATATGATGGGGTTGCCCTGGCGCACGTAAGGGGCGTATATTTCACCCATTATCCTGCGCGCCCGTTCGTCCATCGTGCCGATGATCACGCGGTCAGGCTTCATAAAGTCCTCCACCGCTACTCCCTCGCGTAAAAATTCCGGGTTTGATACAATAGCAAAATCAACATCGGTATTGGCGCGTATCACTGCCGCAACTTTATCCGCGGTTCCAACAGGAACCGTTGATTTGGTAACGATAACCTTGTACTCTTTAATCAGTTTGGCAATGTCTTTAGCTGCACCCAAAACATAGCTCAGGTCGGCCGAGCCGTCGCCGCCCGGTGGCGTAGGCAATGCCATAAAAATAATCTTGGCATCGGCTATCGCGCTGGCCAGGTCAGTAGTAAAGTGAAGCCGACCTTGCTGAATGTTACGAACAAAAAGTAATTCGAGCCCCGGTTCGTAAATCGGCAGTTTGCCGTTTTGCATCATCTCAACCTTTCGCTTGTTAATATCGACACAAGCGACCTGGTTGCCTGTTTCGGCCAGGCAGGTGCCGGTAACTAACCCTACGTATCCTGTCCCTACTACAGCTATTTTCATAGATTTTGATTTTTGTTTTTAAGGTTGTGAAACTATCGTGAGCCATGTAATTTTTAAGTGGCCGCGCACGACGGTTTCCTAAGCATTTATGTTTTTATTGTTGCTACTTTTGTGCCCGCGAAGATAAGAAATTCAAATTCAATGTTGCTTTTTTATAACCTGGGTACCCGGCTTTATTTCCTGCTCGTTCTTATCGCTTCGGCCTTTAACAAAAAGGCCCGGCTTTGGATAGAAGGCAGAAAAAATGCGCAGTTCAGGGCATTTCCACAAAGCGCCTGGTTCCATTTTGCTTCGCTGGGCGAATTTGAACAGGGCCAGCCCGTGCTGGCAGCATACCGGGCCTCGCACCCCGAAATCCGCGTCGTTATAACGTTCTTTTCGCCTTCAGGTTTCGAGATTCGTAAAAATACTCCATTGGCCGACGCAGTTTATTACCTGCCGCTGGACACTGCGGCCAACGCGCAAAAATTTATAAACGCTATTAATCCATCGATAGCCGTTTTTACCAAGTACGAGTATTGGTATCACTTTTTTGATGAACTGCACAAACGCGAGATTCCTTTATACATTATTTCAGGCATTTTCAGGACCAACCAGGTATTTTTTAAATGGTACGGCGGCCTCCACCGCCAAATGCTCGGTTTCGTGACCCGTTTTTTTGTGCAGGACGAGGATTCAAAAACTTTGCTGCAAAGCATTGGAATCAGCAACGTATCCGTTAGCGGCGATACGCGTTTCGACCGGGTGTGGGCCAACGCGCAAAGCCCCAAATCGTTCCCCATTATTGATGAATTTAAAGTAGGACGGAAAGTCGTCATCGCGGGCAGCACATGGCCTGAGGATGAAGCCATACTCGCGCAATTGGCCAAAGATAACGCCGGCTGGAAATTCATCATCGCTCCGCACGAGATCAGCGAGGAAAAGATCAGCAAACTGATCAGCCTGCTGCCGGAAGAATCAACGGCCCGGTATTCCCAAATCTCAAATATCAAATCTCAAACCTCAAATCTTAGCATATTGATCATCGACAACATCGGCATACTATCGTCTTTATACCAATATGGCGACATTGCATATATCGGCGGCGGTTTTGGCGTGGGAATCCACAATACGCTGGAAGCAGCGGCTTTTGGTCTGCCGGTTATTTTCGGGCCGAATTACCAGAAATTTAAAGAAGCGCGCGAACTGGTGGCTTTGAAACTGGGTTTCAGCATCAATAATGAGAATGAGCTGAAAGCTGTTTTTGCAGATCTATTGAAACATGATAAACACAAGGAAATCAGTCCCAGGATCAGGCAATACGTGCGGGAGCATACCAGGGCTACGGAGATTATAATGGCCTATATTAGCGACAAATGAAAAGGTTGTTTTCAGCAATATTGCTCATAGTTACTGTGCAGGCTTTTGCGCAACGGTCGGTATCCAAATTTCCGTACCGGACGATCAGGACATTAGTAGTGGATCTGAACAATGACGGTAACCCAGATACGATAAAACTAATTTCTTCCCTGGAAGGTCGGAATGATTTCAATAGGATATCCATTACACTGACCGGAATTAGAACAGCAATTTTTAAAGCAAAGGACTTTTGGACGGAAGTCGATCCGGAATTTCTGGTCAAAAATCAAAATGCAATCCGCACTAAATTGCTATTCCTTAAACGTACTCCCTTGCATACAGTAATACTGCTTTTTGGTGAAGATGGCGAAGCGGATTACCGGGGCGAGCTTTCGATCATCAATATCGAAAACAAAAAAATAGTCATGGCCTTTGATCAAGTCAATGGCGATAATCTGATAACCGCTATAGCCTTACCTATTACCTTAACCGACCTAAATTATGATGGAAGGCTCGACTTTGTATCTAAAGATTGGGGGGAGTTAGAGCGACCTGTCCCCGGCGGAAATATAGGTTCGTATGATCCCTATTACGTATGCCCTATTAATAACATCCTAAAAATCGACACCCCGCTAACGAAAGCTTACAACGAAAAACATTACGTGTATGCCGGCTTGGATTTTGGTAAAGAGATTACGATTTTTTATCCAAAAAATGGAAGCACGCCAAGAGTTTGGAAAAAGAAATCGCCCTAATGATCCGCAACCAAAAAAGCTTTTTTTACAGGGGAATACTTCACTATTACGTCCGCTGGATAGTGAGCCGGCATTTTCACGATGTAAAATTTAATATAGTTGACATCGATCCAAATAAATCCATTCTTTTAATAGCCAATCATTTCAGCTTCTGGGATGCACTTATATTGTATTGCGTCAATATTAAATTGTTCAAAAAAAAGTTTCATGTCATGGTGCGGGAGGATACTACCGTAAAATTGCATTATCTCAAATTCGGAGGAGCGTTCTCGATTAAAAAACGATCCAGGGACATGCTGCGATCACTGGACTATGCATCGCAATTATTACACGAACCCGGCAATCTTGTGCTTATATTTCCGCAGGGAAAGCTATACTCGTGTTTTACTGATAATATTGTATTCGAGAAGGGGATTAT
>DASZVE010000056.1:0-23350 GCA_035547095.1 Mucilaginibacter sp.
CAACTGCAGGGCCTGGCCATGGAAGCCGACCATACTATACCGGGCAACAAATTTGCCGATTGTAACAGCTTTCCGCAATGCCTGGCGGCGGCAAGCCTGGGGTTGACCTTTGACAGTGATAACCTGTACATTTCCCGCGATTATATGGCCGGCGCGCGAACGCCGGTGCAGGTTTGTGTAAATGGTATGCCTGTGGATTTCGCCTACCTGAATAACGTCAACGGGGCAAATGTCGAGTCGGTCGAAATATTTTTCAGTGACGGGTTCAGCGGCCTTAACAGGGGCAGCAATACTAAAGGCGTGCTTGAGGTAAATCTGAAGAAAGCACCAAAAGGCGAAAAGATAAGCAAGGAGCAATTGATGGAAATGCTTCCTAAGCCATATGTGCTCGAGTTTACACCGGGTGGTTACAATGTGGCAAGGACATTTTATATGCCCAGGTACGACAACCCTGCATCGGCAAATGCCGGAGTAGATTTTCGGAGCACTATTTACTGGAACGCTAATGTGACGACCGACAAAAACGGCGCCGCTTCATTTGAGTTTTTCAACTCGGACGGCATAGGAACTTACAAGGCCATCATCGAAGGAATTGACAAAGATGGCAACCTTGGACGTTACGTTTACCGGTATGTAGTTCAGTAATCAAATATTTTTTGTAGGTTTAATAAACTGTTTTAAACCTCATTACATGAACTTAGCACTCATTAACTGGCCGGCGGTCATTGTGGCTGCCCTTTCCTCTTTTGCCGTAGGCGGATTGTGGTACGCCAGAACGGCATTCGGCAGCGCCTGGATGGCCGACAGCAAGCTTTCTGAAGATGATATCAAAGCTGGTAACAAAGGCAAAATATTCGGTTTTACATTTATCTTCTCGCTGCTGATGGCGATCAACCTGGCTATGTTTTTGGCCGATGCCAAAACTACCCTGGCCTGGGGCGCGACCGCCGGTTTCCTGGCAGGTATATGGACCTTTTGCGCCATTGCCATTCACAGTCTTTTCGAATTGAAAAGCTGGCGCCATATTTTCATCAATGGCGGATATAGCGTTGTATCGCTAACATTGATGGGCGCTATATTGGGTCTGTGGCGTTAGTATTGAATAGCAGCAAAATTACCGTATATTTGTAACAAGCCCGTTACGGAATCTGATACCCCGTTCTGTTGCTGCTTCACGTTGTTATGACCATTATCAAAAAATTCCGCGTATTTGTCGTTGCCGCATCGCTGTCCCTGGCAGGTTGTGCCGCTTTTATGCAGCCGACTGTGTATCAAGGGCCGCCGAGGCCTTATACCGGTGATGAACCATCAAACCCGTCGTCATCTCCCGACTATAACGCACCGCAACCCGAAGTTAACCCGGCATACCCTAATTCGTACAGTTCAGACCAGACCCTCCAGATTTTTTACGACGAACTGAGCCCATTCGGCCGGTGGGTTGATTATCCATCGTATGGTTATGTATGGTCGCCCGATGTGGGGACCGACTTTGATCCTTATGTTACAAACGGCTATTGGGTTTACAGCGATTATGGTTGGACCTGGGCATCCGGATATACGTGGGGCTGGGCTACGTTCCACTACGGGCGATGGTTTTTTGACGACTATTACGGCTGGTTGTGGGTGCCCGGCGATGAATGGGCGCCGGCATGGGTTACCTGGGGACAATCGGGCGACTATTTGTGCTGGGCGCCGCTTGCTCCCGGTGTAAGCATGAGGGAAGCATTATTGGGTTGGTGGACCCCACCGGCAGACAGTTGGAACGTAGTGCCGGTTGAACGTTTTACACGACCGGATATACACAATTATGTGGTGATCAACAATAGAACCGTCATTAACAACGTGCAAATCATCAACAACGGAAACAATGCGTCTTATTACAGGAACGACCGGAGAAATTCGGGCAACAATACCATTTACAACCTTGGCCCGCGGCTGCATGACGTTGAGAAAGGCACCCGTTCGCCGATTAACCCGGTTAAGATAAAGGATAATACAAGGCCGGGGGCGCAAACAGTCAATAATCAACAGCTATTGACCTACAGGCCTTTTATCAGTAAAAACCGGCAACCGGGCAGCAATAATCCGGCGCCGCAACATGTGCAGCGCTACCAGGGCGGCCCGGACATGATCAAAGCGCCACGGCCGCACAATCAGCAAAATACGCAGCCCGGCTCAAACCCCAACCAGCAGCCGCAGCGTAAGCCGGACTACCAGCCAGGAAACCAGCAAAACCCGCAACAGAACCCTAACCCCGGTCAGCAACCGCAGCACAGGCCGGATTATCAGCCAGGCAACCAGCAAAACCCACAGCAGGGTTCGAACCCAAACCAGCAACCGCAGCGTAAGCCGGATTTTCAACCGGGCAACCAGCAAAATCCGCAGCAGAACTCGAATCCCAACCAGCAACCGCACAGGCCGGATTACCAGCCAGGCAACCAGCAAAACCCACAGCAGGGTTCGAACCCAAACCAGCAACCGCAGCGTAAGCCAGATTACCAGCCGGGTAACCAGCAAAATCCGCAGCAGGGCTCGAATTCAAATCAGCAACCGCAGCGTAAGCCAGATTACCAGCCGGGTAACCAGCAAAATCCGCAACAGGGCTCGAATTCAAATCAGCAACCGCAGCGTAAGCCAGATTTTCAGCCGGGCAACCAGCAAAACCCACAGCAGGGTTCGAATCCCAACCAGCAACCGCAGCGTAATCCGCGGCAGGGATCAAATCAAAACCCGGCAGCGCGGCGGATCATTATCCCCCGCGGCGCTAACGGCAAACCCGGGCAGAATAAGAGTCCTGATACCACAAGGAGAAGAAAACCGGCAAATCAATAACGCCCGGGCGACCGCAACCAAAATCAGGGAGTGGCTGCGATTTCAGCTTACTCCGAACATTTCGCTTTTTGCCATGTTAAACTATTAGTTAAAAATATTTTATCATGGCAGAGATAGTAACATTCAGAAAAACACTGACCATCGGCGGCGATCTTGAAGTCAACCGGGTTGGTTATGGGGCGATGCGGATAACCGGCGATGGCATATGGGGACCTCCAAAGAACAAGGCCGAGGCGATCAGGGTATTGAAACGAGCAATAGAACTTGGAGTGAATTTTATTGATACAGCCGATAGCTATGGGCCCTACGTATCGGAGGAATTGATTGCTGAAGCGCTTTATCCGTATCCCGACGACCTGGTGATAGCAACAAAAGGCGGCCTTGTGCGCACTGGTCCAAACCAATGGCCGATAAACGCGCATCCGGATCACCTGAGAGAGGCGTTAGACGGCAGCCTGCAGCGTCTGAAGCTCGACCGCATCGATCTTTATCAGTTACACAGGATAGATCCGAATGTACCTGCCGAGCGCACTTTTAATTTCCTGAAACAAGCTCAGCAAGAGAAGAAAATAAGGCATATCGGTTTGTCGGAAGTAAATATCGACGATATCAAAAGGGCCCAGGATTACTTTGAAGTAGTTTCAGTGCAAAATATGTACAGCGTGGATAACCGCAAATGGGAGTCTGTTCTTGAATTTTGTTGCGCACATAATATTGTGTTTATTCCGTGGTTCCCTTTAAGCGAAGGCAACGTAGAAACACGGGAGAAGATAAGGCAGGTTGCCGAACGACGTAATGCAAGCGCGCAACAGGTTGCCCTTAGCTGGCTGCTGCATCACCGTGACAATATATTGCTTATTCCGGGAACATCCAATGTTAAACACCTGGAACAAAATATGCAGACAGTCTCGCTGGAATTGTCGGACGTCGATATGCAGGAACTCGACAGCATATCGCAATAAGGCGCATACAGCTTAGTTACTGATTATTAATGAATTCCACTTAGCCATTTTCGGTTTTTTTACCGGAAACGCATAACTTTTGACGTCATCTGCACGTAAAAAGTCCTAATAAATTTACCAGGAAAAACAGCGTCAACTTTAATTTCCATATCCGTCTCTAACACAGTGCTATACAAAATTCAATTAAATGTAAGCAGTTGATTTTCAACGCATAAACAAAAATATTTCGGGCATTTAATTAAACCTTTTAACATACCGACTGTCTCAATGACATTGCAAACTCATAAACCCCTTTAAAAATGAAATCTTTAAAACTATCTATCGCGGCGCTTTTGCTGTTAGGCGCATTCTCGTGTAAAAAGGATAACAGCCCTGCGGTTTCGGCCGCCGTAACCACCGACCAGGCCGCGGACCTGGCTGCCGGTTCGTTATCATCCAATTCACTCGGCATAGCGTCAATGACGGATGCCGTTTCCTCGAATGCGGTAGCTGTCACCTCGCTGAGCACAGGCGGCCAGACTACTAATTCGCTGGGGATCAAATCAATAAGACAAGCTTGTGGTACAACTTTGACGGACAGCACTACTTTTTCGGGCTCCGGCGATTCTGTGTCGTTCGACTATTTCGCCAAGTACACACACACACTAAATTGTAACGCAAACGAGCAGCCTGACAACATCGTAAATACGCTGCTTTTCCACGGAAGTTATGATGGCCCGAACATTTCAAAGATCGACTCAGGCAGCGCTAATGTCACCATCGCGGGACTTACGTCGGCAGCAAGCAATTTTGTGATCAACGGCGAGTACAAGCGTTCCGGTTCGTACACTTCCAAGGTAGATAACAAAGGCTCGGGCAACAGCAAGATCGATATTGTGCTTACCGACGTTACTTTGTCTAAGCCGGGGCGCAAAATAACCGGCGGCACCGCTAACATCTCCATTTCAGGCACTTCGCCGAAAGGTTCGTTCAGCTATACCGGCACCATCACCTTTAACGGCGATAATACTTGTTGGCTTAATATTGGCAAGGTTAGATACCTTATCGACCTGCATACAGGTTTCAGGATTAGGAAATAATTTGTCTTCGTTAAATATAAATAATACAGGGGCGGCCGAAAAGCTGCCCCTTTTTATTTGCAGATACGGGCAAAAGATAGTTCCCATAATAAAAATGCCGGATTAAGTGTAAATTTTACAATATTTGCTCTCCCCTTAATATTCCATAATATGAATACTAACCTCTACCGGGAATTTAAAAACATATTTAATAAAGATGCAGAACATGCCTGGTTTTCGCCTGGCCGGGTAAACCTGATAGGCGAACATATCGACTATAATGGCGGACTGGTAATGCCCTGCGCCATCACGTTTGGCACCTACATTCTCGCGGCTGCTAACAACGAGGGCATCTTCCGTTTCAGAAGCCTGAATTTTACTGATAAGCTGGATATTCCTGTGCAACGGGGTTATTTGAAAAAAGGCGAAAGCTGGTTCAATTATCCGCTGGGTATCATCGATTACTTTTTGACTGAAAATAATAAGCTCGGAGGGCTCGACCTGCTGTTCTACGGTGATATTCCGATCAGTTCAGGCCTGTCATCGTCGGCGTCTATTGAGGTCGCCATGGCTTACGGTTTAAACGACGTGTTTGACTGCGGCTACTCCAAGCTGGAACTGGTGCAATTGGCCAAAAAGGTGGAAAATGAGTTTATCGGCGTAAACTGCGGCATTATGGACCAATTTGCCGTCGCATTCGGCGAAAAGGATAAGGCTTTGATGCTCAATTGCGATTCTCTGGAATACAAAGCGGTCGATTGTAATCTCGGCGAATATGTACTGGCAATCATTAATACCAATAAACCCCGTAAGCTGGCTGAATCAAAGTATAACGAACGTGTAAGTGAATGCCAGGAGGCACTGAAGGCATTGCAGCGGGAACTGGATATCCAAAATCTCTGCGATATCGATACCGCTACGTTCGAAAAGCATCAGCATTTGATAACGGACGCTACCGTGCTCAAACGCGCCACGCACGTTATAGAAGAGAATGACCGCGTAAAACTAGCTGCAAAAGCCATGGCCAACGCCGATATTGCTGAATTCGGCCAGTTGATGTATGACTCGCACGACTCGCTTAAAACCCTATACGAAGTGAGTGGGGCAGAACTGGATGCCATAGTAGAATACAGCAAAACAAACCCTGATGTTGCCGGCGCGCGCATGACCGGTGCAGGTTTCGGCGGCTGCGGTATTGCGTTGGTTAAACAGGCGGGATTTGATCGCTTTAGTAAAGAGATGGTAGAATACTATACCGAAAAGATTGGTTATGCACCATCGGTGTATTGTTCCTCAATAGGCGACGGCGTCGGAACTTTAAAGGAAATGGCAAATTCTTAACTTTACAACTCCCCGAGACCCACTTTACAACATCAGCGTGCGTAAGTTAAAGTTAGATGAATTAAATCGCGCATCCGTTTCAGCATTCAAGCAACAGCAAAAATTGCCTGTTGTCGTCGTGCTCGACAACGTGCGCAGTATGCACAATGTCGGCTCCGTTTTCCGCACCTGCGACGGATTCGCCGTCGAAAAGATCTATCTGTGCGGCATCACCGGGCAACCACCCCATCGTGAAATTGAAAAAACAGCCCTCGGAGCAACGCAATCGATTGACTGGACTTATTGTGCAAATACCTTGCAGGCCGTGCAGGAACTTCGAAAAGCCGGTTACATCCTCGTGGCTATCGAACAAGCCGAAAAAAGCACCGCGCTCAATGAATTTGAAGCTGAAGACGGCAAAAAATATGCGCTTATTTTCGGCAATGAGGTAAACGGCGTCAGCGATGAGGTAATGCAAAATATTGATGTTTGTATCGAAATACCCCAATTCGGTACTAAACACTCGTTTAACGTCGTCGTTTCTGCGGGGATCGTATTGTGGGATTTCTTTTGTAAGCTTATGGCTTATGATGCATAGCCATCAAGGCGATCCAAACGGCGATGAGCCAATAACAATAAAAGCCTCTAACAAAAATGAAAGGCTAAACAAGGTGGAAGACCGGGCTCGAACTGGTTTCAGACGGTCCTTCAGCGGCACAGCTATTTGAGCGGTTATCTTTCAAAGTGACGCTATAACCCCATCATTTATCCAACCGGATAACAACCGCTTCGTTGCCGTAGAGATCAAAATTACCTTGCACGATGAGACCTTCAATGCCGGGAGATGTTGACACGACAATTTGCCCGCTCAACGGCAGTGGTGGTTTAAAATAGCAAGGACGGTGCGACAAATTAAGGACAACAAGAAATCGATACTCTCCTGATATCTCACGAATATACGAGACCGACTGGCTGTCAGTGCGTACAGGTATGTAGCGGCCAATGCTCAACGCCGGTTCGCTGTTTCGCAGCTTAATGAGCTTTTTGTATAGCGAAAGTATTGAATTGGGGTCGATCTTTTCATGTTCGACATTGCTCAATTTATATTCCTTGTCAATACGAAGCCAGGGTTTGCCTTTGCTGAAGCCGGCATTCTTTTGCGGTGTCCATTGCATTGGCGTACGGCAAGGATCGCGGCTCAGGTTTTTATCGGGCATATTCAATCCCTGCGGGTCGCGGACTTCATCGAACGGGATAGGCACATCGCGCATACCGATTTCATCTCCGTAATATAACGTTGGCGTCCCCCTTAACGTCAGCAACAATATTGCTGCAACCTTCGCCTGTTCGCTGCCTATCCTGCTTGACAGCCTGGGCCGGTCGTGATTGCCCAACACCCAATTCGGCCAACCGCCGGGCGGTAAAGCGCCTTCATATTCCGCAATTGCGGCGGCAATTTTAACAGGGTCCCAGGGTATGGTAAGCAACAGGAAATTAAATGGCAGGTGAGCGCCGTTGTTTTGATCGCCGTAGTAAGTCATAAGCCGGTGGATAGGCAAATAAATTTCGCCGACCATCATCCTCTCATTGTATTCATCCAGCACACGGCGCATTTTCAGCACGATGTCCAAAACTTCTGGCTGATCAGTAGAATAGACGGGCAAAAGCCGGTCATACGTCGGCATTTCAGTACGGTAATCAGGGTTCACCGGGTTATCCCTCAGTTTTGCATCCTTGATCATGTGCCACATTACGTCCACCCTAAAACCGTCAATTCCCTTATCCAGCCAGAAGCGCATCTCATTGAACATGGCCTCCTGCACCTGTGGGTTTCGCCAGTTCAAATCGGGTTGTTCCTTTAAAAAACCATGATAGTAATATTGACCGGTTTGCTCATCCCATTCCCAGCCGCTACCGCTGAATACGCTCAGCCAGTTGTTGGGTGGTCCGCCTCCCGGAGCAGCGTCATGCCAGATATACCAGTCCCGCTTAGCATTTTTTTTCGACGATCTGGATTCCAGGAACCAGGGATGACGGTCGGATGTATGGTTAGGCACAAAATCGAGGATCAACTTCATACCGAGGGCATGCACAGCATTAAGAAGCTTATCAAAATCGGCCATCGAACCAAATATTGGATCGATACCGGTATAATCTGAAATGTCGTACCCGAAATCAGCCATCGGCGAAGGATACACCGGCGAAAGCCATAAAGCGGAGATACCAAACCATTTAAGATAATTAAGCCGGCTGATGATGCCCTGCAGATCTCCTACGCCATCGCCATTGCTATCCTGGAATGATCTGGGGTAAACCTGGTAAATTATCCCTTGCTGCCACCAAAGCTGACCTATATTCTCCGGCATTCTGCGACCCGTTTAACGAAATAATCATTCGGCAGCAATTAATGTTTGCGTAGCGGATGATTTTATCCGTGCCAATAGCCAGGCGGCCTGCCGTTTTGATTTCTGTTCAATTTCCGTATATAGAGGGATCAGGGCTGCATCTCAACAGGCTGCTGTTTGTTCATAATAGCTTTAATACCCCTGATCGGCACGATAACCCACGCCGGCCTGTTATTGAGCTCGTAATTTAATTCATAAATGGCTTTTTGAAGCAAATGCGTTTGTAGCAGTATCTCCAGGTCTTCTTGTATGGTTGGGACAATTCCTGAAGAATTGACCGTATCCAGATAGGATAACATAAAATAACCGCTCATATAGTGATACCATTGCTCCACGAAAGGCAATAATTTTGTGATGTCTTCTTCGCGTATCTGGTTATCCAGGAACAAGCTGCCATACGCAGCGTAATGAAAAGAGCGAACCATACCCGCGATATCACGAAGAGCAGAATATTTTAGCCTGCGTTCGCTGTAGCTCCTGGCGGGCTCTCCTTCAAAATCCAGTATCATAAAATCCTTACCGGTAAAAAGCACCTGCCCCAGGTGATAATCGCCATGGACCCGGATCTTGTAACTTTCTATCTTTTTGCTGTATATGCGCTTTAAGGTATTCAATATCTCATCTTTCATTGCCAGCAGTTCTTCGGCTTCATCGCGCACTTTTTCCGGCAATTTTTTGAGGTTGCGGCTTAAATTCTGGAACGCTACGCGCACTAAAGAAACCAGCGATGAAAATAACGAACGCTGATAGTGCAGCGAAAATGCTTCCGGCTTAAATGCCGGGTCTTCATGATCTGATGCCAGCGCCAAATGCATTTCACCTGTCCGGATACCGAGCAGCCGCACCAATTCTGCAACCGTACCTTCCAGCAGTTCTTTCATGTCTCCAGGCGTTTCGTCATAAGAAACCGGCCCGGTTAACGTACCATGGAGTTCTGTGGATATCCGGGCGGCCGCCGTATGTGTCAGCAGTTTCTCGTTGAAATCATCCAGCCGGTCAAGCATATAGGCCCATCCGTCGCTGTTGCTGGGTACCATTTCCTGTAACATGCCCAGCACCATCGTTTCCTTGCCAAAGCGCCACTCCACGGTTCCTACAAACCCGGGTATATTCTTGAAGCCCGCCTTCCGGCTCAGAAATTCCGTAAGTTCAACGTCGGGATTTACCGCACGGTCGACCTTCCTGTATATTTTCAGGTAATAGGTATTATCATAAGTGATAGACGTATTACTCTGTTCTGCCGAGATGACCTTCGGTCGTGTCCGCGGCTGCGCTTCCACATGTTTTCTTAACGCCCTGTTTCCGGCAAATATGATCTCATTCCGGCCATGCGATATCGTATGGTGCTGCGCCATGAAAGTTAGTATGGCCTGCTGCAGCCCAATACCATAGATCGCATCAAATAAGACACCCTCTTCGCCATTCAGCCGCATTAATGCAATAACCGATTGCGGGCAGTTATCCTGCAGCTTATAGGAGAATTGTCCTTTAGCCCAGGCCACCGGCAGCTGATAAAGATCAGGCAACCCTTCGCGGTAGGTAACTTCTATGAGCAGTAACATAACGTCGCCTTCTTCATTCGGAATGTTCACCTGGTCCACGATACGCATATTGCTTACACCACGCGCCTTGCCGCCAAACCACCGCAGGCGCATCATGTAATGCGGCAGGATATAATTTTCGAGATCTTCAGCAATGTCCCGGCGCATCAGGTCCTTCCATTGCGCTATGTCAAGCAGTCTCAAGCCATCCCCTTTTTCCAGGTCGATGCTAACTTTTTCAAGAATAAAGGCCTGGCTGGCGTAGGCTCCCAGGGTGAAAAAGTACGGCATGTCCTCGCGAATAGCGGGAAAACGATTGTGGCTTTGTATTTCAACAGGTACATAGCCTTTATAGGATTCCAGGTCGAGCTCCGCAGCCTGTGTAAAACGTGAAAGGTTGGCTATCACCAGCATTACTTCTTCGTTATAAATGCGGGTAAAGGCTAACACCTTTGCATTTTCGCTATGGATAAACTGCATACTGCCGCGGCTGAATGCCTTATACTTTTTTCGCGTACTGATCATACGCTTCATCCACCACAACAGCGATGAAGTATTCCTGGATTGTATTTCGACGTTTACTGATTCATAATGATATTGCGGATCAAGGATCAGCGGCAGGTACAGACGCTGGGGGTTCGCTTCTGAAAAACCGGCGTTACGGTCTGAGTGCCATTGCATAGGCGTACGTACGCCGTCGCGGTCACCAAGATAAAAATTATCACCCATGCCTATTTCGTCGCCGTAATAGATGACCGGGGTACCAGGCAAGGAGAACAGCAGCGTATTCATCAACTCTATCTTTTTGCCGTTATTCTCCAGTAAAGGTGCAAGCCGGTGACGGATACCGAGATTGATACGTGCCTTGGGGTCCTTCACATAAACGCGGTACATATAATCCCGTTCCTCGTCAGTCACCATTTCCAGCGTCAGTTCGTCGTGGTTTCTCAGGAAAATGGCCCACTGGCATGTTGGCGGAATATCCGGTGTTTGTGCGAAAATATCAGTGATCGGGTACCTGTCTTCCATCTGCAGCGCCATGAACATTCGTGGCATGACGGGGAAGTGGTAATTCATGTGACATTCGTCGCCGTTTCCGAAATAAGCAGCTGAATCTTCGGGCCACATGTTGGCCTCGGCAAGCAGTAAAGTACCGGGATATTTTTCGTCCACGTATTTTCTGAGCTTTTTTAGAAAGGCATGGGTTTCCGGCAAATTCTCGCAATTGGTGCCATCCCTTTCAAAAAGGTAAGGCACCGCATCGAGCCGGAAGCCGTCGACCCCCATTTTACACCAATGATCGATAATGCTGAACACCTCCTGTTGAACCAGCGGATTGTCATAATTCAGGTCAGGCTGGTGGTGAAAAAAACGATGCCAATAATACTGTTGCGCAACCGGGTCCCAGGTCCAGTTGGATGCCTCGAAATCCTGGAAAATGATGCGGGCATCCTTATATTGCCTGGGGTCGTCCGTCCAAACATAATATTCTCTTTTCGGCGAACCTTTAGGTGATTTTCTCGCCCGTTGAAACCAGGGGTGCTGATCGGAAGTATGATTAATGACCAGCTCGGTTATCACTTTCAGTCCGCGTTTATGGGCTTCCTTTAAAAGTTGCCTGAATTGCTTCAGATCGCCATACGATGGGTTGATGTTGTAGTAGTCGGCAATATCGTAACCATCATCCCGTAACGGCGAAGGATAAAACGGCAGCAGCCAGATAGCGGTAACGCCCAGATCCTGCAGGTAATCCAGTTTTTCCATCAGTCCTTTAAAATCGCCGATGCCATCGCAATTGCCATCGCGAAAGGCCTTAATGTGCAGTTCATAAATGATGGCATCCTTGTACCAATGCAGTTTATCATCTAAAGTAGTCGTCTCCACGGATTGGTGTGATATGATATACCAAACACAACCGTCGATACCGCCAAAAGTTTAGAAAGTCGCAGCCATGCGAAAAATTTTCTGGTTCCTTACATTGCTTATCTAATGCCAGGACCTAAATACATTCACGGATAAGCTCATAACAATGGCAACTACTTACGTACTAAAACCCCTTTGAAAAGTAATCGAACTTTATGAGCGCTTGCTGGCAAGTGAGCCAGAAAAGGAAGCGGTGATTAAGGGGAGGAAATAAAACGCCAAGCCCCCCTATCTGTATGATTATATTTGTATATTCTTTACTTGCAGAAACTTGACGACTGAATTCAGGGCATTAAAAAAGCCCTTTACATCCGTAAATGGGCTTTTATCAAACGGGTGGAAGACCGGGCTCGAACCGGCGACCCCCAGAACCACAATCTGGTGCTCTAACCAACTGAGCTACATCCACCGTTTTTGAGGATTGCAAATGTAAGGAATTGCGTTTTAAAGTCAATGAAAATTTTAATATTACATTCAACTTACTGTTATAACATCTGGTGTTCCCGTAATTTGTATTACTATGGCGGAGCAATTAATAGAGCTGAATGTTACGGGGATGCATTGCAATAATTGCGCTATCTCGGTACATAAACTGCTCGAGAAAAAAGGGTTTCATGATATTTCGGTCGATTTCGCATCGGAGGAGGTAAAATTCACAACCGGCGATTCCGATTCGGTGGATGACGCCATCAAGGGTATCGAAAGCCTGGGGTACAAAGTGATAGAGGACGCCTCGCAGCACAAGGAAAAGTTTTTTGAGAAGGTTGAAAATAAGCTGATTTTCTGCGCCATTTTCACAATTCCGCTATTGCTGGATATGGTGCTGCCCTGGCCGGTTCTGCACAACCCTTATGTGCAACTGGTACTTTGCCTGCCTGTTTTTATTGTCGGGTTCCTTCACTTCGGCAAAAGCGCCTGGGGTTCCGTTAAAGGCGGCGTTCCAAATATGGATGTGCTGATCTTCGTTGGGTCCACGGCGGCCTTTGTTTACAGCCTTATCGGTACGCTGGAAAACCTGGGCATGCGTTACCAGTTTTACGAGACCTGTGCTACCATTATAACCCTGGTATTGCTTGGCAATTTGTTTGAAAAGCGCTCTGTCACGCAAACCACGTCGGCAGTGAAAGACCTGGTGAAAATTCAGCAGGTAAATGCCAACCGCATGGTTAACGGCGAAATTGAGGTAGTCAGCGCAAAAGAGGTGCGCCCCGGCGATACCCTGGTCGTCAATACCGGCGATAAGGTACCTGTTGATGGCGACGTGCTATCGGGCAACGCATCGGTAAACGAATCGATGCTTACCGGCGAGAGCATTCCCGTGGAGAAAGGCAAATATGACAAGGTGATTGGTGGTACTATTGTCGAGCATGGCAATATAACCATGATGGCCACTAAGGTAGGCTCGAACACCGTGCTTTCGCAGATCATCGAACTGATGAAAAAAGCACAGGGTGCAAAGCCGCCAATTCAAAAAACGGGCGACAGAGTAGCCGCTATCTTTGTACCGGCGGTGATATTTATAGCACTTTTAACTTTTATCCTGACCTATTTTGCCGGACATGCCGGGTTGCAGCATGCATTAATGAATGCAATAGCAGTGCTGGTTATCTCGTGCCCCTGTGCCATGGGTTTGGCAACACCGACGGCGGTAATGGTCGGCCTTGGCCGGGCAGCAAAGAATGGCATCCTGATTAAGGGCGGCGATACTGTTGAAACAGTAACTAATGCCAAATACATTGTTTTTGACAAGACGGGCACACTAACGACCGGTAAATTCAGCATCAATCATATCGAAGCACAACCGGGCGCGGATATTGAAAACATCAGGGGCATTATTACCGCTATTGAAGAACGCTCTAATCACCCGATAGCGCGGTCATTAGTAAACGGGTTGAAGTCCCTGCCCCAGCAAAAGGTCATCATGAAATCGGTAACCGAAGAAAAAGGCCTGGGCATGCGCGCTGAAGACGTGAACGGCAATCATTATTTCCTGGGTTCCGGAAAAACCGGTGACGACAAACTTTTCAATGTCCATTTGTATAAAAACCACGCATTGCTTGCGCAAATAGATATCGACGATGAAATAAAATCACAAGCCGCCGAATTGATCGGGTCACTTAAAAAAATGGGTATAGTACCCGTATTGCTAAGCGGCGACAAGCAAAACCGCTGCGAAAGGGTAGCTAAAGCGATCGGCATAAATGAAGTTCATGGCGAAAAGCTTCCGGCTGAAAAGCTTACAGTTATAGACATATACCGCAAAAAGGGCGAAACCATTATGGTCGGCGACGGCATCAATGATGCTCCGGCACTTACCCAGGCCGACATCGGCGTTTCCATGAATGACTCAAGTCAGGTGGCCATACAATCGGCCAGGGTTATTTTACTCAACACCGATCTGTTCTCGCTCGTCAAATTTTTGCAGATCAGCCGGCACACGCTCTTAACGATCAAACAAAACCTGTTTTGGGCATTTGCTTACAACATCGTGGCTATCCCTATCGCCGCCTTCGGCTTCCTTAACCCGATGATCGGCGCCCTCGCCATGGCTTTCTCCGACGTGGTAGTGATCGGGAATTCGCTGAGGCTGAAGGTAAAACGCATCGATTAGTCCATGACCTATAGACATGGTCCATAGTAAAGCATAAATATTCTATTTTTGAGCCATTGGCCATGGACTATTGACCATGGTCTATGGACCAGAACATGATCGAAATCTTCACCGACGGCGCTGCAAGCGGCAATCCCGGACCTGGCGGATACGGCGTTATAATGCGCTCCGGAACGCATTATAAAGAACTATCGGCGGGCTACCGGAGGACCACCAACAACCGGATGGAGCTGCTTGCCGTGATCAGAGCGCTCGAAGCGCTGAAAAATGTCAATCAAACCATCACCATTTATTCCGACTCCAAATATGTTATCGACGCTATTGAAAAACGATGGTTGCAGGGCTGGGTAAAAAAAGGATTCGCGGGCAAGAAAAATAAGGATCTTTGGTTGCGCTATCTTGAACTAAGCAAGTTACATCTCATCAAATTTATCTGGGTACGCGGCCATGCAGGTCACCCTGAAAATGAGCGCTGCGACGAACTGGCCGTAGCGGCTTACAAACAAAAGAATTTGCTGATTGATACAGTTTTCGAAGCTGAAGCGGCGAAGCCTCTGTTGTAACATTGGAAGATTTTAAAGTTGAAAAGTTATAGCATCCGGCCAAGACCAAACATTCCAACTTTACAACGTTTCAACCTTCAAACAAAATCACTGAATACAAATCTCGCCGTTAAAGGTCTTTTTAGTGATCTGCGGCGAGAAAAACGACATCATCTCTTCGGCCTTGTATACCATGTTTTCCGACCCGATGAATATCGCTGTACGCTGGTGCAGCTCTGTTACGTCCAGGTCAAGGATACGTTCATAGCCGTTACTGGCCCTGCCCCCTGCCTGCTCGATAATAAAAGCCATTGGGTTACATTCATAAACCAGGCGTAGTTTTCCTTTAGGAGCCTGGGAGGTAATAGGATAAATAAATATACCTCCCTTGATCATGTTACGGTGCAGGTCGGCCACCATCGATCCGATATAGCGCGACGTATAAGGCCGGCTGGTTTTCTCGTCCTCCACCTGGCAGTATTTGATATATTTTTTTACACCATCGGGGAAATGCGCGTAATAACCTTCGTTGATAGAATAAATAACACCGTCTTTGGGTATTTTCATGTCAGGGTGTGACAAACAAAACTCGCCTATTGATGGGTCAAGCGTAAATCCGTTGACGCCCTTGCCCGTGGTGTAAACCAGCATGGTCGACGAGCCATAGATCACGTAGCCTGCGGCCACCTGTTCGGTACCCTTTTGCAGAACATCCTCAACCGTTGCCCGGCCTTTATTGGATTTACGGCGATAGATCGAAAAGATCGTTCCGATCCCGACATTCACATCGATGTTGGATGAACCGTCCAGCGGATCGATAGCCACAATGTACCTGGCGTCTTTTGAGATATCAGTGTCCAGGTAGATCAGGTCCTTATTTTCCTCCGAAGCCACAATGCAGCATTCGCCGCCATGCTTCAATGCGGATATGAATTGCTCGTTTGCGTATACGTCCAGTTTCTTTTGACCTTCGCCTTGTACGTTGGTCGTGCCGTTCTCGCCCAGTATGTCGGCCAGGCCAGCTTTATTCACCTCACGGTTCACGATCTTGGCCGCAATTCCAATGTCCCTCAGCAGCCTCGAAAGCTCACCCTTAGCGTACGGAAAGTCAGCCTGCTTCTCGATAATAAATTGGCCCAGCGTTTTGGTTATTCTCATATACTTAGTGTATTAAATACAATTTATTTTTGCAATTCTATCGCCTCTAAGGTATGAATTTTTTCGTCAGAAATGCAAAATCTAAGCATTGTACGTAACTTATGCCAGCCTTGTTTCCCCGCAGCACCGGGATTTAAGTGTAACAGGTTTAGTTTTTTGTCGTAGATAACCTTTAAGATATGAGAATGCCCGCAGATGAATAATTTGGGAGGCTTAGTGTAAATTTCCTGTCTGATTGACGGGTTATATCTACCCGGGTATCCGCCGATGTGCGTCATCCATACATCCACCTCTTCGCACTTAAAACGCAGGTGTTCCGGGTAAACTATTCGTACATCCTTACCATCTATATTACCATATACTCCGCGCAATGGTTTAAAGGCAGCAATTTTATCGGCCAGTTCTATATTGCCGAAATCGCCGGCGTGCCATATCTCGTCGCAGTTTTCAAAATGTTTGAAAACTGAATCGTCGAGGTAGCCGTGCGTGTCGGAAAGGAGGCCTATGCGGGTCATTTTGATTTCGAGTTTCGGATTTCGGATTTAAAAGATGGTAAAGAATTCCTTCAGCGCATCAGCATATTCGTCAGAATAAACCTGTAGACCATGGTATATTACAAATTGACGTCCTTCTGCCGCCCGCTTCTCAAAAGATAGGGACAAAATTTCACGATGTGGCTCAGAACTGCTGTAAGATAACACATCGACTTGTTTGGTGACAAAGAGGCTGGCCGCGGTTGCTGTTTTTTTAACCAGGCCCGCGGTATCGGTTGGTAGTATTAGGCAAAATATACCAGTCGGGGAAAGATGTCCCGATATGTTCCTGATCAATGTTTCAAAGAAAATCATGTCAGCATGTTTAGCAATCTGTTTATCTTTTTGAGGAGATTTAAGCGAATTGACGTAAAACGGCGGATTGGAAACGATCAGGTCATATTTCTTTTCAGGATATTGTTCAAAAAACTGTTCAAATCCAACCGGGTATATATTTAATCTTCCAGCAAAAGGTGAATTAACAAAGTTCCGTCCTGCAGTTAGAGCGGCCTGCTTATCTATTTCTACGGCGTCTACACATGCATTGGCAAAACGTTGCGCGAGCATCAGGGCTATAACACCTGTTCCGGCGCCGATGTCCAAAACAGTTTTGGGATTGTCCGCATCAGCCAAAGCGCCAAGCAATACGCCATCGGTATTGATCTTCATGGCGCAGCCGGTTTGGTCGACCTCAAATTGCTTGAAGCTGAAAATGCCCGACATGGCTTAAATTTCGTAAAGCTCGATGGGCAATCCATCGGGATCGGCAAAAAATGTAAAACGTTTGCCCGTGTGCTCGTCTACCCTTACAGGCTCTGTTTCAACATCATGCTTCTTGACCTCGCTAATTGCATCCTCAATATTGCTTACCTCAAAAGCTAAATGACGTAAACCTGCTGCTTCTGGTCGTGATGGCCGCACAGGAGGGTTGGGAAACGAGAATAATTCTATTTGGTACTGTCCGTTTACTTCAAGGTCAAGCTTCCACGAGTCCCGTTCGGAACGGTAAACTTCGCGCAGCATTTTTAAACCGAGAACTTCTGTATAAAATTGTTTGGACCTCTGATAATCAGAGCAAATGATAGCTAAGTGATGTAACCGGTTTAACTTTATCATCAATCACCTAAAATGGCGTGCAGTACATTATCGTAAACCAGTTTGATATCTGTAATATGACCGAACGATTCTTCATCGATGGTTAAATACCCATCGCTTACCTCGCCTAACAGGCTGAACTCAACTTCACTGGTGGCCATCAGCTCAATAAAACGCTCCTGCTCTCCGGGCGAAACACTCACTACTACCCTGCCCTGCGCCTCGCCGAACAGGAAGGCGTCTTTGCGGATCGAGCTATCCGAGTCGATCTCAAAACCAAGTCCATTCGGCATGGCCGATTCGATCAGCGTTACAAACAAGCCGCCATCTGAAACATCGTGCGCCGACCGGATCGCCCGATGTTTGATCAATTGCTTGATCACCTGGTGCATGGCATATTCCTTATCCAGATCGAAATGTGGCGCCGGCGCTGCTAATATTTTGTGATACGAAGCTAAATACTGCGATGAGGCAATATCGTTAACCGATTCGCCAACGAGATAGATCAGGTCGCCAGGTTGTTTAAAATCTGACGACATCAGGGTCGACACATCGTCCAGCACGCCCAGCATGCCAATAGTTGGCGTTGGGAACACCGGACCTTCGTCCGACGACTGGTTATAAAAGCTTACGTTACCGCCGGTAACGGGGGTCTCAAATTTGCGGCAGGCCTCGCCCATGCCTTTGATGGCGCCCACAAATTGCCAATAAACTTCCGGAACGTAGGGATTACCAAAATTCAAACAGTTGGTTATAGCCACGGGCTCGCCACCGCCGCAAGTAATATTGCGCGCAGCTTCGGCTACAGCAATGGCGCAGCCTTTTTCAGGATCAGCGTAGACATAACGCGAGTTGCAATCCACGGTGAGGGCAATAGCTTTGTCCGTGCCTTTCACATTTACCACTGCCGCATCGCAGGGACGATTGGTCGTCATGGTCGATGTACCCACCATCGAATCGTATTGTTGGGTTACCCAGCGTTTGGATGCTATGTTGGGATGAGATATCAGATGCTCAGCTACCTCTTTCAGATCGGCAGGTTCAGGCACACTGTTAATATCGAACTTCTGATTTTCTTTATAGTAAGCAGGTTCACGGTATTCGCGTTTGTAAACCGGTGCACCGCCACCCAAAACCAGGTCGTCAGCCGGGACATCGGCAACCAGTTCGCCATGCATATAATAAAGCAGGCGTTTAGTATCGGTTACTTCGCCAATAATGGCGCAATTGAGGTCCCATTTATCAAATATCGCTTCAACTTCGGCCTCACGCCCTTTTTCTACCACGATCAGCATACGCTCCTGCGATTCGGACAACAGGATCTCGTAAGGTTTCATGTTTTCCTGGCGCATCGGCACTTTATCCAAGTCGATTCGCATGCCGTGTTCACCCTTGGCCGACATTTCCGAGTTCGAGCAGATAATGCCCGCCGCACCCATATCCTGCATACCTACCACCGCGCCGGTTTTGATCACTTCTAAAGTCGCTTCAAGCAGTAGCTTTTCCTGGAAAGGGTCGCCTACCTGTACCGCCGGCAGGTCGTTTACGGAATCTTCGGTAATGTCCTTTGATGCAAATGCCGCGCCATGGATACCATCCTTACCAGTCGCTGAACCGACAATATAAACCGGGTTACCAACCCCATAAGAAGTAGCAGATACCGTCTCGCCAGCTTTCACAATCCCCGCCGACATGGCGTTAACCAAGGGGTTGACATTATAACAATCGTCAAAAAACAATTCGCCACCAACCGTTGGTATACCGAAAGCGTTGCCGTAATCGCCAATGCCTTTTACCACGCCTTTAATGAGCCATTTGGTACGGTCGAGACTCAAATCGCCAAAACGCAGGGAATTCAATTGCGCTATCGGGCGTGCACCCATCGTAAAAATATCGCGGTTGATCCCGCCGACACCTGTAGCGGCGCCCTGGTAAGGCTCCAGCGCTGAAGGGTGATTATGCGATTCGATCTTAAACGCACAACCTATGCCGTCACCCAAATCAACTAAACCCGCGTTTTCTTCACCTGCTTTGGCCAGCATACGCGGACCGTCTTTAGGCAAAGTTTTTAACCAGGTAATGGAGTTTTTGTACGAGCAGTGCTCGCTCCACATTACCGAGAAAATGGACAATTCGGTAAAGTTGGGCACGCGGCCTAAAATCTCTTTTATTCGTTCGAATTCTTCGGGCAGTAAACCTAAATCTTTGGCTGTTTCGGTAGTGGTTAATTCCAGGGTCTCCAAGGCAATTATCTTTTATTGAAAGGAAGCACAAAGGTAGGAAAAAGAGGCGAAAGGTGAAAAGGATAAAGGCGATGGCTAAAGGTGTGGCACATTATAAATCATCTGGCGCTTATATAACTAATAAAAGGTAATTTTATACGCCATAACCAATCTGAACAATGAAAAACATCCTGTTTATCTTATTGTCTACATTCTTTTTTGTCAATGCAGGTGCCCAAGCCGCTTATTTCCCGGATTCCAACTGGCAAAGAAAAACGCCAGGCGAAATGAATATGAATAAAATATTGGTGGATAGTGCGATAAAGTTTGCTATAAAAAATGAGAATGGCTTTGATCGAGATATGCGGATCGCAACCTTAAATGCCTACAGAAATGAGCCGGATTTTAAGATACTCGGACCGACAAAAGACAGGGGCGGCCCGGCAGGGGTCATCGTGAAAAATGGCTATATCGTCGCAAGCTGGGGCGACATTAACCGCGTAGATATGACCAATAGCGTAACAAAAAGTTTCCTTTCAACAACCGCAGGCTTGGCCATAGATGCAGGACTGATAAAAAACGTAACGGACAAAGTAAAAACTTATGTTTGGGACGGAACTTATGACGGAGAGCATAATGGAAAGATCACCTGGGACAATTTACTGACCCAATCTTCCGACTGGAGCGGGACGCTTTTCGGGTTGCAGGACTGGGCAGACCGGCCGCCTAAAGAAGGAGGTATCGACGACTGGAAAAACAGGAAGCTTCACGAACCCGGAACCTTTTTTAAATACAACGATGTACGCGTGAATCTGCTTGCCTACTCTCTGCTGCAGGTTTGGAGACAACCACTGCCCATGGTGCTTAAGGAAAAAATTATGGATCCTATAGGCGCTTCGACCACCTGGCGCTGGTATGGCTATGACAATTCTTTTGTAAACATCGATGGGATAATGATGCAATCGGTAAGCGGCGGCGGACATCATGGCGGCGGTATGTTTATAAGCGCTGCCGACCAGGCCCGGTTTGGGTTGCTTTTCCTTAGAAACGGGAAATGGAAAACCCGGCAACTGATTTCCGAAAAGTGGGTTAAGGCAGTTCAGCAGCCTTCGGCAGCTAACAAAGATTACGGTTATATGTGGTGGCTGAATACGGGTAAAAACTGGAAAAATGTATCATCCAGAATCTATTACGCGTTGGGCGCAGGCGGCAATTACGTCGTTATCGATAATGAACACGGCCTGGTCGTAGTTGTGCGATGGATAAATGACAGCAAGATGGGCGATTTTATGAATTTAGTCGAGCAATCAATAGCAAAGTGAATTGTGATATTAAAAAAACAAAAAGCGATGGATTCGAAAACCCATCGCGATAGATATATATGATGATTAATGTGTGCGCTTAATCTTGCGGGGCTATTTGAAAAGTGATCGGCATAACATAACTGACACGCACTTTCTTGCCGTTCTGAATGCCGGGTGTCCATGCCGGGGCAGCCTTCAATACACGAACAGCTTCCTCATCAAGCCCGTAACCCGGCCCGCGTTCAACCTTAATGTCGGTCAAATGCCCGTCTTTCTCTACAACGAAGCTTACATAAACTCTCCCGCTTATGCCCGCCTCGGCAGCCTGGGAAGGATAATGCAGGTTTTTCTGCAGATATTTGATCCAGGCCGCCTCACCGCCAGGGAACTGCGGCATTACTTCAACCGAAGCCATTGTCATTACCTTCTCGCCTTCAGTAGGGTCGCCTCCATTGTCCGTGGTTGTGATAGGCACGTCGATATTGCCGGCTGCCGGGTCGCCTGTTTGGGTTTTTGTGCTTATGGCTGCCGTTTGTAAATCTGTTATCGTGGGTGGATTTTCAGCCTCCTTATCCACTGTAACTTTAAATACCGGATATTTCACAGTAGCTACGCTTTTTGGACGCTCGACAGCGCTTTGTTTAGGTGGAACGATTGTTTTCTTTACATCCGGTGGCGCAATCGGCGGCACGGTTGGTATTACATAGACCGTTTCCATCGGCCTGTTCTTATGAAAAAAACTATACCCAACAAACAGGCAGATCACCACCGAAAACGTTATCGTCATTGCCTTGAGCAACGCGCTATTGTAATGCTTTCGGAGATCGTAGGCGCCATAGGCTTTATTACGATCGTCAAATACAAGTTCGAGCCACTCGCCCTTGTATAAATTTAGTTTTGAAGTGAGCATCTTTGTAGAATTAAATTTTATAATATAACGAATTTACAAAATAAAATATTGTATAAATTCAAATTGCATTAAATTATTTTGCGATGCCACTATACCGCAACCGTCAAATGGTTTTCAACCTACCATTTCCTGGTCGAGATTTTTGGGGGAAGGCTTTTTTTCGGGAGTATATTTTTATGATGACTTTCCGACATGTATTGTTTCAATTGATCAGCCAGCTGGCGGCAAAATATTGCTGCCTGGCTCATGTACCCGTCCAATTCGGTTTTGTCTATCTTCACCGAAGCCCTTTCGAGCCGAATTTCCCTACCCGGTACCGGGACGAACACCGCATAGCGATTTCTTTTATAAGGAGTAAAGACAAAATCGGTCACCCAAAACCGGTATTTGGAATCCCTGCATTCAATATGAAGCGTAAAGGCCATCTCGCCGCTTTCGTGCCCGGCAAAATTGATCGAACTGTACAAGATAAACTTATCGTTAAGCACCACCGAAGTATCACTAATTTGCACCGACTTGTTTTTCGAATAATAAGTCTTCACAAAAAGCAGTGAGTTTTTATGCAGGCTATCCAGGGAGACTCCTCTTAGTTCAACCACCCGGTAATAAATATACTTATTGTGCTCATCTAACTGCAGTTGATCGCTCTGGGCGTGGGCAGCATGCACCAGCAATATTCCTGCGATAAACAAAATGATCCTTTTCATACTGTAAATATAAAGCCGCCCCACCTTTCGGCGGAGCGGCTAAGCGAGTAAAATTAGTTTCTTGTCAGAAAGCGTACACCGCCGCGATCAGGAACTGTGCCGCGCTATTGGTTGTGGCCCCGTTGCTGTCGACAAACGTGGTTGGAAATGCCGAGCTCTTGTTGTCGAACCTCAGTTCGGGGATCAGTGTAATATTCCCTGCCTTGATGTTCGAAGTGATGGTCAGG
>DASZVE010000057.1:0-82679 GCA_035547095.1 Mucilaginibacter sp.
GGCCTGGCTATTGGCATCGCCTGTGCTTCATTGATCTTCCTGTGGGTGCAGGACGAGGTAACCTTCAACCATAACTTCGCCAAGCGAAACGTATTGTACAAGGTTTACGAAAACCAAACCTATGAGGGCAAGACAAGTACATTCATTGGCACTCCCGGCCCAATGGCTAAAGCCATGAAAACGGAGATACCCGGTATAAAAAACGCCGCCAGGATGTCGGGCGATCAGGGACAAATATTTTCCGTAGGTGATAAAATCATCACCGAAAACGGCAATTACGCCGATCCCGAGTTGTTTTCGATGCTGCAATTGCCATTTGTAAAAGGCTCGCCGCAAAATGCTTTTAAGGATTTGAACTCGGTGGTTATCAGCGAGACGATGGCGCAAAAGTTTTTTGGTAATGAGGATCCCATCGGTAGGACCCTGAAAGTAAATAACGAACAAAATTACCAGGTTACAGGTGTTTTTAAAGATCTGCCTAAAAACTCAACTTACCAGTTTCAATGGCTTAGCCCTTTAGCGGGTATCGATCACAAGCAGCCCTGGATGACCATCTGGCAAGCCAACTGGGTGCACACCCTGGTTGAACTTGAACCTACCGCCAATGTGGCTGCCATCAACAAAAAACTTGCCCGCTACATCCCGTCGAAAACCAAGCCGGATAATACTACCGTCTGCTGGCTGTATTCTATGAACGACTGGAACCTGCGCAATCATTTCACCGATGGAAAGATCGACGGCGGTCGTATTACCTATGTGCGATTGTTTACGTTTATCGCCTGGATCATCCTGCTGATAGCCTGCATCAATTTTATGAACCTGTCGACAGCGCGTTCTGAGCAGCGCGCCAAAGAAGTGGGTGTGCGTAAAGTGATGGGCGCCGGCAAAAGTAAACTAATCGGCCAGTTTATCGCGGAGGCGCTCATTATGTCGTTTATTTCCGTGCTTATCGCAATAGGTTTGATCTATGCTACACTGACATCGTTTAATACCCTGGTTGAAAAAGAACTGGCGGTTAATATTTTACAGCCTCTTCATTTAATCTATCTGTTTAGCATAGGATTTGTGACAGGCATACTGGCAGGAAGTTATCCGGCCTTTTACCTTTCTTCTTTCAATCCAATATCTGTATTAAAGAATATCAGGATCAAATCCTCGTCAGGTGCAGGATTTATCCGCCAGAGCCTGGTTGTAACGCAATTTTCTATTTCTATTATCCTCATCATCGGTACTGTTATTATTTACCAGCAGATACAGCACGTTAAAAATCGCAACCTGGGTTATGATAAGAATAACCTGGTTTATGTGCATTTACAAGACAACCAGGCCGAACGCTTTTCGGCTGTTTACAACGACCTGAAACAATCTGGCATCGTAGAAAACGCTGCATTGAGCGACAACATCGCCCTGGAAGTTGGTAGTAATACCGACAATTATTCGTGGGCAGGTAAGGACGCATCGAAGAACCCGCTGATATCCTGGCAGAATGTGGATTCGCACTTTATTTCTACCATGGGAATAAAATTAGCGGCGGGAAGCGATTTCGGTCCCAACGCGGCTGCAGACAGCAGCAACGTGATCATTAATGAAGCTTTCGCGCAGCAGATGGGTAAGGAGGGACGAATTGGAGGAATTATAAGAGACGGCGACAAAAAAGCCTGGCAGATCAAAGGTATAATAAAAGACTACCTCTATAATGACATGTATGGCCCTGCCGGACCGGCATTATTTTATAATCACCCTTCGGGTACGCAGGTTATGAGCGTCCGCTTTAAAGCAGGCGTTGATATCCAGGACGCGCTGACCAAAGCCGCTGTTATTTTTAAAAGAGATTACCCAGGCTACCCGTTCGAATACAAATTTGTCGACGATGACTTCAATAAATTGTTTAAAACGGAAACTTTAACAGGCAAATTAGCAGGGGTTTTTGCCTCACTGGCTATCTTTATATCCTGCCTGGGCCTGTTCGGGCTGGCGGCTTACACTGCTGAACGCCGGATAAAAGAAATAGGGATCCGTAAAGTGTTAGGCGCTTCAGTATCAGGCCTGGCCGGTTTGTTATCCAAAGATTTCCTGAAGCTGGTGGGTATATCGTGCATATTTGCGTTTCCATTGGCCTTTTGGGGGTTGAATAAATGGCTGGCAAGCTACCAATACCGGGTGAACATCCACTGGTGGGTATTTATTGTCGCCGGCGTCGCAGCGATGGTCATTGCATTGGCAACCGTGAGTTTCCAGGCAGTAAAAGCAGCATTAATGAACCCGGTTCGCAGCCTGCGCTCCGAGTGACCGGTTAACCGCGATTTGTGACCAACTGTCATGAACCCATAAATTATCGAACCGATGAGCACTATCAAAACAGCATTCCGCAACATCCTGAGCAACAAAGGTTACAGCGCACTTAACATCGCCGGGCTGGCGATAGGCATCGCCTGCGCCGGGCTGATTTTTCTTTGGGTTGGCGACGAAGTGTCCTATGATAACTTTAACGTAAAAAAGGACAAACTATACCAGGTCGAGGTGAATGCGAATTTCTCCGGCAATCATTTCACCATGGGTTCCACGCCGCGCGGCATGGGCAAAACGATCAAAGCCGAAATACCGGGTATAGCCAATACATGCCGGGTATCGGACGAAGACATAAAAGGACTGTTCAAAGTAGGATCTAAATCGTTGTACGCCAGCGGGCGGTATGCTGATCCTGCCTTGTTCAGCATGTTTACCTTGCCATTTGTACAAGGTAATCCCCAAAATGCTTTCACTCAGTTACGTTCGATTGTGCTGACAGAAAAAACGGCCCGGAAATTTTTTGGCGACGATAAAAATGCAATCGGCAAAACCGTGAGGATGGATAACAGGAATGGCTATGTAGTAAGTGGTATTTTGAAAGACATACCTGGAAATTCAACGCTGCATGCTGAATGGTTTATTTCTTACGAGACCTTATCGCATGATATAGACATGCAGGCAGGCAATGATCTTGAAGATCATGTCTGGAACAGTTATGGCCCATTTACCTACGTTGAACTGGAACCCAAATAGGCAAAATATTTGATAAATATAATCCCGCTTATCCGTTCGACTATGTGTTTGTGGATAACGCCTACGACCAGAAATTCAATTTTGAAACATTGATAGGTAAACTGGCCGGCCTATTCGCCGGGCTGGCGATCTTTATTTCCTGTCTCGGCCTGTTCGGATTGGCGGCCTATGTTGCAGAACAACGCACTAAAGAGATCGGCATACGCAAGGTGCTGGGCGCTTCGATAGGAAATGTATGGATACTACTTTCAAAAGACTTTATATTGCTGGTTGTGACCAGTTGCGTCATCGCATCGCCTGTTGCATTGTATTTCCTGGAGCCATGGCTTAAGAAATATGATTATCATATTACCCTTGGCCCAGGCGTTTTTTTATTGTCAGCCGCCGCGGCGCTTATGATAACAATGATCACCGTCAGCTTCCAGGCTGTAAAGGCGGCGCTAGCAAACCCGGTGCGGAGCTTGCGGAGTGAATGATATGGCGATCAGCCGAAAGAACTTAGATCTGAACGTGAGGTCTGAGATTTAGTTGAACACAATCGTGGTGCGTTCCGGGGTGAGATACGGAACGCATTTTCTTTAGTGAATGGTGAACAGTCAATAGTGAATTTACATACTCTTGATTGACTAATCACTATTCACCGTTCACCAATTGTATCATAACCGGACAACCAGGTGTACACATGCGAACAGCTTATTTATAACTTGTGTTACAATTACCGCAGCGTTGCGGTATATTAGCTATTGGAACGATGATTGAGTTGACAGACGTACTTGAATCCAAATACCCCCCATATCAACTTATATGACCTGGCATTCCTGGGAGTAATGTTTACCGGGACGACCTTTGCTTTGCTGTTAGCGTTTACACAAAGAGTTAACAAGGCTGCAAACCGGTTTCTTGCTGTGGCCGTGATCGTTATGGTTTGCCAGACGGCAGGACTGTTGAGCGCGGAGATTAGCATTGGGACTTATTTCCTGCAGGGGAGCCATTTCCCAATGCCATTCTCATTAGCATTTGGCCCGCTGCTATATTTTTATGTGTTAAACCTAACGAAGCCTGACCATAAGCCAGGCCGCACAACCTTGCTTCATTTTATCCCGGTTTTGCTGCAACAGGTAGTCTGGATAACGTCCATCAAACTAAACCCAGTATTGCAGTTCGCGGCGTTTATTTCTGTGGCCATTTACCTGTATTTGTCCCATAATGCTATCACGCGCTATTATCTGCAGATAGAATTTATCCATGGCGACCGGTACCGACATGAATTGCGATGGCTGCACCGTTTGCTGACCTGTTTTGGACTATTATGGGTGCTGTGGATACCCGTAACGGCTTTAGATTATTTTTATTACCACGATCAATTCGGTACAGATGCACATTATCTTCTGTATCTCGCGTCGGGAGCATTAACGATCTGGATAGCGGCCGCAGCTTATCTAAGGCCCGAACCTGGTGTTGCACCGGCAATGCCCCCGCTTTTCAAACCACCGCTACCCGCCGAACTTAAACAAAAAGGCGCCTGGCTGAAGAAAATGGTTAAAGAAAACCGCTATTACCAGGATCCTGAACTTAGTTTACGGTCATTGGCCGAAAAGCTTGACCTGCATCCAAATGAACTATCACGGATCATCAATACCTCGCTCAAAAAAAGCTTTAATGATTTTATAAATGAATACCGTGTTGCGGAAGTAGCGCGGAAAATGCAGGACCGTGCTTATGACCACTTGACCCTGCAAGGGATCGCATTTGAATCGGGTTTCAACTCTAAAACCAGCTTTCACCGCATATTTAAAGAGGTGACGGGTAAAAGCCCGGCAGAGTATAAAACCGAGCTAAAAAATGAACTCCCATCTTATAACTTGGAACTTCGTAATCGTTTTGCGCCAGTAATTTCGTACCAGGAAACCACTCCAAAGTGGACCGTTAAGAAATCAAACCGCAAAATTATGCTTAAAAATTATTTTAAAGTTGCCTGGCGCAACCTGATGCGCAATAAAGGCTATGCCACTATAAATATAACCGGCCTGGCCATCGGCATCGCGGCCTGTCTGCTGATATTCCTGATCGTTCAGTTTGAAACGAGTTTTGATACGTTTCACACAAAAAGGAATGCTATTTACCGGGTAATCACTGCTTCCAAAGGACCGAATGGCTTTGACCTGGGTAGCGGGGTGCCGTTCCCAACTTCCGAAGCGCTCAGGATCGATTATCCCCAGCTAAAAGAAGTTGCAGCCATATTAAATTATGGCGGCCAGTACGATGTAGGTACAGCCGGCAGCAAACAGGGTGTGAAAAAGTTCAAGGAGGATAATGGTTATTTTTGTGAGCCTCAGTTCTTCGATATTTTTGATTTTGGCTGGCTCGCCGGAGATAAGAAGACCGCTTTATCCGAGCCTAAAACCGCAGTGTTGACTGAAGACGAAGCCGATAAGTTTTTTGGCGATTGGCATAATGCGATAGGCAAAGTTATCCGTTATAACAATCAGACCGACTTTAAGATCACCGGCATTTTAAAGAACTTTCCGGCTAATACGGATTTCCCGGTAAAGATCATGATGTCTTATGCCACGATACGGCAAAAAGGCAGCGATTTTTATGGTAATATGAATGATTGGGTGAGCATTTTTGGCTCTCACTGTGTTTTTGTGGTGCTGCCGTCAAGTCTTTCGGTCGCCCAATTTAACCAGGACCTGGCGGCGTTTGTAAAAAAGCATAAACCCGCGGAATACGTAAAACAGGGAATGCAGTTGCAGCCGCTGAGCGATATGCACTATAATACCAAGGTCGGCATTTTTACTCATAATCCATTTAGTAAGGAACTGATCAATGCCATCAGTTTGATAGGGATATTTTTGTTACTCATCGCTTGCGTAAATTTTATTAACCTGGCCACTGCCCAGGCGGTTAACCGCTCGAAAGAGGTTGGTATACGTAAGGTATTGGGAGGTAACCGTAAGCAATTGGTACTGCAATTTTTGAGTGAAACTTTTATCATTACCATTTTAGCAATAGTCATTGCCATAGCTATAGCGCTCGGGGTAATGGCTGCTCTTAACCAATTGCTTCAAATAAAGCTCACCGGTGCAATGTTGTATCAGCCGGCTGTTATCGCATTTGTAATCGGAACGATCGTATCTGTGACGTTATTGTCAGGCTTTTACCCGGCCATGGTTCTGTCGGGCTTTAACCCTATAACCGCATTGCGGAACAGGATCGCTGCCGGAAAGGCAAGCGGTATATCGCTCAGAAGGGCATTGGTTGTATTGCAATTCTGCATAGCGCAGGTGCTGGTGATAGGCACGCTGGTTATTATTTACCAGATGAATTATTTCAGAAGCAAGTCGCTGGGATTTGATAAAGATGCTGTAATGACTGTTCCCATACCCAACGATAGCGTTAACCTGCTTAAATTGCCCGCATTGCGCGATGAGCTCTTGCGACAGCCAGGGATAAAGGACGTGAGCTTTAGCTTTACCAGTCCATCGGATTATAGTAGCTGGAGTTCCGATTTTAAATACAATAACTCACCCAAAAAGACGGATTTTGACGCCAGCCTGAAATGGGCCGATGCTGAATATTTTAACCTGTACAAATTACAGTTTGTAGCCGGCCAGCCTTACAGGAAAAGTGATACGATAACGGGCTATGTGGTTAACGAAACACTATTACACAAACTGGGTGTAAAGGATCCGAAGGAAGCGATTGGCAAATACATTAATCTATGGGATGATAAAACCAAGTATGCACGTATTACGGGGGTTGTAAAAGACTTCAACGTAAGCTCGCTCAAGAATGCGATACCGGCAGTGCTAATGGGCTCATCGAAAGCTAATTACCAAAACATCAATATCAAAATACAACCAGTTGGTATTAGCAATACTCTTACCTCAGTAGAAAAGATATGGAACAAAACGTTTCCGGATGGCATGTACGAGTACCAGTTCCTCGATGATAAGATCGCCAGCTTTTACAAGAGCGATGATCAGTTGTCGATGCTATATAAAATATTTGCCGGTATAGCCATATTCATATCGTGCCTGGGCTTGTATGGCCTGGTATCGTTTATGGCGGTACAGCGGACGAAGGAGGTAGGTATACGTAAAACCCTGGGCGCTTCGGTCGGCCATATCGTTTACCTGTTCTCGAAAGAATTTACGCTGCTTATCATCATTGCATTTGCAATATCTGCACCCTTAGGCTACTATTTCATGCATAAGTGGCTGCAGGATTTCACTTACAAAATTATTATCGGTCCGGACATATTCATTTTAGCCATATTGGCATCAGTAGTTATCGCTTGGTCGAGTGTAGGTTATAAAGCTATCAAAGCTGCCCTGGCGAACCCGGTGAAGAGCTTACGGTCAGAATGAGTGCATGTTCCAAAGTCCGCATACGTCCGCGAATTCCGTGGGGATGAAGCATTATGACGCTATGCTTTATTTGTCTTTCGGACTTACGGACCTCTGACTTTCGGACTAAAACAAACTGTATCATAACCGAACGCCCTTGTCACATAAGCGGACACCATCGAAAAGTAATTCCTTTGTAACTTGTTGATAGATAGTATTTTGAAACTTTGGTATGTTATTGACTACTGAATGCCAAAATGAATTAGTATAATTAAATCAATAAAACAACTAGTTCATTCACTTAACACCCAAAACAAATGTTATCGCTGCAGCACATATCAAAATATTACCAGGTAGGCGGAAATAAAAATATTATACTAAATAATATCAGCCTCGAAATTGATGAAGGCGAATTTATATCTATCATGGGCCCTTCGGGCTCCGGTAAATCAACGCTCCTGAACATTATCGGCATGCTGGATGAGCCAAATGAAGGTTACCACTACTTTATGGGACAAGCGGTGCACCAATTGAAGGAGAAGCAACGCTCGGCCCTTTATAAGAGATACATTGGTTTTGTATTCCAGGCTTATCATTTGATCGATGAGCTGACGGTTTATGAAAACATCGAAACGCCGCTTATTTACCAGGATGTAAAAGGTTCGGAGCGGAAAGCCATGGTAGCCGATATGCTGGACCGTTTTCAGATCGTAGGGAAGAAAGACCTTTTTCCTGCACAGTTATCGGGTGGCCAGCAGCAATTAGTGGGCATTGCCCGCGCGCTGATAGCCAGTCCGAAACTGATACTGGCTGACGAACCTACGGGTAACCTGAATTCGAAACAGGGCGAAGATATCATGGAGCTCTTCAGGAAATTGAACAAGGAAGATGGCGTGACCATTATCCAGGTAACCCATTCGGAAAAAAATGCTGAATATGGAACAAGGATCATTAATTTATTAGACGGGAAAATTGAATCCTCGCGCAAGTTCTGATATACTATTACCAAATTATAATGACACGAATAACCAAATATTTTCTAACTTTTATCTTTCTGGCGGGCAGCTTTATTTCACAGGGCCAGCAAAAAGCAGACTCAGCACTAACCCTGCAGCAATGCATCGATATCGCCGTAAAAAACAACCTGCAGGTAAGGCAAAGCGACAGGAATGCACAATCGGCAGGCATTGATTTTCGGCAGGCTAAAGAGAACTTGCTGCCAGCAATAACCGCCGGTGCTACGCGGTCTTTTTACCAGGGGCGCGGTATCAGCCCCGTGACCAATGCGTATGTGAACCAGTCGCAAACCAACGATAGTTATGGCGCTAACGGAAGCATGACATTGTTCAACGGCTTTTCTTTGATCAACGCCATCAAATCCGCATCGCTCGCGTACCAGGCGGGGAAAATGGATTTCCAGGCAGCCAAAGATGTTGTGGTTGTGAACATCGTAACTAATTATTTGTCCATTTTGGATGCCCAGGATTTATTGTCTGCAAGCAAAACTTCATTTTCTGTTCAGCAGCAAACGCTCGACAGGTTGAAAGTGCTTGAACAGCAGGGGGCAAATAAAGCCGCGTCGGATTTCACCGATCAGCAGGGCCAGCTTGAAGGGAATAGGGTTGCATTGATAAATGCACAAAATAACCTGGATGCGGTTAAGCTCAGTTTATTCCAGTTGATGAATATTCCTTATCAACCTGGCACAAAGTTCGAGCCGCTTAACGCCGAGGATCTTACCGGAAACAACGGCGCCGACCCTGATAAAATGTACCAAACTGCATTACAGCAGTTCGCAGCGGTAAAGGCCGCTACCTTGCATCGTGAGGCCAGTGAAAAAAATGTAAGCTCTGTAAGGGGGCAGCTATTCCCAACGATCACCTTCGGCGGCGGCGTGGCGACCGCGTACTCCAACACGGCTCAGCGCTCTATAATGATCGACTCGACAACGATATTTCAAAACATACCTTATAATCAGCAGCTAAAGAACAACTATAACTCCTCGCTTTATGTAAGCCTTAACATTCCGATCTTCACCAACGGATACCGGCGCAATACGCTGTCGAAGGCTAAACTCAATTTACTAAACGCGAAGGACGTTGAGGAAAACACTAAAACAGTGCTGAAGCAAAATATCGAACAAGCCTATTATAACATGACGGCGGCATATAAACGATACCAGGCGCTGCAGCAGCAGGTAAAGGCCTATACAGAAAGCTATCGTATTTCCAAGATACGTTTTGATGCGGGCGTACTTACGTCTGTCGACCTGATCATTGCTAAAAATAACCTCGATGGTGCAACTTACAGCATGATCAGCGCGAAGTACGATTACTTTATCGACAGCAAAATTCTCGACTATTACCAGGGTAAATTATCCCTCCAATAGCAGAAAAATTGATTTGCAATTGATAAATATTTTCTGAAATTTACATTCAGATCAAGCCAGATATCCGGCAGGTATAAGCATCAGTTTTGATGGATACCGGCCGGATATTTCCATTTAAACACCGCTGGCCTACCTGCTAATGCACTCGTGGATTTGCAGGATAAGCTAAGCGATTGAGAGCAGCTTATGAGCCATCCGGAGCAGTTTTTGACCAGGAGCTTTGTCGACAATTTTCAGAATAAATGTTAAACAAACATTTTATTTTTCACAGTACCCGGTTATATTTGCGTAAACCAATATAAATCGAATCCACCCGATCATGAGAACGACATTGTGGGCATGTGCGATCCTGAGTTTATTCTTCCTGGCATCGTGTTCAAAAAAAAGCGACACACAAACCACGCCGTCGCCGCAAACCTATACGCCGCCAACGGTATCTTCTGCCTTCGCCAAAGGTGCGGATATAAGCTGGGTGACGCAGATGGAAGCTTCAGGTTACAAGTTTTACGACAAGAACGGCCAATCGCAGGACCTTTTTACTTTGATGAAGAGCCTGGGTTTTAACGCGATCAGGTTGAGGGCCTGGGTTAATCCCACCGACGGCTGGTGCAATACCGCCGACTTAGTTAAAAAAGCGCTGCGCGCGCAAAATGCCGGTATGAAGGTGATGATCGATTTTCACTACGCCGATAGCTGGGCCGACCCGGGCAAACAACCGAAACCCGCCGCCTGGGCATCGCTGGATTTCAATACGCTGGTAAGCACAATGCACGACTATACGGTACATGTAATGGATACGCTGAAAACTGTGGGCATTACGCCCGCCTGGGTGCAGGTGGGCAACGAGGTGGACGACGGCATGCTTTGGGAAGACGGCCGCGCATCGACGCATATGGCCAATTTTGCCGCATTGGTGAGCGCCGGTTACCAGGCCGTAAAATCGGTAAGCAGCACTACGCAGGTTATCGTACATGTTTCAAACGGATATGATAATACCCACTTTCAATGGCTTTTTGACGGCTTAAAGAACAACGGCGCGAAATGGGATATTATCGGCATGTCGTTGTACCCATCTGCCAGCAACTACACAACGCGGGACGCCGAGTGCCTGTCGAACATCAATGCCCTCGTTTCACGCTATAGCACCCCGGTGATGATCTGCGAAGTCGGCATACAAGCTTCCGATCCATCGGATGGCCGTAATTTCCTGACCGACATTATAAAGAAGGTTAACGGCGTTAGCGGCGGCAACGGTCTGGGCGTGTTTTACTGGGAACCTGAAGCCTACAACTGGCAAAATTATGGCCTCGGCGCTTTTGACAGCTCAGGTAAGCCTACGATAGCGCTGGATGCCTTTGGCGGTAATTAAGACAGCGCCGCTGTGATTACCGCGACCGCGATCATACATATCCCTATGATCAGGGAATAGCTTACGGTTATGCCGATCATTTTGGTTATCGTCCGGAAACCGCTTCGATGATAAACCGCGCGCAGCGATCTATAAAAATATAGGGTCCCCATGGTGAGCTGTATGGTCATCAGCGCGTTTATAATCTGCTTCCATCCGGCTGGCATCAATAATTCAAGGCCGATGACCATGGCGGAAAACAAAAACCAGAAGCAATGAAAGTGGAAGGAGTAAATCAAATGCTCGATATAAAATTTATGGTTCTTCCTGAATGCCAACTGCAATAGCCACGCGAATATGGGCAGAAGGACGAACATCATTTTTGGGATATTATGCTCAAGCTCCTCAACAAAAACTTCGGGTGCCCTGGGCCCGTATTTTTCACGGTACCCGTACGACTTCCTGCTGATATAATTTCCTATAAATCCGTCGCGTTTATCGGCAGGCAGCTTCTTTTGGGTTTCCAGGTATTGGGCATAAGTGCTGTCCTCTTTAACCTGTTTTCCGTTCACTGTATGCGCAGGCGCCGGTTTGTAGCTTATTTTAATGCTGCGGTCGGCGTTTTTCGACTGGAAGGCGAGCAGGAAGTACACTATGCTGATAAAGATGTACATTTTTACCGGGTGCAGGTACCGTACACGCCGGCCGGCCATATACTCGTTGGTCAGGAATCCGGGTTTAAATAGCAAGGGTTTTAGTGTGCCGAAAAATTGCTCGTCGAAATGAAAGTAGTCGCTGATGGCATGGCTCATCATGTGGCCGAAACTTTCTTTGAGCTCCAGGTTCTCCTGGCCGCAGTTAGGACAAAAATGACCTTGCAGTATCGTTCCGCAGTTCAAACAATCATTTTCTTTGCGGTAATGCTTTTTCATGTGATCGGGCGGTTACCCGAAAATAAGAAAAGTTTGTCATTTAGCCGCAGCTTTCTTCATTTCATTATCTATAGCAGTTATTAAATCCAGGTGATGTTTAAGCGCGGGTAAGGTTTGTTTAGCAAATGCGCGGTGGTTTTCATGGTAAATACTGTTATTTGTTATGGACGATTGGAACAATGCCAAAATCATCAAGTTTTATGCTAAAAACATATAATACCGTGGGCATAATTATATGTTAATTGCGTGGCTGTTATAGCGTATGATGATGAAAGTTGGTCTTTTTGTGCCGTGCTATGTGGATCAGTTTTTTCCGGAGGCTGCCATCGCAACATTGCAGTTACTGGAAAAGCTCGGAGTTGAAGTGTATTATCCTCAAGATCAGACCTGTTGCGGGCAACCTATGGCCAATTCGGGCTTCGAGCACCTTACGGGCGGATGCAATGATCTGTTCATTGAAAACTTTAAGGATTTCGATTACATTGTTTGCCCTTCGGGAAGCTGTACGCTGCACATCAAAGATCATTTGCATTCGTCAGATTCTGAAAATTTAGCAAAGAATATCCGCAGCAGGGTTTACGAACTGGTGGAATTCCTGGCTGACGTGCTGAAAGTGGAAAAGCTCGATGCGCAGTTTCCGCATAAAGTGGGTATTCACCAAAGCTGTCACGGGCAGCGTGGGCTGCATTTATCACAAATGACCGAGTTAGTGGCTCCTGATTTTTCCAAGCCGCGCCACTTGCTCAATATGGTAAAGGATATCGAGATCATGCCACTCGATCGGCCGGATGAGTGTTGCGGCTTTGGCGGTACTTTTTGCGTATTCGAGGAAGCCGTATCGGCCCGGATGGGTCAGGATAGGGCTGAAGACCACATCCGTAACGGCGTCGAGTATATTACTTCACCCGATCTTTCCTGCCTGATGCATCTCGACGGGATTCTGCGGCGCCAGGGCAGCGGGGTTAAGATCATTCACATTGCCGAAATTTTAAACGGCAAACAGCAAAAAGTCGGGCTATGACAACGGAGAAAAAGGAACACGCAGAGTTAGCCGAAACGTTTAACGAAGATGAAAAACGCGTGGGCTGGCACGATGAAACGCTTTGGTGGATAAGGCAAAAGCGTGACAGGGCCGTTCACCAGATTCCCGAATGGGAGCTGTTGCGCGAGACTGCTTCGGTCATCAAGCATAATGTTTTATCGAACCTGGGCCGGTATTTACAGCAATTCGAGACTAATGCCCTGGCCAACGGCATAACCGTGCATTGGGCGGCCGATGCACAGGAACATAACGATATCGTGCTGGGTATACTGCGGAAGCACGACATCACCAAAATGGTGAAAAGCAAATCGATGCTGACTGAAGAATGCCATTTGAACGAGTTTTTGGACGTTAATGGTGTCAGTGTGATCGATTCGGATTTAGGCGAGCGCATCGTTCAGCTGGCGAAGGAACTGCCGAGCCATATCGTTTTGCCCTGTATTCATAAAAAGAAAGAAGAGATAGGCGAGCTATTTCACCGCCACCTGGGTACCCCTGCGGGCAATGCCGATCCGGCATTTTTAACAGAAACAGCCAGGCAGCATCTGCGCGATGTTTTTTTAACCCGTCGCGCGGCTTTAACCGGCGTCAACTTTGCTGTAGCTGAAACGGGCGAATTTGTAGTGTGCACCAACGAGGGCAACGCCGATATGGGCGCGCACCTGGCCGATGTGCACATTGCCAGTATGGGCATCGAAAAGCTCATTCCTGAAAGGAAGCATTTGGGTGTTTTTCTGAGGTTGCTTACGCGCAGCGCCACCGGGCAGCCTATTACTACTTACTCAAGCCATTTCCGCAGGCCGCGGCCGGGACAGGAAATGCATATCATCCTGGTCGATAACGGCCGTTCGGTGCATTTGGGCAGGGAAGATTTTCGTAACTCACTGAAATGTATTCGCTGCGGGGCCTGCATGAATACCTGCCCGGTTTACCGTCGGAGCGGGGGCCACAGCTACCATTATGCCATATCAGGACCCATTGGGTCGATACTCGCTCCAAATCTCGACATGGAAAAATATGCCGATCTGCCGTTCGCGTCTACTTTATGCGGATCGTGCTCCAACGTTTGCCCGGTGAAGATCGACATTCATAACCAGTTGTATAAATGGCGGCAGGTAATTGTGCAGAAGGGCTACGCCCCGGCGGCAAAAAAGGCTTCGATGAAGGGCATGGCCTGGGTGCTGGCCTCGCCTGGTAAATATCATGTGGCTGGCAAAATGGCCCGCATGACGATGAAATTTGCACCTTTTGCCGTAAACAACATGCTGAATCCCTGGTATAAACACCGGGATATGCCGAAACCTCCCGAAAAATCATTTGGCGAGTGGTACAAACAAAACCGGAAAAAGAAATGAGCAGCAGGGATAAAATTTTAGAGCAGGTAAATAGAAACCAGCCGGCAAATATGCCTTTGCCTTCCGTTTCAGCCTTGCAGAGCGATATTACTGATCCGCTCGCGAAGTTTACCGAAACATTGAAAGCGATAGGCGGAGCGGTACTGCCTGTAAGGTCTGCTGATGAGATACGTTCGTTTATCCTGGATAATCTAAAACCCAACACCCGCAAGGTTACCACCATTCCGTACCTGGCAGATATCTTAGAACCTGCCGGCAAAGGAACCACCGACCCGCACTCAATGGAAAATGTGGATTATGCCATCATTGCGGCGCAGTTTGGCGTAGCCGAAAATGGCGCCGTATGGGTTACTGAAGACCTGATGCAGTGGCGCATATTGCCGTTTATTTGCCAGCACCTGTTTGTGGTATTAAATGCAGGCAATATTGTCGCCGATATGCACCGGACATACGACAAAATCGGGCTGGCTGACTATGGCTTTGGAGCCTTTATCGCTGGCCCGTCCAAAACAGCCGATATAGAGCAATCGCTCGTGATCGGCGCACATGGCCCGCGCAGCATGACCGTTTTTTTAATGTCGTAATTACTGTACGTCGTAATCCCAGTCGTCTGTGCGGAAAGAAGACACCGGCAAGCCGTCCGTACCGAAAAGATCACCTACTACGAAATCTTTAAAAGCATAGCGAACTGCAACAGGCTGAGTCACCTGCGGACTGCTCACCACAACCGTGCTTCCTTTGATGGTGGCCTTTGCGGGATAAAAATGCTTATCAGCGCCTGCGATCTCAAAGGTCGTCATTTCTTTCAAAAATGAGGTTAACCCGTTGTAAGCATCTTTGAATTTTATGACAGCTTCACTGCCGTTGATCTTCATAGAGTCATATGCCGGACTATGGTATCCAAACCCCTGCATACCATAAGTTTTGGCCAGGGCAAGGTATGCGAGGCGCAATCCAACAGGTTCCTTGCGCGGAGGGTGGATAGTGGCGTGTTCGCCAATGTCCATCAATACCGCCATGCCGCAGTTGGGTATCTTATCCTCATCCTTGCGCTGCACGTCCCTCAAAAACGCCGAATTGTACTTCCCGCCTTTGTTGTACGGCGGCAATTGGGCATAGTCATAAGGCGCTATCTGGGCATAGTAAAAGGGGAAATCGCCGATACCCCATTTCGCCCTCAGCACTTTAACGAAGGTCACAAACAGCGAATCATATTGCGCCGGTTCCGAATAATTCGATTCGCCCTGGTACCATATCGCGCCCCGGATGCCATAGCCGATGACGCCATGTAGCATGGCATTGTAAAGCGTTGTTGGAGTTCGGCTAACCTCTTTGATCGAGTCGTGCGCAGCGGGGATTTTGATTTCGGGAAATGCTTTCAGCGTATTGGTATCCATCCAGGCCTGTATGGACGAACCGCTGTAGCTGCAATTGATCAACCCGATGGGTACGTGCAGCATTTTATTCAGCATGCGGCCAAAATAATAACCCGTAGCGCTAAACTTAGCGACCGACTCCGGCGAAGCGTCGAGCCAGTGGCTAGGCTTGATGTCATGCTGCATGGTTGTTGTGGAGCCATGCGGAACGGTAAACATACGGATATTCTCATTTTTTGATTCGAGAATGGCTTCATTCGAACCAAGGATCGGCTGACTTTTGAAGCCTTTCATCGGGATATCCATGTTCGATTGCCCCATGCACATCCATACTTCGCCGATCAATACATTGTTCAGCACCAATGGTTTGCCATCGCTGATGGTCAGGCTGTAAGGCCCTCCGGCGGCTGGTGTAGCGATCTTCACCATGAATTTGCCTTCCTTGTCGCTCACGGCCCGGTATAGCTTTTTATTCCACGATGTTATCACTTCGATTTTGGCGCCCGGCTTGTCCCAGCCCCAAACAGGTACATTGGTTTGCTGCTGTAAAACCATGCCATCGGTAAATAGTCCTTCAAGTTTTACCTGTGCATTTGCACTGGTTGAAAAAACAATAATGCTCAATACGGATGCGGAAAGAGATAATAATATGCGCTTTAATTTCATTTCGGGTAATTAATGCTTAACCGTTTATATGCCTGCCGGGCAGCAGGTTGGCTTGTAATTTCAAATGTATGGCATCTTTTTTTGAATGACCGAAGAGTGATCGCCAATTGGGTAACATCCTATAATCATTTGATAAAGTATTGAAATGGCGCGCATTAATAGCCGGTAACTTTACTTTTCAGAACAATCAGTTTCCTTAAATCAATGAAGAGATCTTTTATCATTTTCCCCGGATTGATCGCGCTTTCGCTTTCAATCAATTCTTATGCACAGAATACCTCTAAAGTTAAGCCGGGGGTAAAAACCGAGGCCGGCGCCAAATCAGATGTCCGAGAACAGGCTGCGCAGTATGTGGCCGTGCTTAATCTTACCGACACCGCAAAAGCATCGCGCGTAACTTCGGTGATCGCAAAGCACCTTACCGCTGTTCGCGACTGGCACAATAGTCACCCTTATACCTTGACGCCCGAAGGAATAAACCCAATCACCGGCAAAGTTTTCTCTACCCTGGAAAGGCAGATGATCGTCGATTCAACCATTCCTCACAGTGTTCATGATGACCTGATGGTAGGGTTACGCAAGGATCTGACCGATGAACAGGTAAATGCAATACTGGATAAATACACTATTGGAAAAGTTGAATTTACGATGAAAGGCTATAAATCCATCATCACCGATATGACCCCGGAAGAAGAAAATGTGATCATGACCAACCTGAAGCTGGCGAGGGAACAGGCCGTGGATTATAAGCAAGTAAAAGAAATGTCGGTCATTTTCAAGATATACAAAACCAAGATCGAAGACTATTTAAACACCCACGGCCGCGACTGGAAGACGTTGTATAAAACTTACGTAGATAAAGTGCTGGCGCAGAAGGCCGCCGCAAAAAAAGGATGACAGGTACTTCGCAACTGCGGCAATCGCTCAATTAGATTGCTGCAGTGTGAGGAGTTGAATAGTATTTTAGTTCGATAATATCGGCTGGCAGGGGTTTGGGATTCCAGCACTGATGTATGGCTATAGCGGCCCCAACTGCGGTGGCTTGTGCCATGGACGCAGCAAATATTTCGAGATTAGGAAATGCCTTCGCCAACAGGTTCATGTAGATCGAATTTTTGCTGAAACCCCCGTCCACAAATATCCTGCGCACTTTCGTGCCGCGTATCACCAGGCTGGTGGAATAATATTGCTGGTCCATTATGTCCAGCATCAATTGGTGATAAGCTTCCGTATAGTTTACAAAGTCGCTTAATATCCTGCTTGAAAATGCGCCTTGCTGCCAGGAATTACCCGTTTGTTTGCTTTGCTGCGAAAATTTTAGCTTGCGGATGATCGCCGGATCATGCTGTATGGACTTAAATAATTCGATACTGACATTAAAGTGGCCGGCGATCCTTTTGACCTGTACCTCGTGCTCATTGCCTGCAAATAAGCGCGACGCCTTTACCGGGTTTCCTTTGTATTGCATGTAGCAAAGGCAATCATTGGCAAGTTCCTCATCCGTAGTTGGTGTATGGTTAAACGGATTAAGACTGATGCACCAGGTGCCCGTGCTGATCAGCACAAACGGGTCGTTAAAATTCACCAGGTAGGGGATAAGCGCTGCCGAACTGTCGTGCAAACCAACGCCCACCACATAATTACTGCCTGGTGTGTTGGCCGGCAATACGCTGTCCGAATCCACAATTGGTGGAAAGATCTCGTCCAGGTTTTCGTCATAAACCCAGTCGTGATACCTGTTTTTCCTGAAATCCCATAAACCGGTATGGCATCCGATGCTGGTAATATCTGCAACCGGCTTGCGTGTAAGTAAATAGCTTAAATATTGCGGAAGGTGCAGGCTGTACCTGATGCGGGCGAACAGATCGGGTTTGCGGTGTTTAACGTAATACAATTGCATGCCCGAATTGAGATTGCCCAAAACAGGCGATGAGGTTTCCCTGGCCATTTTTGCCTTGCCGCCATATTTGTTATAAAACTGTTCCTGGAGCTCCTCTGGGTAATTTTTCAGGTAATTGTACAGCGGGGCAACTGGTTTGCCTTCATCGTCAACATGCACAAAGCTGGCGCCATATGCAGAAAAGTTGACCGCTTTTACCAGGAAATCGGGTTGCTTCAGTACCTCATCGAGTGAGCCCAGTATGAACTGTTCCAGGCTGTCCAGGTTTTCACAGGGTTCTCCGTCGTCGTCAACGGTTTCTGTCAACCGGGTAGTTTTTTCCGAAACGATCCGGTAATGCTCATCAAAAAGAAAAAGCTTTTTGTTGGTTTTCCCGACATCGAATATGGCTATGACGTTCATTGTTCTCAGTTGATACAGTTGGATTAGGTTGATTGAGTTGCAATAAGTTGAATGAGTTAGAATAGTTACTAAGTGAAAAAACTAACTTTATCAACCAGTCAACCCAATCAACTTTAATAATTATAATCCGGTTGCAACAGTTTTCGAGCCGCGCTCTTTTATTAAGTTTTCCCTGACTTTCAATTCCCTGAAAGTTTCAACAGGATTCAGGGCTCCGCCGTTTCTTAGGCTTGCCTCGGCAACCAGCGGGCGCACATCGATACGGTATGCCTGTTGTAAGATTTCCTGGGCAGCGGTTACGTCATTGCTGATCTGCGCCTCCACCAATGCCGAACGGTCAACTAACAGCGCCTGGGCATAAGCAATTTTAATGGCCTGTACAGACTGCAGTAGGTCCTCGATCGGGTCCTTCACATTGTGCGAGGCGTCGATCATCCAGCCGAGGGATGTGGCATGATCCATTGCGCGGGCGTCCATGCCTTCAACCAGTTCGTTGAATATTAAAAACAACTGGTAGGGGTTGATACTGCCGACGGTTAAATCATCGTCTCCGTATTTTGAATCGTTAAAATGGAAACCCGCCAGCTTGCCCTCCATCAGCAGCAGGCTAACGATCTGCTCGATATTGGTTCCCTGCAAATGGTGACCCAAATCAACAAGCGTACTTGCTTTAGCGCCTAATTTTGAGGCTAATAAGTACGATTGTCCCCAGTCGCCGATGGTGGTTGAATAGAAATTGGGCTCGTAAGGCTTATACTCGATCCATATCTTCCAATTTTCAGGTAGCCACTGATAGATTTCCTCCAAACTCTCCAGCGTGTTTTGAAATGCCTTACGGAAGTTCAACTGTCCGGGAAAGTTCGATCCGTCCGACAGCCAAACCGACAGCGCTTTTGAGCCAACTTCAACGCCATAGTTGATCACCTGGATATTATGCTCGATCGCTTGTTTGCGCACGGCTTTATCAGTATGATGCAGCGAGCCGAATTTATAGCTCAATTTCTGCCCCGGCTGATCCTGGAAAGTATTGGAGTTCACTGCGTCAAAATGCAGACCCAGTTGTGCCGCCAGCGCTTTTACCGCCTGTGCGTTGTCCGGGATATCCCAGGGAATATGCAGGGAAATAGAATTACTCGATCGGTTTAAAGTGTGAATCACGCCTACATCTTCAATCTTTTCTTCCAGGCTGCGCGGCTCGCCACCGCCCGAAAACCGGCCAAAACGGGTACCGCCGGTGCCTAACGCCCAGCTTGGTATCGCAATGTTAAATTCGCCAAGCTTTTGTAAAACGGTATCGAGGTTAGTTACGTCTGCTGCGATTGCCTCAAATCGCCTCTTATGGTTTGACAGGTATTGCTGATTTAACTCATCTACCTTATGCTTCTCTATTTGCATAAACAAAAACTATGATCTATGATGAACTATCTGCTATCTCACAAATGCCGCTGCCACGCCGCCGTCTACATTAATGACATTGCCGGTCGATTTATTAAGCAGGCCGCCGGTTATGGCAAAACAGGCATTGGCTATATCGGCGGGAAGGATCACCTCATTCAATAAAGTCCTTTTGGCATAATAAGCCGGCAATTCTTCAACTGTGATGCCGTAAGCCTTGGCACGACCCTCGGCCCATCCGCCTGCCCAGATATTGCTGTCACTGATCACCGCATCGGGGTTCACTACATTCACACGGATATGGTCGGCGCCCAATTCGGCTGCGTTTAGTCTGCTTAAATGCAACTGAGCGGCTTTTGCGCTACCGTAACCCGCATTGTTTGGCCCGCTAACCAAAGCATTTTTGCTTACAATATTAATAATATCGCCCCCAATACCCTGTTTTTTCATCATGGCAACCGCTGCCTGCGTAACCAGGAACTGACCTTTAACTAATACGTCATACAGCAGGTCCCAATCTTTTTCGGTATGATCGCCGATGGTTTTTGATATTGACAAACCTGCGTTATTTACAACCAGGTCGACACCGCCAAAAGCCAGGGCAGCTGTTTCCAGCGCTTCGTTTATCTGCTCGGTATCGGTAACATCTAATTTTGCTGTTGTATAAGCATCCTTGCCGAATTGTTTTTTGAACTCTTCGCCCGCACCCGCCAAACGCTCTTCGTTCATATCGTTCAATATCACAACAGCCCCTTCTTCCACAAATTTCTTCGCTATAGCTTTACCGATACCGCCTGCACTGCCTGTGATCAGTGCAATACGGCCTGATAATGCTTTTGGCTTTGGCATACGCTGCAATTTGGCTTCTTCCAGCAACCAATACTCAATATCAAAAGCTTCCTGGCGGGGCAGGGAAGTATATTCAGAAATAGCCTCAGCGCCCTTCATTACATTGATGGCGTTGATATAAAATTCGGCGGCTACGCGTGCCGTTTGCTTATCCTTTGCAAAGGTGAACATGCCCACGCTCGGGTATAATATCACCACCGGATTGGCATCCCTGATAGCTGGGCTGTTGGGATGTTTACAGGTGTTGTAATAGTCCTCATACATCTTGCGATAGGCTTCAAATGCAGGAGCGAGCTTTTCTTTGATCGCCGCAACATCAGAAAGTTCTTCATCTGGCTGAAGGTTTAATACCAGCGGGCTGATCTTGGTACGCAGGAAGTGATCCGGACAACTGGTACCCATAGGCGCCAGGCGGTCAAGATCATTGGAATTGATGTATTCCAGAATGCGCGCATCGTCAGTAAAATGGCCTACCATGTGAATTTTTGATGAACAGAAACCACGCAAAACCGGCGCTAAGGCAGCGGCCTGTTTTTTGCGCTGATCTTCGGGCAGGCTTTTAAGTTTCTCGCCGCCGAATACAGGGCCTTTTTTACCGTAATTTTCTTCCAGGTAAGCAGCGCATTTTTCTATCACTTCCAGGGTGCTGATATAGCTTTCGTAAGCGGTCTCGCCCCAGGTAAACAATCCGTGCGAGCCAAGCATAATGCCGCGTATGCCGGGATTGGCATCCAGGCATTCTTTTAATTGCAAGCCCAGGTCGAAACCGGGGCGCTGCCAGTCAACCCAGCCGATGCCGCCGCCGAAAAGCTCTTCAGTTATTTTTTTGCCGTCTTTTGCTGCAGCAATGGCTATGGCCGCATCGGGGTGCAGGTGGTCGATATGCTTAAATGGCAGAAAGCCGTGCAAAGGCGTATCGATGGAAGGCGCTTTTGAATTCAGGTCGAAAATGCAATGGTTAAACAGCTCAACCATTTCGTCTTCGTGTTGAATACCCCGGTAAACATTTTGAAGGCTCCTCAACCGATCGACATACAATGCTGCAAGTCCGCCCTTTTTCAACGTACCGATATCGCCGCCTGAGCCTTTGATCCACATCACTTCAACTTCTTTACCCGTCAAAGGATCTTTATCCATCACCTTGCACGAGGTATTGCCGCCGCCATAATTGGTGAGCCGCAGATCGGCGCCCAGCAAGTTAGAACGGTAAATCAATAAAGCGACTTCATCGCCCGCTAATTCAGCTGCTTTGGCGTCATCCCACAAATAGCTTACATGTTTAAAATTCATTGTTGTATTGTTGTATTGTTCCATAGTTTCATCGATGTATTGATGCTTTTTAGTTTTAGTCTTTTGGACATCCGCATTTGCCAGACTAAAAACCTTTCGCCTTTAACCTTTGTCCTTTTACCTCACTTTATCGAATTTCCATAACCAACGATCAACACCGAAATGATCATCGTCACGATCCCTATTACAAGTGTTGTTATCGCCTTGCGGCTTACGCCTTTCCATTCCTTCAAAAACAAGCCCCATATATTGGCAACCAGGATAATAAAGGCCATGTGCAATATCCACGAGCTGGCGCCATTGCCCAGCCTGCTTTCGCCCATGCCATAAAAAAAGAACTGCAGGAACCAGGTGGTACCGGCCAGCGCGCAGAATAGATAATTCTTGAATAATGGCGTTTTTTTATTAGTGTAATCTCCAAAGGTTTTGTTGCGGGCATTGAGGATCATGCACCAGATGAAATTCGTGGTCAGCCCGCCCCACAGAATGACCACATAGCTTACATTGTTGCGGAACAGGAAGTTGCCATGGCCCGGGTGAGCGGCTTGCCATATTTGATTGGCGTGGTCGGCCATAGTTTTTCCGGCCTCAATGCCGAAATTGAAACAGGCACTTAGAACGCCCGACACGATCGCCACAAAGATGCCGAGGCCAAAACGATATTCCTTGTTGTCTTCGGTATCAGCCTGGCCCGTCGCCAGCTCCTTTTCCTTCATAGTACCGGCCTTGCCGCAAACCACAATGCCTACAACCGTAAGGACAATACCCAGCAAAACCATTTGCCCCCAATGTTGGGTTGCCAGGTCCGTAATGGTATCCTTGCCCGGCTGAGGCGCAAAATTGTAGTAAATGGATGGGATCAGCGAACCGAATATGGCACATAAGCCGAGGATAATAGTACTGCCGAGCGATACTCCAAGATACCTGACACCCAGGCCATAGGTAAGCCCCCCAATGCCCCACAGCACGCCAAAAAGATAGGTGAAGAACAGAATGCTGCCGTTAGTCTCCCTGATGATATCGGCAAAGCCGGGAATGGTCAGCCAGGCGGCGAGCGGCGGCACAATGAGCCAGGAAAAAACACCGCCAACGATCCAGAAACTTTCCCACGACCAGCCCCTGACCTTTTTGTAGGGTATGTAAAAACTGCCCGAAGCAAAGCCCCCGATAAAGTGGTAAATAATGCCGAAAATGACTTGCATGTGGTTATTGTGGCTTTAAATTTTTATTTCTGATATCCCGAACCGGCAGCCTGGTTCGCTAACACGTTTTTAGATCATATCAATTAGCTGCCCGCTAATAAATGTATTAATAATTTCCAATTCTAAATTCTTCCGACTTTTAGGCCGCATGGGCGGTATGCTCCTTTCGTTTTACGTTGATCCAGCCTTTAAATAATAGTTTTTGATCAATCGCAGGCCTGGGAAAAAACAAGCTCGCAATGTACCCCACGCCAATCACAACAAAATGGCTGTAAACACCCAGCATCAATTTGTTGTGCGTGAAATTATAATCGCCCAGGTCAAGCAACAGGCTTTTTTCGTTGCCTGTGCCTATCTTGGTAGAGGTAAGGACTGCATAGGCTGTGAACAAAATGCACGCGATTATGCCTATAGTCAGTCCTTGCTTATTGGCCCGCGCGCTGAAAAGACCAAGTAAAAATATACCGGCTATACCACCTGAAAATATCGCGTACAGCGTAAACACGATACCCAGCACGCCTTTGTCGCCTGCTTTGAGGTAAAGCGCTGCGATAAGTAACGCACCAATTCCTGCAAAAACGACGATCCATTTTCCCGCAGTCAAATATTGTTTATCGGAGCGGCCGGGAAGAAGCTTTTTATAATAATCTTCAACGCCTACCGCCGCCAGGCAGTTCAAGTCTGCGCCAAGGCTGCAAACCGCGGCTGAAATAAGCGAGGCGATTATCAGTCCCACTACGCCGGTAGGAATCTGGCTAACGATAAAATGGGGAAAAACCGCATCCGGTTTTGTTCCTGCCGGAAGCGGATTTTGCGTATAATAAGCAAATAACGCCGTACCGATGAACATGAAAAGCGCCCAAACCGGGACAAGCAGAAATACACCCATCAGGGAGGCTTTTATAGCCGACTTGTCTGACTTTGCTGTCAAATATCGCTGTACGATAGTCTGGTCGGTGCCGTATTTCTGAATGCCGTAAAACAATCCGTTGATCGCCATGACAACGAAGGTTAGTTTTCGGAAATTGATATTATAAGGTCCGAAGCCTGTATGCCCGTTTGCCCGGGCAATATGCCATACGGCAGCCGGACCGCCGTGCACAGAATATAAAATAATAAAAAGACAGGCAATACCGCAGGCGAAAAGCATAAAGCCCTGTATCACATCCAGCCAGATAACAGCCTCTATTCCACCCATTAATGCAAGCAGGATGATCACCACGCCGATAACTAAAATTATTGCGATGGTATTGACTCCCGTCATGCTCGAGAGCGCAAGCGCTAAAAGGAAAAACACAGTGCCCATCTTGGAAAAATGAGCGAAAACGAACCCAAGGGAACTGTAATACCGGGCAAACGAGCCAAACCGTTTTTCAAAATATTCGTAAGTGCTCAGGCCGATCACTTTTCGGTATAAGGGTACTATGAACCAAACCATGGCCACCAGCACAATCGGCACCATCAGGCCCTGTACCAGCAATATCCAGTTGGACGAGTAGCCCTCGCCAGGGTAAGCGAGGAAGGTTATACTACTGATGAGGGTGGATAAAATGGAAAATCCAATGGCCCAGGACGGGATTTTTCCGTTTGCTGCAAAATAGCTTTTGGTAGAATTTTGTTTTTTGGAGTACCTGAAGCCAAAATAGAGCGAAAAAAACAGGAAGATCGCAATAATAATATAATCCGGAATTTGCAGATGTTCGCTCATGCTAGAAGGTCATTTTTCGGCTCAGAAATTCCACATACCGGAGGGCCAGTTATAACTACCCGGTTTTAAGGTTAAAAATAAATTTTTTTCTGCGCCGGCCTTTAATTTTATTACGCCCGCACCAAGCTGGCTTATCGGGTAAAGCCGGCTAAAGTTCAAACGGTTTACAATTGCTGCGGCTGTCGAGCCGCCTTCTATCAGCAACTCTTTTATTAACGTCCTGTCGAACACTTTTTTTACAACGTCCGCTTTTTTATTACGAAGGTTTGATGCCGTTACCGCCGCACTTACCGAATCGCGTGGATGAATCGCTATAACAGCCTTTCCATATACTTCCAATAAAGATATAATTTCAGCTGCCCAGCTATCAAACAATGTTTCATGTGGCTCGGCCAAAGTTATGATATCATGCGGCATATAACTTACCGGCCCACCGTTTCTGCTGACTCTGGCAACAGCAATCTGACTCTTACTGAATGTTGTTCCGCAGACAAATAGCGCAGGAAGTGTTGGCCGATGCTCGTTATCTTGGCCGGGCCGTTGTCTTAAACCAAGCGATTCGAGCAATGCCTTGAACAGGTCCGCCCCGCCGGCAAGAAGTGTATCTTTACCTCCGCGAGCTATCCATTCTGGCAGTTCTTCACTGGTCGCGCATTCGCCGACCGCTATTCCATACTTCGGCAGCGGATCGTTTTTTTTGCGGATCGTTATGCGATCCTTATCAACCCGGAGCATACTGTGCACCTCTGAGCTGGTAATTGAAAATTCAGGATCAAAGGCAAAACTTGTCAGATGAACCGGATGCCCGTTAATAAAGTAACGCCCATTTTCTATGGTACGTCCCAGGGCCGGATTGGCCGGAACAAGCAATGCCGTGTTTAGCTGAAGAGTTTTTAAATGTGCCTCGAGCTCAGCGATAACGTGGCCGCGAAGCACGGAGTCCACTTTTTTGAATAGCACTTCTGGTTTGATCTCAGCAATATTTGCCGTTATTCGTTCTGTAACAACCAGTGCGTCTTTTTCGGGCATTGAACGCGTATCTGTCGCGATGATCAACAAATCGGCAGCAGAACTCAGCTCAGTACCGCAAACTATTTCGGTTTTTAGGTCATAGGTCGATCCTATGCCGCCAATTTCGGCAGCGCCGGTCAGATCGTCCGCTATAACCACAATCATCAGACAATTATTTGCTTTCTGTACCTGCTTAACTGGACGGCCGACTCAATGGCCAGCAACATGGCGTCCGGACTTGCGATGCCTTTGCCGGCAATTTCGAACGCGGTACCATGGTCGACCGAAGTGCGTATAATAGGCAGCCCGAGCGTTATATTTACCCCTTTGACGCTTTCCATTTGTTTCTTTTCAGGATCCCATTTAAAGCCCGAAAGTTTGAAGGGGATATGCCCCTGGTCGTGATACATGGCCACTACACCGCCATAGGCGCCAGTGGCGGCTTTGGCAAACAATGTGTCGGGTGGAACGGGGCCTTCAACATTGTAGCCGAGCAGCTTTGCTTCTTCAACAGCAGGTGCGATCTCCTGGTCATCTTCGGTCCCAAACAAGCCGCTGTCGCCGGCGTGAGGGTTTAAGCCAGCAACGCCTATTTTGAGGTTGGTTTCGCCCAGACTGTTTAATCCGTTATGCAGCAGCTCGATCACCTCCAATATTCTTTCTTTTTTTACCAGGTCACAGGCTTTGCGCAAAGAGACATGCGTGGAAACATGGATTACTTTAAGATTATCCTCAACGAGCAGCATCGCGTATTTCGGAGTGTTGGTAAAATGCGCGTATATTTCGGTATGCCCGGCAAAATGATGCCCTGCTTCGTTGATGGACTTTTTATTGATCGGCCCGGTGACCGTAGCATCAATATCACCCGCCATGGCCAGGTCGATCACCTTTTTTACCGCCGAAAATGCGGCTTCACCTGCCATCGCCGATACTTGCCCAAATGCCAGTTTATTCAGTTTTACATTGCGGAGGTCAATCACATCAAGCATGCCAAACTGGAATCGTGCTTCGTGAACAGTTTTTACCGCGTTCACCGTTGCGTTAAGCTGGAGCCGCTTTATAATGTCGTTAAACACACCCGCGTCGCCCACCAGTACCGGTTTACATACTTCGTAAACTTCGGGATTCAGCAGGGCCTTAACGGCGATTTCGGGGCCTATGCTTGCGGGATCGCCCATTGTAATCCCTATGATCGGGGTATCAAACATTGAAATTAGCATTAATGCGTAAATTATTTTTTTCGATTGCGTGCCGATAGCTTTTGATTATTTTTTCCCGCTCATCGTCCGCCAGTGGATACAAAGGAGGCGCCACGTGCTCATCGCATAACCCGGCCTCATTCATCAATACCTTGAGCGCCCAAAGCGACTCGCCCAGCGTTTTTCCCCGTTGATAAATATCGCCCAGTGCATCTGAGATCTTTTGCAGCTTAAATACCCGCTCATGGTCTGCTTCCTTTGCCGCCTTAAACATTTCACTATAAATGCCCGGACAAAAATTACCTGTGCTGGGCACAAGCCCATCACTGCCATTCACCAACGCTTCGGCTGATTTTGGCGCCCAGCCAAGGAAATGACAAAAATCTTCACGGGCCGACCATAATTTAAGCGATTCTTTCAATCGCTCTTCGCTTCGTTCGGAATCTTTCGTCCCGATAACTTTTTCATGGCTGCTTAATTCGTCCAGAATGCTCAGCGGGATCGACATACGTGTAGTGAGCGGAATATTGTAAATGATCATGGGTCCCGGAATCGCTTCGGCAAGATGCTCAAAGTACCTTCGCATCTGGTCCTCCGATAGTACATAATAGGAGGGCAGCATCGCCACAACAGCATCTACACCGTTATCAAATGCGATATTTGCGAGGGTAAGCGTTTCTTCGAGGCAATTGGCGCCAATGCCTGCATAAAGCAGATCGTCCCGCAATTTAAGTTTACACGCAGCAACCACATACTCTTTTTTCAGCTCAAAAGGGAGAGAAGATGATTCGCCTGTAGTGCCATTTATAAAAGGCATTACACGGTGCTCGTGAAAATGCCGAAACATTTTGCCGAGTGCAGCATGATCGAGTTTTAGGTTGGGTGTAAGCGGGGTTACGGCAGGAATTATAATGCCGTTGTATTTCTTTTTATTATTCATTCGGTTTAGTACGCTTCATTATAAATGTGTATCGCATCCTCCTCACTTATCTCCCGCGGATTATTTTTAAGCAATCGCTGTATTTTCATAGCATCCTTTGCCATAGCCCGTAACGATTCCTTTGGAACGCTAACATCTCTTAATCGCGGTGGAACGCCGCATTCATTAATTAGTTGTCTTATTTTTTCGATCCCTTTTTCAGCCGTTTCAATATCATTACCCACCCTTCTGCATCCCAATGCAACTGCTACATCTGCATACCTGGCCGGCGCCGCAGGCAAATTGAATTCCATCACGTAAGGCAGCAGTAACGCGTTCGACAGCCCATGCGCCAAATGGAACATACTGCCAAGCGGGTATGACAGGGCATGAACCCCGGCGGTATTAACCGGCCCCAGGCAGAAGCCTCCCAGTAAACTACCCATAGCTACCTGGCTGCGGGCCTCTTCATCGCTGCCATTTTTTACAGCATTTACCAGGTTAACGGCAATAAGACGCATACCTTCATAAGCATACATATCGATAAATGGCAGAGCGAACTTATTGGTGTAAGCCTCAAGGCAATGTGTAAGGGCATCCAAACCGGTTGCGGCGGTAATAGCCTGCGGCACGCTTATGGTTAACAGCGGATCGACATAAACCATATCCGGAACAAGGTGGGGACTGATAATGCCTTTCTTTTGATCATCGGCATCGTCGATTAATATAGCGTTTGGCGAAACTTCGCTTCCCGTGCCAGATGTGGCAGGTACGCAAACTAATTTTTTGGAGCGGCCTTTGAGTAATCCGATTCCAGCGATGGCGCTCAATGGCTGACGGTTGCTCGTTAGAGCGGCGATCAGTTTGGCAACATCCAGCACGCTTCCGCCGCCAATGCCTATAACGGTATCAGGGTTTATGGTTTCGGCTTCGGTTAATAGTTTTTCAAAATCGCTGTAATAGGGCTCCTGCACAATGCCGGTGTTTACCGAAACTACAACGCCCGATGATTTCAACTCATCGAAAAACGACTGCAGAGCGGTTAACAAAGGCTCAATAGTGATGACAAATGCGTTTTTGCTTCCCGTAGCAGCTATCTCCGCAGGTAAACCCGAAAGCGAGCCGTTGCCGAATACCAGCTTACCCGGAAAGTGCATAGAAAGAGGACGCAAATAGTCGTTTGTCATAATTATTCTTATTCAGGGCTCACAAATGAGATTCTGTATATAATTGGTATTTAAGGCGGAACAGTTTTAGGTAACAGCCTTAATAAAAAACTCAGATTTTCCGATAACAAATGTATCGGTCGTTCTTGTATCGAAGTTGTATGATATAAGCAAGTAATTATAGGATGTTATCATGGGTTATGAAAGGCCGAAATAATATCCGTTTTTTGGGAAAAATATGATGCAGGAAACCATAATTATAACAATGCAGCAGAAATGCCTATCCCAATGCATTAATTGGGCATATAATCCAGATTAATAAAATATTAACGACAACGATTAAGTAAATTTAAGTCGCCTAAAGTTTGATGTTGTACCCCCGCGCCGATACTTTTGATTCAAGTTAAGATATTACAATATAATAATAGCAAACCCGGTGATTATCTATAAGTAAGCAATCAGGGTGATCTGCAGCAATCAAACGCAACAATATGTCGGCCGTAAAAACTTTAGGACAATTTATCATTGAAAGGCAAAGCGATTTTCCCTATGCCAAAGGCGAACTGTCGCGCTTGCTGCGCGACCTGGCTATAGCCGCCAAGATCGTCAACCGGGAGATCAATAAAGCCGGCCTGGTGGACATTTTGGGAGAAGCCGGTTCGACTAATATCCAGGGCGAGAGCCAAAAAAAGCTGGACATTTATGCCAACGAGCAATTTATCGCGGCGCTGAAAAATGGTGGTGAGTGTTGCATCGTCGTGTCGGAAGAGAACGACGAATATATTTATATCGATTCCGAGATATCGAAAGATGCCATGTACATTGTCGCCATCGACCCGATGGACGGTTCATCCAATATCGATGTGAACGTTGCGGTGGGTACGGTTTTTTCTATCTACAGGCGGAAGTCTGAAGAGGGCAAGGCGACTATTGAAGATGTTTTGCAAAAAGGAACCGAGCAGGTTGCCGCGGGTTATATTGTTTATGGTTCGTCGACCATGCTGGTTTATACCACCGGCAAAGGCGTTAATGGTTTTACGCTCGATCCGTCGATAGGGGAATTTTGCCTGTCTCATCCTGACCTGACCATACCTGAGGATGGGGTCATTTATTCCATCAATGAAGGAAATTACACGCATTTTCCGGACGGCGTAAAAAAGTACATTAAATATTGCCAGGTGGAAGACAAGAGCACTAATCGCCCTTATACCTCACGATACACCGGCTCGATGGTCGCCGACTTGCACCGTAACCTGATTAAAGGGGGGATATTTATTTATCCCTGCACAGCCAGCTCCATTAAAGGAAAACTGCGGCTGGTATATGAATGTAACCCGTTGGCCTTCATTATCGAGCAGGCAGGCGGTTTGGCCTCCAATGGCTATACCAGGATCCTGGACCTGGATGTGAAAGAACTGCACCAGCGGTCGCCTATTTTTATCGGCTCCAAAAACATGGTTAAAAAAGCCGAAGAGTTTATGGCGTCGTTTTCTCCGCAGGTATTGAAGAGGACATTTGAGGGGGGCGTGAGTATACAATAAATCAATTCTGAATGGTTGTCAATAAACCATTTTCGAAATAGAGATAATTGTAATTCGGATATACCCACTGTTCATATACAGAATTTGGAAAAATAGTACTGTGTATTTTTTCAGGTTTTCCCCAAGATTCAATAGCCATTTGTTTAGTCATTCCAATTCGCATACGCCCATTAAGAATTAAATCAGCCGTTTCGCGGCCATATTTGCTTATCAATCTTTGTTTTCTAAGTTCGGTTTGCTTTTTTCTTTCAGCTTTATAAAATTCCTTTATTGGTGTAGGATCAACTACATAGTCGAGTGTTGTGTAATACAATTTCCCTTCTTCATGAAAAGTCCAATATTTATATTCATCAATCCCAACTTCTTTTTCTAATGTGACTGAGTCGAATTTACCTTTAGCATACATGCCAACACTATCGCGCTTTGTCCAATAAAGTGCATCATTAGTTAATTTAACTTTGAAATGGTGTTGAGCGTAAGAATTCATACATACTAAAGCCAGCGATGCTGCGAGTAAATATTTCATAATGTTCGTTGAATAGCTGTGGATTAAAGCACAATATTTTAGATAAGTTAAAATTATACAGCGATTTTTATTTTAGCAATGGGTGTTTTAACGGGAATTAAACGAAGGTATTTACGGCAAAAAAAAACCCGGATCCTTTCAGAAGTCCGGGGTTCATCATTTTTATAAATCTCAACTCAATCTTTATAACCAATCGGAACAACCCTGTTCAACGGAACCAGGCTGTTCAAATAGATCTCGATATTGGTATATCCGCCGCCGTTTTTCGGGGTCAGCGCAGCATCAGAGGCATCGTGCGGATTCAATCCATGTTTAAGCTCGTAGGCATCTGGCATGCCGTCATGGTCCGAATCTTTGTAAGGAGTTCCTTTATATTCAGGATAGCCGCCAACCTGCGCCACATCGGTAATAATGCCCTTTTTGTAGGAGTCATCAGGCAGGCGGTGCTTAACCCATTGGCTGCCATTGTGATTATCGGTGTTGGGTACATAGGATATTACACCGGTTCGTACTTCTTTAATAATGCGGGTGTCAACAGCATCTCTTTTGGGCAGAAAAGCGCCTACGTTATCCAAAACATAGTCGTGGGCCTGTTTAGCGGAAATGATCGTCACATGAGCCATTGGGAAAGGCTTATCAACGCGTATGCTGTCGGTATATCTTCCGGCATCCGGCATGTCGCCGATTTGTATGCCGCCATCCCAGTTGTTTTTGGTTACGGCATCGTCGCCTTCCATTATGTTTCCGTTGGCGTAAACCCGGCCAAACAGGCCCTTACTTTGCGGCGATCTGCCCGATTCAGGCTTCAGTATGCGATGTCCGACCGGCTTGTTGATCGATGTGATCGGTCCCGGTTTGTAATAGTTATTGATAAAATTGAACAGCGAGTTATTATCGCCGCCATCGGCGCTGCGATCCCACCAGTTAAATATCACGTTATTGGCAAAGCCGAAATCGCCAAACATCCCTACGGATGGGTTGCGGCTGATGTTATCTGCCCAAAGGTTACGCATAAATGTACTGTTCAATCCGCCGATAGTGCTGCCGAACGCATGATTGTAGGTGTCGAGCCCTTCGGCGAACATGCAGTTTTGCATGGTGATGTTAACCGTAGGCAATTTCTCGGCTTTGGTGCTGCGGTTATACACATGCCTGTACATCGACATTACCTCGTCCAATCCCCAACTACCTGAAACGTGGTCGATCATGATGTTGCCGATAGGGTTTCCGCCAAAAGCGTCATCCCGGCGGGTCACGTCAGTTGCGCCTCTTCTGAATCGCATAAATCTTACTACAACGTCGTGCGTATCGACCCATACCGATTCGCCGGCTATACAGATGCCATCGCCCGGGGCGCTTTGTCCTTCAATAGTAATGTAGGGCGCGCGTATATCGATAGGTTTTGTGAGGTGAATGATACCAGCTACGTTGAACACCACGATGCGCGCACCGCCTTGTTCGCAGGCGTCGCGTAACGTTCCGGGACCGTAATCAGCAAGACTGGTCACTTCGATCACTCTTCCGCCGCGGCCGCCAAACGAATACATGCCGCCACCTTCAGCACCTGGAAATGCGGGAATTTTTGCCTGCGGGAGATCGGACGGTTTTGCAGCCCACGGAATATAGGGTTTGCCGTTCTTTTCATCTTTTTCAATGGCAGGCAACGCTTTTTCCCAGGCCATATCCGAACGGTGTTTTTCAACAGCCATCGCTGAATCCGATCTTGCCTGCATAGCCGGGGGAACACGCGGATATTGCGCACGGGCGGTTTGTACGGAGCAGGCTGCAATAGCAGCGCCAATAGCAACTACATTAAAATATTTCTTCATTTGAGGTTTATAATAATCGTTATCCAAGGCCGTACATGAAATATGCATCTGATGGGGGCCGGATGGTTAATCTTTTTCAAAGATGCGGAGCCGATGCGCCGCTTTTTTATATGATTTTTTCAACCTGATATACGATGTTAGCTTATGCGCGCCATCTGCTTGCTATTTAAAGATAATTACCTATAAATTTACCATGACTAATTTCAGCCGAATCAAAATTATTGTTGTTGATGAACACCCTGGTCTGCACTACCCCGGGCAGCTTTGAATACCGGCAAAGCAACGAACCCGAACTATTAAAAGATACGGCGATCATTAAGATCAAACGCATCGGCATTTGCGGTACCGACTTGCACGCATTTAAAGGCACGCAGCCTTATTTTACGTATCCGCGCATATTGGGACACGAGCTTTCGGGCGAACTTGTAGCTTTTGACAATGCACCCGGATTTGAAAAAGGCGAGAAGGTAACCTTTATACCCTATTTTAATTGCGGCGTGTGCATTGCCTGCCGCAATGGCAAGCCCAATTGCTGCGCAAGTATCCAGGTTTGCGGGGTGCATGTCGACGGCGGGATGGTTGAATATCTTCGTGTGCCGTCGTATTCCCTGGTCCATGGAGAAGGTTTGAATTATGATGAACTAGCCTTGATAGAGCCGCTGGCTATCGGTGCACATGGCGTGCGTCGCGCAGCAATAAAGCCCGGCGAATTCGTTTTAATCATGGGCGCCGGACCGATTGGTTTGGGAACCATGGAATTTGCGCGGATAGCCGGAGGGCAGGTGATCGCATTGGATATCAGCGACTCACGGCTGCAATTTTGTCGTAATAATTTACATGTTCCTTATACCGTAAACCCTGCTGTTGAAAATGCTGCCGAAAAGATCAGGGAGATAACAGGCGGCGATATGGCAAGCGTGGTGATCGATGCAACGGGTAATCTGAATGCCATCAACAACGGCATTAACTATTTGGCGCATGGCGGACGGTATGTACTGATCGGCCTGCAAAAGGAGGCGTTTAGTTTTAGTCACCCCGAATTTCACAAGCGCGAATCGACTTTGATGAGCAGTCGCAATGCGACCAGGAATGATTTTGAGCTGGTGATCGACTGTATCAAAAACGGCAAGGTGCATGCTGAAAATTATATCACACACCGGGCAGATTTTGCCCAGGTTAAAGACGAGTTTAGCAAATGGCTCGATCCGGCTAACGGCGTCATAAAAGCAATGGTTGGGGTGGATTAAGCGGCTATAGATACGATGAATAACAGGAAAATTATAAGTTTAATAGCGGCTTTAACCATAAGTACATTTTGTTATGCGCAGCAGAAGCATATTCTTACGACTGCCAAACTGAAAAATTACGTCAATAATTTTAATTCGCTCGATACCGAAACAATAAAGAACTATGTCACCAATGCGCATGCATTCGACTGGCTGTCGGCTAATGTGCCATTGTTCGAATGTCCCGATTCGGCGATTGAAAAAATATATTATTACCGCTGGTGGACCTTCCGGAAGCACCTGGTAAAAACTCCCGATGGATATGTCTTTACCGAATTTATAACGAATGTAAAATGGGCCGGGGAGTACAATACGGTCAGCAGTGCGGTGGGGCACCAAATTTACGAGGGCCGGTGGCTGCGCGATCCTGAATACGTACGCGGTTACATCAACTTTTGGCTGTACGACGATCCCAAGCAGAAAAAGCAGCATTTTCACTCCTTCAGTAGTTGGATCGACAATGCGGTGTACAATTTTTATTTAGTCAATCTCGATAAAGCTTTTATTAAACAGGATCTTCGAGCCTTGGATAATGACTATCATCGCTGGGAAAGCGAACGGCAATTGAAGGACAAACTGTTCTGGCAATACGATGTGAAGGACGCCATGGAAGAGTCGATCAGCGGGGGCAGAAAGGTGCAAAATGTAAGGCCAACCATCAACAGCTATATGTACGGCAATGCCGATGCATTGGCTAAAATGGCCGCAATTGTAGGAAATGACACCTTGAAAATCGAATACATGCAAAAAGCTGCACAGCTGAAAAAGCTTGTTCAGGATAGTTTGTGGAACGATTCGGCAAAGTTTTTCGAGGTTAAAAAACCTAATGGGAAATTTGCTGATGTGCGCGAGGAACTAGGTTTTATTCCTTGGTACTTTAACCTTCCGGATGATAAGCCAGAATATGCCGCCCAGTGGGAGCAACTAACCAATACAAAAGGTTTCAATGCACCCCGGGGAATAACTACTGCCGAAAGACGCAGCCCGCTTTTCCGCACGCATGGCTCGGGTCACAGTTGCGAATGGGATGGCGCCGTTTGGCCCTATGCCACCACACAAACCCTGAAGGCTCTTGGAAATTTGCTCACCAACTATAAAAATCATGATGATATGTCGGCCCGGGTTTTTTATGAGGAATTTCATAAGTATGCCATGTCGCATATTAAGCGCGGCGCACCTTACATAGGTGAATACCAGGATGAAAAAACAGGTGAGTGGCTAAAGGAAGATAACCCGAGAAGCAAATATTATAACCATTCAGGTTTTTGCGACCTGGTGATAAGCGATTTGATCGGATTAAAACCACGGACCGATAATATCCTTGAAATAAATCCGCTGATCCCTCAAGATCAATGGAATTGGTTTTGCCTGGATAAAGTGACTTATCATGGCCATAATATTACCATTATGTGGGACAAAAACGGGTCCAAATACCATCGCGGTAAAGGATTTTATATCTATGAGGACGGCCGGGTGATCTATCATGGCCGGTCGCTGGCCAAAGTTTCCGTGCCCATGAAATCGTAGACTTTGTAACAAAGTTGAAAATGATAATATCCTACAATAGGATGACAAAAACAAACAGGATGTATTAGCGCGATGTAAATAGATTTGACTGAAGTATTATCAAAACTTCGTTTTTAACCTAAAAAGTTGTTCAATATCAATTAGGCGATTGTTTTGACATTTTATACGTGGCATATCTTTTTATAAATTATTATCCTGTCTATCGCATGCGAACCAGAATCATTCTACTGTGTTTTGTTTTTTCCTGGTGTTTTTTCGTTTGCCATGCCACAACTATCATATCCTCCAAAAGCGTTTCGCTCGTTATTTCAAATAACGCCAATGTTCGGGTTAAATATGGAATTCAGAAGTTAGCAGCTCAGCTAAAAGCTGAGGGCTATGCCGTAAATTTTCTAAAGGATGATAAAATAACCGGTCTTCACAATAGTATTGTCGTTGGATTACTTAGTGATCCGTTTATTAAGCAATCGATTTCGAAATGGCACGTCCAACTATCCAGAACACCCGGCAAACAAGGTTTTGCTATCAATTCAGCGACCAGAAATAATATTCTTATTGCTGGTGCTGATAATTCAGGCACGCTCTATGGTTGTCTTGAACTGGCTGACGAATTAAGGGCCAATCAAAAATTGCCGGAAAAGATCAGTATGGTCGATCAGCCCGAAATGGTGTTGCGCGGAGCATGCGTCGGGTTACAAAAATCTGAACTTTTGCCGGGCCGTGGTACTTACGAATACCCTTACACACCACAGAACTTTCCATGGTTTTACAACAAAGCCCTCTGGCTGAGGTACCTGGATTTACTGGCCGAAAATCGCATGAACTCCCTGTATCTCTGGAACGGGCATCCGTTTGCTTCATTGGTGAAGGTAAAAGATTATCCCTATGCTCTTGAGGTTGACGAAGCTACGTTTAAGAAGAATGAGGAAATGTACAATTTTCTCACACGCGAGGCCGACCGGCGGGGGATATGGGTTATCCAGGGCTTTTACAATATTATCGTCTCCAAGCCATTTGCAGAACATAACCATCTGAAAACCCAGGATCGAAACCGTCATATTGTTCCCATAATCGCTGACTACACGCGCAAATCCATAGCCGCATTTGTGAAAAAATACCCGAATGTAGGTTTGCTGATCACACTTGGCGAGGCGATGGAAGGCGTTGGGCAGGATGATATCGACTGGTTTACCAAGACTATCATTCCGGGTGTAAAAGACGGCCTGAAAGAGTTGGGTCGTACAGACGAGCCGCCGATAGTGCTTCGTGCGCACGATACCGACGCGCCAGAAGATATCAAGTATGCCAAGTCCTTGTATCAGAACCTTTATACGATGGCCAAATACAATGGCGAGGCGCTGACGACCTATCAGCCGCATGGCCCCTGGGCCGAACTGCACCAAACGCTGAGCAAGACTGGTGTACAAATTGAAAATGTCCATATACTGGCCAATCTTGAGCCATTCAGATACGGATCGGATGATTTTATACAAAAATGCGTGCAGGCTATGCACGACATCTATGGTTCCAGGGGTTTGCATGTGTACCCGCAGGCATCTTACTGGGACTGGCCCTACACCGCAGATAACACCTCGCCGCGTTTGCTGGAAATGGACCGGGATTGGATCTGGTACAAGGAGTGGTCGCGCTATGCCTGGAACTGCCGCAGGGACAGGGATAAGGAAACAGCTTACTGGTCGCAACAATTGGCGGGCAGGTATGGCTGTGGTAAGGCCAGTGGAAAGGAAATTCTGGATGCCTATGAGCAATCCGGTGAGATAGCGCCCAAGATATTAAGACGATTCGGGATAACCGACGGCAACCGGCAAACTATGACGTTAGGTATGACCATGAGCGAACTGGTTGATCCCGAGAAATATGGCTTGTTCTCTCTATTGTATAATTCCGAAGGCCCCGAAGGCGAAATGCTGAGTGAATATGCCCTGAAAGAATGGAAGCACGAACCACACCACGGAGAAACGCCCGTAAAAGTAGCTGATGATATTGTTGAGGAAGGCCGCAATGCCGTTGAGGCCATTGACAAGGCAACTTCAAATGTAACGGTTAATAAGGCTGAATTCAGCAGGCTGAAAAACGATATCTATTGTTATAATGCGTTGGCCAATTCTTATGCGCACAAGGTGAGGGCCGCCTTGCTCGTGCTTCGCTATAAATATTCCAATGATGTTGGTGACCTTGAGAAGGCAGTACCCGAATTGCGTACTAGTCTTGAGTATTATAAGCAACTGGTCAATCTTACCAAAGACGCTTACCTGTATGCCAACAGCATGCAAACAGGTGCACGGAAAATACCGCTAAGCGGCAAGGGCGGGAAAAATAAAACCTGGACCGAGCTGTTGCCTTTCTACCAGCAGGAATTCGATAATTTTAAAAGAAATGTGGATTCCTTGAAGTCGCCGGCGGCAAACACTAAAGAAGTGAAAAGAACTTCGTTGACGAATGCTAACGTAACAATCAATTCGACGGACAAAACTTATAATGTGGCGCCCGGCAACTTGCCGTTTGCTGATACGGATGTTATTATCAAAAACATTGCTCCCGAGCTGGTTGGTTTAAGGGGCGTGAAATTATCAAAGGCGTCGCAAATTGCCGAAGGCACTACCATTACCTTTACCAATAACGAACCTGTAAAAGTGTTGGTCGGCTTTTTTACGGGGAAATGGCAATACTTAAAAGAACCCCAATTGGAAACTGATGCAAGTGCGGATGATTACGGGCAGGCGGCTATCAAAATTGCCAATGCGGTTCAGATCAATGGCATGCCGCCCGTTAATGTACATGCCTACACCTTTAAGGCAGGCACGAATAAGCTCACCTTAGGAAAGGGGGCATGCCTGATATTGGGTTTTGTTGACGACAGCGCTAAAATACCTACGTACGATGCCGGCCTGAGCAATGAAGGCAACATAAGGGATATGAGGTGGCTGTTTAACTAAGCGAAATGATACAACAGAAAAGATTGCGGTTAATCGGATTATCTACTGTAGCGTTGCTCGCCGTAAGTGCGCTGGCCACTGCGCAATCCCATAATTTAAAACTTTGGTACCGGCAACCCGCAGTAAAATGGACGGACGCATTACCGATTGGCAACGGCAGCATAGGTGCTATGGTGTATGGCAATCCGGATCGTGATCAACTGCAGTTCAACGAACAAACCTTGTGGACCGGTGCACCACGATCATACGTGCGCAAAGGCGCTTATAAATATCTTCCCGTAATACGTAAGCTGCTTTTCGAAGGCAAGCAGGCGGAAGCCGAATCGATTGCGCAGGTACACTTTATGGGCACGAAAAGCAATGAAGAAACTTATCCTGCGGATTCGGCTGCCTGGGTAAAAAAAGTACGAAAGGATACAGCTTTCGCCGCAGCAAATTACAACGATAAAGATTGGAAAACCATTCGCCAGCCGGAAGCGAACGGTTGGGAGGTACTGCCGGGTTTTGAAGGGCTGGATGGGGCAGTCTGGCTAAAAAATAGCTTTTACCTGTCGCCCGACCTGGTTGGTAAAAAGATGATACTGAGCATCGGCCGCGTGCGTGATATGGATTTTACTTATGTGAATGGCCATTTGATAGGCTCTTCGGACAATACTAAAAACCGTCAATATGTTATCCCGGCCAATCTGCTTCATGCCGGTAAAAACACCATTGCCATACAAGTGCTCAACTTTTTTGACAAGGGGGGACTGACCACCATCAAGGAAAAGCAGGAAATATATCCCGAGGGAGTGCTCGAAAAAGCTACGGTATTAAATTCCGAGTGGAAATACTATATACAGGATGATAACCCGCCGGCATATCCGAGGTACAATGCCGATTATCAACCCTTTGGTGATCTGCATCTGCAATTTCCGAAGCAGGAGATATCAGATTATAAACGCGATCTCGACATCAGCAATGCTATCGCGCATGTTTATTATAAAGCAGGCGGCGTAAACTATACCCGCGAATATTTTGCCAGTGAGCCCGGCAAGGTAATCGCCATACATTTAACGGCGGATCATCCCGGAAAGATCAACTGCAGCGCGTTGCTTAGTTCGTTACACAGGTCATTTTATACCCGGAAAATTAACGATCATACCTTGGCATTATATCTAAAAGTTCACGACGGTGCATTAAGAGGCGTCAGCTATCTCTATGTAAAGGCCGAAGGAGGTGAGGCCAAAGTATCAGCCAACGAGATAAAGGTCATCAACGCAAACGAAGCAATGCTTTATTTAACCGCAGCAACGAATTTTAAAAATTATAAAGATGTGTCCGGTAATCCTGGGGCTATTTGCCGCTATGTAATTGATAAGATTACTTCCAAAAGCTACCAGGCTATAAAAGCTGCGCATGTAAAAAATTACCAGGGCTATTTCAATAAATTCTCGATTAATTTTGGAACGACGCCCAATGATACGTTGCCTACCGATGAGCGCATTTTAAAATTCAGCAATACAACTGACCCGTCGCTGATTGCGCTTTATGTACAGTATGGGCGTTACCTGCTCATCTCTTCCTCGCGGCCGGGAAGTAATGAGCCGGCCACCCTGCAGGGCCTGTGGAACGACCTGATGACGCCGCCCTGGGGCAGCAAATTCACCACCAATATCAACTTAGAAATGAATTACTGGCCGTCGGAAGAGTTGAACTTGTCAGCATGCGCTTACCCATTGTTCAACATGATCCGCGACCTGTCCCAAACAGGGCGACTCACGGCCAGAACTTATTACGGCGCGCCCGGTTGGGTACTGCATCACAATACCGATCTGTGGCGCGGAACAGCGCCGGTCAACTCGTCAACGCACGGTATTTGGGTAAGCGGCGGCGCATGGCTTTGCCACCAGCTTTGGGAACATTACCAGTTTACAAAAGATGCTGACTTCCTTCGGAAAAATGCCTATCCCGAGATGTGTAGCGCAGCGGAATTCTTTGTGCATTTTCTAATCAAAGATCCGGAGACAGGTTACCTCGTCAGTACGCCGTCAAATTCACCTGAGCATGGAGGATTGGTTGCCGGGCCGACCATGGATCACCAGATCATCCGCGACCTGTATAAGAATTGTATAGAGGCATCACAGATATTAGCTATCGACGAAAAATTCAGGGATACACTTAAAGAACAATACAGCAGGATCGCGCCCGATAAAATAGGTCAATACGGACAATTGCAGGAATGGATGCAGGATAAGGACGACACGGCAGATACACACCGGCACGTATCGCACCTGTGGGGTGTTTATCCGGGCACCGATATTACCTGGAATACGCCCGAACTGATGAAAGCTGCAAAGCAGTCGGTCATTTACAGGGGAGATGCGGGCACCGGCTGGAGCATTGCCTGGAAAGTAAACCTTTGGGCGCGCTTGAAAGACGGCGACCATGCCATGAAGCTGTTCGATATGCTGCTTTCACCTGCTGATGTGAGTTCTGGAAAAGAAAAAGGCGGTGTTTATCACAATTTGTTCGACGCACATCCGCCGTTCCAGATCGACGGAAATTTTGGGGGCGCGGCAGGTATGGCCGAGATGCTTTTGCAAAGCCAGGGCGATGCCATAGAATTGCTGCCGGCCTTGCCATCGGCATTACCCAATGGGGAGATTAAGGGCATTTGTGCACGCGGCGGCTTTGTGCTGGACTACAATTGGCAGAACGGGAAACTGCAGAACGTAAAAGTAGTGTCGAAAGCCGGTGGCGTATGCAAATTGCAATACGGTGATAAAAACATTTCTTTCGATACAAAAAAAGGCGAGGCATACCAGTTTAATGGTATGCTGAAAAGGATTTAAGCTGTGACAGGGAAATCGTACCAGTTTGATAGAAAATGTCGTTGTTGGCCCCTTCGCCGAAAAGCCAGCATACTTTTTACTGCATTAGCGTCCTTTCTTGCCTGTCACTCAGCCATCGCACAGCAAAAGTTTCGGAAGGAAATACTGCTTGATAATAACTGGCAAACGGTTGCTGATACCGCTAACATCAATGCCTATAACGGTTTTGAAAAGGGTGAATTTAAAACCAACAACTGGATGACGGTTGACGTACCGCACAATTGGGATACTTATGGCGGATACCGGCGTTTGAAGCATGGCAACCTGCACGGCTACGCCTGGTACCGGAAAACTTTTAAGCTCACTGCCCAGCCTGCCGGTAAACGTTATTTTTTGTGGTTCGAGGGAGTAGGGTCGTATGCTACCGTATGGTTAAACGGCATACTTATGGGCCATCATGCCGGCGGGCGTACTACGTTTACCATCGATGTCACCAAATCAATAAAACCCAACGGAGCAAACCTGCTTTGTGTTCGGGCGGATCACCCGGCTTTTATCAAGGACCTGCCCTGGGTGTGCGGCGCTGATTCGGACGATCCCGGCTTTTCAGAAGGGTCACAGCCGATGGGTATCTTCAGACCGGTGCACCTTATCATTACCAATGCTGTAAGGGTAGAACCTTTCGGATTGCATATCTGGAATGATACCACAGTAACAGAAAAATCGGCAGTGCTCAATTTGGAGACTACGGTCAAAGATTATGGCAAAAATGCCCGCACAGCAATTGTTTTAAATAAGCTACTTGATACTGCCGGACGGGTGATAAGCGAGACGCGATCACCATTAAATTTAAATGCCGGCGAAACTGCGGTTGTTAGGCAAACCATGCAGGCGAGGGCAGTGCATTTATGGTCGCCTGATCATCCTTACTTGTACAATGTAATATCGCAGGTGATCATCAACGGAAAAGTAACCGACCAAACATCAACGCCTTACGGCATCCGCTGGATAAGCTGGTCGATCGGACGGGGCAATAGAGATAATCGCTTTTATATTAATGGCAAGCCTTTTTATATTAATGGCATAGCCGGGTATGAGCATTTGATGGGCAATAGTCATGCGTTTAGTCACCAGGAGATCAAAGCAAGAGTAATGCAATTGCGGGCAGCGGGTTTTAACGCTTTCCGCGATGCTCACCAGCCACATAATGTCGAATACCAGCATTATTGGGAAAAGCTTGGAATATTGTGGTGGCCGCAATATTCGGCGCATATATGGTTTGACACGCGGCAGTTTAGAGACAATTTTAAAACCTTGCTGAGAGATTGGATAATAGAGCGCCGGAATAATCCCGCGGTTATTTTTTGGGGTTTGCAGAATGAAAGCCGGTTGCCCGCCGATTTCGCTCGTGAATGTTCGGTTATTATTCGTGAACTTGACCCGACGGCTTCTTCCCAGCGAAAAATAACGACCTGCAACGGCGGCAGCGGAACAGATTGGGATGTGCCGCAAAACTGGTCGGGCACTTATGGCGGCAACCCGTTAAACTATGCCAATGAACTGCAGAAGCAGATCCTGGTTGGAGAGTATGGCGCATGGCGAAGCCTCGACCTTCATTCCGAAGGATCATTTATGCAAAATGGAGTTTTGAGCGAGGATCGTATGAGCCAGTTGATGGAAACCAAGGTTCGCCTGGCCGAATCGGTAAAGGACAAAGTTGCCGGGCAGTTTGCCTGGCTTTTATATTCACATGAGAATCCCGGCAGAATACAAAATGGTGAAGGGTTTCGTGAGCTGGACCGCGTTGGGCCGGTAAATTATAAGGGGTTATTTACGATTTGGGGTCAGCCGGTCGATGCCTTTTATATGTTCAGGTCGAACTATACATCGGCGCAAAAAGAGCCGATGGTTTATATCGTTTCGCATACCTGGCCCAGCAGGTGGCTTAAGCCGGGGATTAAGGACAGTATTACGGTGTATTCCAACTGTGATGAAGTGGAGTTATTCAATGATGTTAATCATGCATCGTTGGGCAAAAGAACGAGGTCGGGTATTGGTACGCATTTCCAGTGGGATCACGCTTATATTAAATATGATGTTTTATATGCGGTCGGCTATGTACACGGGAAGGCCGTCGCGCATGATTATATTGTTTTGAATCATCTGCCTGCCGCGCCGCATTTGAAAGAATTAACAACCGGTAATTCCCAAATATTAAAGCCGGCGCGGGGTTATAAATACCTGTACAGGGTTAATTGCGGCGGTCCGGATTATGTAGATAAGCGCGGCAATCTTTGGATGGCCGATGTACATAAAAGCTCAAAATCAACCTGGGGTTCCGTTTCATGGACCGATGATTACCCCGGCATGCCTGCTTTTTTTGGCAGCCAGCAACGAACTTTCGATCCTATACAATCGACGGACGACAGTAAACTATTCCAGACTTTCAGGTTTGGCATGAACAAGCTCAAATATCAATTTCCCGTTCCCGACGGCAATTACCGGGTTGAGCTTTATTTTACCGAACCCTGGTACGGCGCGGGCGGGGGAATGAATTGCACCGGCTGGCGTCTGTTTGATGTGGCGGTAAATAATAAAACCGTAATTAAAAACCTGGATATATGGCATGCGGCTGGGTTTGATAGCGCCCTGGAAAAGGTAGTCAATGTACATGTCGCCGGCGGACAACTGGAGATTTCTTTTCCACATACTTTAGCTGGAGAAGCTACTATTTCGGCCATAGCTATCGGTACATTAGATCATAAGATTGTGCCTGCGGCTTCTTCGGGCGGAGTTATTAAAAATTTCAAAACCGTCGGACCGGGTGCAGAAAAATGGTCGGTACAATCGTTGATGGACATTGGTGACTGCGCTTGTACTAATGGTAAAATATCTTTTAGCCAATTACCGCCTGTATTGTTTGGTGCGGATTGGATCAGGACGCAGGATGTCAACGGGGCACGTGCCAGTGCTACATTTAATGTCGACGCAGCGAGCGATGTTTATGTGGCAATTAATTCAAAGCCAGAAGGCCTTCCTGCCTGGGTGAAAGATTTTTCTCCGACGGGTTTATCCTTGCAGACCGATGAAAACGGCGGCACCAGCTTCGCGCTTTACAAAAAGAGGTTTACAAGTGGTTCAGAGGTTATGCTTGGCAGCGCGAATCAAAAATACACCGTGGCAGTACTTCCCGTTACTACGCTTCCGCCGGCCATCGATCTGAAAAAAAGTATAAAGTACGGCACAGATGGTGCAACGGCGACCGAAGGTGCAGTGCACGACACTTTGGATGGTAAGAAAGTAGTGCGGTTTACAAAACCCACAGGTGGAGAGGTTATATTTTTCATAGCACCCGGTGTTGCTGATAAATACGATCTGCGGTTCAAATATCATAATGATGGCTCAAAATCTCTTATGGTGAATATGCAATTGGAGGCGGCAGATGGAACGGTTATGAAAACGGAGGAACTCAGCTTTAAGCCTGTGAAAAAGAATAAAACAGGCACCCTTACAACGACAGCTGGTACCAGCATTAATGCAGGGAATTATAAAGTGATACTAAAAGCGGTAGATGCTGAAGGACTGGTGATATCCGGACTGGAAATGCAATAAGTAAAATTATTCGATGAAAAAGTGGTTTTATTTGATCTTTTTAATGCTTCCCGTCCGGGTGTTTGCACAGATACCTGAGGTGAATAACCTGCGGTGCGAATACAAGGATAATCCGTTGAGTATCGAAACTGTTCATCCAAGATTGAGCTGGGAAATACAATCGGATGGGATAAATGTGATGCAGGCCGCTTATCAGATTGTGGTTGCGGATAATCCGGAAAGCTTGAATAAAGGAGTTGGCAATGTATGGGATTCAAAAAGGGTAAATTCACCGGCCTCGATCCAGGTGTCATACAAAGGCAGTGAGTTGAAACCAGCGACCGCTTATTACTGGAAAGTAAAAGTTTGGGACAATCAGGGACATGTATCTGGCTGGATCAATGTAGCCAAATGGCAAATGGGATTATTAAAACCCACCGACTGGCATGGGGCGAAGTGGATAGCGTATAACTGCATGCCCGATTCTCAGCGCATTGTGCCGTTCTTCCATGGCCGCGGACCGAAAAAATTAGGTCACGTTAATGATACGCTGCCGTTGCTGCGCAAGACCTTCATCATAAATAAACCACTAAAAAGTGCTACGATCTATATCTCGGGGCTCGGGCACTTCGACCTCAGCTTAAATGGCGTAAAAGTTGGCGACCATTTCCTCGATCCGGGATGGACGCAATACGATAAACAAGCTTTGTATGTGCCATTCGATCTGACTAATCAACTGAAACAAGGCAATAATACCTTGGGCGTGATGCTGGGCAATGGGTTTTATTTTATACCCCGCGATAAACGGTACCGTAAACTGACCGGCGGATATGGCTATCCCAAAATGATATGCAGGCTGGTTATTAAGTACAAGGACGGGACTCAGCAGGACGTTATAAGCGACGGACGGTGGAAAACAGCGCCGGGCCCGGTTACTTTCAGCAGCATTTATGGGGGCGAGGATTACAATGCCAATCTAGAGCAGTTCGGTTGGAACACGCCTGGTTTTGATGACAGTAAATGGCGGCACGCAATAGTCGTCGACGGTCCGGCTCAATTAAATGCTCAGCTTGCCGATCCGGTTAAAATATTTGATCACTTTTCTCCGGTTAAGCACATTAAGCTGGGAGCGGGTAAGTACGTTTACGATCTCGGGCAAAACGCATCTGGTATACCTTTTATCAAGGTGAAAGGTAAAAAGGGTGATACGGTGAGAATCATTCCGGCTGAACTATTGAATGAGGACAGCACCGCCAACCAGAAAGGTTCCGGCGGACCGATGTATTTTGATTATGTATTGAAAGGCGATGGCGTGGAAACCTGGCATCCGCAGTTTAGCTATTATGGATTCAGGTATTTACAGGTTGAAGGCGCCGTCGCCGGGGCCGATAACAATCCGCAAAATTTGCCGGTTTTAACAGAGATCAGTGGTCTGCATATCCGCAATGCAGCCAGTCGTGTGGGAAATTTTAGCTGCTCGAACGAATTGTTCAATAAAACTTTCAGCCTGGTGGATTGGGCAATACAGAGCAACATGATGAGCGTGTTTACCGACTGCCCCCATCGCGAAAAGCTGGGCTGGCTGGAGGAGGTTCATTTGATGGGCAATTCCATTCGTTATAACTATGACATTGCCAACCTCTGCCGCAAGTGTATTAACGACATGAAGGCGGCGCAAACGCCGGAGGGCCTTATCCCTGAAATAGCGCCGGAATATGTCAAATTCGGAGAACCTTTCCGCGATTCGCCGGAATGGGGGAGCAGTGCGGTTATCCTGCCCTGGTATGTTTACCAATGGTATGGTGATAACGAGGAGCTTTCGGCAAGCTACAATATGATACAGCGCTACCTGGCTTATTTGGGGAAAAAGGCCGATCACCATATCCTTACGGAGGGACTGGGCGATTGGTACGATATCGGGCCCAATGCTCCGGGACTATCACAAAACACGCCAAAGGGAATAACAGCCACAGCGATATACTATTATGATCTCAATATCGCCACATATATAGCAGAAATCCTTGGCCGGAGAAGCGATGCCAAAGCTTACATAAAACTTGCAGCACAGGTTCGTAAGGCATTTAATAATGCGTTTTTCGACCCCAAAACAAACGAATATGGCACCGGCAGTCAAACCGCAAATGCAATGGCCGTTTATATGAAGCTTGTCGACCCGCAATATAAAGATGCTATAGTGGCCAATATTATTAAAGATATCCGTAATCAGGGAAACAGTCTAACGGCGGGAGATATAGGTTACAGGTACCTGCTGCAGGTACTCGATGAAGCAGGGCGACCGGATGTGATCTTCGATATGAACAGTCGCTCCGACGTGCCGGGTTATGGTTATCAGTTAGCCAAGGGTGCAACAGCGTTAACCGAATCCTGGCAGGCGCGGTCGTCCGTATCAAATGACCATTTGATGCTGGGTCATATCATGGAGTGGTTTTACGGCGGACTCGCTGGTATTAAAGATGCGCCGGGCGCAATCGCGATGAACAAAATAGAACTAAGGCCCGAACCAGTAGGGGATGTTACATTTGCCAAAGCCAGTTATCACTCGCCTTATGGTGTTATTTCTACAGACTGGAAAAAAGAGGAATCAAAATTTGAGCTAATGGCTCAGATCCCGGTAAACACAACTGCAATGATATACTTGCCTGCTGATAAGGGCGATCATATTTACGAAAATGGAAAGGAACTGAAGTTCATCACTTATCAGAATGGCAAGGCTCTGGTTAAGGCCGGTTCAGGTACTTATCATTTTGTTGTTAAACATTAAAGCGTAAAATGAAACTAAAACATATATTTTTCGCAGTGCTTTTTGGTTTGTTCAGCATAAACTCCGGCTATGCACAGTCGCCTGTGAATAAGGTACCTGATAAGGTAATGCATGACATTTATGAGCAGGTAAAAACGCCTTATAAATATGGACTGGTGATAACGCCGTCTGACAATTCAAAAAAAGCCGATTGCCCGACGGTTTTTCGTAAAGGCAGCAATTGGTTCATGACCTATATCATTTATAACGGTCGCGGATATGAAACCTGGCTTGCCAAAAGTGCCGACCTGCTGCACTGGAAAACTGAGGGACGCCTTTTATCATTTTCGGATACTACGGATTGGGATTGCAACCAAAAAGCAGGCTATGCAGCGCTGGAAAATATGAAATGGGGAGGGGATTATAACCTGCAAAAATATGACGGTAAATACTGGATGTCCTATTTCGGAGGGCACGACCGTGGTTATGAAAAAGGGCGGTTGTCGATAGGTATTGCCTATACGGATCAGGACCCTTCGGTTCCTCATGAGTGGAAGCGGTTGGATCACGCGGTATTATCTACTACCGATTCTGAAGTCAGCTGGTGGGATAATCACACCCAATACAAGGAGACGGTCATATGGGATAAGTCAAAGCTTACAGGGTATCAGTTCGTGATGTATTATAACGCTAATGGCGACAGCGTGGATAAAAAGCGCGGCGCCGAACGTATCGGCATGGCAGTATCAGATGATATGGTGCACTGGAAGCGTTTTGGCAAAGATCCGGTACTTAATCATGGACCGGGGATAACCGGCGATCCTGATATTCAAAAGATTGGTAAGGTTTATGTGATGTTCTATTTCGGCGCATTTTGGAAGACCGGTCCGGGCGGTGTATTTAATCGTTTTGCCTGCTCGTACGATTTGGTGCATTGGACCGACTGGACAGGCGAAAAACTGATCCAATCATCCGAACCCTACGATAACGAGTTCGCGCATAAATCCTGTGTCATTAAATACCAAGGAGTGGTTTATCACTTTTATTGCGCGGTGGATAAAGCGCAGCAGCGGGGCATTGCGGTGGCTACATCAAAAGATATGGGCAAAAGTGAAGTTAATTTTGTTGCTCCGCCGGTAAAAAAGAAGAAATAGGGCTATTGGCTGATGAGATCATTAATTACTTTAATAATTGTCATTTTTTGCTGGATCACGGCATCAGCACAAATGCCGCGCAAACGGCTGAACTTTGATAACGACTGGAAATTTTCATTGCTCGACAATTCCCGGGCAAAGGACTTAGGATTTGACGACAGTAAATGGCGGATACTTAATTTGCCTCATGACTGGAGCATCGAGGGGAATTTCGATAAAAATAATCCGGCAACGCAGGCAGAAGGCGGCCTGCCGGCTGGGATCGGCTGGTATCGCAAAACCTTTGAGCTTTCGTCGTCAAACCGCGATAAGCAAATCTTTATTGATTTTGACGGTATTTACCACAACAGCGAAGTATGGATCAACGGTCATTATCTTGGCAAAAGACCCAACGGCTATGTTTCTTTCAGCTACGATATCACTCCATACTTAGAATTCGGCAAACAAAAAAATGTGATAGCTGTCCGGGTTGACAATTCCGACCAGCCTAATGCCCGGTGGTACACCGGCTCGGGCATATATCGTAACGTATGGCTCAGGGTAGTCAATAATACTCATTTTTCGCAATGGGGAACTTTTGTTACCACCCCGCAAATAACGGCACAGTTAGCAACGGTACATATCAGCACCAAAATATCACATGGTGTGGAAAACATGCTTTTGAAAACCGTTATCTATGATGCATCAGGGGGAGTGGTGGCTTCAGGTTCTGTACCAGTAAAAAATACTGGAGATACTTTAATGACCTCCGAACAAAGTCTTGCTATCAAAAAACCGATACTATGGTCGCCATCACACCCGTATTTATATAAAGTGTCGCTGCTTCTGATGAATCATAATAAGATATTGGATAATTACACCGTTCAGGCCGGTATCCGCTCATTTAATTTCGATTCAAAAACCGGCTTTTCATTGAATGGCGTCAGGATGAAGATCAAAGGTGTTTGCCTGCATCAGAATTTTGGCGCTTTGGGTGCGGTCGTCAATACGAGCGCCATCGCCCGGCAATTAAAGCTGCTGAAGGATATGGGCTGCAATGCCATTCGCACGGCTCATAATCCGCCCGCGCCTGAGTTCCTGGATCTTTGTGATCAGATGGGTTTCCTGGTAATGGATGAGGCTTTTGATATGTGGCAAAAGAAGAAGAGCAAGCACGACTATCATGAGAGCTGGTCGCAATGGCATGAACGTGACCTTGCCGACCAGGTTTTGCGCGATCGTAATCACCCATCGGTTTTTATGTGGAGCATCGGCAACGAAATAAGGGAACAGTTTGACAGCACTGGCATCAGCATTGCGCGTCAACTGGTAAAAATTGTGAAAATCATCGACGATACCAGGCCGGTTACCTCCGCGTTAAGTGAAGCCGATCCAAATAAGAATTTTATCTATAAATCCGGAGCACTGGATGTTGTCGGTTTAAATTACCACCAGGATTTGTACAAAGATTTTTTGAAGAACTATCCGGGACAAAGATTTATAGCTACCGAAACTACGTCGGCCCTGGAAACAAGAGGATTTTATGATCAGCCAACCGATTCGACACGTTACTGGCCCAAAAGCTCGAAAACCCCATTTACGCAGGGTAACGACCAGTTTGCAGTCACGTCTTATGATAACGTGGCGGCCTACTGGGGTTCGACGCACGAGGAAACCTGGAAGATCATTAAAAAATATGATTTCCTGTCAGGCTTGTTCGTTTGGGCGGGCTTCGACTACATCGGTGAGCCGACGCCTTATCCCTGGCCGGCAAGAAGCTCGTATTTCGGCATAATTGACCTGGCTGGCTTTCCCAAGGACGTTTATTACATGTACCAGGGTGAATGGACTAACAAGCCCGTTTTACACCTGTTGCCGCACTGGAACTGGAAACCCGGACAAATGGTTGATGTTTGGGCCTATTACAGCCAGGCCGATGAGGTGGAGCTATACTTAAACGGCAAATCGCTGGGTATCAAAAAGAAACGAGGCGATGACTTGCATGTTGCATGGAAGGTTAAGTTTGAGCCCGGTGTACTAAAAATCGTTTCGCGCAAAACCGGAAAGGTTGTATTGATTGAGGAAGAACACACCGCCGGAGCACCCGCAAAAATCCTTCTTTCTGCAGATAAAAAACAGGTAAAAGCCGATGGCAAAGATTTGTCGTTTATCACCGTTAAAATTGTTGATAAGAACAATATTACGGTTCCCGATGCTGGAAACCTGGTCAATTTTAAGATAACCGGTCCTGCGCATGTTGCCGGCGTCGACAATGGCTCAGAAAGCAGCATGGAACCATTTAAGGCGAACTATCGCAAAGCTTTTCACGGGCTATGCCTCGCAATTATTCAATCAAAAAATAAAGCCGGCCAGGTTAAGATCACAGCCACGTCGGCCGGTTTGAAGCCGGCGACATTGAATTTAAAAACCATACGGTAGAACATTGGCGTAAGATCATAGGGCAAGATGTCATAATACAAAGGCAAAATGTTAGATTAATTGATGCTATGCCGGCAATAGATTTGTGTCTGGTATAGCCAATATTAGCCTGTATTCATAAATTTAACCTGATATTTCATCCCACTCATGATCAATAGACTGCACATAGTTGATCTTGTAATTATAATATTTTACCTGGCTGCGATGCTGCTGGTAGGCTTTTATTTTTCGCGAAAAAACAAGAGTGCAGACGAGTTTACGCGTGCAGCGGGTAAAATACCGGGGTGGGCCGTTGGTATATCTATTTATGCGACATTTTTAAGCAGCAATACATTTTTGGGCGTACCCGGTAAAACATTTGGCTCGAACTGGAACGTATTTGTTTTTAGTCTCTCTATGCCGCTGGCAGCATGGGTTGCCACTAAATACTTCGTGCCATTCTATCGTAATAGCGGCGAAATTTCGGCTTATACGCATTTTGAGCACCGCTTCGGGCCCTGGGCGCGCACCTATGCGGTCGTGTGTTTTTTGCTGACGCAGATTGCACGTATGGGTTCTATCTTTTTCGGTATAGCGCTCACGCTGCAGGCGCTTACGGGCTTCGATATGAAGACTATCATGACGGTGACGGGGGTTTGCATCGTTATCTACACCGTACTCGGCGGTATTGAGGCTGTTATCTGGACCGAAGTAGTACAGGCCGTAATTAAAACATTTGGCGCTTTGCTGATCCTGTACCTGATTGTTGTTAATATGCCGGGTGGCATAAAGCAAATTATGCAGATCGGAAATAGGCATCAAAAATTTAGCTTCGGAAGTTTCCATCTTGATTTTACACAGCCCACTTTCTGGGTGATATTGTTATACGGGTTTTTTATCAACCTCAACAATTTTGGCGTCGATCAGAATTACATTCAGCGCTATCATACTGCCAAATCATCTGCCCAGGCAAAAAGATCTGTATGGATATGTGTGGCTACCTACCTGCCCGCATCATTAATTTTTTGTGTTATAGGGTCAGCGCTGTTCGCTTATTACCAGGCTCATCCGGGACTCGTCGATATCATCAAGCACCAGGTCGCGGTTGAGCGGGCCGGCTCGGGAGCGTCGCCGGGTGCAATAGCGCATATGGCGGCTACATTAAAACCCGATGATTATGGCGACAAAGTAATGCCGTATTTTATGGTGACCAAAATTCCGGCGGGTTTGATAGGACTGATCATTTCGGCAGTGTTATCGGCGGCGATGAGCACCATCAGTTCAGGAATGAACGCCTCTGCGACGGTATTTTCCGTCGACATTTATAAAAGATACTTTAAGCCGTCGGTAAATGAAAAGCAAAAGTTGAGGCTGCTGCATATTTCAACGGTAATTTTTGGCATAGCCGGGATGGGAGCAGGGGTCGCCATGATCGGTATCAAGAGCGTGCTTGACGTCTGGTGGGAACTTTCGGGCATTTTCGCTTCGGGAATGCTGGGATTGTTTTTACTCGGAATAATAAGCAGGCAAGCCGGCAACACAGCCGCAATGACGGCGACTTTTATCGGCGTGGCTGTTGTCTTATGGATGACGTTCCCGTCGTTTATTCCCAGTCAATACCAAGTGTTAAGAAATAGCCTTAATGTAAATATGACCATCGTAGTGGGAACGCTGTCCATCTTTTTAACCGGCATTTTACTTGGCAAATTAAAAACAGCACGAAGTTACCAGGCATTTTAAACAACGACTAAAAATTTAATTACTTATGAATACAATGACACAAAAAGGGTTTGTTCCGGTAATGCTGACGCCTTTTAAAGATAACGGAGCGGTTGATTATGATGCGCTGACACAATTAACCGAGTTTTACTTAGAGTCAGGGGCGAAGGGGCTTTTCGCTAATTGTCTTTCGAGCGAGATGTTTGAATTAGATCCGCACGAGCGGCTGGATACTATAAAACATATAGTCAAAGTGGCCAACGGTTCGGTGCCCGTAGTTGCTACCGGTACTTTTGGCGACTCCATAAGTAAGCAAGCTGAATTTATAAATAAGGTATCTGATGCGGGTGTCAATGCCGTAATTATGATAACAGGCCTACTGGCCGGGCAAGATGAAGCCGACAATGTTTTTAACCAGCGTGTTCACAGCCTGCTTGACCTCACCGGCAATATCCCTCTCGGTTTTTACGAATGCCCCGTGCCGTACAAAAGATTGCTTTCAGCAGAGCAACTTTCGGAATTTGCCGGCACCGGGCGTATAATTTATCACAAGGACACCTGCCTTGATATAGACCAGGTAAAACTAAAAGTGAATGCGGGCAAGCTGAATCCAAAGTTTGGGTTGTATGATGCCTATATGGGCCATGCGGTTGAGTCGTTGAAAGCAGGAGCTGCCGGCCTTTCATGCATCCAGGGAAATTTCTTTCCTGAGCTTGTGGTGTGGCTTTGCAACAACTATGCAAACGAATCTTTGAATTTAGAGGTAAACGCAGTTCAGCAATTTTTTATCGACCACATGGACGTGATGCACGATGTATATCCTATCGTTGGCAAATACCTGCTGAACAAACGCGGGTTGAGTATGTCTGTATTCACGAGGCGGAATGTAGGCACATTTTCACCCGCAATAAGCAAGCGTATTGATGATCTGTATAATAGCTATAGCCGCCTAACCGACCTGATAGAATTGCAATTTTGCTAAGCGGAAACGGCTCTCAGATCTATATTAACGGTTTGCCCTGTTAAATACCTTCTTTTATATTCCAGGGGCGTCATATTCGTTACCTTTTTAAAATGCCTGTAAAAGTTTGAGATATTGTTAAATCCGCACTCGAAACAGATCACTTCGGCAGGCAGCTTATCCTCGATTAAAAAACGGCATGCGTGGCTTATTCTTATTTCCGTTAAAAAGTCGGAATAAGTTTTCTTGGTCATCAGCTTAAAATACCGGCAAAACGATGTGACGCTTAAATTGGCGATAGATGCGATCTCCTCTAAAGCAATGGCCTTCTTGTAATTGGTTAGTGTATAAGAGCAAACCTTGTTAAGCCGGATGGTATCTGATTCGGTCGACTGATGAAATTCGTTATGAGATAGGGTAATCGCTTCATAATCTTCATTCTCCGCCAGCACTTTGAGTATGGACAGCAGCACAATGATCCTGTCGAGGTTATTGGCATGTACCGCGCGATGCATCAGTTGTTTTAGCTCTTCCTTTGCTTTGCCTTTTACAATGATACCGTTTTTTGCCGTTTCGAAAAGCTTGGTTAACATATAAGCTTCCGGTAAACTGAGCAGGTACTTACCCAGGCAGTCGGGCAGGAAATGAATGACGATCACTTCGACGTTAAGGCCCGAATCGGGTTGAAAATATTCTTCTTTGCAGCGCCAGCAATGCGGCAGCTTTTCGCCCAGGAGTAATATTTCACCCGATGAGAAATTGCTGATATTATCGCCGATAAATCGCACGCCTTCCCCTTTGATAACATAATGCAGTTCAAGCTCGGGATGATAGTGCCAAATACCTCTGAAAGTAGGTAAAATGTCGTGGCGAATGCTGAATGACGTTTGAGGTTTTACCGGAACCTTAAGAAAATGTGGTTTCATCCCTTGCTAACTCTTTAAAATGTTTCTGATAATATTTTAGCCATCATCTCTTTTGTCGCTATAGCTAACCGGCTAAAAATCCTGTATCCTGAATAAAAAATGCAATATAAACAAAATGCCATAATTAAAGTATGTTCTTATGATAAGATCATACAGTAAGTTGATAAATACGGGTAATAATGCATAGTACCAATACTTGATATTTGTTTAAGCGTACTTCCGTAAAGTGCTGCTTTTTATCTGGGAATATAAACCAAACTGATAATTATATATTTTATTGCTGGCAAGGTTTCAAAGCTTCGTCGAATAACGGGCCGAATGGTTTGGCGCAAATATTATCAAATTATTGATAATGGAACATTGCTTATTCGTGTGAATATTTTTTAAAATATTGTTATGAATTATATATATAAAGGAATGATTAAAGGGTGTTTTTTAACCGGTGTGGCCGTCCTTATGAGCCTGACTGTTGTTTTAGCACAGGAAAAGAAACCTGTCGAAAAACCTAATTATTTGCAGGTCATAACCAAACGATCGGAGAAGATAGTTGACGGGTTGGGAATTAGCGATTCGGCAAAATATAAACGTGTATGTAATATTATAATCGATCAATATCAGAACCTTAGTAATATTCATGATACACATGATTTGAAGGTGAAAGAAGCAAAGGCACATAACGTTAATGACGAAACTGCGATTAAAACCCAGGTGGCCGAACTTGACAGTACGATGTATAATCAGCTCGGGCAGTTGCACGAGGCGTACCTATCCGAGCTTGCAAAGGAGTTAACGCCGGCTCAGATCACGAATGTTAAAGATGCCATGACTTATAAAATATTACCCTTAACCTATGCGGCTTACTTAGACGAACTGCCTTCACTAACGGACATTCAGAAGCAGAAAATAATGACCTTGCTGACCGAAGCACGTGAGCACGCAATAGATGCGGGATCGTCGGAAAAAAAGCATGCCTGGTTTGGAAAATACAAAGGTAAAATCAACAACTACCTATCGTCACAGGGGTACGATATGAAGAAGGCGGGCGAAGAGTGGCAGAAGCGCATTAAGGAGAATCAAAAGCTGAAAGGATAAGCCTGGATATAACACAGCCTATTATAAAACCTATACTAATAAATTTAAATTCATGAGAAAAATTTGCCTCTTATTTTCAGTATTTCTACTGCTCGGCAACGTACTTATGGCTCAGAACAGGACCATTACGGGTACAGTGACCGATGAAAAAAATGAACCGCTTCCGGGCGCTGTCGTCCATATTAAAGGCAGCCAGGCCAGCACGGCGACGGATGCAAACGGACGATATTCTATAAAAGTGACCAACCTTCAAAACGTTGTTGTGGGTGTAACTTTCATCGGTTACAACTACCAGGAGAAAACACTTAGAGTAGGTGAACAGAATGCCGACTTTAAAATGGTTCCGTCAAACAACGGCTTGTCCGAAGTAGTTGTGGTGGGCTATGGCGAGCAAAAGAAGGCAACACTTACAGGTTCGGTAGCTACAATCGATGTAAAAAAGGTTGAAGACCTGCCATCGCTTAGTCTTGCCAGCTCATTGGTTGGCCAGGTCCCGGGTTTGTCTATCAACACGGCTTCTGAACGTCCCGGTCAGCCGGTTACTACGACCATACGAAATCCGATAACGTATTCTAAAAACGGACAGGGCGGAAATACACTTTATGTAATTGACGATGTTGTCCGCACTGTGCAAGATTTCAACCTGCTCGATCCAAGCCAGATAGAAAGCATATCGGTTTTGAAAGATGCCGAGGCTGCTATCTATGGTATCGATGGCGGCAACGGTGTTATCGTGGTTCGGACAAAAAAGGGAAAGCAGGGAGCGCCGAAAATCTCATTCAGTACTTCATTCGGTACGGAAAACGCTCGGCAGTTACCTAAAATGATGAGCGGCATTCAACTGGCTACATGGCTTAACGACTATTACCAGGTTCAAGCCGGTCAAACCCCGGGTAACTATATTGATCCTAACGGTTATTTGAATGGAGATGTGACCAAAAAACAATCCCAGTGGTATACGCCGGATGAACTAGCTTACTTTGCCAATCCCGCCAATAATACCAATTGGCTTGCCCAGGCCTTTAAACCGGCCGACGTGGAAAGGGGTGCGCTCACCGTTAGTGGCGGCTCAGATAAGGTAACTTATTTTATCAGCTCGGACTATGTTAATCAGAACTCGAACTTTGCCGGGGTTAATTCTCATAAAATGGGATTCATGGCGAATGTTGAAGCAAAACCCGCCAAGGGGCTGACGGCTTCATTGTCGTTGAGCGACAATATTTCGTACAACCGGAGCTTCTGGTACAAAACAGCCGGTACCTCAGAAAGCCTCGATGAGGACGTGACATCATTAGTGCGTGTAGCGCCATGGTCCAAGTATTTTATCGATGGTAACCCGGTATTGTTGAATTCAAACCATAACGGAGCTACGAATATCGACAACGTTAATGTTTTCCTGTTTGAAAATTCGAACAATTATACAGGCGGAACTAGCTATATCATGAACGTGCTTGCAAAACTTAATTACGAGATCCCGGGGGTTAAGGGGCTAAGTGTGGGCGCATCGTATAACGATAATATTGATAACCAGTTTAACAAACAGTATGGGACTGCGTTCGACTATTACCGTTATTCGGGCCTGGGCGACAATAACCACATTCCGGGCGGCACGATCGTTGGAAGTCCTATATTAATAAAGAATGGGGACAGGGTGCGCCTTACTCCAAATTATACAACCGATTATCAATTTGATGCTGATATTAATTATAAGCGCAGTTTCGGAAAGCATAATATAAATTTCATAGGTATATATGAGCAAACCGAAAGCTATATGGAGGGCGTGGCCGCTGAAGCCGATGGTGTAATTCCAACAGGCTTGGATAATCAGAACTTTACAACCGGGCAACAGTCTTCCAGCCAGGCTTCAAATATCAGCGAACTGGGCAAACTATCTTATATCGCGCGTTTGAACTATGATTATGCCGGCAAGTATCTGGTGCAAATGGCTTTCCGCCGGGATGGCAGTGTTGATCTTGCTCCTGATCGGCAGTATGCAAATTTTCCGTCAGCATCAATAGGCTGGGTAGCGTCTGAAGAACCATTCATAAAGAACAACTTTAATTTTATCGACCTCTTAAAATTCAGGGCTTCCGTGGGCGAAATAGGTAGCGATAATACGCCCGCCTATGAATACGCTACTTATTACAAGTATGGCACCGGAAGTGGCGGCGGTGCAGTATTCAATGAAGGCGAGAAGGGCCTCGGTATCCAATATAATATGATTCCGAATCCTTATATAACCTGGGACCACCAAACAAAGACTGATTATGGCGTCGATATGGCATTCCTGAAGAACAGGCTTTCTGTTACCGCCGATTACTACTGGAATCATAACTACGACATGTTGACCGGCCTTAGCGCATCTGTGCCGTTTACAATTGGCGGTACGGTTCCCAACGAAAATTTCGGAGCGGTGAATACTTTCGGCTATGAGGTTTCTGTAACATGGAGAGACCAGATCAACAACAGTTGGTCTTATAATGTTACCCCGTTCTTCACATGGAGCGACGATAAAGTGCTTAAATATGACGTGCCTTCGGGTTTGATTGGAACCTTCCGCGACCGCACCGGCAAATCGGACGATGGCGGTGTGCTAGGATACAAATATACCGGCATGTTCAGAACCCAGGCGCAGGTTGATGCATTTATGGGTGCGCATCCGGGTTATACCATATTCGGGCAAACACCCGAACCCGGCATGCTGAACTACCAGGATTTAAACGGCGATGGTAAAATCGATGATAACGATATACAATATCTAAGTCACAAAGCCGGGAATCATAACATGGCTGGCTTTAACTTTGGATTCACTTACAAATCAGTAAGTCTGAACGTCACTACCGGTTTAAGTTGGGGTGGCCAGGGTGTAATTTCCGGAGCAGATATTACACAATCGGTGTCGAAGGATATTACGGAAAACAAACCGGCTTTCTGGGCTGACCATTGGACTCCGGCAAATCCTAATGCGAAATATCCGGCGCCTTATTATTACCAATACTACAACGCCGATTACCCAAGCAATTTTTGGTTCGTTAGCTCATTTTCGTGGGATATACAGAATGTTAACCTGAGCTACACCTTACCGGAAAGATGGACAAAAGTGATAGGCGTTAGCAGCGCCAGGATTTATGCGGTATGCACCAATGCGCTAAGCCTGTTTAATCCTTATCCCGATCATTTTAGAGACCCGAACACGGATATTAATCAATACCCGGAACTGAGGAGTATCTCGTTTGGTTTAAATGTTGGCTTTTAAAGATGAAAGAAATGAAAAAATTATATAGCATATTTTTAGCAGCCGGTGTAACAGGGTTGCTATTCTCAAGTTGCAAAAAAGTACTGGACAAGCAGGATTTGCAGCATAGCACCGCTGCACAAGTGTATAATGATTCGACCACGGCGGTTTTAAGTTTGAACTATTTATACGCGGCAAACCAGCCGGGATGGTACGGAAATGGGTCATATAGCTTTATCGGAAGCACAGGCCCCGGCAACCTTACCGAAGAAAATCAATCGGACAACGCGGTGGTCAAAGGTACTGTAACACAGGAGAGCGTAGGCGACATAGGCACGAGCAACAGTAACAACAGTAATTATGGCCGTATCCGCAATCTCAACCAATTTATAGTTGACGTTAATGCCGGCACAATGGATAAAGGCATCAAAAAGCGATTTGTCGCTCAGGCGCTGTTTTGGAGAGCATTTCGGTATTTTGAACTGGTTAAAATATATGGCGGTGTACCGCTTGTATTGAAACCTCTGCCTGCGGTTGGAGAAGCTGCGAAACAAGCCGCTTTATTGCCCAGAAGCTCGACTTCGGCTACCTTCGGCCAGATTGTCGCCGATCTTGACACGGCTATAAATTCTCTTCCGGTAAGATGGTCGGCTTCTGATTACGGACGTATAACCAAAGGCGCAGCGCAAGCTTATCTTGGCCGTGTTCTGTTGACATGGGCAAGCCCGCAGTTCAATCCGGGTAATGACCAGTCACGCTGGCAGGCAGCCTACGATGCCAGTACACAAGCTATTGCAACACTTTCTGCAAACGGCTGGGGGCTTTATCCTAAATGGGATTACACCATGTGGACAACAGAAGGGCCAACAAATCCGGAAGCGGTAATGGTGACCGAATACAATACCTTTTCGGATGAAACAGGCATGTCCAATGAGAGCTACACTAATTCAACACTCCCAAAATATATCGGAACAAGCGGCGGCTCAAATCAGCCGACCTGGGATATTGTTCAGGCTTTTCCTATGGCTGACGGAAAAATGCCGGGCGCATCCACTGAATATCCGTATGATCCGCAAACTTTTTACAAAAACCGCGACCCCCGTTTTTACCAGACGATAGCCTACAATGGCTGCGCATGGCCGGTGCCGGGTAATCCGAATTTCAGGCTGTGGACGTATTATTATTATAGCAAAGCCAATGGCAGCGCTACAAAATCGACCGAGCAGTCGGCAAGCAATACCGGTTTTTATTGCAGGAAAGCAGTTGATCCGAGTATTAGTGTCGACAATCTGCAATATGGCGGCACCGACTGGCAGGAGATACGTTATGCCGAAGTTTTGCTAAACCAGGCAGAAGCTGCCGCTGAACTTGGCCACCTTGGACAAGGCGAGGAAGCTTATACCAACCTGATCGCAATCAGGAAGAGAGCCGGCATTGAAGCGGGGACAGACGGTTTGTATGGCTTGCAGGCCAACATGGACCACGACCAGATGATCAGTGCTATAATGTATGAAAGGGAAATAGAGTTTGCGTTTGAAGGTAAGAGGTACTGGGACTTGAGACGACGGAAACTGCTGGAAAGTACCTTTAACGGAAAGCAAAGAACAGGACTAACTATTTTGTTGAACAACAACGGCAGCGCAACAGACTACATTGCGCAAACCAGGGATGCCATGGCGACTACGTCGTTGGACAGTCTCTACCATAATTATTTCACGCTTTCGTCCAAGCCCTTAGACAAATATCAATTAAATTTTCAACCGGCGGATTACTTCTTTGGCATACCAACCAATACGCTTAATAATGATCCGAACATTCAGCAGAATAATACATGGGGCGGATCTTTCGACCCTTTAAAATAAATTGAATTGAGTGATAGATGAGAGAGAGGAGGCTTTGCGCCTCCTTTTTTTTTGAAATTTTTCAACGCCGCGATAATACTTTTACAATTGTAAATTTTGTATGATATTACCTATTTAGCGAGTTTGAAATTTAGTTGCGTATTTTTAAAAATATGCTTGCAGATAACGAATAGGTGTTATTTTGAGCATATTTTGTAATATCTATGTGACATTGGGCGCCTTCAAAATCCAAAATTATCGCGGAGATAATATCCTATAAAAACATGCGAACATACTACATGAAACACAATCGTTTGCCGCTCATATTTGATTTTATAATTATCGAACCAAATTATAGCCTGAAGTTTGAAACACCATGGTGGTCGTCGCTAAATGTTGTTATAATGCGACGTTTTCGCATGAAAGGCGCGAAAACTGGAATCCTTACGGCTACTATTGAAAAATTTAAAAAAATGAAAAAAGAAATTTTTTTGCTGATCTTTTGTGTTGCGGTTTTTTCCGTGAAGCCTGCGTTTGCTCAATATCCACAAGTACCTCAAAAGGTTAAGGCTGAATCCGATTCTATGATGAAAGCTGCTTATCGTCATTCTGATTCGGCATGGAAAGTGGCCTGGCCTATAGTACAGGCTGATATGCGCAGGGGTAAGGTTTATGTGCCATGGGCATCGCGACCCACGGATCTGCCGCAAGCAAAAATACCCGCGTTTCCAGGCGCTGAGGGCGGCGGCAAATATACATTCGGCGGCCGGGGCGGAAAGGTTTATGTGGTAACAAGCCTGGCCGACAGCGGCCCGGGTACTTTACGCGATGCCTGCGAAAAAGGCGGAGCGCGGATTGTTGTATTTAATGTTGCCGGTATTATACACCTCAAAAGTCCTATTATTGTTCGCGCTCCTTACATTTCAATCGAAGGCCAGACCGCGCCTGGTGATGGTATCTGCGTCGCAGGTGAATCATTTTGGGTAAACACGCACGATGTGATCATCCGTTATATGCGATTCAGAAGAGGTGAAACTAATGTAGGAAGACGCGATGATGCCTTAGGGGGGAACCCGGTAGGTAATATTATAGTGGATCATACTTCGACAAGCTGGGGTCTGGACGAGAACTTCTCTATGTACCGTCACATGTTCGATCCGCAGGACGGATCAAAAGAAGAAAAACTCGGGACGGTAAATATTACCATCCAGAACTGTATGTACGCCGAGGCGCTGGATTACTGGAATCATGCATTTGGTAGTACGACAGGTGGTGAGAATAGCACGCTCGTACGCAATTTATGGGCCGATAACACTGGCCGAAATCCATCAGTGGGATGGAATGGGGTTTATAATTTTATTAACAACATAGTATTCAACTGGCATCACCGCTCGATGGATGGAGGCGACTACACCACAAATTATAATATCATCAATAATTACTTCAAACCAGGCCCGGTAACACCAAAGAATGAGCCTGTCGGGCACCGCATACTGAAACCGGAATCAGGTCGCAGCAAGCTTAAAGAAAAAGTGTTCGGCCGCGTATACGCCGTAGGTAATATTATGGATGGTTACCCGAAGATTACGGCCGATAACTGGGCTGGTGGCATACAGGTTGAGGAATTGCCCGATGCTGGCCCATACAAACCCTACATGTATTCCGCTACTCCGTTCCCAATGGCGCCTGTAACAATTATGACTGCAAAAGATGCTTTCAATTTTGTTACTGAAAATGTGGGAGCAACATTGCCGGAACGTGATGCAGTAGATAAACGTATTGTTGAACAGGTACGTACAGGTAAGATAGCCTACAAGGAGGTTAAAACAGATACTGACTTTCAATTCAAAGTGCGTAAATTACCCAGAGACTCATACAAGTTGGGCATTATAACTGCGCCGTGGCAGGTAGGGGGATACCCGGTATATAAAGGCACACCGTACAAGGACAGCGATAACGACGGCATGCCCGATTCTTGGGAAACTTCACATGGTTTAAATCCTAATAATGCCAACGATGCAAGCGAGCTTGCTAAAAACGGTGAAGGTTATACGAATATAGAGGTATATCTGAATACTGTCGCTCTGAAAGGCGAGCACAAAATGACGAATGGAGAACTGAACTAATCAGATAAAATTGTGATCAGGTTTAGTAAAAGTAAAACGGTTGGTTTATTGGTTGGGCTATTTGCAGGGGGTATGGTAATACATACCCCCGCAATATGCCAAAAACTGAAAAAATCGGCCAGGGAGTCGGCGCCGGTTATTGTTGAGAAAAACGGGAAGCTGGTTTACCATGCGGATAGTAAAGGCGACCGTATACCCGACTTTTCGTATTGTGGTTACATGGCTTCCGACGAGCCCATACCGGATAACGTGCCGGTGAAGGTTGTCGTTCCAATAAAAAAAGGCGACGCCACTTCACGTATACAAACCGCACTGGATTATGTGGCGTCTCTTCCTGCTGATCGCAATGGTTTTCGCGGCGCAGTACTACTCAACAAAGGCACTTACGAGGTTGATGGCAGTTTAAAAATACATGCCTCGGGTATTGTTCTTCGCGGCACCGGGATGGACGATAAAGGCACTATTTTATTTGCTGCCGGACAAGATCGGGCGACTTTTATCCAGGTTTCGGGTATAAACGACCGCAAAGAATCAAAGGAAATTAAAATAACCGATGCTTATGTGCCTGTAAACGCATTTACTTTTCATATTGCCGACGCTGAAAATCTGAAAGCCGGCGATATGATTATAGTGCACCGGCCGAGCACGCAAGCATGGATAGATGAACTCGGAACCGATCATTTCGGTGGCGGCTTGACAGCATTATCCTGGAAGCCGGGTGAACGTGATATCTATTGGGATCGCAAAATTACCTCGGTAAAGGGCGACGAAATCACTATCGATGCTCCGTTAACGACTGCCCTGGATACTACTTATGGCGGCGGATTGATAGCCAAATACGAATGGCCGGGCCGCATCTCGCATGTCGGTATTGAAAATCTGCGTTTGCAATCGGCTTATGATGCTGCGAATCCGAAAGATGAGGCCCACCGCTGGATGGCTATAACCATGGCGAATGTTTCGGATGCCTGGGTGCGCCAGGTGATATTCGAGCATTTTGCGGGTTCGGCAGTATTTGTGCTTCAGACTGCTAATCGCATCACAGTTGAAGATTGTAAATCACTGGCCCCTATATCGGAGATTGGCGGGCTGCGCCGTAATACCTTCTGGACGATGGGTGGCCAGACGCTTTTCCAGCGCCTTTATTCGGTAAACGGGTTTCATGATTTTGCTACCGGGTATTGCGCGCCCGGCCCCAATGCATTCGTGCAATGCTCTGCATGGCACCCATATAGTTTCAGTGGCGGTATTGACAGTTGGGCGTCGGGCGTATTGTTCGATGTCGCCAATATCGACGGCCAGGCTTTAAATTACATGAACCGCGGTCAGGACGGGCAGGGAGCAGGATGGAACGCAGCCAACAGCCTGTTCTGGAACTGCTCGGCAGCGCTGGTCAATTGTGCTAAGCCGCCAACAGCCGAGAATTGGGCCTTTGGTACCTGGGCGCAGTTTGGCGGCGATGGCTATTGGAATTCTTCCAACGAAAATCTTTCTCCACGCAGTTTTTATTACACGCAGCTTGCCAATCGTTTAAACCGCGATGTGAGCAAACAAGCCGCCATATTGCAAATCACAACAGAGCCGTCGAGTAGCCCTACGGTTGCACAGGCTGCCGAGTTAATGGCCGAAGCAAAAAGACCGGCGACAACAATTAGCGATTGGGTTGACCAGGCTCCAAAAAGAAACCCGATCAGTACTTCATCAAACGGAGCTAAAACGATTGACCAGATCGGTTATCATGCACAACCTGAGCCAGGGTTAGCACCCAAAATGATCGTGCGAAACGGTTGGCTGGTCAGGGGAGACGAGGTTTTACAAGGGAAACATTTTGAAGCGCCCTGGTGGAATGGCACAGTTAAGCCGGATTACCTGGAAAGAACTGCTAAGCCCGATGTAACACGCTGGGTACCCGGACGAACCGGAACCGGTTTGACGGACAATCTTGACGATGTAGCTGATTGGATGCTGAAAAATAATATCGTCGTGCTCGAACATAACTATGGTTTATGGTACGACCGCCGGAGGGATGATCATGAGCGGATCAGGAGAATGGACGGCGACGTATGGCCACCGTTTTATGAGCTGCCATTCGCCCGCAGCGGACAGGGACTGGCCTGGGATGGTTTAAGCAAATACGATCTGACTAAATACAACTACTGGTACTGGAACAGGCTTAAGCAATTTGCTGACATAGCCGACGAGAAAGGCCTGGTGCTTTTCCACCAGAATTTCTTCCAGCATAATATTATCGAAGCAGGGGCGCATTATGCAGACTTCCCCTGGAGGACAGCCAATAACATCAATAATACAGGCTTCCCGGAGCCGGTGAATTATGCTGGCGATAAACGCCAGTTTATGGCCGAACAGTTTTACGATGTAACCCAGCCAACAAGGCGTAAGCTATTGACGGCTTACATTGACAAGTGCATGGATAACTTTGCCAACAACAGCGGTGTTATCCAGACCACCAGTGCGGAGTTCACGGGTCCGCTCAGTTTTATGCAGTTTTGGATCAATACCATAAAGCAATGGGAAACCACTCATAAGAAGAAAGAGATCATTGGCCTTAGCGCTACGAAGGATGTACAGGACGCTATTTTGAATGATCCTTCAAAATCTTCGGTAGTTAATGTGATCGATATCAGATATTGGTATTACCAGCAGAACGGCGAGGCCTATGCGCCGAAGGGCGGACAAAGCCTTGCACCACGACAGGAACTGCGAATATATAAACCTAAAGGTTCATCATTTGAGCAGATATACCGCGCTGTACACGAGTACAAGCAAAAATATCCGGATAAAGCTGTACTGTATTCTGCCGACGGCTACGATCATTTTGGCTGGGCCGTATTTATGGCTGGAGGTTCGTTGCCGGTATTACCTGCTACTACCGATAAAGAATTTTTGACCGGTGCATCATCCATGCAAAGCGTCGCTTTACCCGGGAATCCGCGGGGACAATGGGCGCTGGCCAACGTCGGAAAAAGCTATATCGTTTACAATAGTTCCGGCAGCACTATCCGTTTAGATCTGGCTGCCAATGATAACTATGCTGTAAAATGGATCGATCCTGAAACAGGCAAAGTTTTACCGGGTGAAGAAAAAATAAAAGGCGGCAACGGCGTTGAAATTAAAAGTCCTAAAGCCGGTACTGCTATTTTGTGGCTGACCCGTATCTGATTCGCTATGCTGAAAAGATGTTTTTTACCCGGCATAATAATCTGCGTGCTTTTTTCCTTCAAAAGCGATACAGAAATAATGCCCCGGTTAGAAATATCAGCTAATCATCGATATTTTACCGCTGGCGGCAAGCCCTTCTTTTGGCTTGGGGATACAGGCTGGCTTTTGTTCTCTAAGCTAAACCGGCAGGACGCCGAAAAATACCTGGAAACCCGAAAAGAGCAGGGTTTTAATGTTATACAGGCAATGGTGCTGCATAGTACAGCTGAAGTAAATGCCTACGGCGATTCGGCGCTTATTAACCGCAATATCACCATGCCAAAGGTAACTCCGGGTACCAGTGCTGAAAATCCCAAAGAATATGGTTATTGGGATCATGTGGATTGGATAGTGAATGCGGCGGCTAAAAAAGGTATTTACGTGGCGATGGTACCTGTGTGGGGAGGTGTTGTTAAAGGATCACATATTACCCAGGCTCAGGCTAAAGCGTATGCCACTTTTTTGGCAAACCGATATAAATCATTCCCCAATGTGATCTGGATGAACGGCGGCGATATAGCCGGAACCGATTCATTGAAAGTTTGGAATATGATCGGCAATACGCTGCATACTTTGGACCCTGATCATTTGATTACGTTCCATCCACGCGGCCGCAAGCAATCCTCTATCTGGTTCCAGCAGGAGCCGTGGTTAAGTTTTAATTGCTTTCAGTCGGGTCACCGTACCTATGCCCAGGATACCTCGAAATCTGATTTTAACTATGGCGAGGACAATTGGCGATATGTAGAATCGGACTACGATAAAAAGCCAACAAAACCAACGCTTGATGCCGAACCATCCTATGAAAACATACCCCACGGACTGCACGACGCCTCTTTACCAAGATGGATGGCTGATGATGTAAGGCGTTATGGCTACTGGTCCGTTTTTGCGGGCGCCTGCGGGTATACCTACGGCAATAACGATGTGATGCAAATGCACAAACCCGGTGATAAACATCCTGCATATGGCTCAAAGAACTTCTGGTATCAATCGATCAACGATCCGGGTGCACGTGAAATGGTTTATCTCAAGAAGCTTATCTTATCGAGGCCCTACTTTCAACGGGTACCCGACCAGTCGTTAATTGCAGGCGACCAGGGAGAAAGATACAACCGGCTGATCGCGACAAGGGGTAAGAAATATGCTTTTATATATACTTATACCGGCCGTAATATGGAGATCGATGCCAACGAATTGGCCGGCAACAAAATAAAAGCATCGTGGTACAATCCGCGTAATGGTAGAACCACGCTTATCGGGACATTTGATAAGTCAAAAAATATGAAGTTTGATCCGCCCGGTCAACCCGTTAATGGTAACGACTGGGTTTTGATACTTGATGCTATCTGACAGGATAGAAAATAGGATGAATGGAATAAAGAGAATATGTTTGATTGCTTTTACGGGTATGGCTCTGCTCTCATGCAAGGCCCGGAAGAATATCTACCTGTTCACGTCTTTCCACGAACCTGCCGATGGGGGCCTAAGATTACTCTACAGCCGGGACGCCTACCACTGGACCGATCTTAACCATGTGTTTCTAAAGCCCGAGGTTGGCAATGCCAAAATCATGCGCGACCCATCGATAGCGCAGGGGCCGGATGGTGTATATCATTTGGTTTGGACGACAGGATGGAAAGACGATACAGGAATCGGTTATGCCGAATCGAAGGATCTGATCCACTGGTCGCCTGAACGGCATATCGAGGTGATGGCGAACGAACCCAATGCGGTTAATTCCTGGGCGCCGGAGCTGTTTTATGACGATGTCAACAAAGATTTTATCATCACCTGGGCATCCACCATACCCTTCCGTTTCCCGAAAGGGCAGGAAGATGAAAAGAACAATCACCGGCTGTACTATACAGTGACAAAGGATTTCAAAAATTTTACACCGGCAAAGCTATTTCTCGACCCTGGTTTCAGCGTTATAGATCCGGAGATTGTGAAGATTGTGAATAATAAATATGTGCTGGTGATGAAGGATAACACCAGGCCGAACAGGAATATACTGGTGGCTTTCAGCAATAATCCGCTTGGGCCCTATACTGATTTTTCGAAACGGTTCACCGAAATGTACTCTGAGGGGCCTACCATGACAAAAGCTGGTGATAACTGGCTGATCTACTACGATTCGTACCGGCAAAAGAAATTTGGCGCGGTGCGGACCAAAGATTTTAAGACCTTCGTGAACATCAGCGACCAGGTAAGCGTACCCGAAGGACATAAGCACGGAACGATATTTAATGTTACCAAAAAAACGCTGAGAAAGCTGAAGTTAGCGGCGCAATCTAACCTGCAATAGCTATGAAGAAGTTTAAAATAGTCATATTTTCTATAGGCATCTCCATCCTAAGCTTTGCTGCGGAGGCGCAGGATACGGTGCACTATACGGGAAATACTATAGTGAATGTGGATTACCACGACGGGCGGCTGAGCCCGGCAATAGGCGTGCATAATATGCAGATATTCCGTGCCAACAGGCAGCACCCTAAGCTCGCAGATGGTTTTGGATTTACCTACAATCATCAGCCGATGATGGCCTATTGGAATAACACTTTTTATGTCGAGTACCTGAGCGATAAAGTAGGTGAGAGCGTGCCTCCGGGCCAAACATTGGTCATTACTTCAAAAGATGGCGCAAAGTGGTCGAAACCTGAAGTGGTTTTTCCGCAGTACAAAATCCCCGACGGTACAACGAAAGAGGGTCACCCCGGCGTAGCCAAAAACCTGTATGCGGTTATGCATCAGCGCATGGGCTTTTATACTACCAAATCGAACCGGCTGCTGATACTGGGTTTCTATGGCATTTGTCTCGATCGGCACGACGACCCGAACGATGGCAAGGGCATAGGCAGGGTGGTAAGGGAAGTTTATAAGAATGGTACCTATGGCCCGATCTATTTTATTCATTATAATCCTAAATGGAATGAAAAGAATACGTCGTACCCGTTTTACAAAAGCAGCAAGGATAGAGGATTTATAGAAGCTTGTGACGAGCTGATGGCAAACCCGCTGATGATGATGCAGTGGGTAGAAGAAACTGATCGCAAGGACCCGCTGATTCCACTGCACAAAGATTACAAAGCCTTCAACTTTTATCATTTACCGGATGGCCGGGTTGTAGGACTTTGGAAATATGCGCTGACTGCAATAAGTACAGATAACGGTAAAACATGGCCCGCAAATGCTACTCGTGCCCCCCGATTTGTTACCAGCAATGCCAAAATATGGGGGCAACGCACTTCGGACGGTAAGTATGCCACGGTTTATAATCCCTCCGAATTTCGCTGGCCGCTGGCGATATCGGTAAGTAACGACGGACTAGATTATACTAATCTATTGCTGGTCAATGGACAAATACCGCCGATGCGCTATGGCGGAAATTACAAATCGTATGGTCCGCAATATACGAGAGGCATTATTGAGGGTAATGGTACCCCGCCGGATGGCAAGCTTTGGGTTACCTACAGCATGAACAAGGAGGATATCTGGGTTTCGTCGATACCTGTGCCGATTACAGCAGTTGCGGCAAACCAGGCTAATGAAGTATTCAACGATATACCCGCCGGGAAAGAATTGGAGAAATGGAATACCTACAGTCCGATTTGGGCGCCTGTTGGTATAGCTCAAGCACCTGACGGGACGCGCTGCCTGGCATTAAAAGATCGTGACCCGTTTGATTATGCATTTGCCGAGCGTGTCGTTCCGGCGACGAGTAAGCTGCTTGCCGATTTTACAGTTATTCCTGCTCAAAATAACACGGGGATGATGGATATTGAATTCCGGAACGGACAAGATGCACCCGCTATCCGGCTTACCTTCGATTCTACCGGCTATATCAGGGCCAAAACGGGCTATCGCTATAAAAACTTCTTAAAATACGAAGCGGGCAAATCCTATCATATCGTTGTAAAGCTTAATACCGACACCCGTTTTTATACCGTGAACGTAAACGGAAAAGATGTGCTACGCGCCTTGTTCTTTGCACCGGTGTTAAAAGTTGAGCAGGTTGTTTTCAGAACCGGCGATGTACGGCGCTTCCCCAATGCAGATACACCAACCGACCAGGACTATGACCTGCCCCATGCCGGTGAGCAAGCGCCGCCTGCCAGTTTCTATATCAAATCGTTTAAAACCGAGGCCTACTGATGAATACCTGGAAATATATTGTTTTTATTCTTCTAACAGGTTTCATGTCGTTGCCCGCCAGCAGTTACGCTACGGTTGTGCTACCGAAAATACTTGGGAACAATATGGTGCTGCAGCGCAATAAACCAGTGCCCATATGGGGCACCGCTTCAGTTGGTGAAAAGATCACGGTAAGCTTCGCCGGGCAGGTAAAAAATGCAACTGCCGGACCTGATGGTGAATGGGAAGTGGTACTCAATCCGATGCGAGCTTCTGCAAACGGCCGGGACTTGGAAATAAAAGGCACTAACACTATCAGGCTGAGCGATATCCTGGTAGGTGAGGTATGGCTGTGTTCAGGGCAGTCCAACATGCAATATGAAATGCGCAAGAACAGCAAAGTGCACAAGCCGGATACCAGCACGGCTAATTCGCCGGTTGATGAACTGCAAAGAGCGCATAATCCGCAGATAAGGATCTTCCTGGTTACCCAAAAGAATATGCAAAAACCCGATTCCACGCATTCAGGATGGGATATAGCTGAGGGTACCGCGCTAAGGGATTTTTCGGCCGCGGGATATTTCTTCGCCAAAAATCTGAATCATGATCTGAAAGTGCCTGTCGGCATTATATCATCAGCAGTAAGCGGTAGCCGTATTGAGCCCTGGGCATCACCGGAAGCATTCGAAGCTGTTCCGTATTTTAAGGCGAACAACATCAAAATTGATGGCGATCCGGGCAAGTTTTATGGTAAAATGATCGCGCCGGTTGCGCCATTCGCGCTTAAAGGTTTTTTATGGTACCAGGGCGAGTCGAATTGTTTTTTGGGCGAATCGATTACCTATACCTATAAAATGGAAGCGCTGATCAATTGCTGGCGTAAGCTATGGCACAATGATGCTATGCCTTTTTACTATGTTCAGATAGCGCCGTACTATTATTCGAAAGCTAAAGGCCCTATAGCTTATACTGTAGAACGCGAGCCCGAATTCAGGGAGGCACAAACAATGGCGCTGAAGATACCGCACACTGGGATGATCATAACCACCGATTTGAACGACAACCTCAATAACATTCATCCCCCGTTTAAATGGGTAGTTGGTCACCGGCTGGAATTGCTGGCACTGGCTAAAACTTATGGTGAACACAAGGTCACATTTTCGGGACCCGAATACAGCGGCATGAAAATAAAAGGCAATAAGATCATTCTGTCCTTTAAATATACCGATGGTGGCCTGGTCAGTCATGATGACAAACAACTTAGCGATTTTTCTATCGCGGGCAGCGACGGCAAATTTGTTGATGCCAATGCGGTTATCAATGGGAATAAGGTCATAGTTTCGGCACCCGGGGTGTCATCGCCTGTTGCCGTGCGTTTTGCCTGGGATGAAGCGGCTCAGCCAAATTTTTATAATAAGAGCGGCTTGCCGGCGATGCCTTTTCGCACCAACAATCCTTTAAAATTTACTTATACAAACAATTGATCCGATATGAAATTCGCCTGGCTTAAAATACGCCTAAGTGCTTTACTGCTGATACCTGCTGTCAGTGTTTGTGCGCAGCAGACACAGGTACAATACCTTTCGGGTACAGGTAGCGATCATACGGTCAATTGGCAATTTTATTGTACAGCCGGGCATAATTCAGGTAAGTGGACCACCATTCCCGTACCATCGAGCTGGGAGCTGCAGGGTTTCGGAAAATACAATTACGGATTAGATAAGGACAGCCTGAAAGGCAGGGAACAAGGCCTTTACAAATACAGTTTTACCGTCCCTTCGTCATGGAAGGGAAAAGACATCGATATCGTTTTTGATGGTTCGATGACCGATACCAAAGTGATGATCAACGGCAAACTGGCCGGACCGATACACCAGGGAGCTTTCTATCAATTTAAATATGACATAACCAAATTGCTGAATTTCGGTCAGCCAAACCTGCTCGAAGTTGCCGTTTCAAAATATTCGGCGAATCCAACGGTAAACAATGCCGAGCGCAAAGGCGATTTTTGGGTGTTCGGTGGTATCTTCCGGCCGGTTTACTTAGAAGCATTTCCGCAAAATCATATCAGTCATGTTGCCATAAACGCTAAGGCGGACGGCAGTTTCGAAGCGCAGCTCCAATTGTCCGGCGTTAAAAATGCATCTGGGGTAAGCGGGCAATTTTATATGCTCGATGGCAAAAAAGCCGGTGTTCCTTTCTCAGCTAAAATTAAAGCCGGTGATACCTCGGTGCTTATTAAAACGCATTTTAACGCTCCTAAGCTTTGGTCGCCGGAATTTCCGAACCTTTACAATGTCGTTTTTACGCTTAATGCTAATGGTAAATCGCTGCATGTTGTAAAACAGCGTTTCGGTTTCCGCACCATTGAGCTGCGTGAACATGACGGTATTTACGTCAACAATGTCAAGATCAAATTCAGAGGTGTAAATCACCATTCGTTCTGGCCGACCACCGGCAGGACGACATGCAAAGCGATGAGCATAGCCGATGTGAAGCTTATCAAGGATATGAATATGAACGCTGTGCGCATGTCGCATTATCCGCCCGACGCTCATTTTCTTGACGTTTGCGATTCGCTTGGCCTGTTTGTACTTGACGAGTTGACCGGCTGGCATCATATCTATGACACTCAAGTCGGCACGAAACTGGTAAAGGAAATGATCAGCAGGGATGTGAACCATCCGTCGATAGTAATATGGGACAATGGCAATGAAGGTGGCTTCAACTTCGATCTTGATCACTGGTTTGATGAACTGGATATCCAAAAACGCCCGCTGATACATCCCTGGGCTATTTTTAGGGGTACGAATACCCAGCATTATATTAATTATGATTATGGCACTAATACTGATCTGCACGGTCACGATGTAGCGTTCCCAACCGAATTTTTGCATGGGTTGTACGATGGCGGCGCCGGTGCCGGGTTGGATGATTTCTGGGAAGAGATGTGGCATACGCCTATATCAGCCGGCGGTTTTATCTGGGTTTTCGCCGACGAGGCGGTAGTGCGCACGGATAAAAACGGGTTACTCGATTCGGATGGCGATCATGGGCCCGACGGAATTCTCGGCCCGTATCATGAAAAGGAGGGCAGTTATTATACTATTAAAGAGGTCTGGTGCCCGGTTCACCTGGAGCCGAGGGAGATAACCCCAGCATTTGACGGAAAGCTGCATCTCGAAAATAGGTTTGCGTTTACTAACCTGGATCAATGCACTTTCAGCTATCGGCTCGCGCGTCTAAATAATCCTTATGAGAAATCATTGTCTGCATCTTTGACGGGAACGATCGCCTCACCTGATGTGCCACCTGGTCAGTATGGCGATTTGCAGCTGCATTTGCCTGCAAACTGGAAAACTTACGATGTGCTGTATGTTACCGCAATTGATCCACATAAGCGTGAATTGTATACCTGGAGCTGGCCGATAAGCAGCCACGAGGCGATAACCAAACGCATGGTTTTGCTTAACGGCAACAGTAAACCGTCGATTAAGGAAACGGATTCACTGTATAAAGTCACCGTAAAAGATATCGGGCTGGAGTTTAACCGCAATTCAGGCATTCTCCAAAAGGTAAAGAATGCAAAAGGTATTATTCCGCTTACAAACGGACCGGTATTGGCAGAAGGGCAGAACCAGTCAGGATTTCAAAAGCTGACCAACCATTACGAAGGTGATAATTTAGTAGTGGAAGCAGAGTTCGACAAAAAGACCACTGAACAGGAGTTAAGATGGACAATTTATCCATCAGGATGGGTTCAACTGGATGTAAAATACTGGCCTGTGGGCGAGGAAGCTGATTTGCTCGGGGTAAGCTTTTCTTATCCCGAAAAAGAGGTTAAAGGCGTAACCTATATGGGAGACGGTCCTTACCGGGTATGGAAGAATCGATTGAAAGGCGTTATCCTGAACGTTTGGGACAAAGCCTACAACAACACCATTACCGGCGAAGACAGCACGAAATTAATCTACCCTGAATTTAAAGGCTATTATTCCAATTTATATTGGATGAAGCTGCAAACTAAGGAACAGCCCATTACCATAGTCTGCAATAGCCGGGACGTATTTATGCGCCTTTTCACGCCGGCGTATCCTAAAAAGACCTACAATGTTGCGCCTGCTTTTCCAACGGGCGATATATCATTTATGCACGGGATAACGCCCATTGGGACGAAATCGCAGAAACCCGAAAAACTGGGCCCAAGTGGTGCAAAAAACCAGTATTTCAACTATGATAAAAACATAGCGGACGCGCTGTCGCTTAGTTTGTATCTTGATTTTTCCGGCAAATAACTAATGAAGAAGTGTGCAATTCATATCGCTGCGATTTTGGTCTGTATACTGGCCTGCAGTTACGATGGTTTTGCATCCGCCGAAATAGGCGTGCAGCATCTGCGCTGCGAAATGCTGGATAACCCACAGGGCATCGACGCTTGGCATCCCCGCATAAGCTGGCAAATTGTTGGTGATGGCCGCAATATTATCCAAACCGCCTATCGGATAATCGTCGCATCGTCGCCTGCAAAGCTTGAACATGATGAAGGCGATCTGTGGGATTCTCATAAAGTCCGGTCTTCGGTATCGATCATGGTGAGCTATGTAGGTAAAGCTTTGGCAAGCCGTACTGCCTGTTACTGGAAAGTTAGAGTTTGGACGAACAAGGGGCAAAGCTCATGGAGTGAACCGGCGTCCTGGAGCATGGGATTGCTAAATACCGGCGACTGGAAAGCGAAATGGATAGGTTACGATGCTGGTTTCTCTTGGGATAGCGTTTCAAAGTTTTCAAGATTGTCTGCAAGATATTTCCGTAAGGAGTTTAAAAACGATAAAGGGATAAAAAAGGCAGTTGTCTATATAGCCGGCCTGGGGCATTATGAGCTTTACATCAATGGCAAAACCATTGGCGACCAGGTGCTGGCCGAAGCGCCGACTGATTACACAAAGTCGGTAAAGTACAACACCTTTGATGTTACTGATGACATCATGGAGGGCAATAACACAATCGCGACCGTGCTGGGCAATGGCCGTTTTTTCACCATGCGGCCAAAATATAAGCCTAAGAAAATAAAGGAGTTCGGCTTTCCTAAAATGCTGCTGCAACTAGAAATTACTTATACTGATGGCAGTAAGAAAACCATTGGGAGCGACGATAGCTGGAAGTTTACCGCTGACGGCCCTATCCGTACTAACAACGAATATGATGGTGAAGAATACGACGCGACTAAAGGGCTAACAGGGTGGAAGATACTCGGTTACGATGATAGCAAATGGCTAAAACCCCAATTGGTGGCGCCGCCCGGTGGAAGACTGGAAGCGCAAATGAATGAGCCGATCAAAATCATGGCGACCATCACCCCGGTAAGTATTAAGCCGCTTAAACCGGGCGTATGGATAATGGATATGGGGCAGAATATAGCCGGTTGGGTGCAGATGAAAGTGAGTGGCAAGCGCGGCGATCAGGTGACGCTTCGGTTTGCTGAAACCTTGCAGAAGGATGGCGGCCTGTACGTAGCCAACCTGCGCGATGCGAAAGCCACAGACATTTACAAGCTAAAAGGCGAAGGGGAAGAGATCTGGCACCCGGTATTTGTGTTTCATGGCTTCAGATATGTAGAAATTACCGGTTATCCGGGTATGCCAACTGTAAATGACTTTGCCGGGCAGGTTGTATATGACGACATGGCGACCATCGGGCATTTTGAAACATCGGATACCCTGATTAATCACATCTATAAAAACGCTTACTGGGGTATACTGAGCAATTATAAGGGAATGCCGATTGATTGCCCGCAGCGAAATGAGCGTATGCCCTGGCTTGGTGATCGTGCGGTGGGTTCGCTCGGTGAAAGTTTTGTGTTCGATAACGAAAACCTGTACGCCAAATGGCTGGACGATATACAGGAAGCGCAATTGCCTGATGGTTCGATACCGGATGTGGCCCCGGCGTACTGGAACTATTACAGCGATAATATGACCTGGCCCGGCACTTACATCCTGGTAGCCAACATGCTTTACGAGCAGTTTGGCGATAAGGCGCCAATTGCAAAGCATTATACATCGATGAAAAAGTGGCTGGATTACATGCGCCAACGGTATTTGAGAAACGGCTTGATGACCAGGGATAAATACGGCGATTGGTGCGTGCCGCCCGAGTCGCCTGAGTTAATCCATGCCAAAGATCCTTCGCGGCTAACCAACGGTGTGCTCATTGCGACTGCTTACTACTACCGCATGTTGTTTTTAATGCAGCGTTTCGCAAAGATCCTGGATAAACCTGCCGACTCGCAAAGTTTTTCGGCAATGGCTTTGACCACAAAAAATGCTTTCAACCAGAAATTCCTGAATGAAAAGACTTTCCAATACGATAACAATACCGTTACCGCCAACCTGTTGCCCTTGTATTTTGGGATTACGCCTAAAGAATATCAAAGACAGGTATTCAATAATATTGTAAACCAAATACTTACTACCGAAAATGGTCATATCGGCACAGGCGTTATCGGAACGCAATGGCTGATGCGCGGCCTGACCGATTTTGGCCGTCCGGATATTGCTTTCCGCATTGCCAGTAATAGCGATTACCCAAGCTGGGGCTATATGGTGAAGCGGGGCGCAACCACCATTTGGGAACTATGGAACGGCGATACAGCCAACCCGAAGATGAATTCCCGTAACCACGTGATGCTTTTAGGTGACCTGATCGCCTGGTTTTACCAGGACCTGGCCGGGATCAAAGCCGCCACGCGGGGTTTTAAAACTATCGTTATGAAACCTGTGATGGTAAAGGGTTTGGACAGTGTAAATGCTTCGTACGACACGCCTTATGGTTTAATAAAAAGCCGGTGGGAAAAAACAGCAAGCCGTTTTGAATGGACGCTTAATGTTCCGCCTAACACTACCGCGACGGTTTATTTGCCATCCAAAACTTTGAGGAATATTAAGGAAGGCAACAGGAGTTTGACGGAAAGCAACGAGATCAAATACATCGGGCCTGATAAAGACGAAACCAAAATATTGATAGGCTCCGGTAACTATGATTTCAGAATAAATTATTGAACAATAAGCAATATTAATTATGAAAAAAGGCTTTTGTATAACGATGGTTTTGTGCCTGGGACTGGCGTTAAGCAGTTGGGCACAATTGAAGCTATGGCAGCACGGAATTATAACGGACGAGTTCATTTTTGAGCAGGCGCCTTATCCAGAATGCCATGCATCTACCATTGCCGAAACACCGCATGGATTAGTTGCTGCCTGGTTTGGCGGCACGAAAGAGCGCAATCCGGATGTCTGCATCTGGGTCAGCAGGTATGTGAACGGCAAGTGGACGGAAGGCGTTAATGTTGCCAATGGTATTCAAAGCCCGTCATTGCGCTACCCGTGCTGGAACCCCGTGCTTTACCAGGTACCCGGTGGTGATCTTTTGCTGTTCTATAAGATCGGACCTAAGCCATCCGATTGGAAAGGTTTTATGAGGTCGTCGAAAGATAACGGAGTTACCTGGTCGGAGCAAAAAGCGTTACCTGAAGGATTTCTCGGTCCGATTAAGAATAAGCCCGTTTTGTTAGCCAATGGCGATTTGCTATGCCCTTCATCCACCGAGAACGACGGATGGAAGGTCCATTTTGAAATATCGCCAAACTTTGGGCAGACATGGAAAATGGCAGGTCCGGTTGACAATGGCAAAGCTTTTAAACCTTTGCAGCCAACTATTCTATCTTATAAGGATGGCAAATTGCAGGCATTGTGCCGCAGCCAGAATAGGGCGATATTACAAACCTGGTCATCAGATAATGGCAAAACCTGGTCGCCGCTTGAACCCACATCGCTACCTAACAACAATTCAGGGATCGATGGGGTGACTTTGAAAGACGGCCGCCAGTTGCTGGTATACAATCATGTTTTGCCTCCCGGCGATAAGACGAAAGGTGCGCGCACTCCGCTGAACGTCGCCATATCAAAAGACGGGAAAACCTGGTATGCCGCTTTAATTCTTGAAGATTCGCCCATCAGTCAGTATTCCTATCCTTCGGTAATACAAACCTCCGACGGTATGGTGCATGTGGTTTATACCTGGCGAAGGAGACGGATCAAACACGTGGTTATCGATCCCGGTAAGCTGGAATTAAAAAAGATCAAAGACGGGCAATGGCCGGCTATGCCCGGTTATACAGCACCTGTAGTGAAGACTGAAGACGATTGATCATTAGGCGATGAGGGATTTAAAAAAATATATCACGGCGGGACTCATACTGCTTTTACCGGCATTGATCTGGGCACAACAGGACACTGATCATCGGTTCAAAAAAACATTAAAACAAACGCTTGAGGAGATCGAACAACGGTTTCATGTAAAGATCAAGTTTTCGAATGACCAGGTAAAGGGTAAAGTTGTTACCTACGCCGACTGGCGATTCAGGAATACGGTGGAGGAGACGCTTGACAATGTGCTTGCGCCGCTGGATATGAAGGTGAACAAAACCGGGCCGAATTCTTATAAGCTGAAGGACTATGAGTACAATGTGTGGTCGGTAGAAGATGGCTGGGCCAAACTCGATAGCATTGCCAAACTTTATCATGATGCTAAAAGCTGGGAAAAGAGAAAAGATTCGCTTCGTACCGAACTGTATAAGGCGCTGGACCTATATCCTCTGCCAAAAAAACCTGGCAGCAAGCCAATCATAACGCCCGAAAGAGTTTATAACGGCTATTCCGTTCAAAATATCGCTATTGAAATTTTGCCTGGGTTGTATATTAACGGATCGCTTTACCGGCCACTGCATATCCATGGTAAAATACCCATAATGCTAAGTCCCGACGGGCATTGGGCACAGCAGCGTTACCGGCCCGATTGCCAGATACGATGCGCGACATTGGCCCGCATGGGTTGTATGGCCTATAGTTATGATCTTTTTGCCTGGGGCGAATCGCTGCTGCAATTTAAATCACAGGATCATCGCACCAGCATCGCGCAGGTTGTACAGACCTTAGGTGCTATCCGAATATTGGATTATGTACTGAGTCTGAAGGAAACTGACCCGGCGAGGGTAGGAATTAGTGGGGGTTCGGGTGGCGGAAGTCATACCGTGTTAATGGCCGCGCTCGATCCGCGCATTAAACTGAGCGCGCCGGTTGTTTCGGTGTCATCTTACTTCTACGGAGGATGCCCCTGCGAAAGCGGTATGCCCATATTCTTTTGCGGCGGCGGAACAGACAATGTTGAGCTGGCTGCTATGGCCGCCCCGCATCCTCAATTGCTGATATCTGACGGAAAGGACTGGACCGGTCACATGCCCGAGCATGATTTTCCATACCTGCAAAAAATGTACGGCTACTATGGTAAAACTGACCTGGTAGAAAATGTCCATTTGCCGAATGAGGGCCATGATTACGGCCTGTCGAAACGCAAGGCGCTCTATGCATTCGTTGCCAAGAATTTTCACCTGGATATCCGCAAAATCGAAGATAAGAGCGGAAAGATTGATGAATCGGAAGTTACGATTGAAAAAGAACCCATGATGTATGTTTTTGGCGATCATGGCCAGTATCTGCCAAAGGACGCGATCATGGGATATAATAATTTATTAAAGGTTTTTGCGACTGCGCCGCGTGAAAAACAACCGGAGGAATAATGATGATTAAAAAACTATTGCGTAATTCTTTAACTGCCCTGGCAGGCTTTTTCATAGCTGCAGGTATATCGCCAAATAGCGCGTCGGCACAGACAATCGGACACCGTTATAAAGTGGCCGTGGTTGACCTGATGATATTGAAACGCCAGAAACTGGGCGCTTTTCAATTAGCTAAAGACATCGGCGCCGACGGGGTAGAAGTAGATATGGGCGGTTTAGGAAACCGCGAAACTTTCGATAACAAACTCGCCATAGATTCGGTCAGGCAGCAATTCCTCAATAAAGCCAAAGAGCTAAACCTCGATATATGTTCATTGGGCATGACAGGATTTTTTGCCCAGTCGTTTGCCAAAAGGCCCACCGCACCCAAAGCTGTGCAGGATTGCATCAATACTGCTAAAAAGATGAATGTTAAGGTAGCGTTCCTGCCGCTTGGCGTTCAGGGCGACCTGGTTAAGAATCCCGAACTGCGTCCGGCGATTGTAGAGCGGTTAAAGACTGCAGGCGCGATGGCCGAGCAGGCTGGTGTGGTTATCGGTATCGAAACTTCGCTCGATGCAAAAGAAGAATTGAAGCTGTTAAAGGATATTGGCTCACCGGCCGTTAAAAGCTATTTCAATTTTGCCAACGCGGTAAAGAATAGGAAGGATATTAGTGAAGAACTGAAAACTTTGGGCAAAAATGAGATCGTGCAAATCCATTGTACTGATGAAGACGGTGTATGGCTGCAAAATGATCCTAAAATCGACCTCAAAAAAATAAAACATACCCTCGACAAAATGGGCTGGAGCGGATGGCTGGTGATCGAACGCTCGCGTGATGCCAAAGACCCGCGTAACGTGAGAAAGAACTTTACCGCCAACACCACTTACGTAAAATCAATTTTTCAGTAGCTGCTGTTGTGATCCGTTTTTGTTTCATATTGATTTTCAGTTGCTTGCTTGCAGTCGTTGGGTTGCAGGCATTTGCCGCACAAATTTGGGTGGCGCCCAATGGTAATGATGCAAATCCGGGCACAAAGGACTCACCTAAACTTACTATCGCTGCGGCATTACGCCAGGCAAGGGAGCTGCGGAGGCTTAATTTTCCTTCAATAGCCGATGGCATTTACATCATGATAGAAGATGGTGAATATACATTGGATGAACCACTATTTATTCGTCCGGAAGATTCAGGAACGGCAACATCGCCAACTATCATAGAAAATGCACCGGGTGCAAATCCGGTTATCAGCGGAGGTGTGAACATCAATAACTGGCATAAGGTTTCTGATCATATAGCAGCATTCCCGGCACAGGTACAGGGCAAATTGTGGGAAGCACCGGCCCCTCGGGTTGGCGGTAATATTTTATTGTTCAGGCAGCTTTGGGTGAACGGCAGAAAGGCAATTCGCGCCAGGGAAAGCAATACGGATGATGGCATGAGCCGCATCTTATCGCTCGATAAGGAAAAAAGTATAATATGGATTCCTTTCCCGCCGGGCGGTTTGCCAAAGCGTCCCGCCCAAATGGAAATGGTGATCCACCAGATGTGGGCCATTGCCAACCTGCGTGTAAAATCGATCGTGATTGACGGCAATAAAGCCGGACTGACTTTTTATGAACCCGAAAGCCGCATCGAATTCGAGCATCCCTGGCCGGCCCCTGTGATCGATAAGGATCATAAGATGAACGGCAATTCGGCGTTTTACCTGGCTAATTCGCCTTTATTTTTAGATCAGCCGGGAGAGTGGTACGAAGATATTAATGCGGGTAAGGTTTACTATCTGCCACGCAAAGGCGAGAATTTACTGAATGCGAAAGTAGTTGCGCCATCGCTTGAAAAGCTGGTACAGGTAATAGGCACTGCCGACAGACCGGTAAGTTAT
>DASZVE010000058.1:0-66989 GCA_035547095.1 Mucilaginibacter sp.
GGGATAATACGCCTGTGGTCGATTTATGTGACCCGACTCACGATTTTTAGGAAAATGAAACAGAGATAGAATACGGTCTGTCTTTTTATCAACCTGAGCATCACAGTCATGAAGAGATTTTTCCCTTATTTTTTAACCGCAGTGGTAATTTTTGGCCTCTCCGGAAGCGCATTGGCCTTTTCTAACGCGACTACCACAAATTCATTATCAGCCCTTTCTTTTCCAAATATCACCATAACTGGTTCATTATCAGCTATGACAACGACTTATGGAACAAGTTCATCCAACGGCGCATTTTCTGTGTCCGGCACCAACATGTCAGCCGGCATCACGGTGACGGCGCCGGTCGGCTTCGAGGTGAGCACAAACAGCGGAGGGCCGTTCTCGGGTTCAATACTCGTGGGTTCGGCCGGCACGATATCGGCTACCACCATTTATGTGAGGTTAGCCGCGACGACTACGCCGGGCAGTTATTCCGGAAATGTAAGCTGTTCGAGTTCGGGCGCAACTACCAGGAACATTGCCATTGGATCAAGTACCGTTAATAAGGCCGTATTAACGATCTCAGGGTTAACGGGCAATAGCAAAACTTACGACCGGACCACCGGCGCTACCATATCAGGAACGGCAACGCTCAACGGTGTCATTGGTTCGGATGTAGTTACGCTTGGCGGCACGCCTTCGGCTACATTTGCGAGCGCAAGCGTAGGCACAGGTATAACAATTACAGTAACCGGCTACACGATCGGCGGCGCAAACGCAGCCTACTATACGCTGACGCAACCAACAGGGCTTACCGCAAATATCACGGCAAAAACATTAACTGTCTCGGGCGCTGTTGCAAGCAACAAACAGTATGATGGCACTACGAATGCGACCGTTACGGGCGGTACCCTGGCCGGCGTTATAGCACCCGACGTTGTCAGCTTAAGTCCGACCGGCACCTTTTCCAGTCCCAATGCGGGCACAGGCATTGGCGTCACCGTTAGTTTAAGCGGTGCTGACGCCGGAAATTATACGCTTTCGCAACCTGGCATTACGGCTAATATTACCCTGGCTTCATTAACTATTACCGCGAATAATGTATCCAAAGTATATGGCACTACCATCGCGGGCGGCTCCGGATCAACAGCCTTTACAGCAACCGGCTTACAAAATGGGGAAACGGTGGGCAGCGTTATTATACTCTACTGGACCGGCTCGACATCTACGGATGCTGTTGGCACTTATAACGGTTCTGTCACAGTACAATCGGCGACAGGCGGCACGTTCTCCGCGAGTAATTATTCGATCACGTACGTTCCCGGGAATATTACCGTTACGCAAGCAACGTTAACCATAACCGGGCTTTCGGGCGTAAATAAGGTTTACGATGGAACTACGACGGCTTCGTTAACCGGCACAGCAACATTAAGCGGTGTAATGAACGGCGACGCGGTGAGCCTTAGCGGAACGCCGGCGGCCACATTTGCCGTTAAAAACGTGGGAACAGGTATTGTTATAACGGTTTCAGGCTACACCCTGACAGGCGCAAACGCAGGCAATTATACTTTAAGCCAACCTACCGGCTTAACGGCAAATATTACGCCTAAGGCCTTAACGATCAGTGGGGCTTCGGCAAGCAACAAGGTATACGATGGTACTACCACCGCAAAAATATCAGGTACTTTGTGCAGTTGCGTTATAGGGTCGGACGCCGTTACACTTACGTTAAGCGGAACTTTTGCAACCAAAAACGTCGGCACAGGCATAGCAGTAACTTCAACCAGTACGCTAAGCGGCGCCGATGCAGGCAACTATACGCTTACACAGCCTGCCGGCCTTACCGCCAATATAACACCCGCTACCTTAACCATAACAGGTATTATTGCCAGTGACAAGAGTTATGATGGAACGACCGCCGCCACTATATCGGGCTCGGCAACATTAAACGGGATTGTAAGCGGCGATGCTGTTACCCTCGGCGGAACACCTGCGGCCGTGTTCGCCTCCCAGAATGTCGGCACCGGTATTTCGGTAACGATAACAGGGTACGCTATCAGCGGAACAAGTTCGGGCAATTATGTACTGACACAGCCGTCGGGCTTTACCGCGAATATTACGACTGCCCCTTTGGTTATCGTGGCCACGGGTCCGCTTAAAGTTACAGGATTTGGCTCGCCGGTTATTACAGGCGATACAACGGACTTTACTTATTATGGTACCGTAAACGGCGAGACTATAACCAGCATTACGACGACGCCCAACCCAACGACAACTCAAACAACCGGTTCAACTTATACGGTCACCCCGTCGGCAGCGGCGGGCGCCAACGGATACCTGGCGAGCAATTATTCTATTACCTATAAAGTGTATAACGGCGTTGTAGCGGGCTACAGCTATGTATGGACCGGAGCAACCAGTACGGACTGGAGTACAAGCACCAACTGGTCGCCGAATGGCGTCCCCGGGACCACCGACAATGTAAGTATACCATGTACAGTCAATACGCCCACCGTAAATAAAAATTCTGCTGTAAATACGATCACGTTTACCGGTAATAACACGCTTACTATCACCGCAAATAATAAACTTGTCGTGAATAGCGGTGTAAATATAAATTCAGGTTTAACATCTGTCAACCTTGCTTTTTCCGGCACATCGCCCAATACGACCTTTGAATTAAAGAGCGCTATCTTAACCAACTATTCGAATTTTAGCGTACTGGGAAATGGTATTTTACAGGTTGATAATACCGGTTCATTTATCTACAACTCCGGCACATTTACCGCCGGAAACAATGTTATCCTGTATTTACAAGGCGGAAGCAATATTCTGCATGCTATAACCAACGCAGGAACGTTTTATGCGGGAACGTCGGGTTCAGCCTGCTACATTGAGATGGACGATTATGGTTCGATAGAAAATGCGGGCAAATTTTACCTGGGGCCAACGTCACAGATGTACTATTATAATGACAGATCTCAAAATGTCATTGTAAACAACGAAAGCGGCGCAACCTTTACTTTACAATCGGATGCTACGGGTTCGGCAACCATTGGAGAAATTCCGCAGGGTCTGAACGATGTATATACAGGGGTATTTACTGTTGAAAGATACTTCCAGGGTGGTAACACCTATTCAGGAGGCAGGTGGGTAGAGCGGGCTTATCGCGTTATTTCATCTTGCATCAACAACGGCACGCCGGTTAACGGCAATTCCGTGTTCGGGTTAAATTATATCGTCGGACCAACTGCCGGGCAAACCACCACGGCCAACAGCTTAACCAATGCATTCATTACCGGTTGTACAGGCGGCAGTACCAGCGCCGGCAACCCATCTGTTTATTTATATAATGAGAAATACACGCCCAGTAATGCTACTTATGTAAGCGGAAATTTCCTCGGTGTAACCAACATTACGAATTCGACAACCGGCGGTACATTAACTACGAGCGATGGCAACACGTACAGCCTTCCGGTAGGCACAGGCGTGCTCTTTTTTTTCAGGGGAGCTGCCACCAATTGGTCGACAAGAACCGTCTACCCGTATATTGCACCTGAAAGTGTAACACTGACAACGACAGGCTATCTGAATACAGGCCCATATACCTTTAAAGACTATTATACGCCGACCTCTTCAAATTTGGCCTATACCGGCACCGGTACAGGAACTAATTATGCGGTACGGGGCTTTAATATGATCGGAAACCCGTACCCGTCCGGTCTTGACTGGCAAACCAGTTGGTCAGGCTTGGATGGGATTATACGTACCAATATCGCGCCTACCATATGGGTCTTTAACCCGGTTACCTACCAGTGGGATACATATATGGAAACGTCGACATCGGGAGGCACTGCCACGGGGAATGCATCCAGGTATATAGCCAGCGGACAGGGTTTTATTGTACAAGCCACTGCCACGGGTGCCAGTTTAACTATTGATGAATATGCTAAAACGACGCAAAATAACAATGGGTCGGTGAGCAAAGTAAGTGTGCCGGCCGGTGCAAATCCGACCGGACCAAGCTTATTGATGAGCAAAGCACCCATGCAGGACGGTGTTCAACAATCGCTGCGATTAAAATTGGGCCTCGACTCGATTAGCTATGATGATATATACATTGGATTTAATCCATCTGCATCTCCCGGGTACGACTCTAACGAAGACGCCGCTTATCTGCCAGGCTTGGGTGCTGCAGTTGGCTTGGCAAGCATTTCATCCGACAACGTACGACTTAGCATCAATAATTTGCAGCTCCCCAATCAGGCGACACGCGAAATAAAGTTATTCGTAACCGCAAGTAAAAGCGGGATCTACACCTTGAAAAGGACGGATATTGAAGGGATTCCCCAGGTGTACGACGTATGGCTAATGGACAAGTTTAAAAAGGATTCATTGGATATCAGGCAGAACGCAAACTATACTTTCAATATCAATTTGTCAGATACGGCAAGCTTCGGAAGCAACCGCTTCAGTATAGTGATAAGGCAGAGCCCTGGAAACGCGGTAAAATTGCTGAGCTTTGCTGGTGAAAAAGCCCTGAGCGGTGCGCGTGTAACATGGACCACCCAAAACGAGCAGAACTATACTTATTTTACCGTCGAACGAAGCACGGATAACGGCGCAACCTTTACTGTTTTGGGAACTACAGCACCAGATGCCAATGGCAAATATACGTTCCTGGATAAAAGCCCGCAGATGACTACCGACATTTATCGGTTAAGGCTCGAAGACGCCAGCGGCGCCATTACTTATTCAAACCAGGTGCCACTAAAGTATACAGGCGATATGAATACTACTATGGGTCTTATATCAGTCTATCCCAATCCGGCCCAAAGCACCATAAACCTTAATATAAGTTCGGCCAATACCCTTAATCACGGCAATAAACTGCTCTTTAGCGGTAAGCCAATAGCCAGCGTGGCCAATAAAACTGTTTACAATATCAAGATCATTAACGCATCGGGCGTGGTCGTCAAATCAGAATCAACCACGTTGCAATCATGGCAGGCCGACGTTAAAAATCTTCTTCCCGGAACTTATGTGATGCAAGTATATAACAGTGCGGATAACAGTTTAATGGGCCGCGGAACATTTGTAAAATTATAGCTTTTCCAAAAAGATTAACAAACAGCGGCGCAGGTATTCCTGTGCCGCTGTTTGTTAATCCTGTTTTTGCCGATCTCAGACTATCTAAATTTTAAACACTGATTTAAAAGTGATTCCTATAGCACGGGAACGTTCTGCCTTTGAATAAAGATGTGATTTTTCACTAATTCCAGCGTTCCAAATGTTACCCGGCACGGTGTCCTGACAGAGTTTATTTATTTCCCTTTCTCTGTCATCTCCGCCGCATTTTCCAAAGCCTTATAGGCATTCACAATACCGCCCGTCTTGCAAAGCGTAGTAAAGTCGATCATCTGTTTTGTACCGGGCTTTAATACCATTGTGCCGTTCAGCGGGGCGGCTGACTGCATAATAGCCTGCTTCACTTGCTTCGCACTCAGTGACGGATAATATTCGCGTATTAACGCGGCTATACCGGTTACGATAGGGGAAGAAAAGCTGGTGCCGTCGTCGGTTTGGGTTTCTGCATCCATATCCAGCGAGGTGACCTTTACGCCGGGTGCGAAAATATCCACGTTCTTTTTGCCGTAATTGCTAAACGATGCGCATAAAGTCGAATCCTGTTTTGGTCCTGAAGCGCCGACGTCGATCACGTTGTCCGAGTCGTCGGATGAGCCGTCGAGGAAGGTATCGTTCGGAAACTCGGGTTTGGTATCCATATCCTGGTTTTCGTTGCCTGCCGCCTGTACTAAAAGTACATCATGCGCCGCGGCATATTTAAATGCGGCGTCTACCCATTCTTTATGCGGGGATATTTTCTTCCCAAAACTCATGTTCACCACCCTGGCGCCGTTATCTACCGCGTATCGTATCGCGTTGGCCACGTCCTTATCGTATTCATCACCGTTGGGCACAGCCTTGATGATCATCAGCCGCACGTTGTCGGCGACGCCGTCAATGCCATATCCGTTCCCGCGTTTTGCACCCACTAACCCGGCAACCCCCGTTCCGTGCGATGAATCCATCACTTTCAGCACATTGTTACCATAGGGCTTATGATCAAGCACGTCCGGGTCGTCGCCAACAATGCGCTTGCGCGCGCCCAGGTCGGGGTTGATCTCGTTGTTAAGTTTGTCGAGGTATTCGCTCATTTCCTTGATCACCTTCACATTGGTGGCGTCATCGGGTTCCTCGCTGAAAGCGATCGTCCAAAGGCCCTTTATTTGCATTAAGGTATCATTGGTGGACTGTAATTTCTGTATATCTGCCTTGGTAAATACCTGGTCGTTTTTCAGGTTGAGCAAATGTCTTACATAACCGCTGGTCTCCACCAATGCGCTCATGATCGGCGACAACTGCGGCAACTCGGTACGCGCCTTGGTTATGGTGGAATCGTACTGGGCTTTTACTGTCAGCCAAAAGGCATATTGCTTTTTATCCGGGGCTGTCGCCTCGGTAACATTGGCGTATTTGTCCTTCAGCCTGAAGTACTGGCGTATTTCTTCTTCAGTCTCGTTAAAGTCGCACTTACCGCCGGGACCGCCCAGGAAATCCCAGCCGTGGATGTCGTTCACGTAACCGTTGTGGTCGTCGTCCTTGTTATTGTTGGGCTTTTCTTTGGGGTTGGTCCAGAAAACACCCTGCAAATCCTTTTGCAGCGTATCGCAGCCGCTATCGATGATAGCCACTACCACGGTTTTACTTTTTTTGCCCTTCAGAAAATCATAAGCCTGGTTAAGGCTCACGCCAAAATAGCCATCGGTTTTCAGGTCGAGCGCGAACCAGTTCTTCGGCGGGTCGGGCTGCGACGGCGGTAATGTTTGCGCGAAAACCTGCAGGTTTACTAACAGGATAAAGGATAAGATAAGGCAAAAAGAACGTTTGATGTTGATGCTCATACTAACAGAATAAGGCTACAGGTCGAACTTGATCCCCTGCGCCAGTGGTAATTTACTTGAATAATTAATGGTATTGGTTTGTCTTCTCATATAAACCTTCCAGGCATCCGAGCCCGACTCGCGGCCGCCGCCTGTTTCCTTCTCGCCGCCAAAGGCGCCGCCTATCTCGGCGCCCGAGGTGCCGATGTTCACATTGGCTATACCGCAATCAGAACCCGCACAGGACAGAAATTGTTCTGCCTCCTTCAAATTATTGGTCATGATCGACGACGAAAGCCCTTGCGGCACACCGTTTTGCATCGCGATGGCTTCGCTGAGCTCGCTATACTTTACCAGGTAGAGTATAGGTGCAAACGTTTCGTGCTGCACAATATTATAATGGTTCTCCACTTCGGCTATACACGGCTTTACATAACAGCCTGAGGTATAAGCATCTCCTTCGAGCACACCGCCCTCCACAATAAACTTGCCACCTTCGGCCTTACACTTTTCGATGGCTTCTTGGTACATTTTCACCGCGTCCTTATCGATCAGCGGCCCCATATGATTATGCTCATCCAGCGGGTTGCCAATGCGTATTTGCTTATAGGCGTTGACAAGTTTTTGCTTAAATTGCTCATAGATGCTTTCGTGGATGATCAGCCGGCGCGTTGTCGTACAACGCTGACCTGCGGTACCTACCGCGCCAAAAACTGCGCCCACCAGCACGGTGTCGAGGTCAGCATACTGACTGACGATGATGGCATTGTTGCCACCCAATTCCAGCAGACTTCTGCCTAACCGTGCTCCCACAGCCGCACCGACCGCCTTTCCCATGCGGGTTGAGCCGGTTGCGGAAACTAAGGGCACACGCGTATCGTTCGCCATCAGCTCGCCTATCTTGCGGTCACCGATGATGAGACACGATACGCCTTCCGGCACGTTATTCCTCTCAAAAACCTCCTGCACAATACGCTGGCAGGCAACGGCCGTTAAAGGCGTTTTTTCGGACGGCTTCCACACGCAAACATCGCCGCACACCCAGGCCAGCATGGCATTCCAGCTCCAAACGGCGACAGGAAAATTGAATGCCGAAATAATACCGACGATACCCAGAGGATGATATTGCTCATACATCCGGTGTTCCGGACGTTCGGAATGCATGGTCAAGCCGAAGAGCTGCCTGCTTTGGCCCACGGCCAGGTCACAGATGTCGATCATTTCCTGTACCTCGCCATATCCTTCTTGCAGGCTTTTGCCCATTTCGTAGGAAACCAGGGTTCCCAACTCCTGTTTTTTAGCGCGCAATGCTTCGCCTATCTGCCGAACGATCTCGCCGCGCCTGGGTGCGGGCACGGCCCGCCATTTTACGAACGCTCCGGCCGCTTTTTCGATCACTTTGTTATAATCGGCCTCGCCCGCAAAAGCTACCGAGGCTATTTTTTTACCGTCCACGGGCGAATAGATGGCTTTAACGCTATCGCCCTTGTCGCCGCCCCATTCGCTCCCTGTACTAATGGCAGGGTTATTGTCGTTTATATGTAAATGCTCAAGTATTTGAGAGATATTAAGGCCCATAATCGTATTTTTGTCAAAGGTAAAAATCTTTGAGGCATTTTGATTGTAACCAATCCGTGCCGAAAAATCTCTCCTGCCTGCTTGTTATTTATTATCAGCGAGTTGTATTGGCGGTTGTTAGGAATGTTTGGATGTTGAAAACTAAATAACTTTACCCGTGGTTTCATATTGTAATTTAACATCAGCAAAAGCAATAAAGCCTAATTTTCCGGCTCACAGCAGCTCGCGTTCTGAAAAATATTTTTAATGGAAGAAGACTTTGAATTTGGATTCACTGAGGACCCAAAGTTCTCGGTGGAACGTTACGAAGAGATGATTCGTAATCAAGACCAGTATTTTTTTGATGCGCAGGCCTTTGAAAACATAATCGATTATTACATCGAAAAGAATGACCCGGCGAAAGCCCTGCAGGTTGTTGAATATGCATGTAACCAGCATCCCTTTGCTGCGGTGTTCCTCATCAAACAGGCCCAGTTATTCGTAGTTACCAATCGTGTCAGCGACGCCTTTATCTCGCTCGAGAAAGCGGCATTACTCGAGGCTTCCGACCCGGACATTTATATCATCCGCGGCAACCTGTACGAGAACATGGAGCGGTACTCGGAAGCTTTAGAGAATTATGAAAAGGCGCTCGACCTGGCAGAGGAAACCGACGAAGTGTTGCTGCACATCGCATATGTGTACCAGAACATGGGCGATTACGACACGGCCATCACCTACCTGAAGCTTTGCCTGCAGCAAAACATGGAGAACCAGGATGCGCTTTACGAACTGGCCTTCTGTTACGACGTGATGGACAACCAGGAAGAAAGCGTACAGTTCTACCAGCAATACATTGATAACGAGCCCTATAGTTATGCCGCCTGGTATAATCTGGGCAACGCTTATACCAAAATGGGATTGTTTGAAAAGGCCATCGACGCGTACGACTATGCCATCCTAATCAAGGATAGTTTTGCATCGGCTTACTTTAATAAGGGCAATGCGCTGGTAAACCTGGAAAAGTACGCCGAAGCCATCGAAGTTTACCGGCAGACCTTCGAGTATGAGCAGCCGAATGCCGACACCTATTGCGCTATTGGCGAATGCTACGAGAAGTTGGAACAGATGGACGATGCGCGGGCTTTCTACAAAAAAGCGGTGAAAATGGACTCCAAACTGGCCGACGCCTGGTTTGGCATCGGGGTGACGCTGGATTTTGAAGAGCGTTACTTTGAGGCGCTGCATTTTTATAAAAAGTCGCTTGATCTTGATATTGCCAATGCCGATTATTGGTTTGCCATTGCCGACGCGGAATACAAACTGGGGCATATAGCCGAAGCCGAGCACGCTTACGAAAAAGTAGTTGAGCTAAACCCGATAGATATTGACGCCTGGCTGGACTATTCCTCGATCCTGTATGAGCAAAGCCGTTTGGCCGACGCAGTGGAAGTGATGGCGCAGGCGATCAAAAACAACCCTGATTCAGCTGAGCTCTATTACCGGATGGTGGCTTATCTTTTCGCTTCGGGCGATTACAAAGAAGCGCTGAACCACCTTGAAATGGCTTTGGCGGCCGATCCGGAAAAACATTACATCCTGTTCGATTACCTGCCGCAGCTACAAAAGAATAAGGTGATACTTGATATCATCAATCGGTACGCCAAATAATGCGCAGATATGCGGATGTGCAAATGTGCAGATGATAACGTCTGCACATTTTTTGTTTTAAATTGTTCATGTATCCGTCCATCAACAATCTTTTGTAAAAAATTTATCTTATTCTCAATCTGCACATCGTCGTATTTGCACATATGCACATTTTTCTTCACCTTTGCCTCGTTAGAACTTTTTGTTATAGTCTATAACTAAACGTTTGCCCATGACTTACCCGCTTATAAAAACGCCCGAATTTACAACCACCCCTATGAACTACCCCCTGAGCAATTTGCCCGACCGTACCGCCAAACCACGCGACATGGGTATCACCATGGTAATGGACAAAGGCTTAAGCCTGCGCCAGGCGGAAGACTTTATAGAAGTGGCCGGGCCTTACACCGATATAGTGAAGCTGGGTTGGGCGACGTCGTACGTTACCCCAAACCTCGACGACAAATTACGGGTATATCGCGAGGCGGGAATACCGGTTTATTTCGGAGGAACATTGTTCGAAGCATTTGTAGTACGTGGCGAGTTTGATGAATATCGCCGTATACTGGATAAATTTGGTATGGAACATGCCGAGGTATCGGATGGTTCCATTGATATCGAGCATGATGTTAAGTGCGAATACATCCGGAAACTAAGCGACCAGGTAACCGTAATTTCAGAAGTCGGCTCAAAAGACGTAACGAAGATATTCGCACCCTATAAATGGATCAAGCTGATGAGAGCCGAGATCGAGGCCGGGTCGTGGAAAGTGATAGCCGAAGCGCGCGAAAGCGGCAATGTTGGCATTTATCGTGATTCGGGTGAAGTACGGCAGGGCCTGGTCGATGAAATTTTGACTCAGATACCGCAGGGAACCATCATTTGGGAAGCACCGCAAAAAGCACAGCAAGTGTGGTTCATTAAACTGCTTGGCGCTAATGTGAGCCTGGGCAATATTGCGCCTGCCGAAGTGATTCCTCTTGAAACACTCCGCTTAGGCATCCGCAGCGATACGTTCGACTTCTTTCTGAATCAATAAATACATCTGCATATGACGTGAGCCTTCGGAATCCCGGGGGCTTTTTTTTGTGATGTGTTTTAGTCCATAGCAATATATTTTCGGTTTCACTTCGTATCTTTCATCTAAAATTCAAGCCATGCAAGATCTCAACTTCATATGGCCGTTCTTTATCGTTGCCAACGTCGAGGATTCGGCTGCGTTTTATGTCGATAAATTGGGATTCGAAATAAGGCACATCGGTCCGGACGACGATCCTTACTGGGCCATTGTCGGCCGCGATCAAATTTCGATCATGCTTAAAGCGATCGCTCATGACATAAAGCCGATTCCCAACCATACACGGCATCCCTGGGCCAGTTGGGACGCTTACATAGGTACAGCAGACCCTGCCGCTCTTTACAAGGAGTTCCAATCGCGCAACGTAACTTTCCACCAGCCGCTTAAAGTAAATAGCGACCGCCTGCTTGGCTTTGAAGTTGCGGATGCTGACGGATATATCCTGTTTTTCGGAAGGCCGGAGGATAAGAACCGACCTGAAACTTAACGTGTTTCCCGGGGAGGTTTTATTTATATTCGGGCATTTAAAACATGCCAAAACTCATTAGCCACGATATCGACGATTTCTATTCAACTACCTCCGAGGAAGGCCGCGTGCAGCTTGGCCTGGGACCGCTGGAATTTGAGAGAAACAAAGAATTGATCGGTCGCTTTTTGCCTAAAAAAAGCGTAATCATAGACGTAGGTGGCGGTCCCGGCATTTATGCCGGGTGGCTTGCCGGTTTAGGGCATGATGTGCACCTGGTTGATCCGGTAGAGAAACACATCAAACAAGCTAATAAACGATCGAAACAAGCTAAGAAACCATTCAAGGCTTCTTTAGGCGAAGCGCAGCAATTAGATTTTGCTGATAATTTTGCCGATGTGGCCGTCCTTCATGGGCCGCTTTACCATTTGCAGCAAAAAAAGGAAAGGCTCAAAGCCCTTGCGGAAGGCAGGCGCGTGTTAAAGCCGGGAGGCATTCTGCTCGGTTTCGCAATCAATCATTCCGCATCGGCTATCGCTGCATTGCTTAACGGTTTTATCCATTCACCGGAAATTTATGAGATGTGCAGGCAGGAATTGGCCACCGGCGTTCATCATCCGCCCAAAAACATGCCCGGCGTATTGCCCTCGGCGTATTTTCATCGCCCTCAGCAATTGAAGGAAGAACTGGAAGAGGCGGGACTAACCTATGTCAACACCTATGCCGTTGAAGGCATGATCTGGCTGGATAAAAACTATTTTGAAAGCCGTTCAGACGAGAAAAAGAAAACAGCAATAATGGAATTGCTCAGGCTAACCGAAAGCGACCCGGAGCTATTGACAGTAAGTCCGCACATGATGATTGCAGGCAGGAAATGATTAATAACTTAGTTACAGAAGGGACGAACAGCCTTTGCATTGCGGCAGCTTATAGACGGAATTATCGACTTGCCTGGGCCGGGATTGCCACACTATCGCTCGCAATAACGAGTTTATTTTTTGTAATATTACAGTTCCAAATTTGAAACAGCGCAGCCGTGTCTCATATCTCACATCTCAATTCTCATATCTGAAATGAAACTATACGGGCTGATAGGCTTTCCGCTTTCACATTCGTTCTCCAAAAAATTTTTTACCGAAAAATTCGAACGCGAGAAGATAGACGACTGCAAATACGAACTTTTTCCTATAGAGCACATTAACGAGTTACCGGGACTGTTACATAAACATCCCGATCTCTGCGGGCTGAATGTTACCGTGCCGCACAAAATCAATGTGCTGAGATATTTGGATTGGATCGAACATGATGCACGCAGCGCAGGTGCTGTCAATTGTATACGCATTACAGCCGAAAGCCCTGTGCTGGCCGCCTTCTCGGGCGAAATAGGTATTAAAGGTCATGATTTTAAGCTGGAGGGTTTTAATACCGACATATACGGTTTTGAGATGTCGCTTAAACCCTTACTTAAAAGTTACCACTACCAGGCGCTGGTACTGGGCGATGGCGGCGCTGCCCGCGCTGTGAAATGCGTACTGGACAACATGGGCATCGAATATAAATGCGTTACGCGCCGGCATGCGCCCGGCAACCTGCTGTTCAGCGAATTGAAACCGCACCATATCAGCCAAAATAAGCTGATCATCAATACAACGCCCGTAGGTATGTCGCCCAATGTTGACGAATGCCCGCCGATACCCTATGAACAGCTCACCGGCGATCACCTGCTGTACGACCTGATCTATAACCCCGAGGAAACTTTATTTTTGAAAAAAGGCGCGGAACATGGCGCCGCTATAAAAAACGGATACGAAATGTTAGTATTGCAGGCGGAAAAGTCGTGGGAAATATGGAACTCAAAACAAAAACATCCATGAGAAAGGCTGTATTGCTGCTTTCGGCTGCACTGCTTATCGCTGCATGCAACGGCAACCACGACTATTCGCCTAAGCCGCGCGGTTATTTCCGTATCTATTTTCCCAAAAAGGAATACAGGCTGTTCGATACGATATATCCGTTCACATTTATTTATCCAAAGTATGCTTTTATCGAAAAGGACCCCTATCCCCATCCCGATGACAAGCTGCTGAACATGAAATACCTGCTGAACCTGCAATTTCCGCAGTTCGGGGGCACGCTGCATTTGAGTTACGAGACCATTACTTCCAAAAAGGTGTTTGACGAGTTAACGGAAGATGCGCGTACGTTCGCCTTTAAACATACCGTTAAGGCTACGTCTATCGACCAGGGCATTATTCACAACCCCGACCGTAAAATATATGGCATTTATTATACCATCGATGGTAATGCAGCATCCGCTATACAATTTTACATTACCGACAGCGTAAAGAACTATATGCGCGGTGCGTTATATTTTAACACCCCGCCCCGCCTTGATTCGATACAGCCGGTGCTGAATTTTGTTAAAAAAGACGTGGACACGCTGATCAAAACCTTCAGGTGGAAAGGAGAATGATGTTTAATGCGAAAGTCGAAATGTCAAATGCGAAACGAATTCACAATACCTCCGAAATTTGACATTTCGCATTCCGACTTTATTTTATAGCCATGGCCAAACTCCGCTCTTTCGTAAATAATCCATACCAGGAAAATACTTACCTGCTGTTCGACGAAACGCGCGAATGCGCCATTATCGACCCCGGCATGTATACCGCGCCCGAGCAAAACGCGGTGATCAATTTTATCCGGGATAACCAACTAAAGCCCGTTTTACTGCTTAATACCCATTGCCACGTCGATCATGTACTGGGCAATAAGCTGGTGTTTGACCTTTACGGGCTAAAGCCGCAATTCCACAAAGGCGAACTTCCCGTACTGGCGGCAATACCGTCGTACGCGCCGCAAATGGGTATACGTTACGAACTTTCACCGCTTCCGGATCATTACCTGCCGGAAACCGGCATGGTTTCCTTTGGTAATACACAGTTGAAGCTGATCTTTTCGCCCGGCCATTCGCCTGCTCATCTTTGCTTTTACAACGATGCCGATAATTTCGTGGTGGGCGGCGACGTGTTGTTCAAAGGCAGCATAGGCCGTACGGATTTGCTTGGCGGGAATTTCGACCAATTGATTCAGAACATAGAACAAAAGTTGTTTACCTTGCCCGACGACTGCGTCATTTACCCCGGCCATGGCCCGGAAACCACTATTGGTTTTGAAAAGAAGAATAACCCCTTTTTTGTATAGATATCTTTTTAGGTTGGACGTTATACGTCGTACGTTTTACGTATTAATAGTGCTTTATTTTTCAAAATTTGGCAAAAAGACAAACGTACAACGTAACACGTACGACGTAAAACCAATGAGTTTTGTGTAGTTTAGCAACCAACATTCAAAGTAATTGAACACTGCCGTCTATATAGCCCGGAGGTATCTCTTTTCGCGCAAGAAGATCAATGCGATTAACATAATCTCGGCGATTTCCATGCTGGGGGTTTTTATTGGCAGCGCGGCGTTAGTGGTTGTTCTTTGCGCTTATAACGGCCTGGAGGATGTCATCCTTTCAGCCTACAGCAATTTCACTCCCGAGATAATCATTCAACCCCGACAAGGGAAAACCTTCGATCCGAATACGCCGTTTTTCAACGCGCTGCATCGCGATCCGAAATTATTTTCTTTTACCGAAGTGCTGGAAGAAAAAGCACTGATACGTTATGGACAGACCGGGCAATATATCGGTACCGTGCGCGGCGTAAGCGACGAATTCCTAAAAAACAAACAACTTGACAGTACGATCGAAAAAGGATCGTTCACGCTGAAAAGCGGTGGGCACGACTTTGCGGTTGTCGGCGTAACCGTGCAGAATGTACTTTCGGTAAACATCAGCGACCAGCTTTCGCCTTTGGAAATATATTCGCCGAAACGGGATGCATCGAGCTCGGCGACCGCGTTGGATGCCTTTGAAGTCAGGGATATTTATCCATCAGGTATCTTCAATATTCAGCAGGATTTTAACGGGCTGATCATTACGCCCATCGAGTTTATGCGCGACTTGCTGAACGAGCCCAAAAATATTTCGGCTATCGACCTGAATTATAAAAAAGGCACCGATCTGAAAGCTGTACAGGCCGACCTCCAGGACAAACTCGGCGACATGTTCACCATTAAAAACCGGATTCAGCAAAATGCCGATCTTTATAAAACTTTAAACTACGAACATTGGTTTGTATTTATGATACTCACCTTCGTGCTGATCATAGCTATCTTCAACATAGTCGGTTCGCTGACTATGCTGGTTATCGATAAGCAAAAGGATATAGCCATCCTTTCCAGCCTGGGTGCGGGTAAAAAACTGATACAGGGTATATTCTTTTTTGAGGGCATGATGATCTCGTTTATAGGTTGCGTTGCAGGTATGCTGGCAGGCTCGGTGTTTTGCTTTTTGCAGCAAAAACTTGGATTTATCAAATTCGGCGATAATGCAACGATTATCGATGCTTATCCTATAGCCTTCAAGTTCACTGACTATGTAATCGTGTTCTTTACGGTAGCCGGTATATCGGCCATAGCATCGGGTATCAGTGCCAGGTTAAGTATCAAAAGGCTCGGAGAGATCAAGGAAGAATTGTAAATTTGAGGTAAAAGCCAAAAGGTAAAAGGCGAAAGGTTTCAGCCCGCCTAATACCTTTCAGCTTTAGCCTTTCACCTTTTACCTAAAGAAAATGGAATCAAAACGTCAGCAAAAATTCGCAGGAGTAATACAGCAGGACCTCGCCGCCATATTTCAGCGCGAGGGTATGAATCTTTTACCTAACACGCTCATCACCATCACTAAGGTTCGCGTTACACCCGACCTGGCTATTGCGCGCGTATTCCTGAGCTTTTTTAACAGCAACAATGTACAGTTGGCGCTGCAAACCATTAAATCGCACGCTTCGGAGATACGTTACAAGCTCGGTGCGCGCATTAAAGACCAGGTACGCATCATACCGCAGCTTGAGTTTTTTGTCGACGATACCAGCGACTACGTTGAGCGCATGGACAAGCTGTTCGATAAGATCAGCAAGGAAGAGCGCCAGCCTGGGGGGGAATAATGAATAAGCTTGCCCTGCTTAAAAACTTCATCGATACACATCCCGAACAGGTCGGTAAGGTTGTTGACTTCGATCAGAAAGCAGACAAGCTTTTCCAGTTTGATTTTACTGGTTCGAATACCGAACTAAGTCCTGATGATATTGCCGATACGCAAATATTCAGCCGCTGGGTTGATAAAAAGTTGAAGGATAATCGCTGCCGCTATGGAATCGGCGGATACATGGAGCACCGGACGCTCTACGCCCGCAGCGAGCACTTCAGCACGGGCGACGAACCGCGCCGCCTGCATTTAGGTATCGACATCTGGGGACCAGCAGGCACTACAGTTTATGCGCCTTTAGCAGGAACGCTGCATAGTTTTCGCGATAACGACAATTTTGGTGACTACGGCCCGACGATCATTCTTGAACACAGCCTCAACGGATTAACCTCGTTCAGTTTATATGGCCATTTGAGCAGGGAAGACCTTGTAGGTCTGCATGAAGGTGACGCCATTCCGATCGCGCAAAGACTAGGCTCCTTCGGCAACACAGACGAGAACGGCCATTGGCCGCCGCACCTACATTTCCAACTGATGTTCGATATGGAAGACTGGCATGGCGACTATCCCGGCGTCGCAAAATATTCCGAAAAAGATAAGTATTTGCAGAACGTACCCGACCCGGCCGCGATTTTGCGATTTCCGCCTGCAAGTTTTGTCCGATAAACTTACTTTTTAGTTATAATTGCCCCGCGTTCTTGCTTTTTGATACCGAATACCTTATTATTGATATTGAGAAGAAACCCTGTCGATCCCACCGGATGAAAAAATGGCATAAATTACTATTTCTGTTCCTTGCCTTTTGCAGTTGCAAAGAACCTTTTTCTCCCCCGGGAAATATCTCCACGGATAGCAGGTACCTCGTTATCGAAGGATTCATCAGCATGAATGATTCGACATTCATCAGGCTTAGCCGTACAAAAAAGATCGATACGTTGCGGACTGTCTTCCCCGAAGCCGGCGCACAGGTTAGTATTGAGAGCGACGCAAACGGCGTTTTTCCGCTGACGGAGATCAAGGCCGGAACCTATGCCACCCCGCCGCTCAACCTCGATCCTGCACATAAATACCGGGTGCGAATAACCACAGCCGACAACAGGAAATACGTTTCCGATTTTGTGCCGGTAAAAAACTCACCGGCCATAGACAGTGTGGGCTTTACGGCCCAGGGCAACGGCGTTCAGGTCTATGTCAACACGCATGACGCGAGCAATGCAACCCGTTATTACCGCTGGGACTTTACCGAAACCTGGCAATTTCATTCGATGTATATATCGGGTTATTATAGCAACGGCAGTAAAATATTAGCCCGTGCAACCAATCAGCAGGTATACAGCTGCTATGGCAACGATTCATCTGCCCACATCGTCATTGCATCAACCAATAAGCTGGTGAATGACGTCGTTTACCAATCGCCTGTAACGCTGATACCTCCGACATCCGAAAAACTAGAAACAAAATATACGATTTGGGTAAGACAATATGCCCTCACCAGCGATGCGTACACCTTTTGGCAAAACCTGCAAACCAATACCGAAAAGCTGGGAAGTATATTCGATGCCCTGCCATCGCAATCGCAGAGCAATTACCACTGCCTATCCGATCCTGCCGAGTTGGTGATCGGTTACCTGAGCGCAGGCAATGTCACCACTAAACGCATATTTATTTCGGCCAGCCAGTTACCGTCGACGTACAGTCCGCAATACCCGGGCTCATGTGTATTGGATACAGCTTATGATTATCCAGCACTTGCCGACCCAACCGTTCGCAATCCAAAGCTTGACAATATATTGGTGCCTTTAAATTCGCCATATATGCCGGTAAAGGGTTTATTCATTCCGCCGGACAACCCCTTTGGCGGACCTGATGCCTATACCTTTTCGACTAAGTTTTGCGTGGACTGCACTTTAAGAGGCACTACTGCTCAGCCGCCTTTCTGGAAATAAGTACATGAAAAAGCTATCTGTCATATTAGCACTTATCCTGGTAGCATGGAGCTGCAAAAAACCATTCAGCCTGCCGGCGAATATTTCTGCGGACGGAAGGTTTTTGGTTATTGAGGGCGTTATCAGCATGAATGATTCGACGTTTATCAGGCTGAGCCGTACCAAAAAGGTAGATACCTTTAAAACCATCATACCTGAGCGGGGAGCCCAGGTATACATCGAGAGCAATGCCAACGCTATCTATCCGTTAACAGAGACCGGCCCGGGCGCCTATGCTGCGCTGCCGCTCAATTTAGACGCAAGCAGGCAATACCGGCTCAGGGTTAAAACCACAGACGGAAAAGTTTACTTATCGGATTACGTGCCCGTAAAAAATTCGCCTGCCATAGATAGTATAGGGTTTAATGCGCAAAGCCAGGGCGTGCAGATATATGCGAATACCCATGACGATGCCAATGCGACCAAATACTACCGGTGGGAATACCAGGAGACATGGCAGTTCCACTCCTGGTATGCCTCCGGCTACCGGAACGACTGGCATGCCAGGGCGGCAAGCGATCAGAAACATAGCTGTTTCGGTAACGATACCTCGACGAATATAATCCTTGCCAATACCACCAAATTGACAACTGACCTGATATACCAGTTGCCGCTGGCGGTCATACCGGCAAATTCTGAAAAGATCGAAACCAAATACAGCATCCTGGTTAAACAATATGCACTGACAAGCGACGCCTATAGCTTCTGGCAAAACCTGCAAACCAACACGGAAAAGATCGGCGGTATTTTCGATGTGCTGCCATCGCAACTGCAAAGCAATTTTCACTGCGTAACTAACCCGGGCGAGCCTGTGGTCGGTTATTTGAGCGCAGGCAATGTTGCTTCAAAACGTATTTTTATTACGGTCGACCAACTCCCATCAAGCTACAGCCCGCAATATCCGGGGGGCGCATGTAAAATAGATACGCTGTTCTACGTACCTGCCAATCAACAACAGGTAAACGACAATGCGCTATACCGGATAACCATGAAAAATGATTCCCTGATCGACGGACTGTTTGCCAATCCGGATGTTTTGGGTTTTCCTTATGCCTACACTTATTCTACCGGGCTTTGTGTCGATTGTACGATAAGAGGCACCAGGGTTACGCCCTCTTTCTGGAAATGATCCAGGTTATTTTTTCACGTCGAACCGGAAGTACCCGCTTCCCGTTTCACCGTTGGCGGTAATGCCCTCTATTATGCCGATATAGCTGCCTGCGTGGTCGCCGGTATAGAAATCGAGTGTGGTTTTTCCATCGCTGCCTGTCGTAACAGCGGGGTTCCAGTACAGCGTACTCCTGAAATCGGGGATGGTACTGTTAATGCGGTCGTTCGTGTCATAAACAGGCGAGTAAAATTTCCGCTGCAGCTGGAGGCCGTCATAATCGAGGATGACGGCATGGGGGTCGATCTCGAAAGCTGCCCGGTCGTCCTTATAGGTCGAAAAGCTCATGATGCCGTTAAAATAGGCGAGACTGTATAAATAATTATTATTAAGTACCTCCAGTTTTCTGATCTTCAGCGGATCGATCTTAAAAATCTTGTCAATATCAAAAACCGGCACGCCGTCAAGCAATACCAGCGGATTGCCGAGCAAATGGTCGCCCTTAAATATTTTAATATTGAACTTTCCCTGCCGTTTGGTTACAGCTATCGAGTTTACGTATTCGCGCAGCACTTCTTCCATCGTTGGGAAACGGGTGTAGTCATCAAGTTTATAAATCTTATCAGGCCTTCCATAAAATGTGGTAGTATCAACCTGCGGGTCATAAAACTGCTTTAATTGCTTAATAGCGAAAATATTTTGCACCTGCATATCCACATTATTGCGTACCAGCGCGTTCCTCATGTCAGGTGTTATTGCAAACGGCGCCAACCGGTTACTGCTCTTTCGTTCGCTGAACGGGCTGGATATATCGATGCGGTAAGTGCTGTCCTGCTGCGCATTGGTTTGAACAAATATCTCTTTGAGGCCATAGAATTTTTGTGTATTGAAAAATATGTCCCCATCGGCGTTGCTTGCCGCCACGTATAACTGATCGGGCGAACCGGGTATGGTAAGGTAGGCCTTTATGTTGCCTGCAGGAGTATTGCTGGCGGTATTAGTGATATGCCCGGTAACAATGGGCCCGGTATATTCGGGCAGGAACTTCAAAACATGCCCCTTCCCGCTTAGTACGCTATTCCATTCGAACTGCGTCCAGCCTTGTGAAAGCATCAGGTTATCCAATGCCCCGTTAGCATCCGCGTCAGTATTGTCAAGGTAATAATCAGGCGACTCGATATCTCCTTTCAACCCGGCCTTGAGCCACAGGTAACCGCTGATATGCGCAACGTCCTGGTTTTGCAAACCATCGGCACGAAAAACGGCAACGGACAGATCGGCCGCCGCATTTTTATTATCCGGCCCATGGGTCGTAATCGTCACGCCGACTTTTTTACGGTTTCCATAGCTTTGCCCGTCCGGCTTCGCCCCGACAGAAAGCTTTAGCGCCGGCCGTTTAAAGATCATCCTCTCGCACAACGGCCTTTGCTGGTCGTCAAACAGCGTAAAGTAGTTTATGCCATCAGCCAGTTTGCCCTGGTCGATATTAAAGGATGCGCTTCCGTTCGTCATTTTAGCTTCGAAAGCTGCGCGGATACGGTGACTATTGTAGACAATGAGGTATACGCTCGCAGAGGACGAGCTATCCGAATTTTTAACCAATACATTCCAATTGCCCGAATTTTCCGTCGCTCCCAAAACATACCCCGAATCGCTGATGCCCTCTAATGTTTTATTGATTACGTTGCTGCCGATCCTGATGACAGCTTTATAAACGGTATTGGCCAATGGCCTTAATATAAAGCTGCCCATCCCGAACCGAAGCGTTCTAAATCGCGCTACAGTATCATTTTGCTGGTTGAGTATAACACCCGTGCAGGAAACGCCTTTGCCGTCGGCCCCGGTTACCTTAAAAGCGACCTTGCTGCCCAGCCCCCGTACCAGGTGGCCGCCTTCGGGAAAGAACTGCACGTCATAGGATTGTTCTTTCTGCTGAGGCTGCAGATCGGGCGCCTTAAGCGGATTTACGATTGTTACCCGGCTTTCGAAAAAATAGTCGGTACTATAGTTCTTCATCCAACTGGTGTACGCACGCAAAAGGTAATTGCCGTTATTCAGCGAAAAAGGCAACAGTATGGACCCAGCCCCTGTGGCCTGATCGAGGCTGACCTTGGTTTGTACAGCGGCATTGCCGGCGTTGTCGATCAATTCCAGGTACGCTACCTTGCTTACATTAAGCGACTTGTTGGTACTGCCTTCGACGCAATAAATTTTGAACCATATGATTTCGCCGGCCAGGTAAAAGTTTTTATCTGTATGCACAAATAATTTTTCCTGGAGGTCGTTATGCTGATAATCTGAGAACTTTTGCTGGACGTCCGGCAGTACCTGTGCCCGGCCGTTTGCTATGCAGGTTATGCTTAGCGCTATGGTGCCGAATATGGTTGCCAGTTTTGCCATCAGAATCTTATGTTATAGTTAATAAATGGCAGGGGGTGCGAAAAAATAGACAACTGATAGCCCTGTATCCCGCCGCCCTGTTCGGTAAAATAAGTCGAATAAGCATTATTACGTCCCGTAAGGTTGTATACGCCAATGGTCCACGAGTTATGGAATCTCTGGTGCACTTTATGGTTTCCGTCGATGTTGATGGACAGGTCGGTCCTGAAATAATCCGGGATACGGTACTGGTTCCTGTCGGAGTATAGCACCCTTTCAGACCCGCCGTAATTATATTCGCCTATCGGGTATGTGATCGGCCTGCCTGTGCTGTAAATGGTATTGATCGATATGCTATAACGATGCGTAAACCGGTAATTGCCTACAATATTTAAGCTATTCGGCTTGTCGTAGCTGGCCGGGTACCAGGCGCCGTTGTTGACAAGGGGCAGGCCGCCGCCCGGGTCGTCCTCCTGCAAAAGAATACGCGACCAGGTGTAGCTTATCCAGCCGTTAAGCATGCCTGTCGACTTTTTCACCATAAACTCGACGCCATAAGCCTTCCCCTGCGTTTCGATGACGGCGGTTTCGATATGATCGTTTAACGTAAGCGTGGCGCCGCTGCGATAATCGAGATAATTGTTCATGTGCTTATAATAAGCCTCCACCGAAGTTTCGATAGTATTGGAGTTGAAGTTTTTATAGAACCCCAATGAGACCTGCTGGCCAAATTGGGGTTTGATGTTCGGATCGCTCAGCTTCCAGGTGTCGGTTGGTGAAATAGCTACCGTATTCGACAACAGGTTAATATATTGGCGCAGTGTATTATAGCTGGCCTTCACGGAAAGGTCCTCGCCGAGTATGTAACGAGCAGACAGGCGTATCTCAGGGCCCTGGTAGGTGTTAATGATGCGGCCGGCGCCGTATTTCGTGCTGTCGGTTACATTATTTAATACGCGCGCTTGTCCTGGTGCGTAACGATAGATAGTTTGCGGCCCGAGATAATTATATAGCGAATACCGTATACCCGCGCTAACGGAAAAATTTGGTGTAATATCGTAATTGTCACCCAGGTACAGGGCGCTCTCCTCGGCCTGTTCGGCCGGTACTACATCCGGGGCCACTTGTGAGCCGTTACCATAAGGCTGGTTACTGCCCGGGTCTATCTTGTAATGGATGGTACTTAAGCCGAATGAAAAGGTGTGTTTTGAACTAATGTAGTAGCTGAAGTCGGCTTTCAGGTTCAGTTGGTTAATATCGAAAGCAAACTTATACGCATTTACCGGGTTAGCCTGGCTGGCTATGCTGTACTGGTAATAATCGTATCCGCCGGTGATAACGCTGAAAAGCTTGTTACTAAAGTTGTGCTTCCATCGCAGCGAAGCGTTCCGGTTACCATAGCTGTATGAAGTATCGCTGTTTAACCTGAACGCGTCCTGGCTCCAGTACGTCGACAGGAACAGGGTGTTTTTATCGTCGATGTGATGGCTGATATTCAAGTTCAAGTCATAAAACGATGCGCTGCTGTTGGCATATGCTTTCGGCAAAAGCTTAAGCAGCCAGTCGGCATAAGTAGTACGCCCGCCAAAAATGAAAGAGGTTTTGCCGGAATCAATGGGCCCCTCGATGTTCAGCCTGCTGGTGAGCATGCCGATCCCCGCCGAGCCGGTAAACTTTTTATTATTCCCCTCGCGTTCGGTGATATCCAGCACCGACGCCAGGCGGCCGCCGTATTTTTCGGGAATACTGCTTTTATATAGTTCGATATTCTGTATGATGTCCGGGTCGAACGCGGAGAAAAATCCAAAGAAGTGCGCCGGGTTATAAATTGTCGAACCGTTGAGCAGGACCAGGTTCTGATCGGCCGAACCACCGCGCACGTTAAAGCCGGTGCTCGATTCGCCTATGGTTTGCACGCCCGGCAGCGTCAACACCACCCTTAGCACGTCTGTCTCACCAAAAGCGGTGGGTATTTGCTTGATGCTTTTGATATCCAGTTTGGTCACACCCATATCCACACTTCTCACATTGGCGACCTTTTCGGCCGAAATTTTTACCTCCTTTAGCGATATGACCTGTTCCTGCATTTCGATGTTCAGTTCGCCGTTGCCATTTAGCATTACCTGGCGGCGGGTATCTTTCATTGAAGCGGCTTTGATCAGCAGGGTGTGCCGGCCTGGCGGCAGGGTAAGAGAATAATAGCCGAACTGGTTGGTGGCTATCCCGGTGCGCGTCGAGGGCTCATATACGCTTGCCCCGATAACCGCTTCCCCGGAGTTGGCATTACGAACATATCCCGCCAGCGTAACTTTCCCCTTATTGCCGCTGCCCGGAACGCCAATGGTGTACAGTTTATTTTCAGAAGTTGCGGATACAGCCTTCTGCGGTTCCGCAAAGTAATCCTGGTTACCAGGCGCTGCTGGGGGCGGGGCATTGGCAGCCTGCTTCCCGTCCAGAAACCCGATCAGATCCGCGCTGATCTGCCAGTTGCGGGTCAATATCACTTCCCGGTCGGCCGAAATAAAATAATGATATTTGGTGTTCATGAATATCTTATCCAGCACAATATTTAACGGGCTCTGCTTAAGGGCGAGCGTAACCTTCAGGCTGTCAAATTGTACCGGATCATAGTAAAAGCGATAGCCGGTTTTGGCGCTTAGGTCGCCCGTCACTTCGGCAATACCCGCCTGCTTATAATCCACGTCGATCAGTCCGGAGGTTTGCTGTGCAAACATCGCAACCGGCAGGCTGATCAGGATAAATAAGGCAAGGCAGAATTTCATCATATCATTTTATGGTCTGATCGTAATATTCGGCTAATTTGACAATCGAGCCCTCTTTATTCTTGCCGTATTTGATTTGTTTTTCCTTAAGGTATTGTTTTAGCTGTTTGCTCTTATCCTTAAAAAAATCCAGCACGGAACCCTTGCTGCTTACCGGGTAGTACGCACCGGCTTTTTTAATGTAAATGACGTCTTTGTTTTCATAGTATATCTCTACCGATTGCCCGCTCAACCGGTTTTGCATCGAGCTGGCCCGTTTTACCAATACCTGTGAGGGCCCATCGTACAATTCATCATAGTAGCCGGGCGCTAAATTTGCACTATATCGTTGCGTCAAATAAACAAAGTGATGATCCGAAAAATAGATATCCCGCACTTTATCAGGTCGTAAAATATAAAGGCTGTCTTTTTGTGCGGAAACCATCGCATCGGCGAAGGTGTCGTATAAAGCGGGTACGTTTTTGTACCATGTTCCGTCGTACCAGATCGTCGCCTGGTTTAAGAACGCCTTACCGCCGAAATAAGGGGAGCCTTTAACACCCTGCGGCAACACCTGGTAGGCTATCCCGCTATAAATTTCTGATTGATCGCCAATGACTGCATTATAGCTGCCGATCGCTTGTTTCGCGGCATCGCTGTAAACCGGGGTGTCGACGGGCATATCCTGGGCCGCTGCCAGGCCGGCGGTTAAACTTAAAATTACGATCAGCCAAAAAGGTTTAGCGTGCATAACCGGAATTAAATACAGCAATCAGGTTTTTTTAGTCGCGAAAAATAAATATAGGGATGTTCCGGTAATATTCTAATTTTTTAGTTAGAAAACTTGAAATATTTATTCGGCTATGCGTGCAGTAAATAAAAAGGATATATTTAATAAAGATTTAAAGCCTTATGACACCACGATCCTTTTTTGCAATTGTTATAAAGATCATCGCCATTTATCTTATCGTCGAATCGTTAGCGGAGATTCCGCAGCTACTTGGCACATTAATGTCATTTTTCCAAATTGGCGGCTTTTCGGGTTCCGGTATCGGGGGCCTGATCGTACCATTATTCTGGATCGCACTTATCGTTGCTTTTTATATCTTCTTTTTCAGGCTTTGCCTGTTTAAGACCGACTGGATAATCGATAAGCTAAAGCTCGACCGAGGCTTTGACGAGGAGAAATTTGAGATCAACATGCATCGGTCCGTAATTTTAAAGATTGTGATAATCGTGGTCGGTGCTTTAATGGCCGCCGACAGTTTGCCGCAGCTCTGTAAACAAGTATTCGCCTATTTTCAATCAAGCGCGATATATTCATCGTTTAAAACAAATCTCGCATCAGGCTGGATCGTATATTATTTTGTAAAATTTTCCATCGGTCTATTTTTAATGTCAGCCAATCGTATTGTAGTGAACTTTATCGAATTAAAACGAAAGGAAACTACGCAAAATACGGAGTTAGAGTGATCACCACCCTTCAACCTGCCTGATGTACGCCGTCAGCTCATCAGCTATCCGGCCCTGTTCGTCCATATCCGGGTGGCCGCCGCAGCCATGAAAATATCTTTGGGAGAAGAAATATTTATAAACCTTTTTATCGCCGCCTGCATTTTCGCGGCCGACAACCGCGGTTAAATAATTTTTTAAAGCAAAAGTAAGCTTTTCGTTGGCCATCGGGCTGTTCAGGCAGATGATGTCAGCACGGGGACAGACTTTTCTCACCGTTTCGATAAATCGTACGTATGCGCTGCAAAACTGTACGGAATCCCTTATTCCGTCATTCTGGCCGAGGCATATCGTTACCACATCGGGCTGATACCGGCTGAAATCCCATTTTATTTTATTGTCGCGCAGGAGTGTTTTATCGAACACTTCGGGCATTACGATACCCATATTGCAGCAGCTGTACGTAAGTCCTATGCCGGCGACGGCGGTTAGCTGCCATTGGGCATCCAACATCCGCGAGGTTCGCGGGCCATAGCTCATATAGGCGTTATGCTGATCGTACCAGGCGCCGGCATCACAAGGCGTCCGGGAAACGTCCATTCCGTACCCGAGGTAATGGAATCACCTATGTATTCGATCTTTCGTTCGGGTTTTGGAGGCGAATGCAGCAATGCGCCGCATTTGAGACCGATAAACTCCAGGTAGCCAATGCCTGATTCCGTATCCTTGCAGATGGTGATCACATGTTCAGTATCAGGCAGGCCCGATGCTGCTTTTATCACATTTACCTTGCCTGTTGTTTGTATCCTGAAGGGCGGCTGATTGTCTATCGCGATCTCGATATAATTATGCGTATTACCGTCTTTCACCTCGTCATTCATGATAACCTCACATGAGGTCCCTTTAAATTTAGCCTTGATGTAAACGCCCGGCGCCCAAAAACGCGGTTTCAGCGGATCGGAAAAATCGATGCGCCCATAATATTGAAAATTGGCGTTATTGGCTTTGAACAGCTTAAGCGGATGGGCCGGCGGACCGGCAAACGTTGTACAGATCCACATTAAAGGCAGGCAGAAACATTTGCCGAATATGATCGAAAGCGTATTCACAGGCGATAAAAATACTTCTTTTCGCTACAAGGGTGCTAATACTATTATAACAAATTCATGACGCCGGCGCAATAAAAAAGGGATGATCCAAGACCATCCCTTTCCTGTATACAATTCCTTTTATTACTGACCGTCATCAGGCCCTTCATCGGGCGTGCCGACCACTTTATAGACCTTATTGTTGTCCTGGTCGCGCATCTCCTGGAAATAATAACCGTCGGGTGATACATAGTATTTTTCGCCGTTCAGGTTTATCTTCCTGCAATCAGGCGGCAGCGTATTCACAACATCACCCACCTGTGGCGGCGGCGGCAAATTGCTGTTATCATTATTTGTATTCAGTTCGCCGTCTCTGCCCGCTACCTGGTAGCTGGTTGAACCATCGTCTTTTACGATCGGCTCGTAGTACACGCCGTTAGCCTCGTAATACTGCTGGCCGTCGATGTTGATCGGCTGGGCATTTGAAGGCAGCTCGTTTACTTCGGCGCCAAGAGGCGGCTCAACGACGATATACTCATTGTCATCATAAGTATAGAACAGGCCATTACTGTAGAAGTATTGGTCATCGTCGAAATAGAACGGATAATACCCGTATGGTAAAAAACCGATAGTAAATCCTACCCTCGGCGCATAATACGTATTGTAATACCCGTGGTGATAATAGTAATAGTTATGCGCACCCCAATAAGGCGAGTAAAATCCACGACCACCGACACCTACCGAAGCGCGGCCGCCCTGGCCTACATAGCCGCGGACACCGGTTACATTGCTGGAGCCGGGAGGAACATAACCACGATAGCCATATGATGCTCCGCGATACCCATGTGATTGTCCGTTAAACACACCCACACGATTAACCGGCGGCCTGATGCCCTGGCTGTTGATACGCGCAGGAGCTATGGCCACCCTCGGATTGCTTACCGATGGCCGGTAACTATTAACAGTAGCGCCTGCCGATGGGCGGAACCCACCCGATGAAGGACGCGAAAATGTGGCCGAAGGCCTGTAGCTGTTAACACTGCTTCCGCTGCTTGACGGACGAAAACCTCCGCCACCGCCACCGCCGCCTGATGAGCGGGAACCACCACCTCCGCCGCCACCTGATGACGAACGGGAGCCACCGCCGTTGCTGCCCCGCTGAGCAGAGGCAGGCAACCCTAAGAACAGGCATACAAGACCGCTTAGGGCGATGGTTGATAAATATTTATATGTCTTTTTCATTTTTTGTTTGCTAAAATTCAGCCGAATGTACAATTGATTTGCTGAACTAATTTATTAGACTAAAAATTTCGTAAAAGGTTTAATAACTGGTCGCTCTTTTTATAATAAGGCCGTCACAAATTAGTTCGGTTCGATCTGCTTATACGCAAGTCCGAATGCCGGGTTCAAATACCGGCAAACGTAAATATACGAAAGTAATTTCATCTGCTTTAATCCGGTCCGCTTTTATGCTGATCTTTTAACAAAATACTGACGAAAACGGTTGATCCGGACGAATCCGCACGTTATAATTGTTCGGCGATGAACAGAAATGGCTTATCAAATTTCAGGCTGAAAAAGCCGTCTTGAATGGTCATAAAACGATGATGACCAAGGGCCTCTAGGCCGCTCGTGTGCAGCTCGTGCGGGTGGGTCAGCACTTCGATGATCTCGCCCCCGGTCTTCCATTTACTAAAGCCGGAATTGATCGCAAATATTCGCTGATCGCGGCAATAAATCACCAGATCGATCTTATCGGCAAAAAAAAGATAATCCTTTAGTTGCAAGCCGGCGGTTATGATATTGACGGCTCTATACCCATTTGTAACCAGGTATTTTAAGGCGGCCTCAGCAGCGGTATCCTTTCCGGCAGGAATCGACCTTATATCCCGCTGCGGCATTTTATAGTTGCCTTTGGTTATTATCCCGTCGATCTTAATCCCATTAGCATCCAAAACCGGCGCTAACTGCTGCGTCGTAATAATAGCCGGGCTCCATTCCAATAGCTGCCCCAGCGATTCACCGGGAAATCCTTCCAGGCCCAGCACCACCAGGGCTGGTTCCTGTTTTTCGCGTACGACGTGGTGCGAGGACATGGGTTAGTGACCAGTGATTTGTTACCAGTGGTTAGCAACCGCAAAATAGGCAATTGGTTTGATAACCGCCTGTATGATACCCTAATAAATTTTCCTGTAAAATTCTTTCAATACCGCCGCCGGATCAACAGCAAGGTTTATGGCGCCCGACACTGCTATGCCGTACACGCCAGTTTCCAGCAATGGTTCAACATCAGTTATCCGGATGCCGCCAACTGCTATTACAGGTATTTGTACCTGCTCCTTCTGCAAAATCCTGTAGCCTTCAAAACCGAGCAAGGGGTGATTATTGGGCTTGGTATCCGTATGGGCGAAAGGGCCGTATCCGCAATAATCAACTACGCCGGCGGCCTGTACGCGTAACACGCGTTCGATGTTAGTTGCCGATGCGCCGAGGGTTTTATCATCGCCAATGTGTTTCCTGATGGCGGTGAGGTCAGCATCAAAATCTTCAATATGCACACCCTGTGCATCCACCCGGTCGAGCAGTTTATAGTGGTTGGTCACGATTAATGTCGCGCCCCAGTCGTCGCAAATGGCGGCAATCTCGTTGATCTCGCCTATTAGCTCGTCGTCGGGTTTGGTCAGGCAGCGGTACTGTACCCAGTTAGCGCCCGCCCCGCAGGCAATATGCGCTTGTTCGGCATGACTGCGGTTCGGCAGGTCCTGCGTCAGATAATGGAATTTGGAAACGTATTTTTTCATGTTGTAGTCGGAAAGTCGGGAAGACCGAAAGTCCGAAAGATGGTTTTCGTTTTAATTTAGATAATTATGCTTCCGGACTACTTTATCACCTCCGGTATCGGTTTGCCTATGCAACCGTTCGGGGCCTGTATGTGCAATAAAGCGGCAACGGTTGGCGCTATATCGGTCATGTGCGTTTCGCGGTTTAGGTGCCCGTGCTGTATGCCCCAACCCATAAACAATAGCGGAATATGCGTATCATAGCCGTTCCAGGTACCGTGCGTAGTGCCGGTAGGCCCGCTGTCGCCCGACCCGTGCCCGGTAAACCAGGCGGGGAAAAGGATGATCTGGATATCGCCGCTGCGCTCGCGATTGTATCCGTTTACGATACGCGTACGCAGTTCTTCCGGTATATTAGCTGTTTCCGCCTTCTCCATATCGATCGCGTAAGCAACACCCGGTTGTTTCTGCATAAATTCGATACAGTCTTTTTTTAATGCTTCTTTGTCAACATGCGCATAGTCGATAACCTGGTTATTAAAATTTACCTGGTAATTGGCAAAGCTGAGCACCAGCTTTTCGATCTTGTATTTAGCCAGGAGGAATTTGTTCAGGCTGTCGCGTATCGCGCCTTCGTCCCACACATTCGCAGGAATACCATGATCCCTCAAAAAAGCAGTATTGTGCGCCGCGCCATGATCGGCGGTCAGAAAAACGGTGTAGTTGCCGCGCCCTACCTTGGCATCCAGGTAGGTTAGAAATGATGCCAGGTCGCGATCCAACCGCAGATAGGTATCTTCTATTTCGACGGAATTAGGCCCGAATTGGTGCCCGATGTAATCCGGCGAAGAAAGGCTCACCGCCAGGAAATCGGGTACGTCATGCCGGCCCAATTGCTCACCATTAATGGCTGCTACAGCCAGGTCGAGCGTCAATGTGCTGCCGTATGGCGTCGAGCGTATCAGTCCCAACCCCGTTTTTTTGTATAGGACCGATGTTTTCACCGGCAGGGTAGGACTGTCTGTTCCACCGAATTTACCTTCATATTTGCTGTTATCGGGAAGCGTTTGCACGTAGGTATTTACAGGATAAAGCGGGTTCCAGTCGAGCTTTAAATAATTTTCAGGAAGCTTTTGATCGTTAAAATCCTTTACCCATTGCGGCAGGTCGCTCATATAGTATGTGCTGCTAATCCAGTTACCGCTCTTATCGTCGAACCAGTAAGCCGCATTAGCTGTGTGGCCGGCAGGGAGGATGCCGCCACGGTCCTTCAACGCAATCCCAATCACTTTCGACCGGAAATTAGTGGCCAGTTTTAGCTCGTCGGTTACGGTAGTGGTCAGCAGGTTACTGGGCGACATCTCGCCGGCCCTGGAAGTACTGCCTACGGTTTTTGCCGTGGTATCTTCGGTACAATACATGGATTTACCGGTAGCCTGGATAATGAAATCGTTTCCGGCGATGCCATGTATTGCAGGCACCGATCCTGTATAAACGCACGTGTGCCCAGGGCCGGTAAACGTCGGTATATAGTCTATCTGCGTGTTTTCGCAGCTAAATCCTTCATTCAGCAAACGCTTAAACCCGTTCTCGCCGTAACGATCGTAGAACCGGTATAGGTAGTCCCAGCGCATTTGGTCTACTACGATACCTACAACCAATTTTGGCCTCGCTAAAGTATCCGGCGCAACCACCGGAGGTTTGCCGATGATTACCCTGGCGTAGTTTTTCTTTTTTATTTGTGCCGAAGCGGCAAGCGCGGCAAACGTAAATGAAAGTAATAGTAGATGTTTAAATTTCATCTGGTCGGGTTTGAATAAGGCAAATATCTATAACAGGATCAAAATCCAATGTGATATTTGCGTTATCGCAAGTTAAAATTAATCGCCATGCACTTGGTACTGACAGGTTCAAGTCAGTGTAGCAGGTGTAGCAGGCTGTGATGGTACACTACACCTTACCGTTGCATACTTAAAACTTAACATTTAAGCTCAGCAGAAAATTAGCCGGCGCCTGCGGGAAAAAATAATTGTAGTTAACTACTTTACCGCCTTCTAGATCGGGGTACGTTGCGCCGTTGGCTTCATATTTTTCGCCGAAAATATTGTTGATAAGCAATGTTAGGCCGACATTTTTGACCGCCTTCATGCTGAAATTATAGTTCAGCCGAAGCGAGTTTATAAAATAGGCATCCAGGTAACGGTTCGATGCAGGGTCTGCCGGCGCATAGCCGGGCGGATCGATATTCGATGTGTTGTCTAAATATTGCCTGCTTACATACTTGCTGATAAAAGCGATCTCGGCATTCTTCACCGGCCTGAAGCTGATCTCGCTCGACCCCACAAAATCAGGAGAAAAGGCTATATCGGTCTTCTTCAGTGTATTCTCAACCTGCGTATTGTTGTCGTAATTGAACAGGTATTCCTGGAAATTCTTTACCTTGTTACTACTCAGCGATGCCGTTGCCGACCATGTCAGCTGGCTGTTGATCTTCAGCCTGCCGTCGAATTCCAAACCTTCGCGATAACTGTCTTTCACATTGCTGCGTATCTGGTCGCCCACGTCGTTCAGCGCACCGGTCAGCACCAATTGGTTATGATACAGCATGTAAAAAGCGTTAATGCCCCCCGTAAATATGCCCTGCTGGGTACGGTAACCGAGCTCAAAGTCCTTTAGGTTTTCCGGTTTGGGCCTGCTATTGGGTGTGGATTGCGTATAGTCGTCGCGGTCGGGCTCGTGGTTACCAACAGCGAATGAGAAATACACATTGTTCTTTGGGTTGAATTCATAGGTGACACCAGCCTTTGGGTTAAAGAAGTTTAGATCAATCTGCTGCTGCACGTTCTGCAAATAATCGTTAAACCCAAAAAACGAATAATAAATATGCCGGTATTGCATGTCCGCATACAGGTCGAACTTTCCTAGCTTATATTCGGCCTTACTGAAAATATTAAAGTCCGTTTTCAGCGCGTCGTCACGCGAGTACTGGTAGCCGGGTGGAATATCGGTGCTTTCCTGTGTCCACTGGATATTGTCATAATGCGCCCCCTTATAACGGTTCCAGGCTCCTCCAAGTGTGATATTTAAGTCCTTTTGGGGCTGATATTTCAGGTTATAAGTGACGCCGTAAAATTTATTATTGAGCCATAGCTGCCGGGTAAGATCAGTGGTACTGATTGTATCGCTTCCGATTATAACAGGCGCAATACCGTAATCAGCCAGGCTTTGCGCGGGCTGATATTCTTCGTAATAACCATAGCCATGCGTGTAATGCAAAGCGCCGCTGAATGAGAGCTTATCGGTTATCTTCTGGTCGACCAGCAACTGGTAATGATCCTGGGTGTAATTGTCTGTTTGGTTTTTATAGAAAGTGCCGTTCGGTTCCAAACCAAGATCATTATAAGTGCGGTTGCCGGCTCTTAAACTATCCTCAGGCACGCCATCCCACGCCTGGTAAGTATGTTCAGTACCCGAAAAGGTATTAAACCTGATTACAGTACTCTTGCCATAGTACGCGCCGGATAGAAAATATGATTTCAGATCCGACGAAGCCCGGTCGATGTAACCATTGGAATAAATGCGCGATAATCGCCCGTCAAAAGTAAATTTACCATCCAGCAAACCTGTTCCCATATTAATGGTATTTTTTACCGTTCCGTATGAGCCGACTGCGTTGTTCAACTCGACATAACCTGTATCGCGGCGTGTGGTGGTTTGGATATTGATCGTCGCACCGAAAGCGCCTGCGCCATTGGTAGAGGTACCCACACCCCGTTGGATCTGTATATTGTCGACAGACGAGGCGAAGTCGGGGACATCGACAAAAAAGACACCTTCTTCCTCCGAGTCGTTGTAAGGGATACCATTGATGGTTACGTTAATGCGCGTCGCGTCCGAGCCGCGAATATGGATACCGGTATAGCCAATACCGGCGCCCGCATCGGAAGTCACGACAACTGAAGGCGTTTGATTAAGCAAAAAGGGCATGTCCTGGCCGAGATTGTTTTTTTGTATCTGCTCACGGTTAAGATTGGTAAACGCAATGGGCGAATTTTTTGAGGCCCGTGTCGCGCTTACCGTTACTTCCTCACTCATGATGGTGGAGGGCATCAGCGCAAAGTTGAAGACCGAGTCGGCGCGCAATATTACATTCTTATATACCGGCTGATATCCCACATAGGTGATCTTTAGCTGGTACGCTCCGATTGTGAGATCATGTATCTGATAATTGCCTTTGGCATCCGAAACCGTACTATTGGTTGCATTGACGCTGATGGTCGCCCCCGGCAGGGCTGCGCCGGTTTGCTGATCGGTGACTTTCCCCGAAACGGAAAGTTGCGCCGCCGCCAAAAAAGGCAGCAGCCAGGCGCTAAGCGCCAGAGTAAAATTTTTCAAGTTGATAAATAAATTAATTGAGTTAAACCATCTGCGTATCAGGGCTAACACGCAGTACACTTAACTTCTTACCTCTCCCTACGCCGGCATTACCCGGATCAGGTGTTTGTTCCAAGTCTTAAAGCTTTGAACTTTAGACTCAAACAATGGGTTTGATCTCAGCCTGTCTTTCAGTTTGATCGCTCAAAGCAAGGCACCCCTTGAGAATTATGAGGCAAATATATGTTTTTAGTCCGAAAGTTCGCGTAGGTTCTGTCGTCCGATGACTTTTTACAGACCTATCTATACGAGAGGGCTTTGCTGATCGCGATGGCGACTATCAGTTTCCAGGCTGCCAAGGCTAACCGGTAAAAAATTTGAGAGTGAGTAAAAACACCTGCCAGGGAAAAAGATAGATTGGGCGTAGGACCTGGAATTAGTTGAAATGATTGTGGTGTGTTACAGGGTGGGATAATGCGCCTGTAGTTAGGCATCTGGAAGGGATACCGAAAACGCAGCATCAATTACGGCCGCGAATTGTTTCGGTTCTTCTGTAATTTCTTACTTAAATAGCTACTTTTACGGTATGACCTTTCGGAAAATAAGTTTCAAAAAATTAGTGTTATCTATTATCGTTTTTGGAACTGCTTTTCACTTGTCCGCTCAAACCATTTCGGTAGACGATAATTATGCGCAGGAAATTAGCCGGATCCGCCAGGTATTGGGAAAAGACAGCTCGGGGTTTTCCTTTAGTGTGAGGCCGATGGATCTGTACCAGGATTCTCTTCTGAACAGGTTAGCCGGCAGCCGGAATCTTGCCGGTGATACGAGCGTCTATTCGCCGGGCATAGAATTTCGGATTCTGCCTGTTAGCCTGTTGTCCGAATACAACCTGAACCGGCCGTATGGTTACAATAATGGACCGTTATATCCAAATCGGGGTTTACAGGAGTTATTTAGCACAGGCTTTTATTTCCGTCTTGGGTTTTTAAAGGTACAGGCAAAGCCCGAATTTGTCTACGCGCAAAACAAACCTTTTCCAGGTTTTGCCGATGTGCAGAGCGGTAATGACAATGCCCGGTTGCTGCAGTCATATTTTGCAATAGTGAACGGTATTGACGCCCCTGAACGTTTTGGCAGCAGTCCCTTACAAAAGTTTCATCCCGGTCAATCGAAAGTTACATTAAACTTCGGTAAGGTCGAGATCGGCGTGTCAACCGAGAATATGTGGTGGGGACCGGGCGTAAAAAACTCGATTATGATGAGTAATTCCGCGCCCGGATTTTTGCATTGGACATTCAACTCTTCCGCGCCGGTAAAAACAAGTATCGGCACCTTCGAATGGCAATTGATAGGGGGCTATTTAAATCAATCGGGCTATCTGCCGACGGATACAAACAAGCTCATCTATGGTCATAATTTATTTATACCCAAACCCAGTGTCACACGCTACCTTTCGGCCTATACGATAAACTGGCACCCAAAATGGATGACCGGCTTCTTTGTAGGGTTCTCAGAGTATAGTTACATGAATATCGATTCGGCGTATCGTCACTATGGGCTGATAAAAAAAATAATACCTGTTATTGCGGGTTCATCAAACCAGGCGAACACCGTCTCGGCCAATAGCAACGGCGATAATGAAGACTTCGCTTTCGCAATTAACTTCCGGCAGGTTTTTGAAAAAGAAAAAGCCGAAGTATACTTTGAATGGGCGCGCAATGATCACTGGGCAAATCTGAGCGATCTTTTGCAGGAACCCGAGCATTCAAGCGCCTATACCCTTGGCGGACGTAAGCTTTACGATTTGGCCGGCGGCCGATTTTTACAAGTAAAACTGGAACTGACCCATCTCCAAAGTTCGCCTACGTATTTACTAAGGGACGAGCCGGTATGGTATGTTCACCTGGAGCCGCCACAAGATGGCTACACGAACGAAGGGCGATACCTGGGTGCCGGAATCGGGCCCGGAAGTAATAGTTTAATGATTGATTTGAGCTATTTGAGCGGGGAGGATTCGTTCGGAATACAAACCGAGCGGCTCGTCCACGATAACGATCTGTACTACGCCGCTTTTTCGGGAACCAATGTTTTTTATCAGCATTGGGTCGACCTGGCTAATACTTTCTATGTCAATATTAAGAGAGGGCCTTTTTTAATTTCGTCAGAGCTCACCCCTGTCTACACGCTAAATTACGAATACAGGAAAAGCTCAATCTTTAACCTTCACGCAAGGGTAACCCTCAGCTTCTATTTTAATTAACACCACCGGTTCGGTTTCTTTTCAATTGAGTACAAACCAGTTACATAAAGGATTGTTTAATTTAAATTTAGTTTGAATATTGATCTGCTGTTAAATTTAATTAATTGTACTTTTGCGCATAAAAATATGAAACTTATCAGGGCAGCGGCGCTGCTTTTATTTATTATTATTACGGTTGTTTCGGCAATTCCTGCCCGCGCTCAAACTATTCCACAAAACCTGTCTGGTGTAAATGTCAATGAACTCTCGGACAGCCAGATCACGCAACTGCTACAACAGGCGCAGGCGGCCGGTTATTCAGACCAGCAATTATTGCAGGAAGCGAGTAACAGGGGCTTGCCGCAGGACCAGGTTCAGATACTTAAAAGACGAATTGCATCGATTAGAAGCGCCGGTTATCGCGAAGAAGGTAACCAGGATACGGCCCTGACTCAACCCCGGAAGCTAAATTATAAACCGGACACCTCCCAGGACACTTCACAAAGGGTTCAGCCACGAGCGGATCTGTTCAAAACTTTTCAGCCTAAAATATTTGGCGCCGACCTGTTCAGGAATAAAAATTTAACGTTTGAACCGAATCTTAATTTAGCCACGCCTGTCAACTATATCATCGGCCCGAACGACCAAATCAATATTAATATTTATGGACGATCGGTTGCGAACTGGAAACTAACAGTCTCACCGGAGGGTAATATCAACATTCCCGGCACCGGGTTAATAAATGTATCGGGCAAGACCATTGAGCAGGCGACACAAATTATCAAGGGCCGCCTGGCTGCGAACAATTACGCAATCAACAATGGTACTTCGGTTCTGGTTAGCCTTGGAAATATCAGGAGCATTAAGGTAATTATGGTTGGTGAAGTTGTAAAGCCCGGCACTTATACGCTGCCATCGTTAGCCACCGTATTCAATGCTTTGTATGCGGCCGGCGGACCCAGTGACAACGGATCTTTCAGGCAGATAGAGATAATAAGAGATAACCGGATTATCAGGAGACTGGATATATACGACTTCCTGCTGAAGGGTGAGCAGAAAGATAATATCCGCCTGCAGGACCAGGACATTATACGCGTACCAACCTACAAGGTGAGGGTGCAGATGATCGGTGAGGTCAAAAGGCCGGCCTTATACGAGGTGCTGCCGGGCGAGACGCTAAAAGACGTAATCTCGTTCGCCGGTGGTTTTACAGACCAGGCTTATACTAACCTGGTTAAAGTAACGCAAATTTCTGACCAGCAAAAGCGGCTGACAGACGTTATGGCCGACGATTTTAAGAATTATGTTCCATTGCGCGGCGACAAATACCAGGTCGATCGCATATTAAATCGTTATGAAAACCGGGTTATGATATCCGGTGCGGTTTTCAGGCCTGGTCAGTACGAGCTGTCAAAGGGCATGACTTTGTCGCAACTGATAACTAAAGCAGGAGGTTTTAAGGAAGACGCTTTCACCGGCAGGGGAAATATTGTTAGATTAAAAGCCGACAATACGAAGGAACTGCTATCATTTAACTGGCAGGACGTTTCAAATAATCCATCGGCCGACATTGAACTTAAGCGCGAAGACAGCGTAATAGTGACATCAATATTCGACCTTCATACTAAATACAAAATAACCATAAAGGGCGAAGTTAGGAAACCCGGGGAGTTTGTTTATGCCGACAGCATGAGCGTGGCTGACCTGATCATCAAAGCAGGGGGCTTTACTGAAGGCGCAAGCCCAAAACGAGTCGAAGTATCCCGCCGGGTGTTTAACAGCGACCCAAAAACCAAAGACAGTCGGGTTGCGCAGGTATTTAGCGTTAACCTGGACCCCGACCTGAAAAGTAACAGCGCTAATTTCGTTTTAAAACCTTTTGATAACGTATCGGTTTACAGCCTGCCCGGCTTTGAGGTGCAGAAAACTGTAAAGGTTGAAGGCGAGGTGATGTACCCCGGATATTATACCATCAAAAAGAAGGACGAAAAGATATCCGATCTTATCAACAGAGCTGGCGGTTTAACCGCATTTGCCGACGTGGAGGGAGGTAGTTTAAGAAGAGACAATGCTGCCATACTTGGCGTCGACAGAACTAAAGCCGATACAAATGCAATAAACAGGGAACGCGTTGAAAAACTCAGGCGGCTTCAGTTATCTTATCGTGATACCAGCAAGGCTGCCGATACAAATATATACCGGAACAATTACGTGGGTATCGACCTGAAAAGAATATTGAAGAACCCGGGTGCCCAGGCAGATCTGATATTGGAAAATGGCGACATATTGCGCGTTCCGAAGCAAGAGCAGACGGTTAGGGTAAACGGCGAGGTTTTATATCCCAGCGTTGTGGTTTATTCTAAAGACAAGAATTTTAAGGACTATGTGCTGAATGCCGGCGGATATTCACCGGGCGCGCTGCGAAGCGGCGCTTATATTGTCTATCCCAATGGCACCGTTATCGGAACGCGTAAATTTTTGGTTTTTAACAATCATCCCAAAGTTAAGCCTGGCAGTGAAATTTATGTGCCCAAAAAGCCTATAACAAAAAGCGAGAGCTTGCAACAGATATTGGCATTTACCACAGGCCTCGTTTCATTAGTCGTTTTGTTCATTACTGTTAAAAAATTGTAGGCTGCCACATTGGTGGAAGATTTATGAATAAAGAAGAACAAGTGAACCAAACAAACGATCCCGAAGGAATATCGGTTAGCGATTTTGTTGCCAGGGTTACTGCAGGTTTGCGGTATGCCGGGCGTAAATGGCTCACCATTGTACTAATTTCGTTGGCCGGTGCGCTGGCGGGACTATCTTATTCGATATTTCAACGACCGACTTACACCGCTGAATGCACTTTTGTACTTGAAGAAACCAGCAAGTTGGGCGGTCTTAGCCAATATGCAGGTCTTGCCAGCCTGGCTGGTATAAATATAAGTGGAACAGGGGGCGGACTATTTGAAGGCGACAATATAATTGAATTATATAAGTCGCGGTCAATGATCGAAAGAGCGTTGTTAAACAGTGCAAATTTTAACGGCAAAAACGAGCTGCTGATCGACAGATATATTGACTATTATGGCCTGAGAAAAAAGTGGCGAAGCCGCGATGATATTGATAGCATAATATTCACAGGCGATCCGGGCAAGTTCAATCGAAAACAAGATAGTATTATTTCCGATCTGGCTGAAAAGTTCAATAAAAAGTACCTGACCGTAGTTAAGCCCGACAAAAAATTGAGCATTGTCGACGTGAGTTTTAATTCGAAGGATGAGTTGTTTGCCAGGGAGTTCGTCAATAAGTTGGTGCAGGATGTTAATGATTTTTACATACAGACCAAAACCAAAAAGACTGCCCAGAACGTGGCCGTTCTGCAACATCAGGCGGATAGCGTGAAGGCGGTACTCGACGCGTCAATTAACGGCGTTGCAACGGCATCCGACGAAAACCCCAATCCTAATCCCCTGCTGCTTACCTTGCGTGTGCCTTCTCAAAAGAAGCAGGTTGACGTACAGGCTAGCGGCGCTGTATACGGCGAAATAGTGAAAAACCTTGAAATCTCAAAAATCTCACTGAGGCAGGAAATACCTTTGATCCAGATAATTGACCAGCCGATTCTGCCTTTGAAAAACGATCGCCTAACCAAGACTGCGGGAGTAATATTGGGCTTTGTGCTAAGCGGATTTGCGGTGCTGGTCGTAATGGTACTAAAAAAAGCGTTTTTCAGCTAATTCATCAAACCCGTCAACTTATTCCATATTTTGAATGCCTTTAACGGAACGGTTAGAAAATGGATAACAGAAATCTGATCAAAAATATCTTTTCGTTAGGAGTAGTTCAAATCGCTAACTATATACTTCCGCTGGTTTCGGTACCTATTATTGTCCGGATAATAGGCCCCAATAACTATGGTACCATAAATTATTACACTTCCTTTGTCGCTTATTTTGTTTTGCTGATAAACTATGGCTTCGATTATTCAGGGACAAGAATTATCGCAGTACAGAAGGATGATATAGAAAAGAGGAACGAGCACTACACCAAAGTGTTATATGCAAAATGCCTGTTATTTATTGCCTCTTTGCTAATATTTTCGGTAGCCGTACTTTACGTTTCTCATTCGCAAAGCGAAACAAAGCTTGCGGCGTACACATTTTTGATAACGATTTCGTGGGTTTTATCACCTAATTGGTTTTACCAGGGGATGCAGGAATTGACGCAGGTTGCGTTATTCAATTTTCTGAGCCGAATGATTTTCACCGTGCTGATACTTGTTATTATAAGAGAAAAAAGCGATTATATCTGGCAGCCCCTGGTTTTGAGCCTAACACAGATTTTTATATCGGTTTTTTCTTTGATCTATGCTATAAAAAAATTCAAAATATCGTTGGCAAAAACTAAGCTGCCGGCAGTTTTTAAGCTTTTACGGGACGACAGAATGATTTTTTTTTCGATGCTCGCAACGAATTTGTATACCGACACCAATATCGTGATACTTGGGCTTTATGAGTCAAAAGAGCACGTGGGGTATTTTACTGCCGCATGGAAACTTCTTTTTGTTTTCCTGGTTGTAATTTCTTACCCTATAGCTCAGGCGTTATTTCCTTACATCGCCAGTTCGTTTGCGAAAAATCTGGATAAGGGCATAGGGCAAATTAAAAGGATTCTGCCGGCCATTATTTACTTATCGCTGGGGGCATCAATTGTATTGTTTTTACTGGCAGGACCTTTAATTCAGGGATTTTATGGTAAAAATTTTACTGCCGCCGTTGCGGTATTCCGTATATTAACCATCGTGCCGGTATTATCTTTTATCAATTCAACTTTGGGTTTGCAAACAATGGTGAACCTGAAAATGGATAAAGCGTATTTTTCAATAATTTTTTCCGGCGGTGTCTTCAGTGTAATTTTTAATATTATAGTTATCAAATTTTACGGTTATTTGGGTTGCGCATGGTCGTGGATTATAGCCGAGGCGGTAATAGCTATAGTTCAAAATCTCTACCTGAAAAGCAAGGGTTACAACCTGTTTCAAATGAAGAACTTCAGCCCTAAAATGGTCGTGCTTGAATTCAAGACGATTATCGCAAATTTTAGAAAGCCCGAGGTGAATTAATTTACTGATTTATTATAACCATGAATCCGATAAGCTATATATTAAAAGACCCGGTAAGATTTGCCAAACATCTTCGTATCAAGTTTCTAAATAAGAAGATAAAAGAGCTGCAGGAATTGGGCAAATATTTTAAAGGCAAAAATGGTTTGGAAATAGGCGGCCCCAGTAAAATCTTTGGCAAAGAAGGGTATATTCCTATTTACCCTTTAGTAAACTCTGTCGACGGCGTCAACTTTAGTACAACGACGGTTTGGGAAAATACTATAACAGCTGGCAAAACTTATAACTATGGTGGTAAGACGTATGGCTATCAGTTTATTCAGGATGGAACTGATCTAAGTCCGGTGGATTCGGAACATTATGACTTTGTGTTATCAAGCCATAGCCTTGAACATATTGCAAACCCGCTTAAAGCCTTAAATGAATGGCTGCGCGTACTAAAAAAGGGCGGAATTTTAGTGCTGGTATTGCCCGACAAACGTTACACTTTTGACTATAGAAGGCCAGTGACCAAATTTGAACATTTGCAACAGGATTTTCAGAACGAAACCGCCGAAAGCGATCTGACCCACCTGGAAGAAATTATTTCATTACATGATTTGTCCTGTGATGACGGTATTCAAGATTTTGAGCGCTTTAAGAAAAGATCGGCGGATAATTTTGCGAACAGGTGTTTACACCATCATGTGTTCGATTTGAAATTAATGGAAGATATTCTCGAATATTTCAACCTGAAAATTATAGTGAAGGACACGGCTCCTCCTTATAATTTGATCATGATGGCAGTTAAAGAGAAATAACAAATACTGGACGATGGACAAGGCCATTCAGGAGGAGCGGAATGCGGGCATTTTATTGGTTATCGTGCTGTATAAAATTAAATTGGAGCAATCACTCACATATTTGTCTTTAATAAAGTCGAAAAATTTGTCGGCAGATACAGACCTGTTGGTTTATGACAATAGTCCTGATGCTACGGAACCGGATTTAAGCGATGCGCCGGCGGTCAAGATTACTTACATCGCCGACCGAAACAATAGCGGTGTTAGCCGGGCATACAACACAGCAGCCCGGTATGCTTTGCAGCAAAAGAAGAAATGGATGCTGCTGCTTGATCAGGACACTTTATTTCCCGACAATGCTTTGTCGTTATACTATGATGCGTTCAAAAAATATCCCGGCGAGAAATTATTTGCTCCGATAATGGTGGCAGGTAACGGTAAAATAATTTCTCCGTGTTATTTCCGCTTTATGAGAGGGTTTTCTTCGCAGAATGTAGGGATTGGTATAAATAGCTTAAGCACTTTTTCTGTGATAAATTGTGCGATGTGTGTGGATGTCGAAGCGTTCGGGAAAAATAATGGCTACAATGAATTGATCAGGCTCGATTTTAGCGATCATGATTTTATCAGGAGATTTAAGAAGTCAAATGGAGACAGATTTGTGGTTGTGGACTTCCAGGTCTCGCATCAGTTGTCGACTGAGACCAGGACAATTACAGGCAATGATATTGTAAGGTTTGATTATTACCTCGATGGGGCCAAATACATGTCAGCCACGACAACAGAAAAGCTGCTACTGGTAATCAACGCGTTCCTTAGGGCCTCTAAATTGTCATTAACCCATCGGAATGCTGCATTTTTGGGAAAATGGTTTAAATGGGTTTGGCCAAATGGATAAGAAAATAAAAAGCGTGGCCGACGTAAATCCTTTTTTCACTTATATCATAGGGTTTACAATAGCTCTGATCATCTATCAGCTTGATTGGTCGTATCTGTTTCCTTCTCTTACTCTTTCATTAGTTTCGTTTTTAATTTTGACCTTTGTCATTAGTGGTTTTATAGGGCTTTATGTTCACCGAAAGGGCATACTTAAGAACTACGAATACGTTAACAAGCTGAACGTAAACTGGATTGTGCTGGCGATTACCATCAGCTATATTTTGAATTTCATCTACGCTAAACAAATTCCGCTTTTTTCAATTGCGAACAATGCCGATATCGATTACCGCGAATTCGGTATTCCTACATTCTATGTTATCTTAGCGACCTTTACCAGTTTCTTTACAGTCTACCTGTTTAAGTGTTATATCGTCGAAAAGAAAAGAAAATACCTTTTTCTTTGTTTATACCTCTTTATCTTTCCTATATTGATATTTACCCGTGGCGCTGTTCTGTTAAATTTGTCCAGCATTTTCTTCCTTTATCTATTCTCCTATAAAAAGAATAAGATCAAAATATACCTCAGTATCGTAGCAATAATATTTACAGTTTTAATCGGGTTCGGTGTGCTCGGCAATATCAGAACAAGCAACCAGATCGATAAAGGTCAAACGCAGGAATTAAGTGAAATTATGCTGAATCTGGCTGAAGCCAAACCAAGCTTCGTAAACTCGCCTGTTCCCAAGGCTTACTTTTGGTCTTATCTATATATTTCATCGCCATTGGCGAACCTACAGATCAATATAAATGAACAGAAGCCAACTTACAATTTGCCAAGTGTATTACAGTACGTTAATAGTGAATTGAATTTTGATTTTATCTCTAAAAGAATATTCGCGTTTTTCAATGTACAGAAACGCGATAATACGCTTATAGCGCCGTTTTTGACTGTCGGTACGGTTTATTCGACATCCTATACTTACCTGGGTTGGTGGGGGATGTCAATCACTTTTTTGTTTATGATGGGCGTCAGTTTTTGCTATCTTATTATTATCCGACCTCAAAATCCTTATTTTTCTACGGCGCTGGCGATGCTAAATACACTTTTATTGTTTTGCATTTTTGATAACATGATGAACTTTAGCGGAATGAGTTTTCAATTGGTGTACCCGATTTTGCTTTCTTTAAAGTTTAAAAAAGTTAAGGCTGTATGATACGTCCCACCTGCTCTGTTTGCATGGCGACATTTAACGGAGAAAAATTTATATATGAGCAGCTAAAATCCATTCTCGATCAGTTATTAGTTACCGACGAAGTAATAATAAGCGATGATGGATCAACAGACAACACGATTCGGATCATTCAATCCTTTTCAGACGGCCGGATAAAAATATTTTCTAACAGAAGCAGAAGGGGGCCGGTTGGGAATTTTGAAAATGCCATTTCCTACGCAACAGGCGATTATATTTTTCTGGCGGACCAGGACGATGTTTGGTTCGAAGGGAAAATCGACAAACATCTTCTCCTGCATGAAAATTACGATTTAGTGGTATCCGACGCCGTTGTGGTTAATGAAAACCAGCAGATACTCTTCGAATCCTTTTTCAAGGCGCGCGGTTCCAGGGCCGGACTGTTCAAGAATCTATTTAAAAATTCGTTTTTAGGTTGCTGTATGTCATTCAGTAGAAGAATCGCTGATTATGCACGGCCATTTCCCCCCGGCATCCATATGCACGATTGGTGGATCGGGTTAGTAGCTGAATTAAAAGGCCGCGTTGTCTTTTGCGATGATAAATTGATGAGATATGTACGACACGATAGCAATGCTTCACCTACCCTGGGCCAAAGCGGATATTCATTTTTTAAAAGAATGGGCAACAGGCTAACCTTAGCCTGGGGGCTGTTTTTTTTAAAACGTTAAGGTATTCTCTTGTTCTTTAAAACTATAATCAGAAACCATCATAATGCGAATATTAATAAATGACTTTGGGGGATATCCGTTCCCTGTTCAGCTAAGCAGGCAATTGGCGAGCGAGGGACATTATATATTGCATGTATATATAAAGAACATTAAAACGCCTCATGGCAATATGGAGGCGACCGGGCCTAACCTTGAAATTGTCCCAATTATCCTCAAGTCTGAATTTAAAAAATATTCGGCTTTGGGACGCCTTAAAGGAGAGCATGAATATGCCGGGAAAGTTAAATACATTATTGATTCGTTTAAACCCGATATTTTCCTCTCTGCGAATACTCCTCTGTTTGCTCAGCGTGTTTTATTGCATAAGTGCAGAAAATCAAATATCAAATTTATTTATTGGTGCCAGGATATACATAGCATAGCCATTAAAAGTGTATTTCAAAAAAAGATGCTGGTAGCCGGTAAATTATTGGGCAATTTTTTCAAAAATATCGAAAGAAAGTTACTGAAGCAAAGCGACCATATAATTACTATATCTGATGACTTCGATGATATTTTATTATCATGGGGAATATCTGGGGAAAAAATTTCTGTCATTCATAATTGGGGACCTATTGACGAGATAATATTGCTGCCGAAATCAAACAACTGGTCGCGCCGATTGGGTTTGGGTTCTAAGTTTGTGATTTTATACTCTGGTACTCTGGGCTTAAAGCATAATCCTATGCTTATTGCCGAGGCTGCAAAAAAAATCGTTAAGGATGAAAGAATTCTGTTCCTTGTAATTTCAGAAGGTATCGGTGCTGAAATACTTCAACGGCAAATACATGATATGCGCCTAACTAATTTAATGGTACTGCCATATCAGGACTATAAGGACCTGTCAATGGTATTGGGAAGCGCCGATATACTGCTTTCAATTTTGGAAGAAGACGCGGCGCTTTTTTCCGTTCCATCAAAAGTGCTCACTTACTTGTGTGCCAAGAAACCCATCGTGCTATCAGTGACGGAAACAAATTTAAGCGCCAAAATTGTTAGTGGCAGCAACGCAGGCTTTTGTGCCGCGCCTAATGACGTTAACAGCCTTGTCGATAAAATTAATATATTGGTTAGCGATGAAGAATTGAGAAAATCAATGGGTGAAAATGGCAGAGCATATGCGGCCCGGAATTTTAACATTATTCATATCACAGAAAAATTCATTGATATTTTTCGTAAAGTCACCGAGAAATAGTTGAATTACAGCGTGACAAGATGGTTCAGATTATCACAGAAATTAGAGGTTTTTGGCCCGGTTTAGATAGTTAATATTCAGGCGTTGAATGCAAAACCCTGGTGGCGGCCAGAATTTGTCTGTCATAATTTGCAAACCACCTAAAAAATTAGTAATCTTGCGCCATCGGATGATTGATATAGTATTGGTAACCGAATAAAATTAATAAAAACAAAGCCTTACTTATTATATGAATACCTTATCACCACGCCGGCCGCAGGTCAGCGATTCAGCAAAATCAACAATTCATCTTCATGTATGCCCCTTCCTCGTTATTGCGAAAATGGCGTTTGGGGACTGTCCGTTACAGGCAGTAATACATTGAAAAGAATGGGTATGTTTAATTTGAAGCAATTATGAAAATGCCCGGATGTTGGATAGCGACGGCCGGATTATAAATTAACTAATATCGTATAAAAGCGCCTTGTCAAAATAAATTATATGCCTTATCAGAATGCATTTCACAAACAAAGCAACCATTTATTTTTCCTTGTAAGAGGCGGTGCCAGGGATCGTCAAAACGAATTGGTTCGTGATGATCATGCCTTGTTTTTAGGGCTATGGCCAAATATTCCGGCTGTTGTTAAAATATTAAAGTTCACCATGGGTAAAATTTTTTATTCTAAAAGTTAAAACATTTTCGTTTAGTTTTAAATTTATCTATCTAAGAGTATGTCCATTTTGTACTTCAATCGGTTAAAGAAATTTTGTTTTCTTTTTGATCTGGTTCTGTTGAATACCGCGCTTTTGATAGCGCACTATTTTATTTTCGGAACCGAGCAGCCAAATGATTCGTCAAAGCTTTTCATTTTGGTTGCCAACATATCGTGGATATTTGTCGCGTCGCTAAATAACAATTATAAGGTTTTTCAGCCCCTGAATGTCAATGAGGTAGTCGATAAACTGGTTACAACATTTATCTACCAGGCGCTTGTTCTTTTCGGCGTCATATACCTTTTCAAGATCCTCAATGTTTCCAGGGGATTTGTTGTGATCACATTCTGCTTTTTCTCTTTAGCGGTAATACTACATAGAATATTGATGGCTTATTTCGTGCGAAATTCTAAAACCCGCGCTTACCTGGAAAAACGGGTCGTCGTATGGGGAAGCAGCAAAATAGCGGAAGGCTTATTGCGGTTTTTTGATGATTATCCTGAATTGGGTTATAAAGACTACCAATTTATCGACGGCAGCGAGCAAACTTGCTTTCATGAGATCATAAACACAAGCGAAAACAAGCCCGACGAGATATTTGTGTGCTTCAAAGAAATGAGTATTCAAGCGCTGGACGAGATCATTCTTTTTTGCAAGGCATCCAATATTAACCTTCATGTTGTATTCGATAATATAACCCGGAAAAGCGCAAAGAGGAATAACTATAATTCTTTACCAATCCTTCACTTAAATAACGACAGTGCGGTAAGCCCGAAAATTAAAGTGCTTAAGCGGGTATTCGATATTGTGTTCTCTTTGAGTATTATGATATTAGGAGCTCCCGCGTTTTGCCTGGTCTACCTTATCACAAAAATCAGTACCCCCGGCGGAGCGTTCTATAAGCAGGAGAGGATAGGCAAAGACGAAAAGCCGTTCTATATCTACAAATTCAGAAGCATGTATACAGATGCCGAGAAATTCGGCCCCCAGCTTTCTAAAGATAATGACCCCCGTATTACAAGATGGGGCGGAATAATGCGAAAGACACGGCTGGATGAACTTCCCCAGTTTTGGAATGTTTTAAAGGGCGATATGTCGGTGGTTGGCTACCGGCCGGAAAGAAAACATTATATCGATCAGATTTCGGCCTTTGTTCCGGAATATAAAGACATGCTTAATCACAAACCTGGAATTACGTCGTTGGGGCAGGTGCATTATGGGTATGCACAAAACGTTGAGCAAATGTGCGAACGTTTAAAATACGATTTGCTTTATGCCAGGAACATTGCTTTAGACGTGGACCTGGGGATAATCTTCAAAACCGTGAAGGTTATGGTTCAGGCTGGTGGTAAATAATCCTGTAAAGATTTTTGTACGAAGCCCAGGGATCTAATTCGCAGCTTGCGGGCTATTGTTACTTTAACCCGGTCGCAACAGCCGGATCAACCAAATAGAGTTCTGGTTCTGATTTTGATAAAAAACGGCTGAATCCGGCACGAGGTTGTCGTCAAGCAGTTGTTCCGCAAGCAGCCCGGGTAAAATTTTGATGACATAGCAACCGATACTGCCTATACAATCGTAGCTTTGATAGTAATAACTTCATTAAACCAATCAAACCATTAGCCATGTTCAGGAAATACTGTTGCTCAGCGCTTTTAATTTTCAGTTCTTCATGCTTAGTTACCCAGTCGGGCTTTGCCCAATCTAAGATGTTGTCAAAGGGAGATGCAGCGCCTGTATTCACCGCCCAGGCCAGCCTGGCCGGCAGCGCATTTAATTTTTCATTACAACAAGCCCTTGCCAAAGGGCCTGTTGTAGTTTATTTTTATCCTTCCGCCTATACCGGCGGCTGTGATGCCGAAGCACACAGTTTCGCTGAAATGAAGGATAAGTTTACAGCGGCGGGGGCCACCATTATCGGGGTATCCGCCGACGATATTCAGCGGCTGAATGCATTTTCTTCCGATCCGAGTTATTGCGCAGGCAAATTCCCCGTCGCATCGGACCCCGGAGGTAAGATTGCAGAAACATACGGCCTGAACATGTCACCTCCGCATCTTGGGGCCAAAGACGTACGCGGCATTGAACTTACGCACGGCTTCATCCCCCGCACTACTTTCGTCATTGGTAAAGACGGTAAAATTATAGCGGTCTTTTCATCACAGACCGATCATATATCGCCGACAGAGCACGTAGAAAAAGCACTTGCGATTGTAAAAGAACTATAATTTATCGGACTGACTTGTCTATTTTCGTCCGTTAAAAAAATCAAAAGTCTTGAGTTGAAAACCTCAAGACTTTTTTGTTTGTACCGGCTAAGACCAATTCCTGTTTGTTTATACAGACGGATCGGCTTTTTGTAGCAGTTGCTATTTGCAGCGATCTGAAAAAGCGCTTGAACTCAAAAAAGCCGCAGGCGGGAGCAAACAATTAAACTTTTTTTTTGTTTGACTGATAACAAGCAGCTATTGCTCGCTGTGCAACCTGTTACCTTGGTGAGATTTAAATGCCAGTAATTTTGATGTCCCGGCCGCAGAAATGGCCCCTGCTCTCATCCGGTGATATAAAAGGTCACTATTTGTATACGTTATGAAACTGGCGACCCAAATATCGCTCGGATTTTTTATTGCGATCTCGATCGACCTGGTCGATTCGTACGTCAATTATTCTCTCACGCGGAAGGTGAATACGAATACGGACTTCCTGACCAATTCCGAGGCGGTTATCCGTACATCCAGTGTTTTGAACCGGAGTATTATAGATATGCAGAACGCTTTGCGGGGATTTATGCTGACAGGCGACCAAAAATTTCTCGTTCGGTACGACAATGGGTCGACAACTATCCCGTCGCTGATGAAACAAGAAAGAGCACTGATCGGTTCTTCGCCCTCGCAGCTTAGCCAACTTGATTCTATAAATACTATTCATAACGAGTGGCTTATTTACGCCGATAAAATAATTAGTGAAAAACGGAACGCGATAGCAAACCCCGCTTTAAACAGGCAATATGAAGAATTATTCCGGGGGCAATTCAAAATAAACAACGTCAAAAATTATAACGCGAGGATTACGGCTATTTTCAGCCTGTTTGATCAGCACGAATATAATATCCGCGAAAAAAGGCGCCAGGCGCTGGCCGCCTCAATTAAGGAAACGGACAACTATTCGATTTTTTTTAGTTTCCTGCTCATTATAGTTGGGGCGGGCCTGGCATTTTACCTGGTCAGAAGAATTTCCATACGTATCGATTCCATGGTAAAATTAGCCGAAAATATATCTGGAGGCGACTTTACCACGGTGAACGATGACAAAAGGGACGAACTGACGAGCCTGTCGCAATCGTTGAATTTAATGTCACAAAAGCTTAGTCGTAACATCCAGGAACTTGAAAGCAAGAATGACGAACTGAACCAATTTGCCTATGTGGTTTCTCACGACCTGAAAGCGCCGATAAGGGGTATATCCAATGTCGTACAATGGATACAGGAAGACTTAACGGACGAATTGTCGCCGAGCATGAAAAAGTACCTCGATATTATCCCGGAGCGGCTTAAGCGCATGGCCGACCTGGTGGATGGGCTGCTGGAATATGCGCGCATAGGGCGGGGAAAATATCCGAAGGAAGAAGTGGACGTAGCTGTTCTGATAACAGAGCTTGCTGAACTGATCGTGCCAAATGAATACAAATTGACGGTGAAAAATTTGCCGGTGCTGCATACAGAGAAAATATTGCTTGCGCAGGTATTTGGAAATTTACTGAGCAATGCGGTGAAATACACTTCAGCTTCCAACGCGCATATTGAAGTAAGTTGCGCAGAGCATATAAATTTTTACGAATTTGCCGTTTCAGACAATGGTATTGGCATCGAAAAGGAATACCACGAGAAAATTTTTGAAATGTTCCAGACGTTACGTGAAAAGCACGACGAGGAAAGCACCGGCATAGGTCTTGCGATCGTTAAAAAGATCGTTGAAAAAAATGAAGGCGCCATAAGTGTCGTTTCTTCAGCGAACACCGGCGCAAAATTTGTGTTTACGTGGCCCAAAAGCGAAAAATGAAAAAGGTTATTTTACTGGTAGAAGATGACGAACTTGACGTTATAAGTGTACAGCGCGCTTTGAAAAAGATCGGCATAGACCACGAATTAATCACGGCATACAATGGCGTCGAGGCGCTGGAAAAACTCAGGGGGAACAACCATCATCAGCCAATGAATCCGCTGCCGGATGTTATATTATTGGACATCAACATGCCGAAAATGAATGGCTTCCAGTTTTTGTCAATCCTAAGAGAAGATCCGGTGCTGAAACATCTCAAAGTCATCGTCATGACAACCTCGGCGGAAGAACACGATAGAACGGTAACCGAAAAGCTGGGTGTTTCGGGCTACCTTATCAAGCCGCTGAACTTTACTAATAACGACAAACGACCTGACTCTATGGATGGTTTCGTTCAATTTCACCTTAGGCATATTTTGGCGAATCTTGAATAAGAACCGTTGTCGTTTTCCTATGATCTGACGGGTAATTTTGACCAGGATCAATAAAGATATTGAGCGAAATCATGCGTAAAAAAAAGCAGAAGGTGACATTTGTATGGGTGAGAGTAAGTTTTTAATCCTCAGATAGTTGGGAATAACCAAGCCTTGTCCATTATAGTGACCCTAATGCGGCTTTTTTGGATTACAGCTTTATTTCTTATTCTTTTTTTTAAGGTTTATGGCCAGGCCGTCGAAATCCGTGGGAGGGTTACCGATGGACAGGGAAAGCCGCTGCCTTTCGTCTCCGCCTGGGCAGGCCACTTATATATGGGAGCTGTGACGAATGATTCCGGGTTTTACCGGTTGAATTTACGATCCGGGAATTATACGATAGACTTTCGTTCGCCAGGCTACAGGCCATTATCAAAGACGATGCACGCCGATGGCCCGCAAGTTCAGCTTGATGTGCAGTTATCGCAAATTTATACGCCGGATCGATCGGGCACAAGCGCCGACTCCATCATCCGGCTGACAATTGCCAGGCACAACGCGCCGGGGCCTTATCCCATTTATTCAGGAAAGCTCTATACCAAACAATCGCAAAACATAGAAGAGGCGCCTGATAATTTTCTGAGAACTATACTGGCCGAAGCCATGGATATGGATGCTCGTAATAAAGGCATAGTCAACCTTTCGGAAACCCTTGCTGACTTCCAAATGCGCCCAAAGGGCCGCATCAGCCAGGAAGTAACAGCAGCAATAATAAAACAAAGCAGCAAGAAGGTCTTTAATTTCAACAATATACCGGATTTGAACATCGATTTTTATCAAAACTCGGTCCATCTGGTTGGCCTGAGTGAATCAGCTTTCATTTCTCCATTGGCCACTAATGCGCCAAACTACTATCATTACCAATTTATGGGACAGTTTACTGACGGGCAAACGCTGATCGACGAAATAATTGTTGAACCGAATAGCCCGGATAAACACCTGTTTAGCGGTACCGTTTATGTGATCGATAAGGAATGGCAACTATATGGAGTGGAGCTTCATTTGTCACGGACAGCGAATATGGATTTCGTTGATTCGGTAAGCATAAGCCAGCAATTTGCACAATTTAATAACCAGGTTTGGCTACTCCAGGCTTGCCAGCTTAAATATTACGGCGCTTTTGCGGGTTATAAATATTCAGGGGTGTTTCTGCAGATTTACCAGGATATACGCGCCCATTCATTTACAGGAATTATCTACCGTAACCGTTATCGCAGCTCTGTGAGTGACTATAAGAAAGATGAGAATTTCTGGCAACAGAACCGGCCGCAATATCTCACGCCGGGGGAGCGAAATTTCTATCTTTCGGTCAAAACGCCGCCAAAAAGCAAAATAAGAAGAGCCTTGTCGCGCCGGGACAAAAGCAACCGGTTTCTTTTGCTGCCGTACCTTTTTTGGGGCTACGCGCACCATAATTATGATAACAATTCATCTTTTGCTATACAGCCCCTTTACAATACTATTTTTTATAATACTGTCGAGGGCTGGGGCATTGACCTTAATGTTAGATACACCAGGGTATACGACAGACTGCAAAGTTTTGCCATTACGCCGGATATTCGTTACGGATTTTCGGATAAGGTATTAAATGCCAACCTGCTGGTCAATTACGTGTACAATTCGTTTCGCCACGCTTACGTGTTTGCGCGGGCGGGAACGGATTTCCTCGACCTGAACAGTACGGGAACGATAAGCCCTTTTTTAAACTCCCTGGCGACATTGTACCTGGGGAGCAACTATATCAAACTCTATCAGTCGCGGTTTTTTACGGCGGGAACAGGCGGAGAGGTGGTGGGAGGCATATTATTGACCGGGCAGGTTGAATATGCCGAGCGGGCGCCGCTATTTAATACCACCCGGCACACGTTCAATAAGGACAGTATTTTGCTTACATCAAACAACCCGCTTGACCCAAATTCTGATAAGCCGCTTTTCCCGGCATACCGGGCCCTGACATTGCGCGGATCGGCAACATTCACATTTAACCAGGAATATAGTATAACGCCCGACGGCCGGTTTATTTTGCCCGCCCTGTACCCGGTAATAAGGGTAAACTATCGCGCGGGGATACCCGCGGCAGGATCCTCGGTAAACTATAATTTCGTTTCCATGGATGTTTTCCAGGATAGACTGAACGAAGGGATAGTGGGCTATACTGCGTTTTATTTTTCTGCCGGGAGGTTTTTAAACAACCGGGAGTTATATTACCCCGATTACAATCACTTCCATGGCGGGCAAAGCTTTTTCTTCGATACTTATGCAGGGAGCTTTCACTTTCTGAATTACTACACATACAGCACCAACAAGGCTTATTTTGAAGGCCATGCAGAACATAATTTCACCGGTTATTTTCTGAGCCACGCGCCGCTGGTACACAATCTCGGTTTGCAGGAAATTATAGGTGGTTCGTATCTTAGCCAGGGCACGCTGCCCGATTATAAAGAAATCTATATCGGGTTAAAACGGTCCATGCTCCGCTTAGATTATGGTTTTGCATTCGGCCGATTCTCAAAAGTCATCCAGGGATTCAGGTTTAGTTACAGTATCTCTTCAAAGTAAATACCCTGGCAAATCAGGGGACGGTGACTTACTTATCCCGCGTGAAGTTAAAACTTTGGCCGCCTTGCCTTAACACAAAAGATATATTTGCCGGATCGAACGTTATTACAATGCCGGCAGGCCTGAATTCAAAAGTATCCGGTGCAGTTGCCGTAAGCGCAAAAGCCGGCTGGCCCGTGGCTTGTGCCATAAGCGTCGTGTCTTGCCGTGTGAACGTGATCTTCAAAGCCAACTGCGTACTTGAATAAGTGCCCACATACCGGTCGAGTTCGGCAGGGCTCAATTTAATCGTTTGAAAAGTAGGTATCATGTACGGCTTATTAAAATAAATGCTTAGCCCGCCAATGAGTATATTGTTGGTTGAATACACGGAACCGTTCGAGCACCAGGCCACAGCTAACTTTTCGTCGGGGAAGTAACTGACAACTGAAGTAAAACAGTCAATGCCGCCGGTATGGCCATAGCCGGTACGCTCGTAAAACGGCATGGGAAACATCGCCATCCCGTAGCCATCGCGAATGGTTTTCATCGATCCCAGGCTTTGCGCGCTGATCAGTTTGCCCGCAAACAACGCATCCAGGAATTTTGCCAGGTCGGCTGGTGTGGAGACTATCGCGCCCGCGCCTCCGGGGATGCTCATATCGGTTTCAGGTTTCAGTGTCCAGCCCCTTTTATAGGAAAAGGATTCGGCTTCATTGTTTGCGGGGCTTATCTTTCCCCCATAATAGGTATCCGTGAGCCCTACTTTTGACGTGACATATCGTTTTAAAGCATCTGCATAGGTCATCCCGCGCAATTTCTCTACGATATATCCCAGCAGCACGAAATTGGTGTTGCTGTATTCTGCTTTAGTGTCAGGCTCGAAGTCGCTCTTTTGCGCCTCTATGATAGCCAGCATCCCGGTCTGGGTTTGCGGTTTGGTCCAGTACGTTTGATATAAGGGGTCGCTGGTGAAATTGTGTATCCCGCTGCGGTGTGCCAGCATCATGCCGATGGTAATCTTCGACGCGTTTGGCACCTGTGGGAAATACGCGGATAAGCGCGTAGCCAGGCTGAGTTTGTTTTCCCCGATAAGCTGGAAGATCATTGCCGCTGTAAACATTTTGGTTACCGAACCGATGCGGTATTTGGTGCCGGTATTGGCCGGGATCGGCTGCCCGTTCTGTAACGCAGCCTGCCCGATTGCCTTTTGATAGATCAATGTCCCGTTTTGCGCTATAGCCAGGCTGCCCATGGCTTGCTGGTGAGCGGCAATGGCATCCATCAGGCTGTCTAACTTGGGTTTATTAATAGTTTGCGCTGCTGCCGGCAACAGGCACAAGACCAGCAATACGTTTATTAGAAGCCTTTTGATCATGACGCGGTAAAGAATAACCTAATATACAACACTTTCGGGCATATGCTGTGCCGCATTTTAAGCCATTGAGAAATCAAAATGGCATTGAACGGAAGCATTAGCTTTTTCAGTTGGAATGTTTATTTTTAAATCCGCTTCGCTTACCTAAAATGATATTTCAATGATGTTCAATGCAAAACGATTACCTGTATGCGCTCTTTTATTCTCAGCGGTGCTCTTCGCAAAGACCGGGGTACAGGCACAAGGCCCGAACCAGCAGCCGCGGCCGCGCATCGTAGTGACCGCCGACCCTGAGCTGGATGATAATAATACGCTTATCCGTTTCCTGCTTTATAGCAGCGACTACCAGGTTGAAGGGTTGATATACGCCAGCAGCGCATTCCATTGGAAGGGCGACGGAAAGGGGACGAAATGGTATGTGCCGGGCAGGGAATATACGCGCTTTGGATTGCACTTATGCCCATGCGAGTCATGGCGCTGGGCCAAAGACGAGCGCTTCATCCATAATGCGGTCGATGCTTATGCTAAAGTATATCCCGACTTGAAAGTACACGATCCGAATTATCCCAGCCCGGATGAGCTCAGATCGAAGATCCGGTATGGTAACATAGAATTCGATGGGGATATTTCAAAGGATTCGCCCGGCTCCGAACTGATCAAATCCCTGATGCTCGACAATAAACCCGGGAAGCTGTACATTACAGCCCAGGGGGGACAAAGCACCATTGCCCGCGCGCTCAAATCCATACAGGAGCAATATGAAAACACCATGGAGTGGGGGCAGATCAAAAAGAAGATATCGCGAAAAGTGGTTTTGCTTCCTTCAGGCGACCAGGACGACACGTATGCAAATTATATCAAACCTAACTGGCCTGATATTGAATACCGACAGTTCAGGGATGGGCCGAACTGGGGCTACGCCGCGCAGTTAAGGGCCAAAAAAGAAGATTCGATCTATATGACCGCGACCTGGACGAAAGCCAATGTGTCCAACCGTGGGCCGCTGGGTGCGCTATACCGCGTTTGGGGCGATGGCAAACAGATGGTCAAAGGCGACATTATGGACTTTTTTGGCGTGGCAGGCCATACGACCGACGAGCTTAGAAAAATGGGATATGTTGCCTGGATGCCTGTGCAGGAAAAAGGCTCGTGGATAGGAGAAGGCGACGATCCGACTTTTATAAATATGCTGGCCAACGGGCTGCGCGCTTTTGAGGATGGTTCGTACGGCGGCTGGGGAGGCCGGGAAATAGTAGAGCGAAACACGAAAAATATCTTCTTCCAAACCAGCGATACCTCGCAAAAAGCTATGGCTGCGTCGCTGAGCGCCGTGAATACGCAGGCTGTTAAAATAGTCTACCCCAATTTCTTCCCGGCGGCGCAAAATGATTTTGCCGCGCGGCTCAAATGGTCGGTGACACCAAAGTTTGCCGGTGCCAATCACGAGCCCGTGGTAAAAATTGAAGGACCTTTAAATGTGATGGCTTCAGCCGGGGAAAAGATACACATTAACGGAGCTGTTTCCGATCCCGATGGCAACGCGGTTACGGTCAAATGGTGGCAATTCAGGGTTGGAACTTATCCTAAAACAGTCGCCATCCTCAACCCCGATTTCGTGCAAACCGAGGTGGAAATTCCGAAGGATGCGGTTTCGGGCCAAACAATACACATCATACTGGAAGCAACCGACAACGGTACGCCGGCGCTTACACGATATCAGCGTGTAATCATTACGGTTAGGTAATATTAATAATGTCAGCAAACCTGAAAAATCATGAAAAGGAATATCACTAAGTGTTTATTTGGCCTGATTATATCAGCGGCCGTTTTTAATTGCTATAGCTTTACAGGCGATCAAAATAATAAGCTTACAGCCAAAGAAAAGGCCGGCGGCTGGAAGCTTTTATTTGACGGAACGTCGACAAGCGGCTGGCATTTGTACAACAGCCAGGCGCCATTTACCGTATGGAAGGCAAAAAACGGAGAATTATTCTGCGATCCGCAGGATAACTCCGGACCCGGCGACCTGGTAACCGATAAAGAATATAAAAACTTCGATCTGAAGTTTGATTGGAAGCTGCCCAAAGGCGGGAATAGCGGCGTTTTTATCAATGTTCTGGAAAGACAAGATATCCCAAGAGGTTGGGCTTCCGGGCCGGAATACCAGTTGCTCGATAACGCCAACCCTGATTTTGCCAAACCCGACGAACGGTCGGGCTGTATATTCGGAATGAATGCACAAAAAAATCCGGCAAAGACCAAACCCGCCGGTGCCTGGAACCATTCTGAGATCAAGCAAAGGGACGGCAAAGTGCAGTTTTATCTCAATGGTGTATTGACCACCGTTCAGGACTTTAATTCCAAAGCCTGGGCGCAAAAAGTAGCCAATTCGCATTTTAAAGGCTTTCCTGAATACGGCAAGCACATTAGCGGACACCTGGTATTACAGGATTGGGCTACGGGTATATCGTTCAGAAACATTAAAATAAGGGAATTGTAATCGCGGTCACGCCTTATAGTCCATATCGCCGGGTTCACAGCAGGACAAAGATGCTGATCCTGTTTGTCCTCGGTGGTGCAAGCGATTGCCGGAAATATTACGCCAGTCGGTAAAAGTTTGCATCTTTAGCCCAGATTTTTATTTCGATTACAATCATCTATCTAATGAGCACATCAACCAATTCAATTGCCATACAAGAAGTCACCGATGTTGTAGAACAATTACGAAAAGCTATGATCTCGGGCGACGGCGTCGCGCTTGATCAATTGGCATCCGACGAACTGAGCTATGGACATTCGGGCGGGCAAATGCAAAATAAACAGGAGTTTATTTCGTCATTCACCAATGGCGACTCTGTCTTTCTAAGCATTGAAATTTCCAACCAAACCGTTCGGATCATAGGAAATACAGCCATAGTCCGTCATATACTTTCCGCCGCAACGAACGATAAAGGAAAGGGGCCGGGCAGTGTTAAAATAAGCATCCTGTTGGTCTGGATCAAAAACGAAGAACAGAAATGGCAGCTTGTAGCCAGGCAGGCCGTCAGGGTTTGAGGATTTTACTGCCGGCCTTTGCAGTCCCGGCAATTACCCAGGCTATCCCGCAGTAGGCAAGCGCCAAACATGCGCTGGTAATTTCGTCGCCGATATCGGCTGAGGTGGCTGCGAATACCCTGGGCATATGCAGAGAAATAAACCAGGTAAGGATCATGGCGCCTAAAAGTATCGCTGCTAACCGGGCTTGGATATTGGAAATAATAGCAATGCCCGAAGCCAGTAACGCCGCGCCGCAGAAATACATCCAGAACAGGTGGGCCGGCGCCCATGCAGGCACGTAATCCGCGGCTTGTTTTGCGTAAAGAAAATGGTCGCAGCTAAAACTGATAATAGTTAAGGCAAAAATAACACTGCCCCATAGCATCAGTTTCGCTGAACGCCCGGTAAGTTCGCTTTCATCCTTTGCGGGGAAACAACCTGCAATGACCAATGCTCCCCCGGCTAATGCCAACTCTTTGAAGGCATTTTCCCAATCGCCGAAATGCTTGTATTTCGGGCTTGCTATCACTTCATAAGGAACATGGTAAAGGCAAAATATCAACAGCAACAGAACTCCGAACCAGAGCGAAACGACCCGTGTTTTCTTCCCAAGAACCACGGATACGCCCTCCACGACAAACAGGGCGCCGAAAACACAAGCGAATATGGCTATACCGGGTATCGAAGTATGATCAGGCGGTAAAAAGAAATAGGGGAAATCGCGATAATAAATGGTCTGTATCCCCATTTCGGCTATGGCGATACCGTAAAGAATGCGGCCTGTGTTGGATAGGTTTCCCACGAAGAATAAAGATAGGTTAAAGTCCGAAGTCTTTAGTCATCAGTAAAAAACTTTTGAACGGGGGCTAATCCTGCATAGTCTTCCGAACGGCTATAAGCGCCGCAAGGGTAATGGCCGATGCGAACGAGAGATAATATCCTACATAGCTCAGCCCGTAATTCGTGGCGAGCCACGTCGCGAATGCAGGAGTGAGGGATGCGCCCAGTATTCCGGCCAATGTAAACGATAGCGATGAGCCGGTATAACGAACAGCAGGAGGGAAGATGCCTGCAAGCGCGGTGCCAAGCGGTCCGTAAGTCAATCCCATCAGGAACATGCCAAGCACCAGGAATAACGTGGTAATGGTCCAGCTACCGGTGCTGAATAAGGGTGAGAAAAACAGGCCGAATAGAAAAATACAAATAGATGCCGCGATGAGCATTCGGGCGCGACCGTAACGGTCGGCCAAAGTTGCGGACAATGGGATACCCACTCCAAATGAAATCATGGAAAGCATCTGTGCTCCAAGGAAACCTCCTTTGGAATAATGCAGAACTGCGGTGCCCCAGCCGAGGGTGAAGACGGTCATGAGGTAGAACAGCAGGAATGTGGTCACCGTGGCAAAAGTGCCGAGCAGGATAGCCCGGGTATGCCGCGTGAAAACATCGGCAACGGGCAGCTTTACCCGGGCATTTTTCTCGATCACCTTCATAAAGTCGGGCGTCTCGGCGATCTTCAGCCTGACATACAGCCCTACAAAAACCAGCAAAGCGCTGGCGACAAAGGGAATTCGCCAGCCGAAGCTTAGAAATTGATCGTCGGAAAGCATCTTGCCAAGAATAAAGAACGTACCGCTTGAAAATAAAAAGCCGACAGGCGCCCCTAACTGCGGAAACATGCCGTACCAGGCCTTTTTGCCCGGGGGTGCGTTTTCGGTCGCCAGCAAAACGGCGCCGCCCCATTCGCCGCCCAGGCCCAAACCCTGTCCAAAACGGAACAAGGCTAACAGGATAGGGGCTGCGATGCCTATCGAACTATAACCAGGCAGCAGGCCGATAGCCACAGTGGATGGCCCCATGGTCATTAATGCGGCTACCAGCGTCGCCTTCCGGCCTTTCCGATCGCCGAAGTGACCGAAAATTGCCGCACCGAGCGGCCGCGCGAAAAATGCCAGCGCAAATGTGGCCAGCGATTCCAGGCGGGCAGTAGCCGGGGCCGACGTCGGGAAAAACAGTTTTGGAAAGACCAGCACAGCGGCGGTTGCATAAATATAAAAGTCGAAATACTCGATTGTAGTACCGATGAGACTGGCGACCAGGATTCGTCTTATGTTTTGTTTAGGTTGGTTGGGCATGCGTGGCTAAAAGTAAATTGTTTGGGCGCGTTATGCAAGGGCCAGCAACTATCGGAAAAATCACCAAACAAGTGCTTATCCTGTCGGTTAGTGGAGTATGAAGGACGCAGAAGAAACTATACCCAAACAGGAAGTTGGGCGCGCTACAGATTTTAGTGAAGAACGCGTGTTCGGTACGCAAGCGGAAGCGCATGAGGCGTTCAAAAAGACCGCTGCCCGTCTTCTGACTGTAAGTGAATGGCACAATTATGCCGGGCCCGGTTCATCCCGTTTTTGTATGACCGACAACGCAGGAGATGAGGTGATTGGTTTCGCAAAAGAAGGTTTTCTATTCAATATCGATCTGCCGGTGCCAGGCTCGGATGCGGGCGACGGCCTTGAATGGGTGATGATAGAACGCATCGATGTCGGGGGAGATGCGCAAGATGCAGAAGAATATGTTTCGCTTACTGCGCGCCCCGTGCCAAATCCAAAGAAGACGGATACTGAAATCGCGCACTTTTACAAGGATTCGTCTACAAGCACCTTTATCGTGAAACGGGTTGATAGAACGGTCAGCGTCGCCGTTTACGGCAGAAATGAAACGCCCAACAACGAGCAGGTCGACTTACACGATAAGGTCAGGAATACGCTGGTCGCTTTAACAGCGCGCATTTGCCTGGCCGGTCCGCAATGGAAAAAGCTGGCCAAAGGATTACTGGATGTAAAAGTGTGATGAGTTCAGATCACTAACCGGAAAGTCAGGTTCACGCCGGTTTTATCGGTCGGGTAGATTTAGCTATGCGATATTCCCAACGTTCCTGTAACCCGGCTTTCATCAGGAAAACGACGCCGTGTGCCGGTCGTTTCGAATAATGCTCCCCATTAACTTTTATTATTTTTGAGTGACATTCCGAAATAATGAATAATTCAGACATTAAAGACCCTTTATTCAGGCAAGCGGTGGAAGCCATTCATACGGGCGACCTGGCTTTGCTAAAAGACCTCATCACGCAACATTCTTCGCTTATTACAGAGCGCCTGGACAGCCCGACGGGCGATTACTTCGATAACCCTTATTTGCTATGGTTCGTGGCCGATAACCCGATCCGTAACGGGCAACTGCCTGGAAACATAGTTGAGGTTACGACGATGCTGGCTGAAGCCGTAAAACGGCGCGCGCTGGAAACCGCACAAATGCAGTTGGATTATGCGCTCGGCCTGGTGGCGACCGGCAGGACATCGCGCGAAAGCGGCCGCCAGTTGGAAATGATGGGTGCGCTGATCGACGCAGGGGCGAAGCCAGGAGGCGGAGAAAGCGTGTTGGCGAATGGTAATACCGGGGCTGCTAAATATTTGATAAACCGTGGCGGAACATTGTCCCTCGCAGTTGCGGCCGGGCTGGAGCAAATGCACGACGTTGAACAGCTCCTTCCGCTTGCCGATGCGGCCGAAAAGCTAACCGCGCTTACCGTAGCCGCGTTTTATGGAAAACCCGGCATAGTTGCCCGGCTGTTGGAAGCCGGCGCCGATCCGAACGGTTTCCCGGAGAAAAGCAGTGGTTTTCATTCACATGCCATACCGCTGCACCAGGCAGTTTCGTCGGGTTCGGCTAACTGTGTAAAGCTGCTGGTCGAAGCAGGTGGTGATACGAATGCCAAGGATACCATTTACGGCGGTACACCATTGGAATGGGCCGAACACCTCCAAAGAGAAGCTGTCGATGATGCGATGAGAAACAAGTACGGAGAGATCGCAAAATACCTGCAAGGATTGAATAAATAACCGCAGGCTGATGTTTCAGATCACCACCCGGAAGGTCAGGTTTATGCGTGACTTCATCGGGCGCGTCGATTTTGCTATGCGATGCTCCCAATTTTCCTGCAGTCCCGCTTTCATCAGCAGGAAGGAGCCATGTTCCAGTTTTACCGAATAATGTTCTTTATGGCCGGTCTTTTTCCGGATATCAAAGCTGCGTACCTGCCCAAAGCTGACTGACGCTATAATGGGGTTTTTGCCCAAAACACGCTCCCGGTCGCTGTGCCAGGCCACCGAATCGTTGCCGTCGCGATAGTAGTTCAGCAGTACGCTGTTAAAACGTATCCCCGCCAGCGGCTCCACTTTTTCACGGATCATTAAAAGTTCCGGCGTCCAGGGCATGGGATCAGCCACGTTTCCCGGCGCGGAATAGTCGGTTCCCAGGTCGCCGAACCAGGCAGTCAGTCGGGGCGTCAGGTATTCCTTATCCCACAATTTCTGCACGGGTTGTTTCCAGGGCGTTGTTTTAACAAATTTTTCCAGCAGGTCGTCGGATTCGGCAGCGCTGAATAGTCCCGGGCGATAATCCAGTAATTCTGCAGGTAGTCCTTTGCTTTGGCCGGCTTCGGCAAATAAAGCCAATTGTTCCATCTTCTTTGTCCTTCCCTTCATTACAAATATACGAATTACTAATAAATTTAGCAAATCGCAAATCTGTAAAAAGGTTTTTTATAGCATGTTTTTCGGCTACAATAACCGTGGATTCGGCTAAATCCGTCCCGTTCTTCCTCCCGATCTTTGTCGTAATAAAAACAGGAAACTATGAATATCATCGTTACAGGTTCGCTGGGTCATATCAGCAAGCCGCTTACTGAAAAATTAGTAGGGCAGGGACACGGCGTAACCGTCATCAGCAGGGATCCGGAAAAGCAAAGCGCCATTGAAGCGCTTGGTGCAAAGGCTGCTATCGGCAATATGGAGGACGTCGCTTTTCTTACGGAAACTTTTACGGGCGCGGATGTGGTTTACTGCATGGAGGCTCCGGGACGTTTTTTCGACCCGGATTTCGACCTGATGGCCGAGATCGACAAGCTGGGCCGTAATTATGCGCAGGCTATCGAACAGTCGGGAGTAAAGCGTGTAGTCCACCTCAGCAGTATCGGCGCGCATACTGATAAAGGCAACGGTATTCTCGCATTTCATTACAATATCGAGCAAATTCTGGACGCTCTGCCAGCCGGTATCGCCATCACCTTTATGCGTCCTGTTGGATTTTACTATAATTTGTTTGCTTTCATACCTGCTATAAAAAACCAGGGCGTTATCGCATGCAATTACGGCGAAGATGACAAAGAACCCTGGGTTTCGCCTTTCGATATTGCGGATGCGATAGCGGAAGAAATCGGGGTACAGCAGTCTCGGGAGAGAAAAGTACGCTATGTGGCCAGCGATGAACTTACTTGCAACGAAGTAGCAACGATTTTAGGCCGGGCTATTGGCAAACCGTACCTGAAATGGGTCCTGATCTCCGATGAACAGATGCTCGCCGGTATGCTGACCACGGGTATGAACCCAACTATCGCCAAAGGGCTGGTTGAAATGAATGCAGCCCGGCGCAATGGAGTTTTGTACCAGGACTATCTTCGCCGCAAACCGGCGCTGGGCAAAGTAAAAATGAAAGATTTTGCACCCGAATTTGCCCGCGTTTATCATCAAAGTAATTAAATTGCATTATGGCAGGCAATACACCAATACGCATCAGGACGATCAGCGAATTCCACAAGCTCAGGGACTTGCCCAAACCCGAACACCCGCTCGTCAGCGTGGTGGATGTGGGAGATATTAAGCATGGTCCCAAAGTTGGACCGAAACACATGGTGTTCGAGTTTTATTCCATTGCGATGAAAAGAAATTTTAGCGCCAAATTGCGGTACGGCCAGCAACAATATGATTTTGACGAGGGTACTATGTTCTTCATGTCGCCCGGCCAGGTTTTCGGCGTCGAAATCGATCCCGGACAGGAATTGAAACAGTCGGGTTGGATGGTACTGGTCCATCCCGATTTCCTTTGGAATACGCCGCTGGCGAAAAAGATCAAACAATATGAGTTTTTTGACTATGCAGTAAACGAAGCGCTTTTTCTTTCAGAAAAGGAAGAAGCAATCATTGCAGGCATTATCCAAAATATCCGGCAGGAATACCATACCAGTATCGACAGGTTCAGCCAGGGGGTAATGGTCGCTCAACTTGAATTATTGCTTACCTATGCTGAACGGTTTTATCATCGCCAGTTCATCACCCGCAAGATCACCTGCCACCAAATGCTCGACCGCCTGGAAAAACTGCTTAATTCGTATTTTAACGGCGATGAAATAGCGAAGAACGGCCTGCCGTCCGTAGCTTACGTAGCTGAAAAGCTGAATGTATCCCCGGGTTATCTTAGCGGGTTATTAAGAGTACTAACCGGCCTGAACACGCAGCAACATATTCATCAAAAGCTGATTGAAAAAGCTAAGGAAAAGCTTTCGACCACGGCCCTCACCGTAAGCGAGATCGCCTATGAGCTTGGATTTGAGCACCCGCAATCGTTCAGCAAGCTGTTTAAAACCAAAACCAATTTTTCTCCGTTGGAGTTCAGGCAGTCGTTTAATTGATACGTGCGGGGCGTGAAAACACGTGACGAAAATCACTTATATTTCTGAGCCGGTGCATACTTCCCCAATAAACGGTGAGATAACTTTGCCCAATAAACCGGTTGAAATATCCGCGTAACCGACGAGCGATCAATGACAAGCGACACTAGCCAGGTATTGAAAGATTTATTAGACGAGATCAGTTCAACGTCGCCCATGACGATGGGTTACCCGGTATCGAAAGACTTTGATTACGGCGAGCTTTTGCCTTTCCTGAAATACCCGTTAAACAACGTCGGCGATCCGTTTATTCCTTCAACATATACAGTCGGCTCGCGCGAGTTGGAAAAGGAGGTGATCGAATTTTTCGCGCACCTTTTCAGGGCCGAAGAAGACAATTGGTGGGGCTATGTGACCAACGGAGGTTCGGAAGGGAACCTGTACGGCCTGTACCTGGCCAGGGAGCTATATCCCAAAGCGATAGTTTACTATTCCGAGGCGACGCACTACAGCGTTCAAAAAAACCTGCACTTGTTGAACATGCCGAACATCGCCATCAGGTCCCAGGCCAGCGGGGAGATCGATTACGACGACCTGGAGAAAACCATTAGCATCAACCGCCAGGTGCCGGTGATCATACTGGCCAATATCGGCACTACCATGACCGAGGCGCGCGATGATGTGGCGAAAATGAAAACCATTTTTAAACACCTCGCTATTCAGCATCACTATATCCATGTCGACGGTGCGCTTTCGGGCAGTTACGCGGCTTTCCTTGAGCCGCGGCCGGCCTTTGACTTTGAAGACGGTGCGGACAGCATCGCCATCAGCGGGCATAAGTTTTTCGGGTCGCCGATACCCTGCGGAATGGTAATCGCCAAAAAAAGCCACCGCGACCGGATCGCCAGTTCTGTCGATTATATCGGCTCGCTGGATACCACGATATCCGGCTCCAGGAACGGGCATACGCCCCTGTTCATTTGGTACACGATTGCGAAACTGGGTATCGAAGGCCTGAAACGACGTACCATGGATTGCCTGGATGTTGCAGCTTATGCCGAATCGGTTTTAAAGCAAACGGAACCGCTGGTGTGGCGGAACCCGGCTACGCTTACCGTCAACATCCCTAAGCCGGGTGAGGAGCTGATCAAAAAATGGCAACTGGCGTCCGGCAAGGAATGGGCACATATCATCTGTATGCCTGGTATGCAAAAAACGCAAATTGACGCGTTTGTAAAGGATCTTGAGCTGCATAAAAGCGCTCAGTGTATACTAACGGCTTGAAGCGCTAACGCGCCTCGTTCTATTCGGCGCCTTTTACTACCTTTAGCGAATACGCACATAACCCTGATGAGCGCTTCGCTAATACTTTTTATCATCCTGGCCTATTTCGCCCTGCTGATGGTCATTTCCCGTCTCACCTCGCGCCATACGAAAGA
>DASZVE010000059.1:0-89254 GCA_035547095.1 Mucilaginibacter sp.
CGGCGCTCCGTTCCTATTGTTTGACGGCGTTCCGTCAGGACCGAAACTTACACCCATCACCCGGCCGTTAAGACAATCGGAGACGTTGATGCAATCGCCCATCTTGTCGCCCATAATTACCTGGTCGGCATTGCCTCCGCCGTGCAGGTTGGACGAGTGCGACATATCAGGTTTTGGGGATAATCTTTTAGCTTTGACGACTACCTCCTTTAGCACCGTCGTATCCGTACCGGCATATTGCCTGGTGGTGATAACGACATAGCCTAATGGGTTTGGCCTGCGCAATATCGGATCGTAGCCTGAAGGATCGACAACCCTGACCGACTGAATCTCGTCCCACGAGTAATTTGGAAATTGCCCCACTATAAGAAGCCCGTCCAATACGAAGCTGCCTCCCCTATAGCCGGGCATCAGGGCCCGGATCGCCTCGCCCACTGTAGGATAGTTGCGTGCCAGGCTCATGTTAAGGTTTCTTTCAAGCGCAGTCCCGTAGTTGTTGAATATATCCGGCTTGGGTTCCTTTTTAGCCGAAATGGTAACTCCTTTAATTTGTGTTCTGGCCTTTAGCGAATCCTGCCTTAACTGTTCCCTGTACTCCGCGATATTTTTGATCATTTCGGGGGTAAGATTGCCTGCCAGCGGAACGTCATCCACATGGTCTTTGGCTATGCGCGGGTAGTCGGCTTGTTTAACATAAATGGCTAAGTTGCTGCCATTATGCTGCTTGCGGGCTCGTATTATAATCTTTCCCGTATCCGGCAGATCCAGCCCGGTAAATCTGAAATTGCCATTCACATCAGTTGTTGTGTCCGTTATCAGTCCTGTACTTGTAGCAAGTAATGTTACTTTGCCGTTCGGGACGGACGCACCCGAAGGCGTTTTAAGCGTGCCCTCCAGCTGCAGGTCGCTTTCGGGAAGGTAAGTCATTTTGGGCGCTGGGTTGTTCAGCACTTCTTTCCATTCAAAACGCCGGTAACCCTGCGTCAGCATCAGCACATCCAGGTCGGCGCGTTTTTGGTCATTCACACGCGTAAAATAATAGTTGGGCTGCTCGATATAGCCCTTCAGGTCCGATGTCAGCAGCAAATTGTTAACGATGGTACTTTCATCGTCTTCGTTACCCGGCAGACGGCTTTCGTTCACTACCGCTGCCGACAGGCTGGCTATTCTGACCGAGCTGTCCTTTTTGGTGTCAATATCGATCCGGACCTTTTCTCGGGTTGTGTATGTTGCAGAAGGCGAAGTCAAATTTACGTGCAGGCTGTCGTCATTACTCATAAAGGCGATGCGCTCATTAAGCGGCTCGCCGCTTTGCGAAAAAAGCGTAAACTGCGCGATACCCGTGGGAAACCTTTTTTTCGGGACGCTGATGGTAAACGAAGGTGCGAACAATTTGGATTGCGTGGTAAAATAAACCTGTCCCGCCGATTGCGCCACTAAGTAAAACATGGCATTCTGCAAGTCATGAAAAAGCAGGTCGTTGGCGGCGACACGCACGTAAGCCGTGTCGGGACTATTATTGTTCACTGTCAGCACAAAGCCTTTTTCTTTAGCCATAGGCAGGTCGACAGTCATTTTCACACTGTCGGCAGTAACTATATTAGCCTTGTAACTCTTGCCTGCCTGGGGGGTAAGCGCGAACACGCCCATGCCCAAATGCCGGGTGGCAAAGCTGGCCACCTCGTTACCCTCGTTGTCGACTATCGTCCCGCTCATGTCTTCGCCCAAGCCACCCAGACCGACACATTTGACGTCCACTCTCGACCGCAGCCCGTTTACCAACTCGCCTCCTTCGGGGAAGAATTGGATATCGGCTCTTTCGGCCGCTTTTGCATACGAGAGAACTGAACCGACGGTAACGGGTCCTATAATTTTTATACGCTGATTGAAAAACCAGGCCGTACCGGCATTGCGCATCCAGTTAGTATAGGCCCTGATGTGGTAATTGCCCGGCTTCCACGCACGGGATACCGAAAAGTCGCCCCAGGTAATGCCCGCCGCCAGCTTCAGAACGCGGCGTATAACGACCGAGTCGTTGCTGTTCACCAGCTCGCAATACAACACGCCGCTCAGGGCGGACAACTGATGATGCGCACCAGCTACAGTATAAGCTTTGAACCAAATGGTATCGCCCAGGTAATAAAAAGGCCTGTCTAAGTGCAGGTAAACTTTTTCGGCGGGACTAGCGGTACTGTATTTTGACAGTGATTGCGCAGCCTTTATCAAAAAGGAACTATCGGTTTGCGCGTGCGATACATGGCGCAACCCGATGAGTAATGGTATTAAAACAAATATCCTTAGTCGCATGAGTAAGATTTAGCAAAAGCAAGTTACTAAATCTTTAGGAGGCGACAATAAGTTCAGATGACGAATATGTCAGAATTGTGTTAGAAAGCGGTTAGAATTCTTATGTTGATAGTCCACAGTCCAAAACATAATGGATAACCTTTAATGGGATTATCCACAGGCCGTCGACCAAGGTTTATTGACTCTGTCAGAACTTATTCTTCCACATCATACTCTCTACCGGTCGGGTAGTAGGGTTGTTGTACTTGGCGTTGGATTTGGTGTTGTATAGCGTTTCTATCTCGCCTTCCACTACAAAATAGATCAGTTGGCCTATTGGCATGCCCGCGTAAACCCGTACAGGTTGAGCTACGGATATCTCCAGGGTCCAGGTATTGCAAAAGCCCACGTCGCCCTTGCCGGCGGTGGCATGAATGTCGATACCCAATCTGCCGGTGCTGGATTTCCCCTCCAGGAAAGGCACATGGCGGTGTGTTTCGGTGTATTCCATCGTTACGCCGAGGTACAGTGTATCGGGCTGCAGCACGAAACCTTCTTTTGGAATCTCGAAAGCGTCGATCTCGTTATGCACCTTCGCGTCGAGCACACGGCTGCGATAATTGGCCAGGTGCTTGCCCAAATGCACGTCGTACGAATTGGTGCCCAGGCATTCGCGCTTGAAAGGCTCGATAATGATGTTCCCGGAATCAATTTCCTCCAGGATCCTCTTGTCAGATAAGATCATATTTCCGCTGTGATAAAGCGCCTAAATTATAATTATTTGACATAAGTTTGCCATGCTTTTTGCAATTTTACTTTTATGGCGATAGCATACAAAAAGCAGGTCGATAGCGATACCGAATTTGCTCTTTGGAGGATAGAGGAGAAGGCCGAAGACTTGTATAAAAAGCTCCAACTGGATGAGCATGAAAAGGCCTACGTGGAAAAGCTGAGCCTCGGCAAACGTCACCTGCACTGGCTGGCGGTACGCGTACTGCTGCGTACCATGCTCAATACTGACGAATTTATCGATTGTAAGATAGACAGCCACGGCAAGCCTTATTTAGTGAGTCTTCCATACCATATTTCGTTGAGCCATTCGTTCGAATATGCCGCGGTAATGATGAGCCGTAGTGCGGCCGTGGGTATCGACATCGAGCAGATACGCGGGAAGGTGGAACGTATTGCCGATAAGTTTATGCAGCCGTCCGAAATGAGGTTCATCAGCGACGAAGAAAGAGTTAAACACCTGTATGCGGCCTGGTGCGCCAAAGAAGCGGTTTATAAATGCTATGGACAGAAAGAGGTGTCGTTTGTGCATAATATTTCGCTGGAGCCTTTTAATTTTATTTGCCCGGGAACGGTGAATGCTCACCTGGATAAGGGAGAGGTACATAAAGATTACCGGGTAGATTATTTGCAATACGAAGATTATATGATAGGTTACGTAAAGGGATAGGATATGAAGAACAAGCAAGTACAGTTCCAGGATTGGGGCCTGATCGATTATAAAGAGGCCTGGGACAGGCAGGAGGCCTTGTTCGGGCAGACCGTCGAACAAAAAACGCGCATCAGGAATATGAAGATGGTTGCCGGGGGCGAGGAATGCCAGGACGACGAAATGACACCTAACTATCTCGTGTTCTGCCAGCACCCGCACGTATATACACTCGGCAAGAGCGGCAAGCCCGAGCACTTGTTGCTCGACGAAAAAGGACTTAAGGAAAAGAACGCGAGCTATTACCCCATCAACCGCGGAGGAGACATTACCTATCACGGGCCCGGGCAAATCGTTGGCTACCCGATACTTGACCTGGATAATTTTTTTACCGATATACACCTATACCTGCGCACGCTGGAAGAAGCGGTGATCAAAACCCTGGCGGGCTACGGCCTCGAAGCCGGCCGGTACCCGGGCTACACCGGTGTATGGTTTGATGCTGATAACGACCGCGCCCGCAAGATATGCGCCATGGGTGTGCGCTGCAGCCGATGGGTTACCATGCATGGTTTTGCCTTCAACGTCAATGCCGACCTGGACTATTTTAAGAATATTGTTCCCTGCGGGATAGACGACAAAGATGTTACCTCGATGCAGCGTGAGCTGGGCCGCAAAGTGGACGAGGAAGAGGTGAAGTATCTGCTGAAAGGGCATATTGCAGAGCTGTTCGGAATGGAGTTGGCATGAGGTAAAAGTTTAAAGGCGAAAGGCTTTCCGGCAGGTTGGGAATAAGCGAAAGCTAATTTATCAATTGCCAAAGCACTACGGCCTGAATAACAGCGATACTTGCCAGCCATACATAGAATTTCCTTTGCTTACGGATAATAGCATTGGCCAATAGGATAAAAAGGAATACGACCGTAAAAATTATTATAAAAATCATACCGCACATTAAACCCTCGCCGTAGGGGAGATGGGTGTGTTGTGGCTCCGCTTTTAACATAGCCTGAAATTTCACAGCCAAACGTTTTGCGCAAGGCGAACCCTCACTTCAAAAACTTATGAACGATCACCACGCCGCGCATGGTGTCCACCAGCGCATCATGACCGGTATATCTCATGATCTCGATGCCGCCGTATTTTACACCGTTGGCAATTTTGGTGGCGGTATTAACCATTTCGCCGTGAATTTCCAGCGGCAGCATAGGCGAGATGGAATTATCCGCGTTATGCCTGAACAGGTCGTCGAAATGCATGCGAAATGCGGTGCTTGGAATGCTGGTCGTATCGTCCGTCGCAGCGGCCGGTTTGGGTTTGGCTTGACCGAGGCCAACGAGGCTGCAAAAGGCCAGTACGGCAGTAATTAGCGGTTTCATTGTTGGGGTAATTGATATAGGTAAAACCCGGCTTATCGGGTTTTTGTTTTTCCCTTATCGTCGCCGGGCTTTGAATCGAAAAGTTGCGATACATCTCTTAGCAGAAAACTTTTAAATAACTATTGCCGTATCTTTTGTAACGGTCTTACATGAAATATTTTCTTTTTTTTCTGGCGTTAACGGTCTTTTACGACTGTACCAGGACAGCCCTAAAGCCGGTCGTTAACTACTACCCGGGTCGGCCTGTCAAAGCGCCTGCGGTGTTACCCGGCGATACCGTAAGCTATTTAGCCCTTGGCGATTCGTACACCTATGGCGTAGGCGTCCAGCCAGATCAATCCTATCCTTTTCAGTTGGCTGCCCTGTTGCGCGATAGTGGTTATTTAATCAAGGATCCGACGGTGATAGCCTTCCAGGGTTGGACGGTGAACGATCTTTTAACCGCAATAATGGCAAAAAACCCCGGCAAGAAGTTCGATTTTGTGACTATCCTTATCGGAGCGAATGACGAGAATAAACATACGGACCTCAACCTGTACACAACGCGGTTAGACAATCTTATTACGCAGGCAATAACTTATGCCGCAGGTTACGGCAACCGTGTTTTTGTCATTTCCATACCCGACTGGTCGGTTACGCCATTTGCTAACGGCATGGACAAAGCTCAGATCAGGGACGATGTTGCCCGTTTCAACACGATCAACCAATTTGAAAGTACCAGGCTTGGCGCCCATTATATCGATATAACCGCCCTTTCGGAGCAATTGGCCGCCGACCCAACGATGAGCGTTTCCGATGGGTTGCATCCCTCGGCAAAGGCCCACGCGCTTTGGGCAAAGCAAATTCAGGCAAACGTAATGGCATCGTTTAAATAACCGGGATGGTGAACAGTGAAGGGTGAATGATGGAACTCAGCCAACGGGCTATAACCATTGTTGACAACCGGCCTTGTAATATGGTCTGCGGAGCACTCTCAGCCCGCCTGGGTTCCGGCCAATTGGGTACGTGGCACCTGTGCGGAACGAGTTGCAAAGTAAACAGTAAAAGTGGTACCCTCGCCGGGTTTGCTGTCTACCTCCACACGGCCCCCCATGGCTTCAACCTGGTAACGGGTAATGAAAAGCCCGATACCTTTGGCGTCGGCGTTACCATGAAAAGTTTGGTACATACCAAAGAGCTTTTCGCCATAACGCTTCATGTCGATCCCCAGCCCATTGTCGGTAATTTTAAAAGCTAACTCCTTACCTCTGCCGCCGGCACTCAGTCGGATGAACGGTGGGCGGTCGGGGTGGCGGTACTTGATGGCATTGGTAAGAAAATTGAGAACAATGCTGTCTATATAAGCAGGGTTCGCCCAGAGTTTAAGGTCGGCAGGAACATGGTTAACAATAATTGCCTGGTTTTCTTTTACCTGTTTATATAGCATGGAAATAGCCTTTTCGGCATAATCGTGCAGGTTTACCCACTCGTATTTAATGCGGCGCTGGTTTTGCACGTCGACGATCTCGCGCAGGTTGTGGATGCTTTCGGTAAAGTTGCGCGATATGCTGCGCAGGTAGCCCATTAGTTCCAGGCGTTCATCATCGGTTTTGGCCTCGTCGAGGAAACCGAGCACCGAGCTCAGGTTGAAAGCGTAAGTACTCAGGTTGTGTGATACGATATTGGCGAAGTTCAACAAGCGATTGTTCTGTTCGCTAATGACCCAGTTGGAACGTTTAAGCTCGTTCTCCATTTGTTTCAGGCGTGTCACATCGGCCACATGCGCAAAAAAGCCTTTGACGTTGCCCTGGCTGTCAAAATCGGGAAAGTAGTTGGCTATGGCGTTTCGCACTTTGCCGTCGGGACTGGTTATGTCGCGCTCAAAAGTTTGCAGTTTACCCAGCAGCGCGCGTTGTACATAAGGGTAATTCCGGGCAAATATCTCGGGGCCCAGCAGATCCATCAGTGTCATCTGGTTTACCAGTTGCTGGCGGCTTTTACCGAACCAGTCCATATAGGCCGCATTGGCAAAGCGGCAAACCAGGTTCTTGTCCCAGTATGCCAGCATGGCGCTGATGTTGTCGGCTACCGATACGCTCAGTTGGTCGCGGCAGGTTTCGGTATCTTTTACGTCCATCGTTTTGTTCCTTTAGGTGGTTCGATGCAGGATCGTGAATGTGTGTCAATTGTTCTCAAATGTATGGGCCGGGTGCCTTTTAAAAAATGATGGTTATCATTTGCCTTTTGACCGGACGTCGCGCACAGGTGAAAAAAAATAGTGATCCTGGTCATTCTTAAGTTTTGGGTTTCGTTCCGACTTGAGAACGGAAAATGCGGAGAAACGGGTGTCAAATCCTGTTATTCCCCAATTCCGTATCTCTATACAATGAGATTACTTTGCTCGATTATTCTTACTATTGCCGCGTTCGCGGGCTGCACCAAAACCCGGACTGATACACCAACAATTAAACCAATGGCCGCCACACCCGACTCGCTTTCTTATCTTGCATTGGGCGATTCGTACACCGTCGGCGAGGCGGTACCGAAGGACGAGTCGTTCCCGCACCAGTTGCGGACTGCGCTAAGCAGCCAGGGGTATAAAGTAAGCACGCCAACCGTCATAGCCACAACCGGCTGGACGACGGATAACCTGATCGACGCCATAGGCAGCAGCGGCCTTAAAGGGAGGCATTATGACTTTGTTACGCTGCTCATCGGCGTGAACGACCAGTACCAGGGACTGAGCCTGGACAACTACCGGGTCAGGTTTCAACAGGTGCTCAATACAGCCTTGGATTTTACCGGTGGCGATAAAACCACGGTATTTGTTTTATCTATACCGGACTATGGCGTTACGCCTTTCGCGCAAGGCAGGGACGCGGAGATCGGTCCGCAGATAGATCAGTTTAACGCCATTAACAAGCTAATCAGCGCCGCTGCGGGAGTAAACTATTTGGATATTACGCCCATTTCCCGGCAGGCTGCTAATGACCCCGGCCTTATTGCTCCGGATGGGCTGCATCCTTCGGGCAAGATGTACGATTTGTGGGTTGAGCAATTGATGCCGGTGGTTAAGTCCATGGTCCATAGTCCATAGTTTTGCACAGTTGGCTATGGTCTATCGACTATGGTCCAGTGACTTTACCCAATCAGAATATCTCGTCTCCTCCGGCACGTCGGTCTTGCTTTCAAAATGCAGGTTGTAGCCGTCCGGGTCTTTAAGTGAAACGTCCCACAGCCCATTGCCAACAAAAGGCTCGTTAACGGTTATGCCTTTTTCGACGAACTCGTGGTAAAGCACGAGCGAATCGCGGCACTGGAACCAGAGTGACACACCGACTCCGGGTTTGTCACCCGCCAGGTGAGGCTTGGTTTCAGATATGCGGGATTCCTGCAGCATCAGCGGCCCACCGTCGCGCTGCAGCCAGCACCACTCTATTTTGCCATGCGGCGTCCAGGTATTCAGTATTTTAAAACCGAGGCCGTCGACATAAAATTTCAACGAAGTTTCCATGTTCGACACCATGAGCAGGTTGACGCAGTATTGGACGTTGGATTCCATGAATGTATGTTTACTGTATAAATTTAATCAATTCGGTTTATTGCCGCGTCGTTGTATTGCTGGATTGTTGTATTGTTAGCAATTCCCCAGCTCAAAAAGCTTTGGTCTTTCCGCTTTTTGCTTTCAGCTACAAAACACCTAACTTAGTTATCTCGATAATTAACTATCATGACCAACCGCCGCCATTTTATCAAACAGGCCGCTATGCTTACAAGCGCATTTTCGGCTGCAAGTCTTTTTAATCGCGTTCATGCAGAGGAGTGGAATAACGCCGCCAAAAAAATACAACACCTCACACCGGCCGAGGCCGCCCAGGACGAGGATTTCTGGACGGTGATCCAGCAGGCATACACGGTAAATCCCGACCTGATAAACCTGAACAACGGCGGCGTATCGCCCGCGCCGCTGGTGGTGCAGCAAGCCGTGGCCCGGTACAACGATCTGTCGAATGAGGGCCCTTCGTACTACATGTGGCGTATCCTTGACCAGGGGCGTGAACCGCTGCGCCAGAAGCTGGCCGACCTGGCAGGCACCCTGCCCGACGAAATCGCCGTGAACCGCAACAGCACCGAGGCGCTGAACACCATGATTTACGGCCTGCCGCTTGCTGCCGGCGACGAGGTGATAGGGACAAAACAAGACTACCCGCACATGATACAGGCCTACAATAAGCTGGCCATCCGCAACGGTATTGTGTACAAGCAACTAAGTTTCGACTTTCCCATAGAGGACGACGCGCAGATAGTAAAGGCTTATGAGAACGCCATTACGCCGAAAACCAGGCTGATACACGTAACACACATGATAAACTGGGTAGGCCAGATAATGCCGGTGCGCAAGATAGCCGACATGGCGCACGCCCGCGGTATAGAGGTACTGGTTGACGGCGCGCACAGCTTCGGTCTGCTGGATTTTAAAATACCCGACCTGCACTGCGATTACTTTGGCACCAGTCTGCATAAATTCCTGTCGGCGCCGATTGGCAGCGGCATGCTTTGGATTAAAAAGGAAAAGATAGAAAAAGTTTGGCCCATGGTATGCGGCGACAAACCCCACGACCCCGACATACGCAAGTTTGAAGACCTGGGCACGCGCAGTTTCCCTATTGAGCAGGGAATAGGCGAGGCCATCAACTTTCACGAAGGCATAGGCTCCAAACGCAAGGAGGAGCGCATACGCTACCTGAAAAATTATTGGGCAACCAGGGTAAAAGATATACCCAATGTAAAGCTGCACACCTCGCTGCGCCCGGAATTCTCATGCGCCATCTGCGGCGTAAGCATCGACGGAATGACGCCCGCCGAATTGGATAACACGCTCCTCGGCGACTATCGCATACATACCGTAGGCATTGTGTGGGAAAACATTAGCTGCGTGCGTGTAACGCCGCATGTATATACCCGCCCCAAAGATCTGGATAAACTGGTAACCGCCATTGAGGAAATAGCGGGTAAGGTAAAAACGAAGGGAACGAAGTGATGGTTCAACGCGGAAAGGCCAGAACTCAAAGTGCTGGGTGCTCCCGATGGAAGCCTTTTGCTTTTTGAAAAAAACTTTCTGCTTTGTGTTGAGCTCGGGCATATTCATGCTACGGGCCTTACTGTGATTTCAGAAATTTATTCTCCAGTAATTGCAGATGTTAATATGTTAGTATTATTCTATTGAACGACATTGTATACCACATTAACTTTATGTTAATCAGTTATATGGTTACTTTCCTATAAGTTTTTGTTTGGTTTGGTTAAATTTCGGAATTAGTCAGGTTGTGCGGCCTGGCTAATTTTTTTAACGCAGCGTATCCCCTTTTTTTAGCTCTTGTTTCAGCGCTCTCCTCATGCGTCTTTCCTGCCGTCGTTGTTGCCGCTCAATTTTCTTAACCTGACGCTGTTGTTTTTTTAGAACAGATGCTTGCATCCTTACTTTTATATCTTGCTGCATTTTTTTGTTAACCCCTGCGCAAGGTTTAACTCCGGCAAACAGCGTTTGCCATATACTGCCCCAGAAAGGCACATCAGGCGGCCGGCGATAGTCCACAATGGCTACACGAGGTTTCATGCCTGCCTTATCAGGGTTGTCATGTTTGATGACGAGGAGGTTGGCAAATAGTGAAGCAAAGAGCGTATGTTTCAGCCGGTCGTTTACGGTATCAGCCTTAAGCACGGTTACCTTGAGATCATTGTAAAGCACGGAAACCGTTCCATGGGCGCTTTTGGCGTTTGCGTGGATATCGAAATCCATATGTTTTACTGTACCCGAATTAAGCTTGATCAGCGCCAGGGGCATGCATGCAGGGTTAATTGATTGAAGGTCCATGGCGCCTATGCTTCCTTTATACGAAAAGGAAGCATTTGGGTCGGTAAGATTAAAAACGAGCGTCGCGTCCAATTTCCCGCTCCCCATAACATGGCTTGTCAGCCGGGCTACGCCAATGTTGTTTTTCTTCAGGCTGTCCGGGTTGGTCGTTACATTAGTGATCAGGCCCTCCGTATTGATAAATTTTACTGTGCCGGTCTGGTTCGATTTATTATTGAATTCCGTGTAGAATACATCTACATGATGCGCATGAATGGTATCGACCGTGATATTGGCGTTTACCTGGCGCAAGGCAAAGTGCGGAAAGCTTTTTATGCGGTCGGCGTTTTTGTTGGGCGATTGTCGCGGGTTACCGAATATGGCTACGCTGCCGGTGCTCAAAGTCATTGAACGTGCATCTACGATGCGGTATTTATGGTAACTCTCGTAATCAAAATGATTCAATTGAAGGGAATCCAGATGTATCTTGAAACGGTCGTGGTAGCTTTTATTAAAGAACACCTCGGCTTTTACAGGTTCCACATCCAGGCCTGCGATATCCAATCGGGATGTTTGGGTTGAAAGCCTGACTGAAGCCACTTTATAATTGTAAAGCCCGTTGGCTGATCTGCCCGAGAAATTATTTAATTCAGCGTCGATGTTTTTACAATAGAGCAGCCGCGACCGGTCAGTCTGCGTGGCTGAGTCGATCAACAAATCAGAAGCATTTATACTGAGTTCCTTCAGCTCGGATATCGCCATCTTATTGCCTGAATAATCATCATACTTCAGCTTGATGTCGCTCAGGATGATCTCGCCGATATGTATGGATTTAAGCGATTTTGATATTTTCTGCCATACCGTGCGTTTATCACGGATCGTGCTGTCCTTCGAGTGGTTTAGCTGGTAGCTGACATGCAATTCAGGTTCTTTCAAAGCAATCCGGTCTATTTCCAGTTTATCCTGGAAATACAACTTGAAAGGATGAATATGTGACAATACCAGCCGTTTTACCCGCATTTCGACCAGGTTATTGGGCGCCAGACGCCGCTTGCGCAGGCGGTTGTAAACTGCGGTATCCGGCTTTAGGGTGATATTATAAAAAACGATCTCGCCGCGCACTACATGCAGTTTGGCATCCGAAAAATCGACCCTATAAAGGCTGTCGCTGCTTTTTAGCACGATCTTACGGACTTCTTTAGCTAAAACCGGCGACCAGTACTTATTGACGAGCCAGGACAGGATAAAAACTAATGCGATTATCGTACAGGTTACGATCAACGACCTTTTGTGCGATTTTCGTAGTCTTACCTTCATTTGTTGGGATTCCGAATGGCCTTGGTTAATACAGGGATACCCGCAAATTGTTGATTTTAATTTTATTCTTCGTCATAAAAGAGTCGCGTTTTTGCGAAACGTGACAAACTGTCACTAAAAATATAATTATTGTGTATTTTTGCAATCCAATTTTATTTGCAATGATCGATCTCGTAATCCAGGATAAAAAGCATGATGAGAGCAGGCAGGGTGAGGCTTTGATGCTGGAACCGAAAGGAAAGAATGACGGCCGGAAGCTTTACATCGAGAGCTATGGCTGCGCCATGAACTTTTCCGACAGCGAGATAGTGGCTTCTATCCTGGCTGACAAGGGCTTCGCTACGACGACGGATTATAAAGAAGCGGACGTAGTTTTTGTAAACACTTGCTCGATCCGCGAAAATGCCGAACAGCGCGTACGCAACCGGTTGAAGGAATTTGCGGTTGTCAAAGTAAAAAATCCGGGTTTGGTTGTCGGTGTTTTGGGTTGCATGGCTGAACGGTTGAAGTCGAAATTCCTGGAAGAGGAAAAGTTGGTTGACGTGGTGGTTGGCCCGGATGCTTACCGGGACCTGCCAGGCCTGATCGATAAGGTCGACGACGGCCAGCGGGCAGTGAACGTGCTTTTATCGCGCGAGGAAACTTATGCCGACATTAACCCGGTTCGCCTGAACAGCAATGGCATTAACGCCTTTGTATCCATAATGCGCGGGTGCGACAATATGTGCTCATTCTGCGTGGTGCCGTTTACCCGCGGCCGCGAGCGAAGCCGTGACCCGGAATCCATCGTCAGGGAATGCACCGACCTGTTCAACCAGGGCTATCGCGAAGTAACCTTGCTGGGGCAGAATGTAGATTCATATAAATGGAAGTCAGAAAGCGGAGCTGAAGAAGATGCGGCAGTAAACTTCGCCAACCTGCTTGAACTGGTAGCTCAGATACACCCGGACTTACGCATCAGGTTCTCCACTTCGCACCCCAAGGACATTACCGATGAGGTGCTGTATACGATGAAGAAGTATGAGAACATCTGCAACTATATTCATCTGCCCATACAGTCGGGCAACAGCCGCATACTGGAATTAATGAACCGCACTTACGACCGTGAATGGTATAAAAACCGCATCGATGCGATACGCAGAATCATTCCCGAATGCGGCATTTCGACGGACGTTATTACCGGTTTCTGCTCCGAAACCGACGAGGAGCATAAAGAGACATTGAGCATGATGGATTACGTGAAATACGATTTTGCTTATATGTTTATGTATTCTGAAAGGCCGGGAACTTTGGCGGCAAAACGTTATGCGGACGATGTACCGGAATTAGTGAAAAGCGCGCGGCTGAAGCAGGTTGTTGCCCAACAGCAGCAGCACTCCTATGAACGCTTGCAGGCACAAGTAGGCAAAGTGCAAAAAGTGCTGATAGAAGGTTTTTCGAAAAAATCGGATCAGGATTACTGCGGGCGTAACGACCAGAATGCGATGGTCGTTTTCCCGGTAAGTGATAGCTATAAGCCTGGACAGTATGTACACGTTTTAGTAGAGCGCACTACAACGGCTACACTGATCGGTCGCATAGTTAATTAATTTGACAATTTGAAGATTTGAAAATGCGCCCTATTCAAATTATCAAATTGTCTAATCTTCAAATTGAATAATGGATATCCAGGAAATAAAACAACGCTTCGGTATTATCGGCAATTCGCCCTTGCTTAACCGGGCTATCACTATAGCAAACCAGGTCGCGCCGACCGACATTTCGGTTTTGATAACCGGCGAAAGCGGCAGCGGTAAGGAGGTTTTTTCGCACATAATACACCAGATGAGCCCGCGAAAACACGGGCCGTTCATCGCGGTGAACTGCGGCGCTATACCCGAGGGCACCATCGACTCGGAATTATTCGGTCATGAAAAAGGTTCGTACACCGGGGCCGTCGGCGAACGCAAAGGCTACTTTGAAACCGTTAACGGCGGAACGATATTCCTGGACGAAATTGCTGAAATGCCTTTGGGAACGCAGGCCCGCCTGCTGCGTGTGCTCGAATCGGGCCAATATATCCGGGTGGGTTCATCCAAGGTGGAGAAAACGAATGTGCGCGTTATCGCTGCTACCAACGTCGACGTGTACGAGGCGGTTAAAAACGGCAAGTTCAGGGAGGACCTGTATTATCGGCTAAACACCGTTCCGTTGCGCATACCACCGCTGCGCGACCGTAAGGAAGATATTTATCTGTTGTTCAGGAAATTTACGGCCGATTTTACTGACAAATACCGCACGCCGCCTATTCAACTGGATGAGGAAGCACAACAATTGCTGGTCAACTATTCGTGGCCGGGTAACGTGCGTCAGCTAAAGAACGTGGCCGAGCAATTGGCGGTGCTGGAGCGCGACCGGCTCATAACCGCACCGATATTACAGAATTATATTCCCCACGAAGTAGCTGGTGGCCGCAACCTGCCTATGCGCCTTGAAAATCAACCTAAAGAGGATTTCTCTGAACGCGACATATTATATAAGGTATTGTTCGACATGAAGCGCGACATGGTCGAGTTGAAAAAACTGGTTGCCGATATCATTGAACACGGCGGCGTTTCGGCCAGCTATGCGAATAATCCGCAGGCGCTGAATCAGCTATACCGTGATATCGAATTGCCCGGTACCAGCAGCGAGCCACAATTTACCATCCAGCAGCCCGTTATAAGCAACAGCAATACGTCATTTCATGACGCGGAAGAAGTTGAGGAATCGCTCTCATTGGTTGAAAAAGAGTCGGACCTGATACGAAAAGCGCTCAAGAAACATAAAGGAAAGCGCAAACTCGCGGCTAATGAGCTTGGCATCTCTGAAAGAACGTTGTACCGTAAAATAAAGGAATTAAACCTGTAATGATGAGAAGGGCGGTTCTGATCCTGTTTTCTGCAGCAGCAATGGTATTGCTGTTCAATTCCTCATGTACGGTCAAACTCACCGGGGCCACTATACCGGATGAACTGAAAACGATCAACATCGAGTACTTTGAGAACAACTCTCCGCTTGTTGTTAATTATCTCAGCCAGCAATTCACGGAAACCCTGAAAGACCGTATACGGTCGAGCACAAGTTTATCGATCGTACAGGGAGAGTCGGATGCGCGTATGTCGGGCAATATTACGAATTATACGATCGAACCGGTATCGATACAAGCCACCAATAACAACGTAGCCCCGATAGCAGGGGCGGAGCGTTTAACGATCACCGTCAACGTAACTTATTCGAACAATGCGGATAAGCGACTTAATTTTTCACAGTCGTTCTCCGAGCACCAGGATTTTACCGGCGACATCGCGAACCAGGAACGAGCCCTGATCACTACCATAAACAAACAATTGGTGGACGATATTTTTAACAGAGCTTTTGAGAATTGGTAAGCAATTAGTAGTTTCACCGACGTGGACCAACACCCCGATAACCGGCAGCACGAAGTTTTATGGAATTTATTAGCCGATCCGGCTGATAACGGTCAGTCGCATACTTATAACCTGCAGCGCCTGGTTGATGAATTTCCTCAAAGCGGCCTCCTGCATACCTTGCTGATGCGGGCTGAAAGCGGCGCGGGCGGTTACAGTGCAGTTTATTCCGATCCGAAGGTACTTTACACCATCGTTAACTATCCTGAGAGCCTCGCCGAAGTGGATCATCAGCAGATCGTCCAGCAACTCGGCCAGGATGCGAAATATGCCTCAATCGTTGACATAGCGCCGGACCAGGCTGCGCCGCCGTTTAACCATTTTGAGGACGAGCCTGAAGAAACCGTTGTCTTCGAACCTTTAGCAGGTGCGGCCGAAGAAATAAACAACATTATTGAAGATGAACCAGTTATTCCCGAGCCGGTCATCGAGTTGCCTGAGGAGCAGCCTGAACCGGTAATTGAAGAATTGCATACCATAGAACCACTGAAAAGCCGCGATGAAGGCGATTATTTGATCGATGCCGGCGTAGACCTCGATATACAACCCGATGAAACAGGAGCCATAGCTGAGATTCCTGCTGAAGATATGCGGGCGGAAACCGAAACTGCGGTTTTTGAAGAGGATGTCATCGAACCAGTCAATGATAACGAGCCGCTCGCCGGCGAGCAGGTTATGAAGGCTGAATTACCAGCCGAAGATGAAAGAACTGAAATCGGAACCGATATATACGAGGAAGAAGTCCCGGATTTGGCTCATGACCATGCTGTCGTATCAGATGAAGAGAGCCCGGTAGCCGAGATAGTTGCTGACGATGAAAGGGCTGCAACGGTTGCCGACGTTTACGGGGAAAAGATACCTGAGTGGCCAGGCGAAAATGAAGCTGTAATTGATGAAGAGGTGGTGCCGGCACAAAACGAATATGTTCCGCCGGCAGAAAATATTGACGATGATGTTTATGACGAAATCGTGGGTATCGAAGATATTAGCTTTACGCCAGCGGCCAAACAGGCGGCAACCCCAGCTGCTGAAGTGACCCCGTCCGCAGAAACTTTATCAGACGAACAGCACGCTATATCCGAAGAAACGCCAATAGATTCGACCGCAAAAGAGGAAACTGATAAGCTGATAGCGGAAAACCTGGTCTCTAACGATTATTTTATTTTTGAAAACATCGCTGAACATGGGGCGGAGGAACGGGAAAGCGGCTCATCGTCATTCCGTGCGGTTGAAGATAGCTCGGAAGAAAGTGCAGCGACAGAGCATGAGAACGTCGTATCCAAATATGACGACGACAAAATGCCATACACCTTTATGTGGTGGCTGAATAAAACACGCAGGGAGCATGCCGGTGTTTACCAGCCGTTTAAGCTGGATACAACGCAGGCCATACGGTACCGCGCCGACGACATGCTGCAACAGCAGTACTATGAGAACATCTTCCACATGGGCACGATCGACGAGGTGGAAAAGGGTGCAGGGTCTCTTGTTGACTTTGACATGCAAAACAAGGAAGACAGGATCATCAAAAAATTCTTGACTGAAGAGCCGCAGATCAGTCCGCCGAGCAGCGACAAGCTCGACAATGAGAACAAGGCGAAGAAAAGCGCGGAGGACCGGGACGAACTTGTAACTGAAACGCTTGCGCAAATTTACGTCGACCAGATGCTTTATCATAAGGCCATCGGCACCTACAAAAAATTGATGTTGAAATTCCCGGAAAAAAGCCGTTACTTTGCCGACCAAATTGAATTGCTGGAAAGAAAAATCAATTAACATATAAAGACATGTATTTATTATTTATGATCCTGACCGTTATTGTATGTGTGCTCCTGGGCGCCATCGTAATGATTCAAAATCCTAAAGGCGGCGGTCTGACCTCGAATTTTTCAAGCTCATCGCAATTAATGGGCGTGCAAAAAACAGGCGATTTCCTTGAAAAAGGTACGTGGATACTGGCCATAGCGCTCATGGTTTTGAGCCTGGCGATCAACATATCGGTAAAAGGTGCTTCGGGCAGTACCAACCCTGATTCGCAAAAAATAGAGAACGCTTCGAAGTCAAGCGGCCCGGCCCCTGCGCCTATCAGCTTGCCACCTAACAAAAAAGGCAAATAGACTATGCTGCTTGCAGCAATAAGGAAAAGGCTTTGGATAATTCCAAGGCCTTTTTTGACTACGGCCTGCTTGCGGGACTGACATGATGGCATTTTGATATAAAATCAATGTTAAAAACTGCAAGTAACTTTAATCAAAAATGACAATTGAACAGTCGGTTATGCCAATTTTGGCCTAACGATGGCGTTGGCATAATTGATGTGGAAATAAGCACACACGAACCATTAATTCATAAAAATAAATTAGTATAACTATGGCATTGAACATTAGACCTATCGGAGACAGGGTAGTAGTGGAAGCTGCTCCGGCCGAAGAGAAGACCGCATCCGGTATCATTATCCCGGATACTGCTAAAGAAAAACCTCAACGCGGAACTGTAGTGGCAGTTGGCGAAGGCAAAAAAGACGAACCTTTAACTGTGAAAGCAGGCGACCAGGTTTTATATGGCAAATATGCCGGGACCGAAATTACCTATGAAGGTAAAGAGTACTTAATTATGCGTGAATCGGATATTTACGCGGTTCTGTAACAATTTCTGAATTATTGAAGGATTGAATTATCGAATAGGTCCTTCAATCAATAATTCAATAAATCATTAATTCAATATTTAAAAGAACATGGCAAAGCAAGTAAGATATAATGTAGAAGCACGCGACGCATTGAAGCGCGGCGTTGATATTTTAGCCAACGCGGTTAAAGTAACCCTGGGACCAAAAGGTCGTAACGTAATTATCGACAAAAAATTCGGCTCACCGGCAATCACCAAAGACGGTGTGACCGTGGCTAAAGAGATCGAACTGAAAGACTCCCTGGAAAACATGGGCGCGCAGATGGTAAAAGAAGTAGCTTCAAAAACTGCCGACATCGCTGGCGACGGTACCACTACCGCCACAGTATTAGCTCAGGCTATCGTAGCTGCCGGTATTAAAAACGTAGCCGCAGGCGCTAACCCGATGGACCTGAAACGCGGTATCGACAAAGCCGTTACCCAGGTAGTAAAAAGCTTGCAGGACCAGTCCCAGGCAGTTGGCGAGGACAACAAAAAGATCCAGCAGGTGGCTTCCGTATCGTCCAATAACGACGAGCAGATCGGCGCACTGATCGCTGAAGCGATGGAAAAAGTTGGCAAAGACGGTGTGATCACTGTTGAAGAAGCTAAAGGAACCGAAACCGAAGTAAAGACCGTTGAAGGTATGCAGTTTGACCGCGGTTATCTTTCCCCATACTTCGTAACCAACGCCGACAAAATGGAAGTAGAACTGGATAGCCCTTTTATCCTGATTTACGACAAGAAAATATCCTCGATGAAGGAATTGCTTCCTATTCTCGAAAAACAGGTACAAACCGGCAAACCGCTGCTGATCATTGCTGAAGACCTGGATACTGAAGCTCTGGCTACCCTGGTAGTTAACAAAGTTCGCGGTTCGCTGAAAGTGGCCGCTGTTAAAGCCCCAGGTTTTGGCGACCGCCGCAAAGCTATGCTGGAAGATATTGCTACCCTGACCGGTGGTATCCTTATCTCGGAAGAAAGAGGTTTCAAATTAGAGAATGCCGACCTTTCGTACCTGGGTACTGCTGAAAAGGTAATTGTTGATAAAGACAATACTACGATCATCAATGGTTCAGGCGACAGCGAAGAAATCAAAGCCCGCGTAGCACAGATCAAATCGCAAATCGAAACCACTACTTCGGATTACGACCGTGAAAAACTGCAGGAGCGTTTGGCTAAATTGTCGGGCGGCGTGGCAGTACTATACGTAGGCGCTGCTACCGAAGTAGAAATGAAGGAAAAGAAAGACCGCGTTGACGACGCCTTGCACGCTACCCGCGCTGCTGTTGAAGAAGGTATTGTTGCTGGCGGTGGTGTAGCTTTCATCCGTGCCGTTGAAGCTTTGGCTAACCTGAAAGGCGCCAATGAAGACGAAAATACCGGTATTGCTATCATCCGTCGCGCTATCGAAGAACCGCTTCGCCAGATCTGCGAGAACGCAGGTATCGAAGGTTCGATCGTAGTTCAGAAAGTAAAAGAAGGTAAAGCCGATTTCGGTTACAACGCGCGCACCGACAAGTATGAAAACCTGATCGGCGCAGGCGTTATCGATCCTACTAAAGTAGCTCGTGTAGCTCTGGAAAATGCAGCATCTATCGCAGCGATGTTGTTAACCACTGAGTGCATCCTTGCCGATGAGCCTGAAGATGAAAAAGCAGGCGCAGGCGCTCCTCCAATGGGCGGCATGGGCGGCATGATGTAATTTTAACAGAAAGCTGAAAGCTTAAAGTCCAAAGCCTGAAAAACCGGCTGATAGACTAACAGACTGAAGCTACGAACTGACAAAAAACCCTGTATGTTTTTGCATACAGGGTTTTCTTTTTTTCTGAACCATCGTTTTGTCAACCGGCTGTAAAGGCAGCGTCATGAGTTAATCAAATGATTAATTTTTTTATTGATTTGGTTATTAAGGGGCGGATATTTGTTAAAGAATGTTAAACGCCGGTTTTAGGCATGACAATTGAAATACCGGTGATAATTACTGCCATGAAAACGATCAACGAAAAAGCGAATCACCTAAGAGCCCACTTACTGGAATGGGTGCTGGTCAAAGGCCCCGAATTATTTATCGCCATCTACGGTAAATAATTAAATCTGCTTACTTTTGGCTCATCTTATGAAGCCGGAAGAATTCTACCACCAGTTCCACCTGTGGCTCGTTGCGAACGGCCAAACTTACATCTTCGGCTTAATTGTATTAATTATAGGGCTTTGGGTCATCAGGATCATCAAAATGCGCCTGCGTGCCCGGATGGCCCGGAACCGCCTGGATTCGGCGCTCAGGCCATTCTTTCAAAGTCTCACCATTATTGCGCTGTACGTACTTCTTATCCTGACGGTGTTCAAAATCATCGGGTTTGAATTAAGTTTTCTTAGCGCTATCGTTGCGTCGTTTGGTGTTGCTGCGGGCCTGGCGTTATCGGGTACTTTCCAAAATTTTGCGGGCGGTGTGCTTATACTTATGCTCAAGCCTTTTAACGTAGGGGACGATATCATAGCGCAGGGACAGGAGGGCGAAGTAAAATCTATTCAATTATTTTATACAGTTGTGATGACTTATGACAATCGCCAGGTAATCATCCCAAACGGTAAATTATTCAACGAAGTGATCGTCAACATCAACCGCGAGCAAAAACGCCGGGTTGATTTTGAACTGAAGCTGGGCTATATTGTGGAGGTCGACCAGGTGAAAGGCATTATCGATAATGCGATCAAAGCGACCAAAGGTATACTGCATAAGCCGGTGCCTGTGGTCGGTGTTATTGCCCTCGAGATCGACGGTATCAAGTTTACAGTAAGGGTTTGGGTAAACACCGGCGACTACCTGGGTGTAAAAATAAGGCTGCAGGAACAAATCCTGAAAGACCTGCGCCAGGCCGACGTGAAACTGCCTTCCCATCACCTGATATTGCCGGGAACGTGAATAGTCAATAGTGAATAGTCAATGGATCATAGCCGATAGGAACATTGAAAAAGACTGACCATTCACTATTCACCATTGACCATTGACCATTAAATCCTTTGCCGCGCCTTAAACTCGAGGTAACGGTTGATCGTATTCACTGTCAGGTTTTCCGGGGTGCTTAATATCGATTGAATTCCATGCCTGGCCAGTTCCTTAACGATCAGCTTTTTATCATAGGCGAACTTTTCCGCTATGGTTTTGATATAGATCTGCTCTACGTCGCGCGCGGCTTGTTCGCTCAGCGCCTTTAATTCGGTATTTTCAAAAAATACTACCAGCAGGAGATGAAATCTGGCGATACGCTTCAAAAAAGGCAACTGCCGCTCCAACGCCGACAAGCTTTCGTAATTGGTGAAAAACACTACCAGGCTGCGTTGTTTAAGCACGTTTCGGATCGTCGCATACAGCAACTCCATATTGGTTTCCAGGTAGCGTGTTTTCTCCTTGTACAACACTTCAAGGATACGATTCATCTGTACGGCTTTCCGGTCGGCAGGTACCACCGAGCCTATTTTTTCAGCCGCTGTGATAAGGCCGGCTTTGTCCTCTTTCAATATAGCCACATTTGAAAGCACCAGGCTGGCATTGATGGCATAGTCAAGCAGGCTCAATCCTTCAAAAGGCATTTTCATTGCCCTCGACTTATCGATCACGCAATACACGTGCTGCGATTTCTCGTCGGTATACAGGTTGGTCATCAGGTTGCCATTCCTCGCTGTGGCTTTCCAGTTAATGGTGCGGAAGTCATCGCCTGCTATATAATTCTTCACCTGCTCAAACTCCAGGCTGTGGCCCACGCGCCGTATCTTTTTTATGCCGAACTCGTTCAGCCTGTTGGAGATAGCCATCAATTCATATTTTCGCATTTGCAGGAACGACGGGTATACGGGCAGTATCTCGCCTTGCCCGAAACTATACCGCCGGCGTATAAGCCCTAAAGGGGACCTCACATACACCCTGGTAGTGCCGAACTCGTATTCGCCGCGCTTGGTGGGTCGCAAAAAATAGTTGATCAGTTTATTCTGCCGCGGCTTAAGGGAGGTAAGGAATAGTACATCCCGGCGTTGAAACTGGAAAGGTATCTCGTCGATAATGCCGGCGGTGATATTAAACGGATAAAGATTCTCGATATAAATACTCAGCTCGTTGTCGTCGCCGTTGCTTAACCGTTCGGGGGCAAGTCGTCGTGCAAAAACACCTTTCGACGTACGGTAAAGCATCAGGGCATCCATTAAAAACAATGCAAGCAATATCCAAAAGGCCAGTTCGGGCAATATCCCCAGCCATGGGAAGAAGAATGAGAATAAAAAGAATACAACACAGCCGGTTATGGCTATGAACAGCCGGTTAGTCAAAAAAAGGTCCCTGTAAAACAGCCTGAAGATTTTTTTCACTATCTCGGTATCTCGATTTTCTGAATGATCTGTTTTAAAACATCATCCGGGCTTATGCCTTCCATTTCTTTATCCGGGGTAAGCATAATGCGGTGCCTCAGCACGTGAGGCACTACCCAAACCACATCGTCGGGCGTTACAAAATCACGTCCTTTAATGGCCGCGAGCGCCTTCGCCGCGTTTACCACTGCCAGCGACGCACGCGGCGATGCGCCGAGGTAAAGCGATTTATTGTTACGCGTTTCCTGTATCATCTTCGCCACGAACTCCAATATTTTGGGCTCGACGTGCAGGCCCCTTACCTGCTCCCGCAACGAAATAATATCGGCCTGTGACAGGACTGGTTTAATATCGGCGACCTGTTCGGCGGCTTTCTTTTGATGCTGTTGTGTAATAATTGATATCTCCTCCTCGAGCGAAGGGTATTTTACTTCGATCTTGAACAGGAACCTGTCAAGCTGCGCTTCGGGTAAGCGGTAGGTACCTTCTTGCTCTATAGGGTTTTGCGTAGCCAGCACGATAAAAGGCTCGTCCATCGTATACTTCTGCCCGTCGATGGTGATCTGCCGTTCCTCCATCACCTCGAACAGCGCCGATTGCGTTTTTGCCGGCGCCCTGTTGATCTCGTCGATCAGGATAATGTTGCCGAAAACCGGCCCCGGCCTGAACTCAAAGTCTATAGTTTTTGGATTGAACACCGATGTGCCCAACACATCAGACGGCATCAGGTCGGGCGTAAATTGTATGCGTGAGTATTTAGCATCTATCGCCTTTGCGATCAGCTTGGCTGTCAGTGTCTTAGCTACACCGGGGACACCTTCTATCAGCACATGGCCGTCGGCTAATACGCCCGCTATAAGCAGATTGATGGTGTCCTGCTGTCCGATAATGACCGTGCCTATCGCGCCCTTTATTTGCTCCACCGCTTCGTTTAGCCAGCTTAGGTCGGTACGCTGTTTAAATATTTCTTCTTCCATAATTATCCTGCTTTGGTATAAAATTCTTCGGTTAGGTTATTGAGTAATATTAGTTCGTGATCGCTGACCTGCGCCTGCACGCTAACATAATTAATATGGTTGACCAGCCGCGCTATAAACGCATCGTCGATACCGGTTTTTTGCGAGAGCCGGTCGATAAATTCAGTATCGAGCGGATTTGTACGCAGAAAATATTTGCTCCGTATATGCTCCAGGAAGTAAACAATTTTCTTTTGGGCGATATTCAGGTTATTGCGCTGCTCGTAATAGACCTGGCCCACTACGTTAACAAAATCTACGGTCGAATTTTTGAGCGGCTCGATGACCGGTATGATGCGCTGGCGGCGCTTCATCTCGTAAAACACGAAAAGCAGCAGGCTCACAAGCGTAATGTAGTATGCCCATTGAAGCGCAGGATGGCTTAGAAAAACGCGCACCGGCGACATATTCTCCGATATGTCCCTGTTTTGATACTCGTCCCAATAAATATGCGGCTTTGCCGGGAGATAGGATAAAGCTTTCGCTGCATAATCGGCCCCGGCGGTGTCCAGCAGGCTGATATTGCTAAACAACAGGGGATTGGGACAGAGGTACAGGCTGCCCTTTCCAAACTTATAACAAAGCAGGTTGCTGTTGCCTTTGGCGTTTTTGCCAAGTACTACGGCGTGCACCGTGTCGAACTTATAAAAATAGGCGTCGGCCAGCGCAAGATCGAACTGGTAATCGTTGTCCCGCCGCAGGTTGCTGTTCGAAAAATTTATGCCGACTTTCTTGCTTGAATATTCATACCCTGTTTCCAGCTTTAGGGTGTCCGTCAATACCTGCCCGAAAGTAAATGCAGTGAGGAAGACCGAATTGCCTTTACGGACATAATCCATCATCTGCTTATAGTCGTACTTGCTCAGGTTTACCTGGCCGGATACAACCAGGTAATTACTGGCCGGTATTTGCTTGTTATGAAAAAGATCGTAAAAGTTAGTGTTGGTATTGCTTATGCTGTCACCGGGAAAGAGTTGGTGAAGCTGGTTGTAAAGGATATAAGTTCCATACGGGATTTTGTGCTTATAAAACAGCGTACGGTCCCAGTTCACCGGCGAGGGCTTGTTGTATTGCGCCACAACATACCCCACCAGCAAAATGGACGCTACCCAGATATATACTTTAAAATCCTTCATGCCACGTGTTTATTAAAGTCGTGGAACGATACGCTGATATCATTATAAACGGGCCTGTCGATCAAAAATTCGCCATACCATACATATTCGAACTGCCGTGTAAGAAACCGGAATGCCGAGCGCTGGTCGTCGTTCGCCAGCTCGTTCACATAATCGCTGTTGGTTTTATCTATCTGCCATTCGATCAGGCCCGCGTCGCTCAACTGCTTCAGGCATCTCAGGTAAAGCAGGCGTACCGCCAGGCGGTAGTTATGGTTAGCCAGCGCACGCTCGATCTCTTCATCAAATTTGATAGCATTGATATCTTCTGCAAATTCAGAGTAAGGGACGGGCAGTTGCTTCGGCCTTCGCCGGAAAACGTTTTGCATATCTACCCCGATTAACCTGAAAACCAGGAAAATTACAGCCGCACTGCCCAATACAATAAGCAGGTATTTAAAAAACACAGCCCAGAAAGCGCTTACGCTGCCGCCTTTTTTTGGCGATGTGGACTTAAATATACGCCTCACCCAGTTCCAGAACCAGCGCCAGAAACGGGTCCATAGCGTAGGCGCAACTATATCTTCCTTGTATTTGAATTCAGGCTGCCTGCTGTATGCCTTTATTGCCGCTGTATCCATGCGCCGCACCGTGTTGACGGAAGACGAATCTTCGCGCAGTACCGCTGGTTCCTGGTGAACTGGCTTTTGTGTGATGCCAAGACAGGCATTCGCCATCAACGCAAAAAAAACCAGGTATAAAAAGCGGTACATATCAATATTCCTCGGGTATTAAATTGGTATCGGCATCGGTTTTGCCGAACTGGTCCATACGCTCTTTCAAGCCGGTTCCGTCCTTACTTTCGGTAAGGTTGAAATAACACAGACCCGCCGTAATTACGATGATGATATCGAAAATGGTGGCTACCTGCTCCAGCACGATCATCAGTATCCTCGAGGTCAGCCTTGCCGCATCGGTGCTTAAAAACTGCGAGTAAATATTGGCGTAACCAAGAATGACAGCCGGGAAAACAATGGCTACGCGGGCCACATACCAGATGATACCGGTTATGATCAGCGCCCCGAATGTTACCCACCAGTTGTTCCTGATCAGCCTGAAGCTTTGGTTAAAAGCGTAGCCGAAACTGGTGTTCTCGACGATCATGACCGGCGCCACCAGCGAAAAAACTACACCAAAGTATATGCCCGGGATTATACACATTACCAGGCCCAGGGCATTGATGACGAGCAGCACAAGACTTGCGACCAGCACCCTTAAATAAAAAAACTTAAAATAGCCCCACATTTCTTCGGTATCGGGCGGAGCGTTGCGTTTAGCGCGGTATAAAGTCATATAACACAAAATCGTCACATGAATGGCCGTATATTCAATAAACAGGAAGCCCAGGTTTATAAAGTAGCCGAGGTTAAATATCCTGAAAGGTCCGCGGTCGGCATCGAAGCTGTTGGGGTCGTATACGGTATGCGCGATTTTTAAATAACCAATAATCGCCGTTGCTGCAGTAGCGGCCATAAAGAACCCGCAGAAAATAAAAAAGTATTTCATCAGGTGCTTAAAGTTCTGCCTGATAAAAACAAAAGTGTCATTAATGATCTCTCCGAAATCGCGCGGCTTTAAAAGCTCAATCTTCCTCTGCATACCGGGTTTGATTTTTATAAAGTTTATTTGGGTATATGATCACATACCACACGATAAGGGTCAGCGAAAGAGCAAGGATGCTGACGCTGAGCCATCGCGGCATCCCGGTGTGACGGGTTACAAACCCTTCAAAAAAGGCCGCTACGATAAGGATCGGTATAATGCCTATAGCCAGTTTGGCGCCGTCCTTGGCCCCTTTTTTTAACGACACCAGGCGCGTATAGGTCTTTGGGAACAGGAAACTGTTGCCCACCACCAACCCCGCTGCGCCGGCTATGATGATAGATGATATCTCCAGCGTGCCGTGTATCCAGATGACCAGGACCGACTGCAGGCCCAAATGCTTGCTGAAAAAATAGTATTCGAACGAGCCGAGCATAAGCCCGTTATAAAATAGGTTAACGATCGTACCAACGGAAAATATGATACCGCTCACAAACGTGCGCAACGATACATAAATATTATTCACAGCGATCTGAAAAAACATAGTAAACTCGTTGCCGCTTTTGTAGACGCCAAAAGGGTCGCCCTTGGCAATGTTCTCGTTGGTCATATCCACGTATTCTGGACCCAGTATCAATCGTACAAATCCTTCATCGTATTTGGCCGACAATGCGCCCATCATACAAAAAATGAGAAAGAACACGAACGAATAAAGCAACTGCTTCTGATAAGTCTTAAAAAGCAGTGGCAGCTCGAATTTCCAGAACTCGAAAAGGCGGTTACGTTTTTCTGTTTTGTTCCTGTAAATCGATTGGTGCAGTTTGGACGCCAGACCGTTCAGGTATGCCGTGGTTTTGGAATTGGGGTAAAAAGTTTTGGCATAAGCCAGGTCGTCGGTTATTTGTATAAAGCGGTCGGCAACCTCGTCGGGGTCGGTAGTTGGGTTTTGCTCAAAGCCTTTCCACTTTTCAGCGTTCTGCTTTACAAACAATGGCTCGCGCATTGAATTGCCTGGGGTTTAAGAATGGCTTAAAATAAGCACAATAATTTTATCTTTCAACTAAAAAACTATATTAGCACAACGATAAATCTTTTCATGCAAACCATCAGGATCACCACATCGCAGAATATAGATATCGATTATGAGATAGGCGGGCTGGGCGAACGTATTGTAGCGCGCATTATCGACTATGCCCTTTTTATGCTGATCATGATCCTGGGACTCATCGTCGCCAACATGACACATACGAGCCTGAACGAATGGAGTCCAGCGGCGGTTATCATGCTGATCATCTACGCCTCGCTATATGTGTTTTATGACCTGGTGTGCGAGATATTCATGAACGGTCAGAGCGTCGGAAAAAAGGTAATGAAGATCAAGGTAATTAGTTTGGATGGCGGTCGCCCGAGCGTCAGCCAGTACCTGCTGCGCTGGCTTTTCCGCATCGTCGATTTTACTATAAGCTTCAATTTTTGCGCGCTGATATGCGCGGCCGTAAGCGAGAACAACCAGCGTCTGGGCGATATTGTAGCCGGCACTGTGCTTGTCAAAACCAGTCCGCGCACACAGATAGGCAGCATTGTTTTTATGCCGGCACCTGCCGGTTACGAGGCCGTGTTTAAGGAAGCCGGCCAATTAAACGACCGTGACATTGAGCTCATACACGACGTGATCAACAACTACGTAAAAACAGGCAATAACGTGCTGGTTTATGAAATGGCCGACAAAGTAAAGCGGCACCTCGGTATCGCCGCCCCTGCCGGCATGAACAATATGATCTTCCTGCAAACTGTCATCAAGGATTACAATTTTATCAGCGCGCAGATGGATGTGCTGTAGGGCGAGGGTTAAAGGATAAAGGCGAAAGGTTAAAGGTGTGGTTCTGAACAAAAGACCTTTCGCCTTTTACCTTTATCCTTTCACCTCCCAAAATTACGCTCTGTAATGCGCATAAATACGGTACATTTTCACCCCGTAACTCACCAGCACCATCGAGCCGACAATAACAAACAGCGTCTTCTTAACCGCGCCTGTTTTTGTGTCCAGCTTAAATATACCATCGGCTATACCGTAAAGGAAGAAGAGCAGCAGTGGTATTGCCGGCGGATACAGTGCAAAGCTCTGATGCATATCGCCCTGCACCAGGGCCAGTACCGACCGCTGGAAACCGCAGCCGGGGCAGTCGATGCCCGTCAGGTATTTGAAAGGGCAGATAAGCAAATGCCCCTGCAGCCATTTGAGGAAACCCAAATGAAAGCAGGGAGCATGTATATTGGTGCAGACTAGCAATTCTTTTTTTACACTTGCGGTGCTGCCGGTGGTGGAGGTGGTGGATTGAACGGATCCGTATAACCTGCTGCAGGATTGATCGGCTGGATACCTCCGGGGACACCGGCAGGGCCAAGATATTTATAATTTCCAAAACCGAGTATTGGATAAAATATCACGCCAAGTAACAGCAGGCCAACGGTAAAGCCTTCACTCTGGCCAAAACTCTTGCTCAGCAAGTTGGTTACCCAAACGGCAAATATGATGTTAACGCAGGGGATCAGCAGCAGCAATATCCACCATACCGGCTTGCCCACGATCTCGAGCAGCACAATAATATTGTAGATGGGTATAATAGCTGCCCAACCGGGCTTACCGGCCTTTTCATAAATTTTCCACTGTGCGACTATCATGATAACTGAGACTATAATGATAGGAATGATCATTGCGCTGATAAAAGCGAAGAGTGCGGCTACCGCGCCTGGCGAAGCATCGTAATTGTCCATAATGTCAAGGTTTTTGTTGTTAAAGGTTTTGTTAGCTGGAATTGAAGCTAATAATTAATTCCGTGATTAGCAAATGTTTTTCTGATCTATGGTCCGTAGTCAGGGCAGATTCCGGATAATGTAGCACGATTGGCCATGGACTATTGACTATGGTCTATGGACTTTAGCATATTAACTCCGTACCTTTGCATATCCAATGAAGCGCGAACAGATCTCCGTTTACGACATATTTAAAATAGGCATCGGCCCTTCCAGTTCGCATACGCTGGGCCCCTGGCGCGCGGCGCAGGCGTTTGTTCAACTGCTGGAGGAAAGCGAGGTACTATTTAAGGTCGAAGGTATCAAATTACTGCTTTATGGTTCGCTGGCAAAAACCGGGCACGGGCACGGTACGGATGTGGCCATTTTGCTCGGCCTGAGCGGCGACGACCCGGTTACCTTCGACGTGACGGCTATCGAGAGCAAGATACATGCCATCAAAACAACTGGTCGCCTGCACCTCGGCGATAGCCGGGATATACCCTTCAGCGACGCGGACGACCTGCTGTTCCTCTACAACGAGGTATTGCCCTTTCATCCCAACGCCGTCACCTTCCAGGCTTTCCTGGCCGAGGGCAAAGCTATCTCCGAAACTTACTATTCCATCGGCGGGGGATTTGTAGTTAAGGAGGGCGGGCGGGCGCAAAGCAAAGGCGAGGTCGACCTGCCATTCCCCATCGAAACCGCCGGCGACCTGCTGCATTGGTGTATCAAAACCGGTTTGAAGATTTCGGAAGTAGTGCTGGAAAATGAAGCTGCCTGGCGCGGCGAGGCCGACACACGCGCCGGCATCCTCAACATCTTCCGTGTAATGAAGGAGTGCATGTACCGCGGCTGCCACACCATGGGCTACCTGCCTGGCGGCCTCAACGTGGCCCGCCGCGCCGCCAATTTGAACCGCCGCCTTATCGGCGACCACCACTACCATAACTACGACGAGTGGGTTGAGGCCATACGCCAAACCGGGGGCAACTTCCGCAACATACTCGACTGGGTAAGCTGTTTTGCCCTGGCCGTGAACGAGGAGAATGCCTCCTTCGGCCGCGTGGTAACTGCCCCCACCAACGGCGCTGCCGGCGTGGTGCCCGCCGTGCTGCAATACTTCATCGCCTTTTGCGACGGCTATACCGACGAGAAGATCATCCAGTTTCTGTGCACCGCCAGCGAGGTGGGCAGCATATTTAAAAAAGGCGCCACACTGAGCGCGGCTATGGGCGGTTGCCAGGCCGAAATTGGCGTATCGTCGGCGATGGCGGCGGCGGCGCTCACCGAGTGCCTCGGCGGATCGCAGAAGCAGGTCCTGATGGCGGCCGAAATTGCCATGGAGCACCACCTGGGCATGACCTGCGATCCCATTGGCGGCCTCGTACAAGTGCCTTGCATCGAGCGCAACACTATGGGCGCCATCAAGGCCATTACCGCCTCACAGTTGGCCCTGCAAACCAACCCAGACCAGGCCAAAGTAAGCCTCGACGCCGTCGTGAAAACCATGTGGCAAACCGCCCTCGACATGAATTCCAAGTACAAGGAAACCTCGGATGGCGGGCTGGCCATTAATATTCCTTTGAGCTTGCCGGAGTGCTGATTTTGGTTCATGGCGGATTTCGAATACTTTGGCACAATTGGCCATGAACTATGATCCATAGGCTATGAACCAACTTATAATAACACCTATTTTCCTTCAACTATAAATCCATGAACATGAAAATTTAGCAGAAGCGACATGGATTGACCATTCACTTTTGACCATTGACCATGGCACTTCGCTTCAAACCCGCTTGTTCGGGGTAGCTACTAAAAGAATTACTCCGCCGATAACGAGTATGCCGCCGGCATAGGGCGGCCAGTTGACTGTATGCTTTTTATTGGCCGACACCTGTATCGGCCCGGCGTCGATCACTTTTTCCTTTTTGGTATACGTAAAGCCGGTCCATATCAGCATGGCTATACCGGCTACTATCAGGATAATTCCAAGAGTTTTCATAAGCGAATGATTTTACATTAAACTGTTAACCGGTAAAAAAGTTCGCTTCAGCTCGGTGGCGTGGGTGATTGTCGGTACAACGGCGCAGCAATAGGCTCCGGAACCGGTATCCGTATCCCAGAAGGACAGAACCGTTTTATGTATGTTCACTGCTCCGCCGGCGTATCTCTGCCGTAGGTAATATCGGTGGCCCTGAGTACGCGGAATGCCGTATCAAGCTCGAAATGGTATCTTTTTAATTTTTTGTGCCCTTGCGAATCGACACGGAAGGAATAATCAAGCGTATAATAGGTGAGTTTTTTGTGTTCAATGTTGTAAAGATCTCTTTCGTTGCCTGGCTGCAGGTCTGGCCGCTGGGAGTTTTCGCTGTCGACGTACTTTTCCATCTTTTCCTTGTTGTCGCTGCTGATATGGGCGTAGTTAAGTGATGAATCAAGCGTGGTAATGTAGCGATGTTTTTCAAGCGGTGAGAAGGCGACGCTTTGAAGCCCTTTCGGGTCGAGATTTTCGCGGATATACTGCTCGGCCGAGCGGTTGGCATCGCCCTGCTGCGCTGAATAAACGCAGCCAGCACAAAACAACAAAGCGAACGGCAATAGTATTTTCATGACCGGAGAACGAAATTAAGAAGAATTCGTTTGAAATCAGTTGCCTAACGCTTCACAAACCTCCTTTACGGATTGATCCAGCGGCTTGAACTTAAAGCCGATGGCCTTCATAATCTTGCTATTGTCAAAATTCCGCTTTTGTGATGCGGCCTGTGCCGAAACCTTATCGATCGCAGGGGGTTTCCGCGTAAAAAACGAAGCCAGTTTGGTCCACCGCCACGCCGCGCCCATCATCCACGGCTTAGCGAGGATCGCAGGGGGCTTTTTGCCAAAGTTCCCGGCTATTTTGGCTGTAATACCCTTATACGACCGGTTTTCGGCGTTGATGATAAAACGCTCGCCGGAAATACCGCTTTCCATCAGCGCAATCATGCATTTAGCCACGTCTTCCACATCGACAAAGCCCATGCTGCCGCCGGTATAGAATTTCAGGCCCTTGCGCACGGTCTCGAACAAAACGCCGCTGCCTTCGGTGCCTGCGCTGGCTCCGATGATGATCGACGGGTTGACGATCACTGCGTCGAGTCCTTCGGCAATGCCCCGCCACACCTCCATTTCGCTCTCCAGTTTGGATATGGCATAGCCGTCGTTTTCGGAAGTTGGATCGAGGTAATGTTTTTCGGTGATCAGTTCGCCCGGCCTGGCATTGCCCACTGCCGCTACCGAGCTTACATGCACCAACCGGCAACCTCGCTCCAAGCACAGGTTGACTAGGTTGGCCGTGCCCGTAACGTTGGTATAGATCATAGGCTGCTTATCGGCTTCGCGCAGCGAAACCCAGGCGGCGCAATGATATACCTGTGTAACACCGTCCAGTGCATCTTCAAGCGAAAACAGGTCGAGCAGGTTGGCCTCAACCCATTCGATGCTGTTGCTGAACGGTTTTAGCGGGCCGGGGATGATGGACGTGTTGCGCTTAATGCAACGGATACGATGGCCCTGCTTTGCCAATAGCCTGGCAACTTCAGAACCAAGAAAACCTGTTGCGCCCGTAACCAGGATCATTGTTTTATGTACAGATGCGCAAATGTGCGGATAGATGTGCAGATGTGCAAGTGCGCAGATATACAAATGATTTTAATAAAATTCCCCTTAACACAAAAAATCTGCATATTCGCACATCAGCACATTTGCACATCGATATGTCGTTATCCGATTTTTTCACCCCCATCGACCTCCGTAGGATAGCCCCGCAGAACGGCTATTACAGCAGCCATTTGGGCGAAAAGATCGTGCACTATTCCGTCGATTTTCCCGACCTGGAACAAGCGACGGACATAGCCATAATAGGCGTGCAGGACGATCGTAACGCGGTAAACAATGCCGGTTGTGCGCTGGCGCCCGATCACGTGCGGGAAAAGCTATACCAGCTTTTTGAAGGAGGATATAAAACCAAAATTGCCGACCTGGGTAATATCAGGCAGGGGGCCAGTATTACCGATACTTATTTTGCGGTAAAGACGGTGGTGAACGAACTGATCAGGAAAAATATTTTTCCGCTGATCATCGGCGGCGGCCAGGATATTACCTACGCCCAGTACATGGCGTACGAGGACCTTGAGCAAAAGGTCGACCTGGTGGTGATCGATCCGCGCTTCGACCTGGAGGACGACGGTTATATTGATACTACGGAAACCACGTCGGCTTCGTACTTAAACAAAATATTTCTGCACGAGCCCAATTACCTGTTCAATTACAGTAACCTGGGTTATCAAACCTATTTTACAAGCAACGAAAGTTTGCGGGTAATGGATAAATTATATTTTGATGTGCACCGCCTCGGCGAGATAAGCGGGCAGGTAACGGTAGCCGAGCCGGTAATCCGTAATGCCAGCATGATCAGCTTCGACATCGGCGCCGTTCGTTCGTCGGACGCTATGGGAAATGCAAATGCCGGCCCTAACGGATTTTATGGCGAGGAAGCTTGCCAGATTGCCCGGTATGCCGGTTTTAACGACAAGTTGAGCTCGATTGGATTTTACGAATTTAACCCGGCTTACGACAGCAACGGCCAAACGGCGACTTTAATGGCCCAGATGGTGTGGTATTTTATCGACGGCTTCTACAATCGAAAGAAAGATTTTCCGCTCAACCCCAAGTCGCAATACCTGATCTACAAAACCAGCCTGAAGCACGACGACCACGAACTGGTATTTGTTAAAAGTAAGAAATCAGACCGCTGGTGGATGCAGGTTCCGTACCCGGCAGGCGGCTCGATGAACGAGCGTTTTCACCTGGTGCCCTGCCGTTACGACGATTACAAAACAGCGGTGGCAGGCGAAATGCCCGACCTATGGTGGCGTACTTATCAAAAACTCAACTGAAATAGTTCAATAGCTCATTGGTCCAGTAGTTTATTAGTAAGACGGGGACTATAATAAAACGACATGCAATGAGTTACAATACCCTGGAGTCTTGAAGTGGAGATATAAAGAAAACAAAAACTTCTGCTATTTTAGCAGAGCTTCTGTTACACTAACAAAACGGTGGTTTTACAGACCATCCAACTTAAATTAAACACTTGCATTAAATTCATTGGAAGATCAGAGCAATGAACTAATGATCAGGTGAATAAATGAATGAGAAAAAAGTGATGAAGAAATTGTTTGTTGGTTTGCTGCTTGTGCTGCCATTATTGACCATGGCGCAGGTACCCCAGCCTTTTACGGTGACGGGCAAGTTTGGCAACGTGAATGCTAAAATTTATATGGCCTACCAGTTAGGGTCAAATAAGGTGCTGGATTCGGCACAGATTGCGAATGGAAGCTTTGAGTTTAAGGGCGACCTGATCTATCCGACGGCAGCCGTACTGATCGTGGATTACCACAATGTGGGTGCGCAAAAGCTCGACACCAGGACCGCTGATAAGCTGGTGTTTTATCTTGATAAAGGCACGACCAATATCACGAGCCCCGATTCGGCATACAAAGCCACGATCAAGGATTCGCCGATAAACGATCAGTACAAGCAGTTGGTCGCGATAGGCAACGATGCCAGCGCCAAAACTACGGCGATGATGACCGAGGAATTAAAAAACACCGACACCACCAATTCAAACAGCGCCGACAGGCAAAACCGGCTGCAGGCTAAATTGAAGATCATACAAAACGAGTACCATCAGAAGCTGAAGGATTTTATCATCAGTCACCCGGATAGTTATTTAAGTCTGCTTACGCTCGGCAACCTGGGCGGCCCCACACCCGACCCGAACGAAATACTGCCGCTGCTGGATGGTTTGACCAAGGAACTACAGGACACCGAAACGGCCAGGATATTGCGCGACGAACTGGAAAAGCTAAAAACCGTTTCGATAGGCGCTATGGCGCCTGATTTTGAACAGACCGACACGCTGGGGCACCCGGTACGGTTGTCGTCGTTCAGGGGCAAATACGTATTGCTCGATTTCTGGGCGTCGTGGTGTGGGCCGTGCCGCCAGGAAAACCCTAATGTGGTACGGGTTTATAACGAGTTTAAGGATAAAAATTTTACCATCGTCGGCATTTCTCTCGACCGTTCTGACGGCGCGTTTAACTGGCTGAACGCTATACGGTCCGATCACCTGACCTGGACGCAGCTTTCCGACCTGAAGTTCTGGAATAACGCCGTGGCGCAGCTTTATTTTGTGCAAAGCATACCCAAGAACTTCCTCATCGACCCGACAGGGAAGATCATTGCGGAAGACCTTCGCGGCGACGACCTGGAGTCGAAGCTGCAGGAAGTATTGGGCAAATAAATGCCAGGGATTGGGTTGCCAACCAAGTCGATTTGAACATTCGGCCAAAGTAAATCCGAAATCTGCATTCCGAATTCCGAAATTCTTAGTAATATTGATTTCTCAATAAGTCGGGCATGAAAAAATTTCTTTTTGCGGCTATCGCATCCTTACCTGTGATGGCTTTTGCGCAGGGCGGCAAATACACCGTTCAGGGTACGGTTGGTTCCTATAACGCACCCGCTAAAATGTACCTTCAATTTGAAAAGAAGGGAAAGGTTGTTACCGATTCGGTGACACTTAAAGACGGTAAATTCTTCTTCGACGGAAATGTAGATGACGAGCCGGTTAATGCGTACCTGTTGCTGAACACGAAAGGTACCGGGGCCAATTATAAGGACTATAAGTCGATCTATCTCGAAAAAGGCGTTATCAATATTAACGGTAAAGATTCGGTAATGACCGCCAGGGTTGACGGCCCGAAAACCAACCAGGATAACATCCGGTACGATGCGAAGATGAAGCCTATCAATGCCGAAGAAGAAGCTGTAGATACGAGGAAAAAGAATGCCACCGACGAACAGAAAAATTCGCCGGCTTTTCAGCACGAAATTTTCAACGCCGAAAAAGCTGCCGAAGCCAAAGAGATGGCGGCAGATAAAAAATTCATACAGGACAATCCCGATTCATACATCAGCCTGAATGCCCTGGAAATGTTTGCCTACTACTCTGATTACGCCGATATAGCACCGCTATATAACGGCTTATCGGATGCTGTTAAACGATCAAAAGCCGGCAAAGCTTTTGGCGATAGGTTACCTAAGCTGAAGGCGGTGGCCATCGGTGCAATGGCGCCCGAATTCGCGGAGGCTGACACCAGCGGCAAAATGATCAGTCTTGCGTCCTTCCGCGGCAAATATGTATTGATTGATTTTTGGGCATCCTGGTGCGGCCCTTGCCGCAGGGAGAACCCCAACGTAGTGCGTACTTATAATATGTTCAAAAATAAGAACTTCACCATTCTCGGCGTTTCGCTCGACAGGCCGAACGGCAAAAAAAGATGGCTCGATGCTATTCACAAGGATGGACTGACCTGGAACCATGTCTCCGACCTGCAATTCTGGAACAGCAAAGTAGCCGGGTTATATGCCGTTCGTGCCATACCTCAAAACTTTTTGATCGACCCTGATGGTAAGATCATCGGACACAACCTGATGGGATATGACTTGCAGGATAAGCTGACCGAATTGCTCGGCAAAGGCGATGCCACACCGAACGGCAGTAAATAAGATCTTTTAAAAAACAAAAAGACCCGGTACGCAATGCACCGGGCCTTTTTGTTTTGGCGCTATGTTTATTGAAAGGTAAGCGCCTTTATACTTTGTGCGTTTGTTGACAGCACCGTAACATGCCCATTAGCGCTGTTAAAGAAAGCGGGCATCATCGTATAAGAGCTTATCTTCACATCCAGTTCCTTTTCAAAATGAACGGGCGCCTCCATTAAACCATTGTTGTTTATCGAAACCACTACCGGCAACTTATAGCTTCTGTAATACTTATCGTCAATATATTTACCGTATAGATCATTAAATACCAGCGCCAGTTTGTTATTAATAACACCCGAGGCCACCATAAACTCACCGTCGAAATTACGTGCCGACCACTTGTTACGCGCTGCCGTGATATCGAATTTTTTGGTACCGTCGTTGCTAAAGCCGGTTACCATAATATCACCGTGCTCATAATGGTAATTTTCTTCCATGGATAATGCGCTCATTCCACCCGCCGGGGTTTCTTTCTCTGCTTTATACTGCTCGCCCACAAGGAAAAAGGTATCTCCATTGTAAACAATGTTCCGGGCAACCAGGTTCGTTACGGGCTTGTCAAACGCAAATGTTTTTACTTCCTGCGGTTTTGATGAATTGTAGTACCAGGTACCCACGGCCTGCACGTCACCCGCGCTAAAGGTCTTTTTTTGCTGCGAATACCCGGCAATGATCAAATCGCCATCCGCATTCACGCTTGGGAGGTAACTCAGCACACGCAGCGCCGCATCACCAATGATCACAGGGATAATGTTGGCAGAGCTTGAGGCCGCGGTATATTGATACACAACCGGGTATTTGTACGATTTGTCAAACTCTTCCGATATCAGGTACAAATCGCCTTTATCCGATGCCAGGAAATTCCATACCGATATTTCTTTGGTATAGCCCGAAAAGCTGAAATCGCCCTTTTTCACTTCTTTCAAATTGGCGTCCAACAGCATATACTGAAATTTGTCGGGCACATTTTTATCGTGCGGCAATTGCCCAACTACGGCAACGTGTTTCTTATCAGGCGTAAGCGCCACCTGCCATTTTCCTGCGTTTGACATCTTGGTAAAATCAATGCTCCCTATTGCCGATTCGGTATTGCTTATATTTCCTTTGTCGTCAACTACGCGGGCGGTCAGACTGTTTTTGCCGGCTTTTTTGTCATGGTTCTCAATAAAAAGTATCACCGTATTGCCAACCACCAGCAGCTTTTTCACTTCCGCATCGCTGAAAATGCTGCGGTTCAGTATAATATCGGTTGCCATGCTGACATTCCCGGTCTTATCGGCTACTACCAGCGTATTGATCTTCACAAAATGCTCCGACCGGTTCATCAGGAAATAGTTCGCATTATCGCTCGAAAATGAGGTAAAATTCGGCTGTTTGGTGGCCTTAAAAGGCTGACTGTTATTGCCCTGCGTAACTTTTATTTGTGCGCCGGCGCCTATGAAAGCCAAAACGGCCACCGTGAGTATAAGGTATCTTTTCATGGTTGTCTATTGATTTTTTTGTTGCCTGGATTTAAGTTCGCTGAAAAGCATTTCGTAGCCTATCTTGGTTCTCCGGTCCGACATCGAAAGGTTCAGTGTATTCATTTTTTCAAGGGTATTCTGGCCATTCACCGCATCGCCTTCTGCAAAATAAGCCTCCAGCAAATTGAAGTACAGCACCAGCGTAATATCCTTATTGATTCGCGCCTTTTTGTTGTTGGGGTCAGCTTCCTTCAAAGCAGTGTTCCACAAGTCGATGGATTTATCCAGCTTGCCTTTGGCGCTGTTGTAATCCTGCTGCAGCATGATCAACCCCGACGATGCCTCGTTAAACGCAGTGGTAAGGTCCTGGTAAGTGGCGTCATCGTTTTTGATGTAATACAAAGTAGCAGTACGCTTTACCGACGAAAAAGCGAACTTATCATTCAGCAGGTTGTTTAAGAATTTAAGGTTTTCCTGCAATATTTTTTGTTCGAAGTTTTTCACCAGGAGCTCCTTGTCTATCCTTTGCGGGGTCGTTGTATTATCGCTTTTATAAATTTTGTAGCTGTTCAGTTCGGGCGGCGTCAGGCTCAGCAGTTCTTTGCCGTCAGGGCTGAGCACTCTCACCGTCATCGGGTGGCGATACGAAAATTCAGTATGATAATAGGTGGTTTTATGAACGCCGCTTCCGCTGCCACCCACTTTCAGATCGTCCGATTCTTCAGTTATGTTGCGGGGTTGCGTGTAATCGTAGCCGATCAGGGTAACCACAATTTTAAGCGCATTGTCCGGGGCATTCTGGTATCCCTGCAGGGTAATATAAGTCGAACCCAGCGCGCTGTAATCATAGCTTTGCTGCAAAACCGGCGGGGGCACATCGGTGAGGTACGGCTTTTGGGGTATCTGCCTTACCGGTTTTCCGCCTTCGATGATCTTATTGCCCAGCGATTTTTTATTATAGTCCGCCAACTCCTTGTCATACCTGGCGTCAGCAGCTTTAACCTGCGCCTGGTAATCAGCATAATCCTGCCGGTACTTAGCTACGGCTGCCCGTTTGGCATCCTCATAGTCTTTCTGCAGCTGCTTGTTTTTCGCCTCATAGGCAGCATCCATCACCACCTGGTAATTCTTAATGCTCTTATCTACCGTTACCGCAGGCGGTTTATTATAGGCATAAGGTATTTGGTCCGATTTAATTTTTTGCCCATAGCAAATACTGCTTACTGTAAGCAGTAAAACGGGTAGGCACCCCATCAATAGTTTTCTCAATTTGTGATAATGAGTGTTGGTTTATTTTTTGGCCGCGGCCCAGGTATTATATTCGTCTACAATAGCCATAATATCCAGCTTGCCATAGCCTTTTTCCTTACGGTCTATCTTTCCGGCCAGGTCGGCATCGTCGCCAACCAGTTTTGTTATGGCTTTCTTAAAGCCGAACAGCATGGTCGCATTGCTTACCGGCTCTTCATCGCCCTTTTGCCACACAGGTTGCTCGTCCCTGCCGATGAAATATAGATAAGTGCCGATAGCGCCCGGCTTGGCGATAAACACGAAACTCCGCGACGCTTTACCGATGCCGATATTCCCGCTGTAATCCATGCTTTTGTACTGGTTGTTCTCTACAGAATAGCCCTTCAGGTCAGCCGGTTTGTAAACTTTCCGGGTTCGGCTGTCATGCATGTCGGTGTAAAAAATGCACTTGCTTTGGTTGGTTTCCCTGTCCTGGTTGTAAACATAACCCTGGATGGTTTGCCCGTCGGTTGTTGTTACGGTTCCCGGATAGATACGGTATTCAAGATTGGGCTTATTGTCTTGCGCAGCCGCGCCGATGCTGATCAATACTGCCAGCAGTGTAATGAAAAAGGTTTTTTGCATAAAAAATAGTTTGATGATAAGACCGGTTTAAACGATTTAGAGATATAGGTTGTTACAATAAAAATGAACTACATTACGGTCGCAAGTGATAATTTCGGCGATTCGTCATCGGTGGGGCATTTATACCCAAAGTTATAGTTATTGGCGGGATTTGCAAATTCAATTACAACAGATCAAACCCGATATCCCTGCGGAAATACATACCGTCCCAGTAAATGCGGCTGGCATCTGCGGTTGCTTGCTGTAAAGCGTTGAAGAGGTTGTCCTGCAATGTAGTTACAGCCAAAACCCGGCCGCCTGTAGTAATAATATCTTCGCCCTGTTTAGATGTTCCGGCATGGAATACGATAGATTCGTGCACGTTTTCAATGCCGGTTATAACTCTATTCTTCAAATATTCGCCGGGGTAGCCACCCGCAACGATGACAACGGTGGCCGCGGTTTTGCCTGAAATGGTTAAATCTTTTTTATCCAGGTTGCCTTCGGCGACGCCAAGCAGCAGGTCGGCGAAGTCCGAATCTATCCTGCGCATTACGCTTTCGGTTTCGGGGTCGCCCATGCGGCAGTTGTACTCGATAACGTAAGGCTCGCCGCCGCAATTCATCAAACCGATGAAAATAAAACCTTTGTAAGGAATGTTTTCTTGTTTCAACCCTTCGATGGTTGGGATGATGATCCTTTCCTCAACTTTTTTCATAAACAGCCCATCTGCAAAAGGCACAGGCGAAACGGAGCCCATGCCGCCGGTATTGAGGCCGGTGTCGCCTTCGCCGATGCGCTTGTAATCTTTGGCCTCGGGTAAAATTTTATAATGCTCGCCGTCGGTCATCACAAAAACCGACAGCTCAATGCCCTGCAAAAACTGTTCAACGACCACTTTCGAGCTTGCATCGCCAAATTTGGCGTTGGTCAGCATTTCGGCAAGCTCCAATTGTGCCTCTTCCAGCGTCAGGCAGATCAGCACACCCTTGCCTGCAGCCAGGCCGTCGGCTTTTAAAACAACCGGCAGCCCTGCCGTTGCAAGATATTCAAACCCTTGCTGCAGCGTTTCGCGTGTAAAAGTTTTGGAAGCGGCCGCTGGAATGTTATGCCGTTGCATAAAGGCTTTTGAAAAATCCTTGCTGCCTTCCAGTTGTGCGCCTTCTTTTTGAGGGCCTATAACCGGAATGTGTTTGAGCCTTTCGTCCGCCAGGAAAAAGTCGTGAAAGCCTTTTACCAGCGGTTCTTCGGGCCCTACCAACACCAGGCCGATGCTGTTTTCCAGCGCAAACTGCCCGATACCTTCAAAATCCGTTACCTTAATATTCACGTTCTGCCCGTATTGCGGAGTGCCGGCGTTACCCGGAGCAATAAAAAGCTTGCTGCAGATTGGGCTTTGCGATATCTTCCAGGCGAAGGCGCTTTCCCTTCCGCCCGAACCGAGGAGCAGGATGTTCATGCGGGCAAATGTAGAATTTAATGTGCAGATGTGCGAATGTGCAGATATGCAAATGAACACTTGCAACATCCGGCATTCAGCTTAATTTTACACGATGTCAAAAAGGTTTGAAAAATATCAAAAGCTGCCTGTTTATCAGAAAGCGGAAGAATTACTCGAATTAGCGGAAGCTATAGTCGAGGCAATAAAGGAAGATGATGAAAAAGAATGGCTTTCGGGCGAGATTGTTGGCAATGCAATGTTGATACAGGCTAAAATAGCAGGCGCCGAAGGTGGCGGACTTTACTCATTGCGCATGGAAAATGCTGTTTTGATAAAGTATGCAGTATACAATATGCGCAATGCTGTAATTAGCACGGAAATGTTCGGGCTGAATAACGAGGACTATGTGAACCTGATGCGGGAGAAAGTAGAAGAATTCCGGGTGGAGTTTGTGGCCTGGATACGCGGCTTTGATAAAAGCTATGATATTCCAGATAACTGGGCCATCCGTTACGATACCAGCACGCCTGAGCAGGAAGAACTGGAAAAGCTAATGTTTGATGACGATAAATTTGATCTGGATGACCCTGATGATGATGAGTTTGACCCGGATGATTTTGACGAGGATTGACACTCATCTGCACATCCGCCTATCTGCACATTCGCACATCAAACCTTTCACCTTTCACCTCAAAAACAGTACCTTTGCCTGCCATTATGGCCTTAACTAAGTCACTGGCTTAATTGTTGACATGGTAGGGCAAGAACGATTTATATTATGTTGGAATTTATCAGTAAGCTGTTCGGCAGCAAGTCGGAACGCGACTTAAAAACTATAACGCCGATAGTCGAGAAAATAAAGGAAGAATTTTCGAAGCTGGATGGCATAAGCAATGACGAACTGCGTGCCAGGACCATATCCTTCAAAGACACAATAAAAGAAGGGCTGTCCAATATCGATGCTGAATTACAGGATCTTAAAGATCGCGCGGAGAATGGTCTGGACATGGACGTCAGCGAAAAGGTTGAGCTCTACCGCGAAATAGATAAGCTGGAAAAGGATCGCAATAAAGAGCTCGAAGTTATATTGATGGATATCCTGCCCGCCGCCTTTGCCGTGGTAAAAGAGACTGCCCGCAGGCTGAAAGAAAATAAAGCGCTGGAAGTAACCGCTACCCAATTTGACCGCGACCTGGCCGCAAAGAAGCCCAACGTAATCATTAAAGGCGACAAAGCCGTTCATCATAATACCTGGTTGGCGGCCGGAAACGAAGTGACCTGGGATATGGTGCATTACGACGTACAGTTAATAGGCGGTGTAGTACTCCACCAGGGTAAGATCTCCGAAATGGCGACTGGTGAAGGTAAAACCTTGGTTGCTACCTTGCCTGCATATCTAAACGCGTTAGCTGGGCAGGGCGTTCACATTGTGACGGTTAACGACTACCTGGCGCGCCGCGACTCGGAATGGATGGGGCCCCTGTATGAATTTCATGGGTTATCGGTTGATTGTATAGACAGGCACGAACCGAACTCGGAAGCGCGCCGCAACGCCTACCTGGCCGACATTACCTTTGGTACAAACAATGAGTTCGGTTTCGACTACCTGCGTGACAATATGACACGCAGCCCCGAGGAGTTAGTACAACGCAAACTGCATTACGCCATGGTGGATGAGGTCGACTCGGTTTTGATTGACGATGCACGTACGCCGCTGATCATTTCGGGACCGATACCACGTGGCGACGAGCACGAATTTTATGAACTGAAACCGCGCATAGAACGACTGGTAAATGCTCAAAAAACATATATCAACGCGGCGCTCAATGAAGCTAAGAAAGCTATTGCCGACGGCAAAACCGGTCCGGACGAAGGCGGTATGGCGCTGTTACGGGCTCACCGCGGTTTGCCTAAGAACAAGGCGCTGATCAAATACTTGAGCGAAGGCGGTAATAGGCAGGTGCTGCTTAAAACCGAGAACTATTACATGCAGGACCAAAGCAAGGAAATGCCGAAGGTTGATGAAGAATTGTTCTTTGTTATCGACGAAAAGAACAACCAGGTTGAGCTGACCGAAAAAGGCATCGAGCTAATCACTGCTGCGGGCGAGGACCAGCAATTCTTCGTGATGCCCGATGTGGGTACCGAAATAGCTGAGATAGAGAAATCGGACGTAAGCAGCGATGAAAAGATCGCTCGAAAGGACAGCCTGCTGCGCGATTTTTCGATCAAGTCGGACCGTATACACTCGGTAAACCAGCTTTTGAAGGCATATACCCTGTTTGAAAAAGATACGGAGTATATTGTCGACGAAGGCAAAGTTAAGATCGTTGATGAGCAGACCGGCCGTATCCTCGACGGGCGCCGTTATTCCGACGGGTTGCACCAGGCAATAGAAGCCAAAGAGAACGTAAAAGTAGAGGACGCTACACAAACTTTTGCAACTGTAACCCTCCAGAACTACTTCAGGATGTACCACAAGCTTTGTGGCATGACCGGTACTGCCGTTACTGAAGCCGGCGAGTTCTGGGAAATTTACAAGCTGGATGTGGTTGAAATACCAACCAACACGAAAGTGATACGCGATGACCGGCAGGACCTGGTTTATCGTACCGTCCGCGAAAAATTTAATGCCGTAGCCGACGAGATCACTAAGCTGACCGAGGCGGGTCGTCCTGTCCTGGTAGGTACTACCTCGGTTGATATATCAGAGTTACTAAGCCGCATGCTGAAATTACGCGGCATTAAGCATAATGTGCTGAACGCAAAGCTGCACCAAAAAGAGGCCGATATTGTGGCCGAGGCCGGTAAAGCAGGTACGGTGACCATCGCTACGAACATGGCCGGTCGTGGTACCGACATCAAACTGGGCCCGGGGGTAAAAGAAGCGGGTGGTTTAGCCATTGTAGGTACAGAAAGACACGAATCGCGCCGTGTCGACCGCCAGTTGCGCGGCCGTTCGGGACGCCAGGGCGACCCGGGTTCGAGCCAGTTCTTTGTATCGCTTGAAGATAATTTGATGCGCATATTCGGTTCGGAAAGAATATCCAACCTGATGGTGCGCATGGGCATCGAGGAAGGTGAGGTGATACAACACTCGATGATCACCAAATCGATTGAACGGGCGCAGAAGAAAGTAGAAGAAAATAACTTCGGTATCCGTAAACGCTTACTGGAATACGACGACGTGATGAACTCGCAGCGTACCGTGGTTTATTCGAAAAGAAAGAATGCACTGTTCGGCGAGCGCCTGGAGGTTGATATAAACAACACAGTTTACGACGTAGCTGCCGATGTGGTAACGGAGTTTAAGGAATCGAATAATTACGAGGGCTTTCAGCTTGAAATTATTCGTGTATTTTCAATCGAACCGGGTATCAGTGAGGATGAATTTTCTTCGGCCAATGCTAACCAGTTGATCGATAAGGTATTCCACGAAGTGACCGCCTTTTACAAGCGCAAAGCTGAGGGTATTGCCCAGCAAGCTTATCCTGTGCTGAAGGAGGTATATACTTCCCGGGGAGATATGATCGAGAACATTGTCGTGCCGTTTACCGACGGGATACACGGGCTACAGGTAGCTGTACCGCTGAAGAAAGCGGTGGAAAACAAAGGTGCCGAGGTATTTAAGTCGTTCGAAAAGAACGTAGTGCTTTACCTGATCGACGATGCCTGGAAGGAACACCTGCGCGAGATGGACGAACTGAAGCAATCGGTACAGAATGCCGTGTACGAACAAAAGGACCCCTTATTGGTTTACAAATTCGAGGCGTTCGAGTTGTTCCGCTCTATGCTGACCAATGTGAACAAAGAGCTGGTGAGCTTCCTGTTCCGCGGCGGCATACCGATGCAGCAGCCCGAAGAAGTTCGCGAGGCAAGACCGCAGCCCAAAACGGACATGAAGAAGATGCGTACTTCTAAACCCGAATTGGTTCACGAAGGCAACGGCATTCCGATGGAGGATACCCGTGAGCTGCAAAAACCGGTGCCGGTGCGCGTTGAGCAGAAGGTAGGCCGTAACGACCCATGTCCATGTGGCAGCGGAAAAAAATATAAGAACTGCCACGGCGTAGGAATGGCGTAAAGCATTTCGAATTTCGAATTTCTCGCTTTTTGATTTGTTTTAAGCGGAGCTCAAGAAGGCTTCGCCGTTTTCAATTTCGGATTTATGAATTATACAGCATCCATTACTAAAGCTATTTTGCGCGTAACGGGATGCTGTTTTTTTGTGCTTTTACTTTTCGGCACTGCATCAGCACAAAACCGCGGTAAGGTTGAGGTCCTGAAAGATCCGCGGATCGATACTTTGATAGCCCGGCGGGCCGAGCTTAACAAGTCTGTCGGCCTCGACCAGGTGATGGGCTACCGGGTGCAAATCTTCGCCGGCTCCAATCGCCGTGAAGCGTATGATGCGCAGGCTAAATTTCAACAGCAATTTCCCGATATTCGCAGTTATATTATTTACAACGAACCCAATTTTAAGGTCCGCGCCGGCGATTTCAGGACCAGGCTCGAGGCCGAAAAATTTCAGGACCAGCTAAAGAAATTGTTCGCCGGCACATTTATTATAACCGAAAAGATCAACCCGCCCAAACCGGATTCAGATGAATAAAGAAAAGATACAGGAGCTTTCCCAGCATATTTTTAACGAGGTGGTCGCTAACCGCCGCCATCTGCATACACATCCGGAGCTATCGTTTGAAGAGAAGCAAACTTCAGCTTTTATAGCCTCGAAATTGGACGAGTTGGGCTTGGAATATCAGCACATGGCCGGGAACGGCCTTGTGGCACTGATCAAAGGGCAAAAGCCTTCGGACAGGGTGGTGGCCCTGCGCGCTGATATGGATGCGCTGCCTATTACTGAGGCTAATAATGTTCCTTATAAATCACAAAACACCGGCGTAATGCACGCCTGCGGGCACGATGCGCATACTTCGTCGCTGTTGGGCACAGCGAAAATACTGACCCAGTTAAAAGACCAATTCGCCGGAACAGTAAAACTGATCTTTCAGCCGGCCGAGGAAAAACTGCCGGGCGGCGCCAGCCTGATGATAAAAGAAGGCGTGCTGGAAAATCCCAAACCGCAGGCTGTGCTCGGTCAGCATGTGATGCCGCTGATCGAGGCCGGTAAAGTAGGATTCCGTTCCGGGAAGTACATGGCCTCGACAGACGAGATATACGTTACCGTAAAAGGCAAAGGCGGCCATGGGGCTCAGCCGCAGCAGAATATCGATCCGGTGATCATCACTGCGCACATGCTTACGGCACTCCAAACGATTATCAGCCGGTATAACGATCCTAAAAGCCCCTCGGTGCTGTCATTCGGCAAAGTCATCGCCAACGGCGCCACCAATGTGATCCCAAACGAGGTTTACCTTGAAGGCACGTTCCGTACGATGGACGAAAAATGGCGCGCCGACGCACACAAGAAGATGAAGAAAATGGCCGAAAGCATCGCCGAAGGCTTTGGCGGCACCGTTGATTTTAATATTATGAAGGGCTATCCATTCCTCATTAACGAAGAAAAACTGACCGCCGCTACCCGTGCCCACGCCGAAGAATACCTGGGCAAGGAAAATGTGGTCGACCTGGATATCTGGATGGCCGCTGAAGACTTCGCTTATTACTCACAGGTAGCCGACTCCTGCTTTTATCGCTTGGGTACACGGAACGAAAGTCGTGGAATCATCTCTTCGGTACACACGCCAACCTTTGATGTGGAAGAAGATGCGTTTAAGATCAGTACAGGGTTGATGGCTTATTTGGCGCTGAAACAGTTGGGGAATTGAGATTACACCGATTCTGTTTGCGATTACACCGATTTTTTTATTGCTCGGCAGCTTTTTTAATGACCCTATTCCTTTCCTTCAAAAGTCGCGTCATATACCGGGTTAACACGAGCCAGTTGAATAATCTACCAAAAACTCCCAGCGGCGATTCGAAAACAAAAATATCTTTCATGATCGTATGACCATTGGCTTCTGAAAAACGATGCTCATGCCTGAAACTTTTAAAAGCGCCTTTGACTAACTCATCAACAAAATAACTCGGCCGATCGTACTCTGTGATCTTTGAAGTAAGGTTTTGCCAGATGCCGAAATGCTTTGCCCGCCAGGTAACGGTTTCACCTGAACCGATCAGGCCCGATATTTTACCTGCAATGGCCTTTTCACCGGTGTGTTTCGTCGACTCCATATGCAGGTCGATGCTTCGCGCCAGGTCGAAGACTTTTTCGATCGGTGCATGGATGTTGGTGAGGAGTTCTATTCTCGGCATTGTCCGAACCGTTGATTAGTTTGATTAGATGATCTCGCTGATTGTAAATTTTGAAATCAAACGCAATCTAAACAATCATTTAAATCAGCGGTCAAAACTCAGCATTCTTCGGGAATCGGGGGAAAGGTATCACGTCGCGGATGTTGTTCATGCCTGTAACAAACTGAATCATACGCTCGAAGCCCAAACCAAAACCTGCATGAGGACAGGTACCGAAGCGGCGGGTATCCAGGTACCACCACAATTCTTCCTTCGGGACGCCCATTTCATCCATGCGCTGCTCCAGCTTATCCAAACGCTCCTCGCGCTGCGAACCACCGACTATCTCACCGATACCCGGGAACAGGATGTCCATTGCCCGTACGGTTTTTCCATCGTCGTTCTGCCGCATATAAAATGCTTTGATCTGCTTTGGATAGTCGGTCAGGATTACGGGCTTCTTAAAGTGTTTCTCCACCAGGTAACGTTCGTGTTCCGATTGCAGGTCGGTACCCCAGCCTTCAACCGGGTACTGGAATTTTTTCTTTTTATTCGGGGTCGACTCCTTCAATATTTCGATGGCCTCGGTATAGGTAAGGCGCTCAAAATCATTCTCGAGGCAGAATTTCAGCTTCTCAACCAGGCTCATTTCCGAGCGTTCGTGCTGGGGCTTCTGTTTTTCCTCATCGGCTAACCGCTGGCTTAGGAATTCAATATCGTCCGGATGCTTTTCCAGCACATATTTGATCAGGTGCTTTAGCAGCGCCTCAGCCAGGTTCATGTTATCTTCCAGGTCGTAAAAAGCCATTTCCGGCTCGATCATCCAAAACTCAGCCAGGTGGCGCGTGGTGTTGGAGTTCTCAGCACGGAAGGTCGGGCCGAAAGTGTAAATATCGCTCAATGCCAATGCGCCGAGCTCGCCCTCCAACTGACCGGAAACCGTCAGGTTGGTGGCGCGGCCAAAGAAGTCCTGTTTAAAATCTACCTCGCCGCTTTCCGTTTTTGGCGGATTGGCCAGGTCGAAGTTCGTCACGTGGAATGTCTCACCGGCACCCTCAGCGTCCGACGCGGTAATGATCGGCGTATGCAGGTAAACAAAGCCGCGTTCGTAAAAAAACTGGTGGATAGCAAAAGCCATGCTATTGCGCACACGGAATACCGCGCCGAAGGTATTGGTACGGAAGCGCAGGTGCGCAATCTCGCGCAGAAACTCCAGGCTGTGCTTTTTGGGCTGCAACGGGTATTTTTCCGGATCGCAGTCACCCAGGACTTCTATCGTCTTAGCTTTGATCTCTACCTTTTGACCCTTACCTAATGAGGGCACTAACTCACCTGTTACGCTGATGGCAGCGCCTGTGGTGAGGCGTTTCAGTAGGTTCGGGTCGGTGTTCTCAAAATCGACAACGACCTGGATGTTATTATTGGTCGAGCCATCGTTCAGAGCTATAAACTGGTTATTGCGAAAGGTGCGTATCCACCCTTTAACCGTCACCCCGATGTTGGTTTCGTCGCTTTCCAGTAATGCTTTGATCCTTGTGCGCTGGCTCATAAAATTCAAATTTTTGAGCGGCAAAAATACGATAATTTGACCTATTACAGGCAAGCGGTACGGTAATTTAACTACCGATCGACGATAGTATTAAAGCTGCCGTCCAAAAAACTGATGCCTGCCGGGTTGTTGGGGTCAATAAATTTGACATTGAATGTTCCGGTTATTTTAATTTGGTTTGGGCTCATCATAGATGAATTATCGCCAGCCTGGTACGCTGTAATATTCAAAACATTATTATAAGTGGTATCGATTTGATAGTTTTTTAACCCGCTATCCGTAAAGGAGGCATAAAAAACCTGGTTACTATATAATTTATAGCTTCCAATGCCGGTGCAGAGTAATCTGAAGGTTAGTGAATCGCCTTTATTGTAATTGCCCTGGTTTGCTGATCCGCCAGTTGCGGAAAGGGAAAGAGAATCGGCGGCACTGAACGAACTTTTTACAAATAACGGACGCCATAGGACACCATTTTTTTGTGCGGTCATCTCTGTGGCCATTTGTGCCGGATCGCAGCCTTCGGGCTTGGTGCAAGACGCCAAAAGCAAGCCTGCAGCCATAATAAAAAGGATAAGGTTTTTCATTAAGATCGTTATTTATTGAATATACGAACAACTTAGTTTATTCGATACATGCTATCAAAATAATATGGATCATGTCATTCAATCAAACCCGATTTAATTAAGTTTGTCGGATATGAATCCCAAAGCAAGCCTCATTATCGGCATTGTCTGCATTTCCTTCTCGCCGATATTTGTAAAGCTTGCGGAGGCATCGCCGCTGGTATCGGGGTTCTACCGCATTTTCGTGGCCTGGCTTGCGCTTGCGCCTTATTGCCTTTTCAATAAACGATTGACGATCAACAGAAAAGATCTTTTGGTAGCATTGTTAGGTGGTGTCATCTTCGGCTCTGACATAGCTATCTGGAACATTTCGTTGACCAAGATCAGCGCAACCATATCTACGCTTATTGCCAACCTGGCGCCTGTTTGGGTAGGGTTGATGAGTTTCCTGCTCTTTCGGAAAAAGTCGGGGGTGCTATTTTGGGTTGGAACAATTGTTGCTATCCTGGGTATGATCATCCTGGTGGGGTTTGGCAATCTTATCCGGCTGCAATTCAATATCGGCCTCATTTATGCACTTATTGCCAGCATGTTTTACGCGACATATATCCTGATCACCAAAGGCATTTTGCGGCGTATCAGCACCGTCACTTTTATGTTTTATAACATGCTCGGCGCGAGCATATTTTTGCTGATCATTTGCGGCCTCGACCGGGATAACCTCGTCCATTTCTCAACAGCGACCTGGCTGAATATGATCGGCATGGGGTTGATCTGCCAGCTTGCCGGTTGGATTACCATTAATTATTCTATTAATCACCTGGAAGCTACCAAAGTGTCTATAGCGTTGCTCAGTCAGACCGTCATAGCCGGTATTTGGGCGACCCTGTTCCTGCACGAATCGCTGCAGTTTAAAGAGATAGCCGGAAGCATTGTTGTATTGGCAGGTATTGCTATTACTTTTTTAAAATTTTCCGGACGGGAGAAAATTAAAACCGGCGAATAGTTTTCTATTGGTAAACTTTGCTATATTTGTCTTGGATGAATATTATTACTAAGCCTACTATAATTCATTATACCAGGAAATATCCAATGGCGTCAAACTCATTATTGGCATGGTATAAAGACTTTTCAATAGCCAGGTTTAATAATTTTAATGAACTAAAAGAGGTTTATAGTAACGCAAGTATTTTACATAACAACCGAATTATTTTTAATATAAAAGGAAATTCATTTCGCTTAATAATTTCTATGGATTTTACAAGACAGGCGGCGTATGTAATTTGGTTTGGTACTCACCAGGAATACGATAAAATTGATGCTGCAACGGTTGCGTATGTCGAAGAAAGTTAAAGGAAGCAGAGCCAGCTTGTAAAACCCAGGCAAAAAAGTATGATAAATGAATGGAAGGTTTTAAAAACAGAGGCCGAATATAAATTAGCGTTAAAAAGGACTATTGACATTTTTAATGCTCCTCTAAATACTTCCGAAGGTGAAGAATTGGATTTGTTATTACTCCTGGTAAAGGATTATGAAGACCGTCATTACCATATACCTGATCCTGATCCTATTGAAGTGATCAAATTAAAACTGGAAGAAAAAGGACTAAAGCAAAAAGATCTTGAACCTATAATCGGTTCGAAGGGCTATGTTTCACTCGTTATGTCCGGTAAAAAAGAATTGACTTTGAAAATGGTTAAAGGTCTGCACCAGCTTTTAGGGATACCTGCAGAAATTTTCCTGGCTGATCATCCCAAGACGTGATATTTATAAAAAAGTTAGCTACCCCAGGTATTACATTTGTATTTTAATCCATGATAACCAAACCCACCATCGACCGTATTATGGAAGCCATCGACATCGTCGAGGTGATCGGTGAGTTTGTACAATTAAAGAAGCGCGGCGCTAATTATGTGGGTCTTTCGCCTTTTAGTAACGAGAGAACGCCATCGTTCACGGTGTCTCCTGCCAAAGGAATTTTTAAAGACTTTTCATCCGGCAAAGGCGGCTCGGCGATTACTTTCCTGATGGAGCTTGAGAAGTTTACTTATCCAGAAGCGCTTAAATGGCTGGCCAAAAAATATGGCATCGAGGTTGAGGAAACGCAGGAATCGTCGGAAAACCGCGAAGAAGAGAATCACCGCGAAAGCTTGATGATCGTCAGTGCTTATGCCGCAAAATTCTTTCATGAAAGCCTGCTCGAAACCGAAGAAGGACAAAACATCGGCCTGAGCTATTTTAAAGAACGCGGTTTTAGCAACGAGACGATACACAAGTTCGAATTGGGCTATTCGCCCGACCAATGGGAAGCGTTTACAGGCAAGGCGCTGAAGGAAGGTTACCAGGCTGAATTTTTGGAAGAAACGGGGCTTTCGGTGAAACGTGATAACGGCACGATGTACGACCGATACCGTGGGCGGGTAATGTTCCCGATACATAGCTTTACGGGTAGGGTGATCGCTTTTGGCGGTCGCACGCTTAAGAGCGATAAAAGCGTGCCCAAATATGTCAACTCGCCCGAGTCTGACATCTATCATAAATCCAATATTCTTTACGGGCTGTATTTTGCCAAGAAAGCGATAAGGGACGAAGACAACTGCTACCTTGTAGAGGGGTATGCCGATGTGCTTTCAGTTCACCAGGCGGGGATCGAAAATGTGGTTGCGTCGTCGGGTACTTCGCTTACTGTGGAGCAGATCAGGCTGATTGGCCGGTTCACTAAAAATATCACCATACTGTACGATGGCGATGCGGCAGGTATCAAAGCCTCTTTGCGCGGACTGGATATGATACTGGAAGAGGGGCTGAACGTAAAAGTCGTCCTTTTCCCGGATGGGCACGACCCTGACTCGTATGTGCGTCTTGTTGGCACCAATGCCTTCAAGACCTATATCGCCCAGAACAGGAAGGATTTTATCCTTTATAAAACTGACATCTTATTAAAAGAGTCAGGTTCCGATCCTATAAAACGGGCTGACGTGATCAGGGAAGTAGTTGAGAGTATCGCCAAAATCCCAGATTCGATCAAAGCGTCGGTATTTATCAAAGAATGCAGCCATCAGCTTGAAATAGATGAGCGGGCGTTGCTTTCAGAGCTTAATAAAATGCGGCTCACCAAAGCCAGGAAGGATGCACAACAGCAAACAACCCGGAATATTGAGCCCGCGGACTACCTGCCGCCAGAGGAATTACCCCTTGAGCGGCCCGTAAAAAAGGACGAGTCGAGCCAGGAGCGGGAAATTATACGCCTGCTTTTGCTGTATGGCAATAAAATGATCGACTGGGACGGCATCGCCAATACTTATATCGGTCCGTTCATGATAGCCGAGCTGAGCGATGTGGAATTCGAACACCCCGCAGCTCAAAAATTTGTGCAGGTTTACGGCAAGGAACTGGAGAACGGAATTTTGCCTGAAGAACAATTTTTTATCCATTATCCCGATAAGGATATAGTGGATATTACGGTAACGCTGCTGGCGACTAAATATACGTTAAGCGAAAACTGGTACGAAATGCACCGTATACTGGTGCCCGACGAACAGGTGAATATGAAAGCAACTATACTGGGAGCGATTTTTCATCTTAAAAAGCATAAAGTCGGCAAAATACTGGACGGCCTGCGCACGGAGATACAAAAAGCCGACGGCGGTCCGGATTCGGATGCTTTGCTGGCGCAGTACATGCAGATGAAGAAGGTAGAGCGCACGATATCCGATTATTTAGGCTCAGTCATCATCAAATAATGGCGCGGCATCTTGATCTCGGGCGAAAAGGTGAGGGACTGGCGAAAACATTCCTTGAAAGCGCCGGTTATGAGATACTGGACGAGAACTGGACGCATGGCAAATGCGAGGTGGACCTGGTTGCGTATAAGGAAGGGGTGATTATTTTTGTCGAGGTGAAAACACGCAGCGGTAATAACTTTGGCGAACCGGAAGATTTTGTAGACAAGCGTAAACAACGGCTGTTAGCCGTCGCCGCCGACGAGTATGTTTACCTGATGGATCACCAGGGCGAAGTGAGGTTCGATATTGTATCCATTTTAGTTCACAGAAACGCCGATCATACACTAAAACACATCGAAGACGCCTTCTGGCCGTCGCCTCTCTGAATATGAAAAACAAAATATTGCCCTTGATTGCAACCTTAGCTCTTATTTACGGCTGCCATCCCAATAAGCCCGAAGCATCTTTATCTATCAGCCCCGAAGCGGGAACAAGCTATAAATCAGGCGATGCCGTAACCGTAAAAGTAAGCTACCCGGCGGATTTGAAAGCCGATTCGATCGTTTATCTGGTAGATTCAGCACGTTTCGCATCGAAAAAAGATTCGTCGGCAGTTACACTTAAAACAGGCGAGATTTCGTTGGGACCGAGAGTGATCACCGCAAGGGTATACCAGGGAGGCAAAAGCCAGGAAATCTCTACCAATATTGTTTTGCTGGCTGCAAAAGCTCCGGAGGCATATACTTATAAGATAGAAAAGGTTTACCCGCACGATACCAGTTGTTATACCGAAGGCCTGCTTTACCAGGATGGTTACCTGTACGAGAGCGGAGGCGGCTACGCCGATCCGCCGCCAGGCCAGGAAAAGGACGGTCAATCAAGTCTTAGAAAAGTCGACCTGAATACGGGCAAGGTATTGAAGAAAGCGATGGTCGACCCCAAAGTATTCGCCGAGGGTATATCTATTGTGGGGAATAAACTCATTCAATTAACCTGGGTGCAAAAGATCGGTTACGTGTACGATAAGGACACTTTTAAGCTGCTGAATACTTTTACCAATAATGTCGGTGCTGAGGGGTGGGGTTTATGTTTTGACGGCAACAGGCTATACATGGACGACAGTACCAATCGCATCTGGTTTTTAGACAAGGATACTTACCGGGCAACAGGCTATATCGATGTATATGATGACAAAGGCCCGGTGAACCAGATAAATGAGTTGGAGTATATCAATGGGAAACTTTATGCCAATGTATGGCAGACAAATAATATTATCGTTATCGATCCAAAAACCGGGACGGTGCTGCAAAGGGTTGATATGAGCAACCTGCTGCCTGCATCACAAGAATCGGCAAATTTTGACGAAAACAACGACGTACTAAACGGTATTGCCTGGGATGCACAGGGCAAACGCCTGTTCGTTACCGGCAAAAAGTGGCCGCACCTGTACCAGGTAAAGTTTGTGAAGAAATAGGCCCCGCCCAACCCTCCCCGGATGGGAGGGCTTTAAAGCAGACAATTTCTAGAAATTTAAACCAAATTAAAAGTTTCCCTTCCCGGGGGAGATTTAGAGGGCCTATCTCCAGTCTTTATACTGGTTAATCAATCCATTCGTCGAAGAATCATGACTGCTTATCTCGGCATTATTCCTTAGTTCGGGCAGGATCTTTCCTGCTAATTGCTTGCCCAGTTCAACGCCCCATTGATCAAAGCTGTAAATATTCCAGATAATGCCTTGTACAAATATTTTATGCTCGTACATAGCTATCAGCGAGCCAAGTGTGCGCGGCGTGATCTTTTTAACCAGGAAGGAGTTTGTCGGGCGGTTGCCATCAAACTCCTTAAAAGGCGCAAGTGCATCTATTTCAGCATCGGTTTTGCCTGAATTTTTTAACTCAGCTTTCACCTCATCGATAGTTTTTCCGTTCATCAAAGCTTCGGTTTGCGCAAAAAAGTTCGACAATAGCATTTGGTGGTGCTCGCCGAGCGGATTATGCGTTTGCGCAGGCGCTATAAAATCGCAGGGGATGAGTTTTGTACCCTGGTGTATCAATTGATAGAAAGCATGTTGCCCGTTAGTACCGGGCTCGCCCCAAATGATGGGGCCAGTCGAATAGTCAACCGGGCTGCCGTTACGGTCGACGTGTTTACCGTTACTTTCCATGTCGCCCTGCTGAAAATAAGCCGCGAAACGGTGCATGTACTGGTCGTAAGGGAGAATGGCTTCGGTCTCGGCCTCAAAAAAGTTGTTATACCAAATCCCGATCAGCCCCAGAATAACAGGAATATTTTCTTCAAATTCGGTATTCAGGAAATGCTGGTCAGCCTGGTGGGCTCCTGTCAGAAGCTCAACAAAGTTTTCAAAACCGATGCTCAATACAATGGATAGGCCGATGGCGCTCCACAACGAATAACGGCCGCCAACCCAATCCCAAAACTCAAACATGTTTTTAGTATCGATACCGAATTTGGCGACACCTTCGCTATTGGTTGATAGTGCTGCAAAATGTTTGGCCACATCGCCCTCCTTACCGCCGCCGGCCAGGAACCAGTCGCGCGCACTGTGCGCGTTGGCCATCGTTTCCTGCGTGGTAAAAGTTTTGGAGGCAATCAGGAACAAAGTCGTTTCAGGGCTTAACACCTTCAACGTTTCAGCTATATGCGTTCCGTCCACATTAGAAACGAAGTGCATATGGAGATGATTTTTATACGGCCGCAATGCCTCGGTCACCATAACGGGACCCAGGTCGGAGCCGCCGATACCGATATTAACCACATCAGTAATCGCTTTGCCCGTGAAACCCTTCCATTCGCCCGAAATGATCTTTTCGCTGAAAGTTTTCATTTGGTCCAGTACGCGGTTCACATCGTCCATAACGTTCTTGCCGTCCACGTATATCGGCTTGTTACTGCGGTTTCGTAAGGCGATATGCAGGACCGGGCGATTTTCGGTTACATTGATCTTTTCGCCCGAAAACATAGCCTCTGCTGCCTCTTTTACCCTACATTCTTTGGCCAACTGTATCAATAAAGCAACGGTCTTGTCGTCAATGCGATTCTTGGAATAGTCGAGCAAAATGTCGTTGAATTTGATCGAAAATTTTTTAAAACGATCCGGGTCGGCTTTAAAGAAGTCCTTCAGACTTCGCGATGTAATGTCAACAAAATGATCGGCCAGGTATTGATAGGCCTGGGTGGAAGTAAAATCGATTTTTGGCAGCATAATTGTTTGTTTTCTACAAAAATAGAATTTAATATTCACGTGAATATTAAATATGAAAATAGTGCTGTTGGTGTTATAAACACACATTGCTGTATGTGTATAAAACACACCGCGTCACAGTGTTAAATAAACACATGCCACTTAGTGTTTGTTTTACACGATTTCAATTAGTAAAATATCAAAAATTTTGGCATTCTTTTTGAATGTTATAAAAATATATTTGATATATTTGTCCGTGTGATAAATTTATCTGCCATTTATCATCAATTTGTCAATACACTATAAGAGTGAGGTTTTTATGTTTGAAAAGCTGTTTTTGCTAGTAAAGAACAAGGCCGGAAAGGCTGTTGCCGACAATCCGCAGATACCTGAAAAGTACCGTGAGGCGGTAATAAATGAGGCGTCTAGTTCCATTATTGAGGTTTTAAAGGGACAAATGGAATCGGGCAGACTGAAGGACCTGGTAAAATATTTCCAGTATCCCGATATCTATCAAAACCCTTTGGTTAACAGCGTGGTGAATAAATTTGCAAGCAAGCTGAATAAGTTTTATGGCATAGACCCTGCATCTGCCCTGCAAATAGCAAAATCAATGATGCCTCCTGTAATGCTTGAACTGATCAGGCAGTCGAAGAGCGAACAAAACAAGGATTTTGCGTTAAGCTCATTCTTATCAAAAATTAACGGCAACCGCGCCGACCTGAGCAGCCTTGTAAAAGAAATGATGGTTGCCTGATAAAAGATACACTACCTGTAAAAACGCGTTCAGAGGGGCTGCAAACTTTGCAACCCCTTTGACGTTTTATAGCCTCATCCCACACTTCTCTCGGGCTTTGAATAGCATGTCATCTGTGCCGGGAATAAAGTCCTCCCTTCCGGGGAGGATTTAGGAGGGGCTTTTACTATATTTGCCGCATGACTAAAGAACAGATACAAGACTTGAGGGATAGAACTACGTCCCTGAGGAGGCATCTTTGACATCGATACTAAACTCGATGAGCTGCAAAAGGAACAGGAGATAACCGTTGGCCCCCATTTTTGGGACGAGCCTAAAGAGGCCGAAAAAGTCCTGGCTTCCATTAAATCGAAGAAAGTTTGGACCGACGCTTACCAGGAAGTCGTTTCGGCTGTGGACGACGCCGGGGTAATTTTTGAATTTTACCAATCAGGTGACGCTACGGAAGCGGAAATGCAGCAGCAGTTTGACAGCGCCACCAAAGCTGTCGAGGAACTCGAATTTAAAAACATGCTTTCGGCTGAAGAAGATCAACTGAACGCGGTATTGCAGATCACGGCAGGCGCAGGCGGTACCGAAAGCTGCGACTGGGCCGGCATGCTGATGCGTATGTATATTATGTGGGGCGAGAAGAACGGCTATAAGGTTACCGAACAGGATTTCCAGGAAGGTGATGTGGCCGGTGTAAAAACGGTTACCCTGCAATTTGAGGGCGATTTTGCTTACGGATACTTAAAAGGAGAAAACGGCGTACATCGCCTGGTTCGTATTTCGCCGTTTGATGCCAATGCCAAGCGCCATACCTCGTTTGCTTCGGTGTATGTTTACCCGCTGGTTGATGACAGTATCGAGATCGAAATAAATCCTGCCGATATTGAATTTGAAACCTTCCGTTCGGGTGGCGCAGGCGGCCAGAACGTGAACAAGGTGGAAACCGCCGTTCGTTTGTATCACAAGCCATCGGGTATCATCATCAAGAACCAGGAATCGCGCTCGCAGTTACAAAATAAAGAAAACGCCATCCGCCTGTTGAAATCGCAGCTATACGAGATTGAAATGCGCAAGCGCATGGAAACTACCAATGCCATCGAAGGCAATAAGAAAAAGATCGAATGGGGCTCGCAGATCAGGAACTACGTGCTTCATCCTTATAAACTGGTGAAAGACCTGCGCACTGATTACGAAACATCCAACGCCCAGGCGGTATTAGACGGCGACCTGAACGATTTCCTGAAAGCCTATTTGATGGAATTTGGCGGCTCCAAGTAATTTCTATATTTGAAAATATAACCGATCTGTTAAACCATGTTCAAAAATGTTTGCTTATCGCTCGTAGCAGCTATGTTATTTTCCACTTCTTTCGCGCAGCCAAAAGAAATGCCGCTGTATCCTAATGGCGTGCCCAACTCGAAACCTACGCCGGCAGCTTACATCGAGAAAACAGATGTAGCGCAGAACTATTGGATAACCGACGTCAGCATACCGACGATTACGCCATATCTGCCCGAAAAGGGTAAAGCAACCGGTACGGCGATCATTGTGTTTCCCGGTGGCGGGTATGCAGGCCTCGCGTCTAATCACGAGGGCAGGGCGATAGCGCAGCAATTCAATAAGATCGGTGTGACGGCTTTCGTGGTGAAATACCGCCTGCCCAGCGATTCCATTATGGTCGATAAAACCATCGGGCCGCTGCAGGATGCACAAAGAGCTATTCAATGGGTACGCGGACATGCGGCCGAATGGGGTATCGATCCGCATAAAATAGGTATTATAGGTTTCTCGGCTGGCGGCCATTTGGCTTCGACCTTATTGACGCATTATTCCAAAGCGGTTATCGATAACAAAAATAACATCAGCCTTCGCCCTGATTTCGGTATGCTCATCTACCCTGTTATCAGCTTCGGGCCGGAAGCGCATGTTGGTTCGCGCGAAAACCTGATCGGTAAAAATCCTTCACAGCAGCTGATCGAACTGTATTCCAACGAAAAGCAGGTCACTACGGATACGCCGCCGACTTTCCTCGTGCATGCTACGGACGATGACGTGGTGCCGGTTCAAAACTCAATCATGTTCTACGAGGCTTTAATAAAAAACGGGGTAAAGGCCGAACTCCGCACTTTCCAGGCGGGCGGTCATGGTTTTGGCCTCGAAAATCCCAAAAGTCCGGAGCATTGGTTTGACTGGGCTCAGAGTTGGCTGGCAGAGAACGGCTTTTGATAATTTCGGCATAAGGCTGATATTTATAAATTGAGATTAAAGTATCAGCCGAATAAAAACATCTTTTGCCAGTAATTGTTGGCTTTTACAATCTTCCTTTTACTGCCTGTGGATAGCAGAGCATATTTTAACTACAAATCATCCGTTATGAAAAAGTTAGCAGTAGTCGTTTTCCTATGCGCAGGAGCGGTCTTGTCCGCTTGCAATGGCAATCGCAGCCAAAACTCCGCCAACAGTTCTGATTCTTCAACGTCCGCGTCAGCGTCAGGTGGAAACAGCCTTTTGGGCGCAGGCAGTTCGTTTGTTTATCCTTTTTTCTCGAAGATATTTGCCGAATACACAACTAAGACAGGTGTGCGGATTAATTATCAATCCATAGGCTCGGGAGGCGGAATTTTGCAGCTCACAAATAAGACTGTCGATTTCGGCGATTCGGACGCTCCGCTGAATGACGAGCAAACAAAAAAAATGGGCGCGCCTGTGCTGCATATTCCAATGTGTTCCGGTGCCACCGTAGTTACCTACAATCTTCCCGGAGTTTCTGCGGAGCTAAAATTTACCGGTAAAAACCTCGCCGACATTTATCTGGGCAACATAAAAAATTGGAACGACCCGGAAATTGCCGCATCTAACAAAGGGGTAAAATTGCCAAACCTGCCGATTGTTGTGGTTCACCGTTCGGATGGCAGCGGTACTACGTTTATATTCACCGATTACTTGTCCAAGGTTAGCCCGCAATGGGCGTCAAAGGTCAGCCGCGCCACTGCGGTAAACTGGCCGGCAGGTATTGGCGGAAAGGGCAGTGAAGGCGTGTCGGGTCTCGTTAAACAAACACCCGGGGCTATCGGATATGTGGAATTAGCTTATGCTTTGCAAAACAAGATGCCTTTTGCGGATATTCAGAACAGCTCGGGCGCATTTATCAAACCCACGCTTGCTTCGACCACATCAGCCAGCAATATCAATCTGCCGTCCGACTCAAAAGTATCCCTTACAAATACAGCCAGCCCGCAGGGTTACCCTATTTCAAGTTTTACCTGGGCTTTAATCTATAAGGAACAACAGTATAATAACCGTACGTCGGAGAAGGCTAAAGCGTTGCTGAACCTGCTGTGGTATAATATTCATGGCGGACAAGCCTATTGCGGCCAGCTTAATTATGCGCCGCTTTCGCAGGGCGCCGTAAGCGTCGCGGAGAAGATTCTAAAATCCGCAACATTCGACGGCAAACCTATATTGCCGTAAAAATAGTTAAGCAAGCTTTTGGGGCCTCCCGTCAAAAAACGTGGGGGTTCTAAGCTCCGGCGTCAGTTCAGTATTTCCAAAAGCTCACTCAGCTCGGTTACCTTTTCGGTCGATCCTAAATTTTCGTATGAGCTAATGAGGTTGCGCAGGATACGTCGTACGATATCCGCATTGGAGCAGGGCTCATAAAACTGTTTTTCGGGCCGTAGTTTCAGTTGTTTCAGGAACATGTCCACATCACGCCGGCCGAAAATAGTGCCCCGGCTGAAGGCATTGATATAGAACAATATGCCGCCTTCAAAATCGCTTTCCATCGTTTCGTCGACGTATGCCAGGATAAAGTGCTGCGGCAGGTTAACGCCGTAAACCGGCATATCCAGCTTTTGCGCTACAATAGAATAAATAATAGCCAGGGATATCTGATTACCTTTTTTTGTCTCCAGCACCTGGCTCAAATAGCTGTTTTGCGGATCCTGGTGATTGGAGGTATTGCCGCTGAATCCATGAATATTGTAAAAAACATGGTTGATCAGTTTCACCTGTTCAGCCGGGCTGGCATCGTAGATCATCTGCAGCCATACATCGCGCTTTATCGCCTCGATCTGGTTAATAATCTTTTGTTCATCCAGGTCGGGATATTGATATTTATTGATAGTAAGCACACCCTGCAACAGGTCGAATGCGCCTCCCTGGTACCATAACCGCAGTTCGTCCCTCACCAGGCTGAACTGTATTTCATGCACGATGTTCGCTATGCGCTCCTGTAAAATAGGGTCGAACGCCTCTTCCCAGGCCGATTCAAGGAATTCGATCACCTCGCCTCCAAAGGAAATAATCTTATCATGCACATGCTCAAAAATATCTTTATCCGGGTCGTCGAGCAGTTTTATTAAAGAGTTGATCTCAACAGGGTCTATCATGCAGTACTAATATACTAAAAGGTTTCTAATTTTACGGCCATGTTAAATTTCCGGTTCGCGAAAGACTACCTGCTTCATCATTTAAAGGGAAAGACCAGGCACGGTACGCATTCGCCTTTTGTTTACAGGCTCGCTGACGAAGTTATTTACGACCGGGATGACAAAAAAGTATACCGCGAGGTAGAAAACCTGCGCAAACAGCTGCTTTCTGACGAGCGGATGATCGACGTAACCGACCTGGGTGCAGGTTCGCACGTGAACAACAAGCGCCGGAAGAAGATAAGAAATATCGCCAAAAACGCTCTTAAACCCCCCAAACTGGCGCAACTGATATATCGCCTGGCCGCCGATTGGAAACCGGAAAATATCATCGAGCTGGGCACTTGTTTGGGCACGACGACACTTTATCTGCATAATGCAGCGCCGAAAGTTACCCTGTACACTCTTGAAGGCTGCCCGGAAACTGCCGGAGTGGCAGCAGAACTATTTAAAAAAGATCAGGCAAAAGGCATCATACAAATTATCGGCAATTTTGACGATACTTTGCCTGGCGTTATAAACGCCCTGGATAAGCTAGATTTTGTTTATATCGACGGCAATCATACCAAAGAAGCTACCTTGAGATATTTTGAATGGTGCCTGCCTAAAGCGCACGAACATACGCTGCTTATTTTCGATGATATTTACTGGAGCGAAGGCATGAAGGAAGCCTGGGCAGAGATCAAGGCACATCCGCAGGTGACCGTTACGATCGATCTCTTCTGGATAGGACTGGTGTATTTTAGAAAAGGGCAGGTGAAGGAGGATTTTCTGATCAAGTTTTGAACACGATTAATTGATTCACAAAATTGACAGGATGATAAGCATCTTGTTTATCATTAGGATCCTTAAATCGTGTTCAAAACGCCTCCCCCAAGCCGATATAAAATCCGCTTTGCCTCTGTTCGCCGGGCACTTTTTCGCCGAAACCATAATCAGCACGAATGCTTAACCCTTTTTCTGTATCGAAGAAATAACGTACCCCGCCTCCGTAATCCGGCTTCAGGCCATTAACCGAAAACCCGTTATGGGCAACCTCACCCGTACCTAAAAATCCCACAACGCCAAAGCGGTCGCTGATACGGTAGCGTAGTTCCGTTTGGCCGGCTATAAAATTGCGGTCGCGGTAACGGCCATTGTAATAGCCCCGCATCATTTCATCGTTGCCGAGCGCGGGCAGCAGGTAAAACGGCGAGCTGCCGCCGGTAAGGCTTTGTTCCTGTGCATCCAGGCCCAACACCAGTCGTTGGCTGAGCAAAAAAAACTGTGAATATTCGATATTAAAAAAGCCGCCGACATAACCGTTATTTGAAAAAATGCCGCGCATCGCATTGTAATACGCCGTAACGATCATGCCTTTAGTCGTGTAAGTATTGTTATTCCGGCTGTCGTATACCAGGCTGGGGCCGGCGTAGATGCTCGCTCCGCCATTGATGTTTTGTATCGGCGGTTCACCGTAAAAATGATTGTTGGACGAATCGATATCCCGGTTTTTATAACTAAATCCGCCTGCAACAAAGCCCGCATAGAAATTTTTCGCGATCAGCCAGTTGGAGCTGAAATTCAGCTTAAAACGTTTTTCATCCACCGATTCCTCATCGGCCTTCCGTGTATTGTTGCCGATGCCGAAGAAATTAAATGGATAATTGATATAGCTGACGCCCCCCGTGAAATAGTGGTTGTTGCCGGGACCCCAGTAAGTGCTGGTGACGCTGAAATGGCTTTGCCCTTTGGTGGTGACGGAGATATATGGGTAAATATTGGAAACCCTGGTATGGTGCGCAGCAATAGTATCCGAATAAAAAGAATATAGCCCGGCGCCGCCCAGTTCCAAACCTGTTTCGGGCGCCGATGTCAAGATAGGGATCACTACAAAACTGCTCTTTTTGGTGCTGTCCTTATCAAAATACATGCGGTTGATAAAACGCGGCAGCCAGCTTATCTGCGCCTGGGCTTGCGATAGAATAAATATTGGTATAAGTGTGGTAAGGACGCGCTTCATAGTCGGTTGCTAAGATAGGGGTTGCGATTGGTTAACTTGTGATGTGATTGGTAATTACAGTCTGATTTCCGCCAGTGTTTTAATTAATCACCGGTTAACAAATCACTAATCACAAATCACCAGCCACAATTCAACAAAATATCTAATTTTGCGCCGAAATTTATTAACAGATCATGAGCACTAACAGGGGACCCATCTCTCAGTTTATCGAAAAAAATTACCTGCATTTTAACGCGGCCGCCTTAATGGACGCCGCCAAAGGATACGAAAAGCATCTTGCCGAGGGCGGCAAAATGATGGTAACCCTTGCCGGGGCCATGAGCACCGCCGAGTTGGGTATATCACTGGCTGAAATGATCCGCCAGGATAAGATAGCCATCATATCGTGTACCGGCGCTAACCTCGAAGAGGACATCATGAATCTTGTAGCGCACTCGCACTACAAACGCGTGCCGCATTATCGCGACCTGAGCCCGCAGGACGAGTGGGACCTGCTCGAAAATCATTACAACCGTGTAACCGATACGTGCATACCCGAGGAAGAGGCCTTCCGTCGCCTGCAGAAGCATATCCATAAAATATGGAAGGATGCCGACGAGAAAAACGAACGGTATTTTCCGCACGAATACATGTATAAAATATTGCTGAGCGGCGAACTGGAACAATATTACGAGATCGATCCAAAAAATTCGTGGATGCTGGCGGCCGCCGAAAAGAACCTGCCTATCGTAGTTCCAGGATGGGAGGACTCGACCATGGGGAATATATTCGCTTCCTACGTAATAAAGGGCCAGATACGCGCTCAGGCGATGAAGACTGGTATAGAATACATGGCATGGCTGGCCGATTGGTACGTAAAAAATTGCGACGGTAAAGGCATAGGTTTTTTCCAGGTTGGCGGTGGCATCGCGGGCGACTTCCCGATATGTGTAGTGCCGATGCTTTACCAGGACATGGGGATGGAAAATATACCGTTCTGGAGCTATTTCTGCCAGATATCCGACTCCACAACTTCGTTCGGCTCCTATTCAGGCGCTGTTCCCAACGAGAAGATCACCTGGGGCAAGCTGGGTATCGATACACCTAAGTTTATAGTCGAGTCGGATGCCACCATTGTAGCGCCGTTAATTTTTGCATGGATATTAAAACAATAATTTTTTAATTTTATTTATTGTAAACCAAGTGTATCCGTCTGAAACAGTATCATGCAGTAAAAATGCGTTTTTGGCTACCCTAAGCCATTTTTTTGGAGTTATTTAGAACGATTATAAATTATATATAACTGTCATTAATTTGTCAGCCATACTGTAATAAATTTTACTTTTGTCCCTTGAAAAAACAGCCAGCAATTACGTCTGTCTTTAATTTTCAAACTACTTACACAAGAAATCATTTAGCATAAATACAATTTATGAGAAGCATCTCATCGATTTTAAAACAATTCTCACGGTCGGTTCTGCTTGTAACGGGTTTAGCAATCTGGGGGTTAACTGCATCAGCGCAGGGAGACGCCGCTAAGGGCGAAGCCATATTCAAAGCGAAATGTACCACTTGCCATGCTGTCGACAAACAGGTGATCGGCCCTGCCCTTGGCCCCCAGCTCGACATGGAGACGGATGATAAGTGGCTTACCAAGTGGATACAGAACAACCAGGCCCTGATAGCCGCTAAAGACCCTAAGGCGGTTGCGATCTACAACAAATTCAACCAGTCTGGAATGACTGTCTTTGCTGATCTGACGGATGGAGACGTAGCCAATATTATCACCTATGTTCGTTCCGAATGGAAATCAGAGCAGGCGAATGCCAATAAGGCTACCGGCACCCAGGGCGCAGCCGCGACTGAAACCGGCCCCAGTAACATAGTAGTATTAGGCCTGATCGGTGTTATCATCATCGCTTTGATCGTTATTCTTGTGCTGAACAAGGTGATCGGTACCCTGGAGAAATTACTGCTGAGAAGAGGCGAGTTTGTTCCCGAAGCCGAAGAAGTGACGGAGACGCAGAAAGTTCCGGTTGACCGCTGGGCTTTGGCCAGGAAACTGATCAGGAATAAGAAATTCGTGTTTTTTGTACTGCTGTGCGTATCCATCGCGGGTGGCAGCTGGACCTGGATGACCATGTGGAAGACTAACGTCCACCAGGGGTACCAGCCGGTACAGCCGATTAAATTCCCCCACGACCTGCACGCCGGCGTAATGCAGATCAACTGCCAGTATTGCCACTCGGGTGCTTACAAATCCAAGAATGCCTCGATCCCTTCCTTGAATATTTGTATGAATTGCCACAAGGTTATTTCCGCGAGAATGGGCTCTAAAACGCCGTCGACCGAGATACAGAAGATATATGATGCCCTGGGATACGATCCGCAGACACAGAAATACGATAGCACCAAAATGCGGCCGATACAATGGATTCGTATTCACAATCTGCCCGATTTTGCCTACTTCAACCACTCACAGCACGTAAAGGTGGCCGGTCTCCGCTGCCAGCAATGTCATGGACCGGTTGAAACCATGAAGGAAGTTTATCAGTATTCGCCGCTAACCATGAAATGGTGTATCCAGTGCCACAAACGCACTGAGATTAAAATAAAAGGCAACGCTTATTACGAGAAGATGGAAGAAGTCCACAAACTGCTGCGTGAAGGCGGTAAGGTGACCGAAGCGATGATGGGCGGTATAGAGTGCGGCAAGTGCCACTATTAATAAAAATTTGAAAAACATTACAGTTTATACAACTTAAATGGACAGCAATAAAAAATACTGGAAAGGTTTAGAAGAACTAAACAACGAACCGGAATTTGTTGAAAAAAATAAACACGAGTTTGCCGAGCCGATCCCAATCGAAGATGTATTGAGCAGTTCGGGACTGGCCAATAAAACCCCCCGCCGCGACTTTTTAAAGGCGTTGGGTTTTGGCGTAGGCGCTGTTACGCTGGCAGCCTGTCAAAAAGTGCCGGTGCATAAATCTATTCCTTATTTAATAAAGCCGGAAGAAGTTACGCCCGGTGTGGCAAACTTTTATGTATCGAGCTATGACGGGCATGCCATCCTGGTAAAAACACGTGAAGGTCGTCCAATTAAGGTAGAAGGAAACCCGAACGACCTGATGTCGAAGGGCGGTTTGAGCGCGCAGGCGCAAGCTTCGGTGCTCGACCTGTACGACTACAACCGGTTGAATAACCCCATGCTGAACGGCGACGATGCAAGTTGGGATGCCGTCGACGCCTTTGTAAAGAAGGCGCTGGGCGTTATTAAGGGCAACGGTAAAAAAATCGCTATCGTTTCTTCCACCATTAACAGCCCGTCGTCTCTGGCCGTTATTGCCGACTTTGTTGCACAATATCCATCCGCTAAGCTGATCAACTACGATGCGGTGTCTTACACCGGTATCATACAGGCCAATCAGAATAGTTTTGGTAAGGCCGTGCTGCCTCACTATCGCTTTGACAAAGCCGACCTGATCGTAAGTTTCGGCGCCGATTTCCTGGGCACCTGGATATCGCCTTCGGAATTTATGACCCAGTGGGTGCAGAACCGGAACAGCAAGTCGCTGCAGAGCAAGAAAATGTCGCGCCATATCCAGTTCGAGTGTGGCATGAGCAATACCGGCTCGAACGCCGATACACGCATACTGATCAAGCCGTCGGAAGAGGGTGTGGCCCTGGTAAACCTGTACAACGAATTGTCGGGAACTACCTTACCGGGCAGCAAGCCGCTTAGCAGCCCCAATGCTGAAAAGGCGGTCAAACTGGCAGCCAAAGAATTGCAGGCGGCAAAAGGCAAAGCGCTTGTGGTATGCGGCTCGAATGACGTAGCCACGCAGACACTGGTAAACGCCATAAACGCACAGCTTGGAAGCTACGGCAACACCATCGACCTCGACAACTATTCGAATCAATATAAAGGCAACGACGCCGAGTTTGCAGATTTAGTAGCGGCGATGGACAGGGGCGATTATGACGCGGTAATGTTTTTGAACGCCAACCCTGCTTACGATTATTATAATGCGAAAGCGTTTACTGATGCGTTAAAGAAAGTTCCGTTACGGGTATCGTTCAACGACCGCAAAGATGAAACCAGCGTACTTTGTAATGTAATTGCACCAAACCACTATTATCTTGAATCGTGGGGCGACGCAAATCCGATCGAAGGATATTACACCGTTATCCAACCGGCTATAAACCCGGTTTATGATACCCGCCAGTTTGAACAAAGCCTGATGGTTTGGTCTGACAGCACAACTAAAGATTACTACACTTACGTTCGTAATAACTGGGACAAAAACCTGCTGGCTAAAGGCGGTTTGTCCGGCCAGAAAGGTTGGGAAACACTGCTGCAAACCGGCTTTGTAAAAGTAGCAGATAAGCCTGCAGGCAATTACACCTTCAGCTATGCGCTGAACGGCGTGGTGCAGACTATCATGAACCAGGCTGCACAGCTTGAGGCATCGGGCGATAATAAAATGGAGCTGCAGGTTTACCAGAGCATAGCTTTGCGCGACGGCAAACGGGCTAATAACCCCTGGCTGCAGGAACTGCCCGATCCGGTATCGAAAGTAACCTGGGACAACTTTGCCGCCATGGCGCCGAACGACATGAAGAAGTACGGCATCATGCAGGAAGATATTATTACCATCAGCATCAACGGCTATTCGGTTGATCTGCCGGTATTGGTTCAGCCCGGCCAAACACAGGGTACGATATCGGTTGCCGTAGGTTATGGCCGTACCGAAGCCGGTCCTGTTGGCAAAGGAGTTGGTCAAAACGCCTTCCCGTTCCGCAGCTACAAAAATGGCACGATACAGAATGCCACCGTAGTTAGCTGGACAAAGACCGGCGATCAGCATGTACTTGCGCAGACACAGACGCACCATTCGATTGAAGGCCGCGCCATTGTTCGCGAAGCAACATTTAAAGAGTATGTTAAAGATCCGTCCGTGAACAGCGGTACAGGGTTGAATCACAAAAAATACGAAAGTCTTTGGGACGAGTATGAGCGCCCGATGTACGACTGGGTAATGGCTATCGATCTGAACGCCTGCACCGGCTGCGGCGCCTGCGTGGTTGCCTGCAGCGCCGAGAACAATATTCCGGTAGTAGGCAGGGACGAGGTTCATCGCCGTCGTGAAATGCACTGGATCCGTATCGACCGTTATTACAGCTTTAACGACGGTGGCAGAGCGGTAACCGAAGAGCAGGAAATTTCAGCTATGAAAGACCTGGATGACGTGTCGGTAATTTACCAGCCGATGCTCTGTCAGCATTGCGACCACGCTCCCTGCGAAACAGTTTGCCCCGTATTAGCTACGACGCACTCATCCGAAGGCTACAACATGATGGCTTACAACCGTTGCGTGGGTACCCGCTATTGCGCTAATAACTGTCCGTATAAAGTACGCCGCTTCAACTGGTTTAACTATTGGAACGATTCGCGCTTTGACAATTACCTGATCAACGAACACACACACCTGGTGCTGAACCCCGATGTGGTTACGCGTTTCCGCGGTGTGATGGAAAAATGTACACTTTGTTTGCAGCGTATCCAGGCCGGCAAGCTTAAGGCCAAGATTGAAAAACGTCCGCTCAAAGATGGCGATATCAAAACCGCATGTCAGCAAACCTGCCCGACAAACGCTATCGTGTTCGGTAACAGGAACGATCCGGAATCGGAAGTTTCAAAATTGCTGCGCAGCGAACGGACCTTCTACGTACTGGAAGAATTAGGCGTGGAACCGGGAATCGGTTACCAGGTGAAAATTAGGAACACTACTGAATTAGAAGCATAATATACAAGAGAGATATAAAATATGGCATCTCATAACGAATCAATAATAAGGGAACCGTTAATAACCGGCGAGAATATAACCTACGCTAAAGTAACGGAAGATATACTTCGCCCCGTTGAAAATATGCCGAACAGGGCCTGGTGGATCGGTTTCACGTTGGCCTCGCTGGGCATGATGCTTTGGGTTTTCGCCGTTAGCTGGACATTCTGGTTCGGTATAGGCGAATGGGGTTTGAATAAAACAGTTGGCTGGGCCTGGGACATTACCGGTTTCGTGTGGTGGGTAGGTATCGGTCACGCCGGAACGCTTATTTCGGCCATCCTTCTGCTCTTCCGTCAAAACTGGCGTAACTCTATTAACCGTTCGGCCGAGGCTATGACGATCTTCGCGGTAATTTGTGCCGCAACTTACGTAGTGTCGCACATGGGCCGCCCGTGGCTGGCTTACTGGCCGCTTCCGCTGCCGAACCAGTTTGGTTCGCTGTGGGTTAACTTCAACTCGCCGCTGGTATGGGACGTATTCGCTATCTCGACATATTTCTCGGTATCGTTGGTTTTCTGGTATACAGGCTTACTTCCCGACCTGGCAACCATCCGCGACCGCGCCACCGGCATTCGCCGCAGGATATACTCGGTTTGCTCATTTGGCTGGACCGGTTCGGTAAAAACCTGGCAGCGTTTCGAGACCGTATCGCTCATCCTCGCAGGCGTTTCGACCCCGCTGGTACTTTCGGTACACACCATCGTATCCATGGACTTCGCCACTTCGCTGGAGCCGGGCTGGCACACCACCATATTCCCGCCATACTTCGTTGCGGGCGCTATCTTTTCGGGTTTCGCCATGGTGCAAACCCTGCTGCTGGTAACGCGTAAGGTGCTGGGCCTGGAGAATTACATTACGATGTTCCATATCGAGTCGATGAATAAGATTATTCTTCTTACCGGCTCGATCGTAGGTGTGGCATATCTTACTGAATTCTTCATCGCCTATTATTCGGGCGGCGAATATGAGCAATATACCTTCCTGAACAGGTTCACCGGGCCTTTCTGGTGGGCCGGCTGCTTAATGTACGGCAACAACGTGCTGATGACGCAGCTGATGTGGTTCAAGAGCGTAAGGACCAACATCTTCATCTCGTGGGTATTGTCGATCGTTGTTAACATCGGTATGTGGTACGAGCGTTTTGTGATCATCGTGATCTCGCTGCACCGCGACTTCCTGCCATCGAGCTGGGCTATGTTCCACCCAACCTGGGTCGACTTCAGCGTATTCGTCGGTTCGATCGGCTTGTTCTTTACCTTATTCCTGTTGTTTATCCGGGTGTTCCCGTCTATAGCGATTGCGGAAGTAAAACTGTTGCTGAAGAGCTCGAGTGAGCAGGCTAAAAAGGAATTACTGAAGGAAGGCCACCAGGAACCGGAACAGGCAGAATTCTATAAACAGTCATTGAATAAGTTTGACAGCGTTACACTGTCGGAATATGAAAAATTATAATAATGAGCAGCACTAAATTCATACTCGGCCTTTTTGACGACCCTGATGTAATGATGCACGGGATCGATAAATTGCAGAAGAACAGCATTCCTATTTACGACGTGTACACACCGATGCCTATTCACGGCATTGACGAAAAGCTCGGTTTAAAACCGTCACGTTTGGGTTACGCTGCGTTCATGTTTGGCTGCCTCGGCGGTACCACTATATTCTGCATCATTTATTATATGCTGGTGCACGACTGGCCGATGAACATTGGCGGTAAACCGGCATTTACGATACCAAACTTTATTCCGGCGACCTTCGAGTGGACGGTATTGTTTACCGCGTTCGGCATGACGATAACCTTCTTTTACGCTACTCACCTGTTCCCGGGCCGCACGCCGCGGGTGATGGACCTGAGGGCGACTGACGACCGGTTTGTGATCGCCATTGATGCCAAGGGAAATATTCCGCACGAGGATATTACCAATGTCCTGAAAGAAGCCGGAGCTATAGAAATAAAGCATAACGACAGAAAATATGTTAGCTATGAATAAAATAAAAATATTGGGGATAACGGTTGTTGCGGTTGCGTCGGCAGCTGTAATTACCTCGTGCAAGGATAAAAGAAGCACAGGGTGGGAATACGCCCCCAATATGTATGAACATATTGCGTATGACCCTGATCAGCCTAACCCGAACTTTAAGGACGGCAAAACCGCACAGCGGCCGCCTGCAGGTACTATACCGATAGGCTTTACACCGTTTGACTATCCTAACACGAAAGACGGGTACGAGAAAGCGGGCGCTGAGGTAACCAGCCCCCTGCCGCAGACACCCGAAAATTTCGCCGAGGGTAAGGTGCTGTTCGAACATTTCTGTTCGCCCTGCCACGGCTTGAACGGCCAGGGCGACGGTTTGGTGGTAAAGCATGGTTTCCCTGCTCCTCCTTCGTATTCACTGGGTCAATCCTCGCGTGGCGGCGCCATGAAGGACCTGACGGACGGAAAAATATATCACACAATAACCTATGGTGTTAATGCAATGGGCTCGTATGCTTCGCAGCTTGAGCCCGAAGAGCGCTGGAAAGTAATCATGTATGTACACCATTTACAAAAACAATAATATTATTAGATGAACACTCACGATAATTTTGACGGGCAATATCATTTTACAGGTAAGATCAAAACCTGGAGCCTTATTGCTATTGTAATAGGTGTTGTAACCATACTTGCGGGTTTCGCTACCGGGCATACCCAGCGTACGTTTTCAAACTTACTGCTGATGGGCTATTATTTCGCCTGTGTATGTGCCGCCGGTGTAATGTTTTGTGCTATCCAGTATGCTGCGCAAGCAGGATGGTCAGCCTCGGTACTTCGTTTGCCCCAGGCATTTGGTAAAACTTTGCCCTACGCCGCACTGGTGTTTATCATTATAGTGGTTGCGGGTTTATTCACTACGCATACTGTCGTAATAGACGGTAAAAGCCACGTTGAACCATATTTGTATGCGCGTTGGGCTACCAAGGACCTTATAGTGAAAGGCAGCGGTATATACGACCCGGTTATTTATGGTAAATCCGGATTTTTAAATATCCCGTTCTTCCTGGCGCGTTTGATAGGCATGCTGACCATTTACAGCATATTTGGCTGGCTGTTAGCGAAATATTCGAATCAGGAAGACGAGCTGGGCGGAATGAAATACTACAACCGCAGCTATATCGCTTCAGCAGTGTTCCTGGTGCTGTTCGGCTTTACCATCCCGGTATTTGCTTTCGATACCACCATGTCGCTTGAGGCACGTTGGTTTTCAACCATGTTCGGCTGGTATAACCTTGCCGGTCTGTGGGTGAGCGGCCTGGCGGTGATGACAGTCTTCTACATTATCCTGAGAAGGCAGGGTTATTACCAATGGATCACCGACAACCATTTACATAACATGGGCTTGTTCATGTTCGCTTTCTCCGTGTTCTGGACATACCTGTGGTTTGGGCAATTCCTGCTGACTTATTATGCCAACATACCCGAAGAGGCAGCCTACTTCTACCGCAGGTGGGAGCCTGATTTCAAATGGTGGTTCTGGCTCAACATAGCCATCAACTTCGGTTCGCCGCTGCTGGTATTAATGTCACGCGACTCGAAGCGCTATGAGCGGACTTTGTTGACCATGGCTATCCTCCTGATATGCGGTCACTGGCTGGATTATTTCCAGATGATAGCTCCCGGCACCATAACGCCGCATGAGCACTGGTACCAGGTGATGAGCTGGATCGAGCCGGGCGTGTTTATCGGTTTCGCAGGATTGTTTACGTTCCTGATGCTGACAGCCCTGAGCAGGTTCAAGTCGCTTATCCCGAGGAAGCATCCGTTTCTGCAGGAAAGCCTTCATCATCATATTTAATGTTAAATTTGCAATCGGATAGAGAATACCAAATGACTATAAAAATGGGATTCAGAAACTTCATACACGGCGAAGCCCACTTGATCACCTTCAAAAACAAACCATTGGTGAAAAAATCTAAAAAAATAATTTCGCTTGTTGCGGCTTTCCTGCTGCTGGGTACCAATGCGCTGATGGCGCAAACAGCGGCTTCAGGATCCACCGGCGCGACGGAAAGCAAATCGGATATGTGGCTGGGCGTAGGTTTTTATGTGCTGCTTTTCCTGGCCGCCTGTGCAGCAATAGCCATTGTTGGAAAGATATTACGCATATACGACCTTACCCAGCAAATGCAAGGTAAAAAGGGGATGAACTGGAATAACGTTATGGGCGTTATTTGTATCATCTTCCTTGTTTGCGGAATGTACGGCGTTTATTGGTCATTTACAGAACAAGCGACTCAAACGCTGCCTGAGGCCGCGTCAAAGCATGGCGTCAAGATCGACGAGATGTTTTTGGCGACAACTATAATCACGGTGTTCGTTTTCATCGTCACACAGATATTATTATTCGCCTTTGCATTTAAATATCGCGGTTCGGACAAACGCAAGGGTTATTACTATCCGCACAACAATACGATCGAAAAGGTTTGGACCATTATACCCGCCATCGTATTGACTATTTTGGTTGTGTTTGGTTTTTTTACCTGGCGCGAGGTTACCAATACCGAAAATGTTAAAGGTGATATCAATATCGATGTTACCGGTCACCAGTTTGCATGGGAATTACGTTATCCTGGTAAGGATGGTAAATTGGGCGCGGTGAATTATATGGCAAATTATTCGCCAAACAATATACTCGGCGTTGATTTTAAAGACAGGAACAGCTTCGACGATTTGAAGGCTGATACGCTTGTGCTGCCGGTCAACCGTTCGATCAGGCTGAATATACACGCACAGGATGTGATCCACAGCGTTTACCTGCCCCATTTCAGAGTGCAGATGAATGCAGTGCCAGGGTTGCCGACCTTCTTTAAGTTTACACCGACCATTACTACGGCCGAGATGCGGAACAGGCTGGACGATCCGAAATTTAACTATTTGCTGTACTGCAACAAAATATGCGGCGCCGGGCACTACAATATGCAGAAACTAGTACTTGTGGTGACCGAAGCTGAATACCAGACCTGGCTGGCGCACCAGAAGCCATATCTGACCGATCAGCTAAAAAAGGAATTGAAATTCGCTGATAATAATCAGCCGAACGATGCAGCACAGAAAAAATTAGCATTAAACAATTAATCAAAATATCGATTATGTCAACAGTAGCAGTTCACGATCACGCGGTAGGACATCATGATCACGATCATGAACATCATCATAAGGATACTTTCATAACCAAATACATCTTTAGCCAGGATCACAAGATGATCGCCAAGCAATTCCTGATCACAGGTATTACCATGGCTGTTATCGCTATGCTGCTTTCGATCCTTTTCAGGATCCAGCTGGCTTATCCTGACAAGACTTTCCCACTGCTGGAAACGTTGCTGGGCCGTTTCGCGCCAGGCGGACGTTTGAGCCCGCAGTTTTATCTTTCATTGGTGACCATACACGGTACCATCATGGTATTCTTCGTGCTGACAGCAGGGTTGAGCGGTACTTTTAGTAACCTGCTTATTCCCTTGCAGGTTGGATCACGCGATATGGCTTCGCCATTTGTGAACATGCTTTCGTACTGGTTCTTTTTTACAGCCAGCGTGATCATGATCTCGTCGTTTTTTGTTCAAAAAGGTCCCGCCGGCGCGGGGTGGACGATATATCCGCCCCTTTCGGCTTTGCCTAAGGCGATGGACGGCTCGGAAATGGGTATGACGCTCTGGCTGATCAGTATGGTGTGCTTTATCGCATCTTCGCTGATGGGTGGTATCAACTATGTGAGTACCGTGCTGAATATGCGCACCAAGGGTATGGACCTTTGGAAAATGCCTTTGACCGTTTGGTCTTTTTTCCTGACAGCTATCCTGGGTATCCTTTCATTCCCGGTACTGGTTGCAGGTGTTGTGCTTTTGATATTCGACCGCAGCTTTGGAACCAGTTTTTACCTTTCTGATATTGTTTTGAACGGCAAGATAATGCCGTATTCAGGCGGCAGCCCGATATTGTTCCAGCACTTGTTCTGGTTCCTTGGTCACCCGGAAGTGTATATCGTTATCATGCCTGCAATGGGTATATCCTCCGAGGTGATATCCGTTAACTCCAGGAAGCCGATCTTTGGCTACCACGCGATGGTGTACTCGCTGATCGGAATTACAACCCTGTCGTTCATCGTATGGGGTCACCACATGTTCGTTACGGGTATGAATCCGTTCCTGGGCGGTGTGTTTATGATCACCACGCTGATCATCGCGGTGCCGTCAGCGGTAAAAACATTCAACTGGCTTGCCACCATATGGCGCGGAAACATACGGTTCACCCCGGCGATGCTTTTCGCCATCGGTATGGTTTCGTTTTTCATCACCGGCGGTGTAACAGGTATATTCCTGGGCAACTCGGCGCTTGACATCAACCTGCACGATACCTATTTCGTTGTTGCGCATTTCCACCTGGTAATGGGGTCGGCGGCTATTTTCGGCATGCTCGCAGGAGTGTACCATTGGTATCCCAAACTATTCGCGGGAAGGTTGATGGACGAGAAATTAGGTTACCTGCACTTCTGGATAACTTTCACTTGCGCATACCTGGTTTTCTTCCCGATGCACTTTATGGGTCTTGACGGTGTTCCGCGCCGTTACTACGCGATGACGGACTTCCCGGCATTTAACAAGTGGTTGTCTGTAAACACTTTTATTACCTGGGCTGCCATTACAGCGGCGATGGCACAAGTGGCATTCCTGTACAACTTCATCCGTTCGATATTCGCAGGCAAACGTTCAACGCAGAATCCGTGGAACGCCAATACTTTGGAATGGACAGCGCCAATGGAGCATATTCATGGCAACTGGCCCGGCGAAATCCCTACGGTTTACCGTTGGCCCTATGATTATAGCAAGCCGGGCCATGATACGGACTTTATACCTCAAACGGTTCCTTTCTCAGAAACCATGAGCTCGAACTTGCCGCACGACTTTGAAGACAACCCGGTTGGCCTCGAAAAACACCGCGAATGGGTAAAAGCCAATAAACCGGGCGAAGAGGTAAAATAAATTGCAGAAAATATCTGCGCATTTAGGGTATCTGGTGTGAGTCTTAAGTTCTGAGTCTTAAGTCTTAAGTCAACAATACAGGATATGACTTTAGACTTGGACCGCAGACTTAAAACTTGGAACAGGTACCCTAAATTTTTAGGAACTTATAAATGAATAATACAGCATCACAAAACAGGTTTCAGAAAATCAATTTGATCACTGTTATCCTGCTTTTTGTTTTGATACTTGCGGGCGGGGTGGTTAGGAGTACGGGCTCGGGCATGGGCTGCCCAGACTGGCCCAAGTGTTTCGGGAGATATATTCCCCCGACGGATGTTTCCCAACTGCCGGCCGATTACAAACAGAAATACGTTGCCGGCCGGGAAGCTAAAAATCTGAAATTTGCCAAAACGCTCGATATTTTCGGCTTCAGCGATCTGGCGACCCGCCTGAGGCAGGACAAGTCTATCCTGGTGCCGGAGGAATTTAACGCAGCCAAAACGTGGACGGAATATGTCAACCGGCTCATCGGCGCTACATCGGGTTTGTTTCTTTTGCTCACAGCCGCCACGTCCTTCAGCTACTGGAAGAAAAGCCGGGTAATCGCAATCCTCAGCATCTCCAATTTGATATTGGTAGGCTTCCAGGGTTGGTTGGGTTCAATCGTGGTGTCGTCAAACCTTGTCGCCTGGATCGTAACGGTGCATATGCTGCTCGCTTTGGCAATACTTGCAATAAGTATCTACACCTATCACCTGGCAAAAGTATATAACAGGCAAAAATTTAAAATAGCCGGAGCCGTTCGTTTCTTCGGCCTTTTATGTGTCGTCATCAGTATTATACAAATCGTTTTTGGCACCGAGGTGCGCGAGCGTATTGATGCCGTATCCGAGCGGTTGAGCGGTTACCGCAACGGCTGGGTAAATGCCGCCGGCCAGATATTCATGCAACACCGCGACATCGCCATACTGGTATTATTTGCCAACGTAATGCTGTATGCGCTCGTGCGCAAATATTTCAGCAGGCATTCGGTTCAGCAGCAATTAATGAGCTTTACATTCCTCATCATCATGCTGCAAATTGTTACCGGCATCATTCTCGCGTACTTATCGCTGCCGCCCTTTGCGCAAACCGTGCACCTTGTGTTAGCCAGCCTGATGTTTGGCGCCCAGTTTTACCTGGTGCTTAATTTGTACAGATCAGTAAACACACCGGGGACAGCCAAATGAATTGGAAGGATTTTTCAAAGCTGATCAAATTCAGGCTCACATTCCTGGTGGTTTTTTCCGCCTCCGTGTCGTTCCTGATCGGCAGCAAAGCAAAAGATCTGCCCATAAACTGGAAGCACTGGGCAATGCTGGTTATTGGCGGCTTCCTGGTTACCGGGGCGGCCAACAGCTTTAACGAGATCATCGAGAAAGACTACGATAAGCTGATGAAGCGCACTAAGGACCGGCCTATCCCCGCAGGGCATATGACGACCGGTCAGGCGCTGATCCTCGGCATATGTATGGCCTTAGCCGGTACCTATTTGCTGGGCAGTTTGAACCTGACTGCGGGTTTGCTTTCGGTATTCTCCATATTGTTTTATGCATTTGCTTACACTCCGCTAAAAAGAATAACCCCCTTCGCCGTTTTTGTAGGCGCTATACCGGGCGCGCTGCCACCCTTAATCGGTTATGTAGCCGGTTATGGGACGATCGACCAGGTGGCGCTGATCGTATTCGGCGTCCAGTTCGTGTGGCAGTTTCCGCATTTCTGGGCCATTGCCTGGGTGCTGGACGACGACTATAAGCTCGCCGGTTTCAGGCTGCTGCCCACGGGTAAAAGGGATGCACCCAGCGCGTTGCTTACTTTTGTAGTTACATTAATATTGGTGCCGGTAAGTTTATTGCCAACTATTTATCATTATGGTGGTTATTGGGTTGGGGGTGTGTCGTTATTGTGCAGTTTAGTATTTTTGTACCTCGCTTTGATGCTTTTGCTAAGGCTGGATATTCCATCGGCCAGGAAACTGATGTTCGGCTCATTTTTCTACCTGCCGGTGGTGCAATTGATGTTTTTGTTTGATTTTTTAGGGAAATAATATGATGGCTCAGATACAGGAGAAGGAAGACCGGTTGAATCTTGCACCCAAAAAGTTTGTGATGTGGCTTTTTGTGTTTGCTTCGTTCATGGTTTTTGCGGCTTTTACCAGTGGTTTTATTGTTTATGCCGGCGGCAACGGGCATGGCCTGAACGTTATACTGCCGCGCATATTTATGTACAGCACATCGGTGCTGGTGTTAAGCAGCATCAGCCTGTTTTTTGCCTCAAGATTTGCGAAGCAGCAGGAAACCTCAAAACAGCGTTTGTTTTTGTGGTTTGCCATCGCTTTCGGTATCGCTTTTTTTGCGATGCAGGTTGATGGCTGGTACGTGCTCGCGTATAAAATGGGCATTTATTTTGTTAACCCGAATGCCTCGCGTTCGTTCATTTATATTTTCACGGGGGTACACCTGCTGCACGTTATAGCAGGGCTGCTCTTCTTATCAAGCGCGCTTACAACCAGTTATCGTCAAAGGCCTCAGGCAATAAATCTCTATAAGATGCAAATGGCTTCAATATTTTGGCATTTTGTCGATATTATATGGATTTATTTATATGTTTTTTTACTTTTGAACCAAAATTAATAACCTCCAACATCTCGTACAAATGAGTACAACAGTATCACAGATCGACGAAGTTAAAACCACCCCATGGGCGGGGGGCCGCTCGCCCTTTGCCGTCGAATACGGCAAGATCATGATGTGGTTCTTCCTCCTTTCTGACGCATTTACCTTTTCGTCATTATTGATCTCTTATGGCGCCCTGCGCTTCAGCTCGAGCGCGTGGCCCGCGCCCGGAATTGTTTTTAAAGCATTCCCTTATGTGAGCGAAGATGCTCCGCTGGTGTTTGTCGGTTTAATGACCTTTATCCTCATCATGAGCTCGGTGACCATGGTACTGGCTGTTGAAGCGGGACACAGGGGCGCGAGAAAAGAAGTGGTAAAATGGATGCTGCTTACCATACTTGGCGGCCTTATGTTCCTTGGCTGCCAGGCTTTGGAATGGACACACCTGCACAGCGAAGGCTTTTGGTGGGGCAGCGTGCCTAAGTACGAAGAGTTGAAGCATTTTTTTGATGGTACAGTCACACCAGCGGTCGCAGCGACGTACGGGCACCAGTTTGCCAATTTATTCTTTACCATAACCGGTTTCCATGGTTTCCACGTGTTCAGCGGTGTTGTCATAAATATTATCATTACAATAAATGTGCTTATGGGCACTTATGATAAACGCGGCAGCTACCTGATGGTTGAAAAAATTGGTTTGTACTGGCACTTTGTAGACCTGGTTTGGGTATTTGTCTTCACCTTCTTTTATTTAGTTTAAAAAGCGAGTTTTATGTCAGCAGAACATACAGATACATTGCATGCGCACGGCGAAGAGCATGAAGGCATGAATAAAAAAAGAATCTGGAACGTATTCTTTGTGTTATTGGGAATTACCTGTGTTGAATTCATAATAGCGCTTTACCTGGTGCCGCATGATATTATCAGGACCCATACGGCTAACCCGATTTATATCGTTCTCACGCTTGCGAAGGCGTTTTACATCGTGGGTTATTTTATGCACCTTAAATTCGAAAAGATAGGTTTAATTTTCGCTATTATCGTCCCCGTCTTGTTTATTATCGGGTTGATCCTGGTACTGACCAATGAAAGCCACCACTGGATAGATCTGCGTCTGCCGTCTTAATGCGCAAATCCAGCCTTATAAAAAAGATATTGATCCTGGTAGTTGTAGTTATACTGCCGGGATTTTTATATTATTTGCTGGTTCAAAAAGGGAAAAACAGGTATCACCTGCTTCCTAAATTTGGCCCGCGCACATTGGCCAAAACCACGCATAAAGCCGGCAATAAGAACGTGCCTGACACGGTATTTCATACGCTCGGCGATTTTAAACTGACCGACCAGGATGGCAAGCCGGTATCCCTCAAAACCTATGACGGGAAAGTATTTGTCGCCGATTTTTTTTATACGCATTGCCCATCGGTTTGCGGTGTGATGAACGGTTATATGGATAGCCTCGCGCGCAATTACGCGAATAATACCCTGGTGAACTTTGTTTCGATCACTATTGATCCCCGGCGCGACACCCCTGGAACGTTGAAGGCTTACAGCAAGAGGTTCAGCTCGTTCGGCCCGAAATGGAAGTTTCTCACCGGCGATACCACAACGATATACCGCCTGGCGCGGAAAGGCTTTTTGGTGAATGCGGTCGACGAAGGGGACGGCAACTTTATCTATTCGGATAAGATGATACTCATCGATTCGCACAAGCGGATAAGGGGATATTACCGGGGGGCGTCGTTAACCGACGTCAGCCGCCTGAACGATGAATTGAAGGTATTGATATCCGAAGAATTACGTGCAAGGGAGACACCTTTATATTGATGATGACAGACAAATTTATATTTCGTTTTGTAGCAGCGGTTTCCATTTTTGTGTTTACACTTGTTGCGGTACTCAACAGGCATTTAATACCGGCTCCGGCCCGGGTACCTTCGTTTGTGCAGTATTTACCTAAACTGAATGCCATAATTAACGGCACCTGCTGTGTTCTGCTTTTGATCTCGCTTTATTTTATATTACACCATAAGATAATCATCCACAAAAGGATCAATATTCTTACTTTTTGCCTTTCGTCGTTATTCCTGGTATCGTACATCCTGTTCCATTACCTGAAGCCCGAAACCATTTTTGGCGACCTGAACGGCGACGGAGTGCTTTCTGATGCCGAAAGGGTAGCCGCGGGTTCTATGCGTACGGTATACCTTATTATTCTAACGTCGCACATTATACTGGCGGCCGGCGTTCTGCCTTTGATATTGCTCAGTTTTTACCGGGGGCTGAAAATGCAGGTAGAGAAACATAAGAAACTTGTGAAATGGACATTTCCGATATGGCTGTATGTCACTATAACCGGCGTCGTGGTATACTTGATGGTGTCGCCTTATTACCATTTCTAAACTTTGCCCCCGAAAGTTTGTTATGCTGATAGAAATTTATCAGTAAATTTGCCTTATGAAAAGTCTCCGGATCGTGTTGGTTATCGTTGCTTTTAGCTTTATGGCTTTAGGCGCGGTACAGGTAAAGGCACAGTGCGCCATGTGTACCACAGCCGTCGAATCGAACAACGCAAATGGCGGTCGTGCTACTAAAGGGTTGAACCATGGTATCGTGTATTTGCTTGCGGCGCCTTATGTTGCCGTGGCTGCGGTTGGATTGATCTGGTATAAAAAATATCGCCGCAAGAATGTGGATATTAATATTCCGCGCGACAAGTTGAACCTCAACTGAGCTAAAGGGCTAAAACCAAAAACGGTTAATCCAAACGATGTTTAAGTAAACACGTTAGTCTTTTGGCTTTCAGCTTTAAATTTCGGATATTCACCCTGTAATAGCTGCGCCGTCTTTCGCCTATACTGCCATGAGGATCTACCCGGATACATTTGTATTTTTAAAGGAACTTGCTGAAAATAATAACCGCGACTGGTTTATGGCCAATAAAAAACGCCATGATGAGGCGCGGGAAAATGTAATAGAATTTTCGGCCGCATTGGTCCGGGAACTGAGCAAGATCGATCCTGCCGTTAATGCCGATATCGATCCTAAAAAGACTGTGATGCGCATTTACCGCGACATACGCTTCAGCGCCGACAAGACACCCTATAAAAACAATTTTGCCATCGGCCGCCTGACAACTGCCGGCACGTTGAGCGCTGGTTACTACATTCATATCCAGCCGGATAATTCGGGCGTAGCCGGGGGCACCTGGATGCCCGAGGCCGAAGTGCTGAAAAAGATACGGCAGGAGATCGACTATAATGCAGGCGCAATTAAAAAGATCATCGACGATCCGGAATATGTTAAACTCTTCGGCGATTTCAGAAGCCAGGAAAAAATAAAGACCGTTCCGCGTGAATACAGCGCAGACAATGAAAATATTGAATTGCTGAAGCTGAAAAGCTTTATTGCCTGGCACGACTTCACGGATAAGGAAATGATGGAGGAAAATATCACCGGTCGCATCGCGTTAATGTGTGAAAAGATATATCCGTTAAATGTTTTTTTGAATAATGCTATCGCTTAACCTTTCAAAAATCTGCACGCCATGAAAATAAAGTATTACCTCGTTGCGGTTGTATTTTGCGCAACCTTGCACTCTTGTGTTATTCTTTCACCTAAAAAATATAAATCGCTCGTCGCAGAACGCGATTCGCTTCAGAACCGCAGCACCAGCCTTGAGGCGGAGCTTGCCGCCCTGCAGGCCGATACCATGCACCTGCACCACCAGTTGGCCGAGCTGCAAAACAACTATGCAGCGTTAAACAGTAACTACAATAAGCTGAATGACAACTATAACAACAGCTCGACCAGGGTTAGCCAGCTTTCAAGCGACTTGCAGAAAAGAGAGCAGCGCCTGAAGGAAGTGGAGGCAGCATTGCAGAAACGTGATGCCGCTACCGCCGCGTTGAAAGAGAAATTACAGCAGGCCTTGCTTGGCTTCCAGAACAGCGGTTTGTCAGTTGATGTTAAAGACGGCAAAGTTTATGTATCGCTGGCAGATAAGCTGCTTTTCCCGACCGGAAGCATTGTCATCGACCAGCATGGTAAGGATGCGCTGGTCCAGTTAGCCGCTGTGCTGAATAAGGAGCCCGATATCAATATTGCCGTTGAAGGTCATACCGATACCAAGAAAGTGATCAACCTCGGGCAGATCAAAGATAACTGGGACCTGAGCGTAATGCGCGCCACATCGGTGGTAAGGTTCCTTACGGCTGCGCCTCAAAATGTCGATCCGCACCGGCTGACCGCTACGGGTAAAAGCGAATACCAGCCGGTCGACCCGGGCACGACACCCGAGGCGCTGGCCAAGAACCGGCGCATCGAGATCGTGTTGACGCCAAAGCTAGACGAATTGTACAATCTCATAAAACAATAATTGCAGGCCCCTGAACAAGGGGCTTATTTGTTTTGTTACCCAATAAACCGGCATGACATCGTACGCCATTATATCTGACATACATGGTAATTCCCTGGCCTTTGAAGCGGTTCTGAGGGATATCAAAATTCGGGGTATTGACAAGATTATCAACCTTGGCGATCACTTTTTCGGCGCGCTGCAACCGGAGGCGGTGGCCGCGATGATCCGTGAGAACGACATGCTCTGTATAAGCGGCAATACCGACCGCGAGATATTGCAAAGCATAGACGGTGATTTTGATAAGGAGGGGATGGATAGGGTAAAGGCCGATCTTTCGCAGCAAAGTATATCCTGGCTGCGTAAGCTCCCGAAAACCGCTTCGCTGGATGGTTTAATTTTTGTTTGCCACGGTACACCCGAAAGTGACGACGAATACCTGCTTGAGAAAGTGACTGCCAACGGTGTTTTTGTACATAACGATGAGGAGTTGATAAAACGCACGGCTGGAATAAGCGAGCGCATCGTGCTGTGCGGGCACTCGCACGTAAACCGGGTTGTTTACCTCTCGAACGACAAGGTCATTTTGAATCCCGGCAGCGTTGGCCTGCCTGCCTATTTGGGCAATGGTCAGCATCGCTTCGCCATGGAGTCCAATACGCCGCACGCCAAATATGCTATTGTCCATGCGGATGGCGGAGCGATCAGTATCGAACAGGTGTTATGTGCATACGACTGGCGCAAGGCGTCAGAAGCGGCACGGAAGAACGGTAACGAAAAGTGGGCGAACTTCCTGCTTTACGGCCGGATGCCGAAGGGTTTGAGAGTTTAGTCCGGAAGTCGGGAAGACCGAAAGTGAAAGAACGACTATTCAATAATTTAAACTTCAAGCATCTTACGGACTTTCCGACTTATGCGGACTTCCGGACTACTCCACCTCCTCCATCAAGGTATGGAACAACGCAAACCGCTCTTCGAATTGCTTATTGTGCCTTTCATGCAGTTTTTCTAAATGCTTATAGTAGAAATCGCTGTAGCGTTCGATCGTGTCGGTGGCGTACTGGATGCAATAGGTAATGCCCTCGTTCGGGGAGTCGAGCACGACCAGTATTTTATAGCTATCGAAATTACCCGTAGCCAGCACGCCGGGGATATGGTGGTTTTTTATCCAGGCCATCCACTCGTCGGCAATGGCATCATCGATTATAAAAGTTTCGTTATAGATCAGCATCGGGTAAAAGTAGTTATTTAGAATCAAGAACCAAGAGTCAAGAATCAAGACAAACGACACTATCAGACATTATTAAAATCCTGGCTCTTGAATTCTGGTTTTCACTAAGAGGCGTCCGGTTTATCGCCGCGCAATATCCTAAAACGCTTGCGCGCCTCGTTAAGCCAAAGGCTGCCCGGGTAATCGGTTATGATCTTTTGGTAATAGGTTTTAGCCTGTTCCTTGTCGTTCAGCTTATTTTCGTAAATATCGCCCAGCATAAAAACCGCGTCGTCGGCCCACAGGTTAAAAGGATGCTCTTCAACGATCTTTTTCAGCAATGTCACAGCATCGGTATAATTCTTCTCTTGTATCCTGATGCGGGCTTTTGCCATAAGTATGTCGTCGTACAGCGCATTATTAGGATATTTCGTATCGATGCTATCCAATATTACAACAGCTTTGTCCGGCTGTTCTGCAAAGATCTGCTCGTCGGCACGGGCATACATTTTTAGCGCATTACCCGATGAGTCGGCCGCCAGGTTATCTGTTATCAGTAAGGAGAGATTAAGCGCGTCGTTGGCTATCAGTTGCGAAGTTGCGGCTTTCAGCACATCCAACTGGCCTTTGGCAAATGCAAAGTCGCCCATATAATAGGCTAACTTCGCATTGCGGAACTTTGCGTCCTGCGCAATGGCTGTATTAGGATAGCCTGTTTCAACCTGTTCGTACAGCAACGTCGCCTCGTAGGGCTGGCCATTCAGCACATAGATGTCTCCAAGGTCAAGTTTGCACGAAGCCTCCAGCCCGGCTTTTACATCTGGAATTTTCAGCGTTTCTTCCAGCAGCTTTTGAGCTTCATTTAGTTTATGCAGCTTGAAAGCCTGCAAGCGCGCAAGACGCTGCATAGCGAATACCGTATTGCGATTTTTACCGAACTCGTTAAGCAGGCCTGTATAGTCGCTTTCGAGGCTTAGCAGGTCGCTTGCCGTATATTTGCCAGATGTGACCAAAAGATTTTTGGTGTTGATCAGCTCGATTTTGGCCGGGATATAAAGGGAATTGTCTTTGCCTTTGCTGACAATGTATTCATATCCCCTAATAGCCGTTTCATAAGCCTGGTTGGAGATCAGTGTCTGGCACAATTCAAAAATACTGCTGCCGTCGTCGTTTTGCCGGCGGCTCAGCGCCAGCGCCTGGTTCAGCGCTTCATCGAATTGCTTTTGTTGTAAAAACTGCCAGGTAAGCAGATCGGCGTAAACGGTTTGTTGAGGGTCTTTCTGAATGTGCTTGTACAAGGCAGCCTTGAGCATATCGTAATCGGCCGGGCCTTCAAAAATTCCCGAGAGGGCATTTTCGGCCTGGTTCATAAAGCTCGGGTTTTCCGGCAAAAAATTCAGGTATTCCTCAACAAGGTCGGGCTTATCCCTTTTAAAACGATAAAGGTTGATCAGCTCGAACGAATAAAGCCTGTTGTCATTAAGCAATTTGCGGCCTCTCTGGAATATTTTGATGGCATAGTCGGCGTTCTGCGCCTGGTAAAATTGTGAGGCCAGGCTCGATATTTCAGCCGGATCGGCGGGCAGGTTTTTTATCAGTTCGTCATAGACCTGGTCGGCTTTATCAATATCCCCTCTTTGGGTGTAAATACGGCCCAGGGTGACGGGATATTGATTATCGGCTGGGTGCCGGCGCTGCATTTTTTTGGTCACGCTTTCGGCCTCATCAAATTTTTTCAGGCTCAACAGGCAGTTTATATAATATGGATAATAACTTTCGTTATTTTGCTTGAACAATTTTTGATAGATATCCAGGGCTTTTTGCGGCTCGCCATCGGTCGTGTATTGCCGCGCCAGTTGCAGGTCGGTGTCCTGGCCAAAAACAGACAAACAGCAAACGGTCAGAAGGAAAATGATAATGCACGCGCGCTTCATTCAATCCAAAAATAATCAATTAAAACTATTAAACCGGTTAGTAATATAACGCGGAGACGCGGTAAAATTGTAGTGACATTTTGTATCAGTAACGTAAATTACCTAAGTTTAACGTTACTTGCACAGAGAATATCTGCGAATGCCTTATAGATTCAGAGCCATATTTTTCTTAGCCGTAGCCTTTGCGTTTTTTGCGTGCAGGCATCGGAGCGTACGGGAGATACCGATCACCAATTTTTTCAAAACACCGGAGGAGAGCCTCTTTCGCGTATCCCCGGATGGAAAATTCATATCATACCTGAAGGCTTACGGGGGGCGCCAGAACGTGTTCATACGCTCGTTTTCGGACACCACAGCCCGCCGGGCCACTTCGTTTACCGATTATTCTGTGCGGGAATATTCCTGGACCTATCATAACCAGATCGTATTTGTAAAAGACGTAATAGCGAGCGATGAATATAAAATTTACGTGCTCGACGCCAATACGCTGCAGGTGCGTAACCTGCTGTCTCTTGAAAAAGGAAGGATAAGGCTGGTAAGTAACCGGTTTGAGGGCGACCCGGATGTAATTACGATTGCGATGAACAAGCGGGATCCGGCCAACTTCGACATTTATAAACTAAATATAAAAACCGGCGAGCTTACGCCCTACCTTGTCAATCCCGGTAACATAACCGAATGGTTCCCGGATGACGACGGCCGAATACGGCTGGTAAAATCGTCGGATGGCGTCGACGAGACGATACTGTACCGGCCCGATGACGACTCGCCCTTTCAGCCCATCATTAAAAATAATTTTAAAAACCGGGTTCAGCCTATTGCCTTTATTAATGACAAACACCTTTTTTACGCGCTTTCGAACGTGAACCAGGATAAAACCGCACTTGTAGTGATCGATGCCACGACAGGTAAGGAGGTGAGTACAATATTTAAATGCAATAAGACCGATATCGAGAAGGTGGATTATTCGAGAAACAAACATCGTATAGAGCTGGCCGTCTGCGAAGAGGAAAAACCGAAAAAGAATTTTTTAAATACCGAGATAAAAAGTTTTTATGACACTTTGTCCAGGCAGCTTCATGCGTCTGAGATCAATATCGTTGGACGGGATACCGCTGAGAACAAGTTTGTTATTTTTACTTACAGCGACAGGAACCCGGGCACCTACTACCTTTATGAAAAGAATAACAACAAGCTGACGCGGCTTGGCGACATTAATTCAAGCATAAAACCTGGGGAACTTTGCGAAATGCGCCCCATAGCGTTCAGGTCGAGAGATGGACTAACGATAAACGGCTACCTTACCCTGCCCCAGGGTTCGAAAACCACCAACCTGCCTGTAGTGGTAATGCCGCACGACGGGCCCTGGCGGAGCAGGAACAATTGGGGTTATAGTGACGAAGTACAGTTTCTGGCCAACCGGGGCTATGCAGTATTCCAGGTGAATTACCGCGGCTCGACCGGTTATGGCAAGGCATTCCTGAATGCCGGGTTTAAGCAGGCCGGCGGCAAGATACAGGACGACATAACGGACGGTGTTTTGTGGCTCATAAGTCAAAAAATAGCCAACCCTAAAAAGATCGCGCTTTTTGGCGGCGGCTTCGGCGGCTTCTCGGCATTGTATGGTATCTCGTTTCACCCCGAATTGTACAATTGTGCTATAGTTCAATACGGGCTGATCAATTTCTTTACTTATATCAAGGATGTGCCGCCTTATTTTAAACCAAGGCTGCAGATGCTCTATGAAATGGTTGGGAATCCTGAAACGGACGCCGAACAACTGAGGGCCATCTCGCCGGTGTTTCATACCGACAAAATAAAAGCGCCGTTGCTCATATTCCAGGGCGCCAAAGACGAGCGGGCGAACATCAGCGAGCTGAACCAGTTTGTGCGTGAACTAAAGAAGCAGAATGTGCCGGTAACTTATTACCTGAAGCCTGACGAACGCAATGTTTTCAGGAGCGAGCATAACAGGATGGATATGTATGCCGCTATCGAAAAATTCCTCGACGAAAATATGCGGGTTGGACGTTGAACCCGTTAGCCATGAAGACAGAGAAGAGTGCCTATCGGAAAAATTTTTCATTGATCATCGCCTTCCTGATCCTGATATCGGTGACGTTCATCGTCGC
>DASZVE010000060.1:0-27504 GCA_035547095.1 Mucilaginibacter sp.
TCAAATCTCAAAAGCATTCAGGTGCCTATATCGGCGGTGTCCACCTCTTCCCATTCCGAACAGAGAAGTTAAGCCCGCCAGAGCCGATGGTACTGCGGTAAAACGTGGGAGAGTAGGTCGGTGCCAAATTTTACTCTGAAACCCTGTCAGCTATGCTGGTGGGGTTTCTTGTTTTTAGTCAAAGGTGAATAGTCAATGGTCAATCAAAAACATTCACCATTCACTATTGACCATTCACAATTCGTTCAGCCGTTTAGGTGCGCTTTTCCGCCGAATCTTACCCGTTTGCAGCACTTTTCAGCACATTTGCAACACTTTCCAGCACATTTGCAACACTTTCCAGTACTTTAGAATCACATTATTGTACTTAACTGGCTGATATGCAGCGTATTATAGTAATTCACAAATTATTTTTTGTCTTTTGAGGTAAACATCCCGCAGGCTGGGCGGCTGCTTTCAAGGAACAGGTTAACTATAAATATACGTAAAATTGGCGAGAAGCGGAAAAGGCAATTAAAAATAACCTGCGCCATTACGAGGCACGTGGCAGTACTTATTTGGCTATGAACGATCAACTATCAACCATGAACTAACTATATTTGGCCTGATGGAGTTTGCAGATTCCGGGCACAACACGGGATTGCTTCGTCGCTCCGCCACGCGCCAACCGCTTTGCACCTCGCAATTACGAGTTTTTATTTTCTTTCGGACTTATGCGGACTTCCCGACTACTACAACACTTTATTCAAAATCCAATTATCCGTCTTTTCAGTTTGCAGTTATAAGTTGGCAGTTTGCAGAAATATACTGCCCACTGCAAACCGCCCACTGCAAACTAACTACAACACCTTATACAAAATCCAATTATCCGTCTCATACACCTTCTGCAAATTAAGCCGGTTGTCGCTTTTGCGGATGGCGGGGAGGTATTTGTTGTTCAGTTGGGTGTAACCGGTAAGCGGGTTGCGGTCGGTGGCGATGAGGATATAGTTTACATAGCGTTCGGGGGCCTCGCTGGCGCTCAGGTAGGTTTCCTGGTAAGGCAGCGTAAGGCGACCGATGTGATGCGTAAATGCGACCACAGGGTAGGCGATAGCGTCGTCGACGAGTATCTGCTCATTGTCTGGCAGCGTGTTCAGGAAAGATGCTATCTCGCGGCTCTCGGCTTCGTTGTCGTTCGGTGTGCGGTTGAAGAGCGTGTTTACATAATCTCTTTCCTCCGCAATAAGCGAGTTTTTAAGAAAGTAGAACCCGGTTATTACCTGCACCACGGTCAGCACAGCGATCAGGCTTTTCATCAACCGCTGGTTTTCGTGCCTGTGGCCACGGAAGACGATGCACAGCAGCGAAAGCACCAGGAAGATGAGGAAATACTCGTGCGCCAGGAATATCTTGTCGTATTTGATTTGCAGAAACTGCACAAAACCAAAAGGTGCGGCAATGGTAAGTATCTGGTAGGTATTGTGCCTGAACAGGTAAATAGCCAGCACGATCATGGGGCAGTATACAATGATGCTGGCCGTAACCAGCGGCGATATCTGCGACGCCTGGAAATGCCCGAAGCTGGTGGCCTGCTCAAAGCTCAGGCGGTCGGCCAGCACGGTCCAGTTGGCGTAGGGGCTGTCCAGGAAATAGTCGAAGTTATCGGCGTGCGTCAGGTTCAGCATTTTGAAGATGAGCACGGAGGCGATGGGCAGCAGGAAAATGATGATATAAATGGCTACCGTTTTGTTGATCAGCTTACGGCGCAAAGCAGGATTGTTAAAGGCCTGTTGCAGGCGAAAGACAGTTTCCTTCTCGCTCAGGTTCAGGCTGTTGATGGAGATGAACAACACCAGCGGAATAAAGAACAGGCACAGCCAGACGAATTTGTAGTCGCAAAATATAAGCAGCAGCAGGCAAATGCTGGCGATAGATACGTGGAACGTCGTGTTCGATTTATAGTATCGGATGATATGGTAAAAGAACAGGAAGAAAAAGATGAGTACCAGGTAAGTAGATTTACCCGAACTGGCCGTATATAGCAGGCTGGGATCGAACACGAAAAGTACGAGCAGGATGAGCAGGTAAAAATCGTCGTGACTGCGCTTGGTGAGCGTATTGGCCATAATGTAGAACAGCACGGCAGTTCCCACCGCCGATGCCAGCACCGGCGACAGCAAATAAAATTTGCCGAAAGTAAACGCAAACGACCCGTAAAAAGGCAGGATGGGCGAAGTTAGGCCCATTACCTTAAGCCGGTTTCCAAGTCCTTCGAACAGTATTTTGCTTTTTTCGCTGTAAAACAGCGATTCGAGGTTGTGGTATTCCAGGTTGTGCAGGTACACCGCCATAAACAGGTAGTACGCCGCCAGCAGCAGCGTAATAATAATGAGGTATAGTGTCCTGCGGTGCATCGTTTTGTTTTGGCCTCACCTAAATCCTCTCCAAAGGAGAGGACTTAAAAGCGTGACTTCCTTTTTCTTTTATTAGCCCCCTCTCGTTTGGAGAGGGGTTGGGGTGCATTATGTATTTTGGCCTCACCTAAATCCTCTCCAAAGGAGAGGACTTAAAAGCGCGGCTTCTTTTTCTTTTATAGCCCCTCTCCTTTGGAGAGGGGTTGGGGTGAGGCGACTCACCACTATTTAATAATATTTACAACCGGGTTGTTCACCTTGCTCAAGCCGTGGTTGGTTTTTTCCCAGTAGAACGGTTTGACGATCAACTGGTACAAACCTTTATATGCCGCCGCCGAATGCATCAGCCAGTAGATGGGGTTTGCAATGGCGAATAGAATCAATTCGTAAAAGCGGCGCTTAAACACCGCCATCATGTTCACATAGATCATCAGGATATTGCCCACCATCAGGTTAAAGATGGAAATGAACAGCACCCAGTCGGGGAACAGCATTTTGATGGACGAAATATCGAAGATGACGTAAGCGAGGAAGATAAAAAGCAGGATGGGATAAACCAGGAAGGTTATCGGCGTAGCCCCGACGAAAAAATTAAAGCCTATGAAACCGCGCCAGCCTATTTTTTTGATCAGCCCGATGGGATTGCGCATATGCACCAGGTAGGTTTGCATATAGCCCTTTATCCAGCGCGACCGCTGGCGTATCCAGTTAAACGGTTCATTATTCGCTTCTTCGTAGGTGGTTGAATTTACAATGGCTATTTTATAGCCTTTGGCATAAGCCCGCACCCCCAGGTCGGCGTCTTCGGTTACGTTGAAGGGGTCCCAGGCGCCAAGCTCCACCAGGTTTTCCATCTTAAAATGGTTGCTGGTGCCGCCAAGCGGGATGGGGATGTCCAGCGTATCCAGGCCCGGCAGCATATAGTCGAACCAAAAAGAATATTCGAGGGTAAACATCCGGGTAAGGAAGTTTTCGTTGCGGTTAAAGTAGTTTAGCGCGCTTTGCACGCAGATGTAATGATCGGGTAGCTTATTGAACAGCACCACTACTTTTTTAAGCTGATCGGTATCCGGAATGTCTTCGGCGTCGTAAATGGTCAGGTATCTGCCGCGGGCAAAGTGCAAGCCGTAATTGCAGGCCTTGGGCTTGGTTTTCGGCATGTGAAACGGAACGACGATCACCTCAAAAACTGCCGGAAAATCGAGACTGCGCACGGCGTCGAGCGTTTTCGCGTCGTCCTCCTCTATCAACAGCTTTATATCAAGCTTCTCGCGCGGGTAGTCGAGGCTTTGCAGGTTCCAGATTAGTTTTTTTATCAGTTTATCCTCTTTGTAAACCGGCAGCAGGATGGTGTATACAGGCAGCTCATCGTCGTTAACGTCCTTCAGCTCATGTTTGGTTACGGCCTGGTACAGTTCAAAGCGCGAGCCTACCAGCGAGAGGAACAGCTTAAATATGATCGCCACCAGGAAAAATACGCTCAGGACGACGTTTACAATGATCGTTACATTTTTAAAATTCATCACCAGGCCTGCGGCGATAGCGCCCAGCACCAGGAAGATAGAAACCATTTGAGGCCCCGTAAAAGTGAATAGGGCAGAACTGTCCGGATCGCGGTTCAGCAGCTCGAATACGGATGATTTGACATGTGCCTTGCCCAGCAGTTTATGGCACAGCCAGGTTACCTCCAGGTCATCGGCCAGGATGATCTCCGGTTCCAGTCCGTAAGTGATCCTGATAAAGTCGATAAAAAGGTTATTGGTCGGGTCGGCCATTACCGTAACCACCCTGTGGTTCTCGATACGCAGCGGTATCGCCAGGTGATCGTTTGCAAACAGCAACTCTACCTTTTCTACAACTTCTTCGTCAAACGCTTCATCCCGTACTTCTTTAAACTGATACCCGGCGTTTTCCATCGACCGCCGGTAGTTTTTGCGGGAAGCAAATCCGTAGTTCAGCGCGACTTTAAGAAAGGAAGTATCCGTTTTCCGGGCAAAGGCGTTAACCTGTTCGCGGGTTGCCGGCGTCAGGAAGCCGTCTTTGACCAGTATATCGGAAATGGGAGTAGCCATCAGTTATAGTATTTATGCGGACAATTGAGTCCAAAAAACGAATGTCATTTCGACGAATCCGGGACCTGCGGGGCAGCCATGAGGAGAAATCTTATTCATCATGCTTGCGGATTACTCAAGGCGTATAAGATTTTTTCGCACCCACGGTCAGACCACAGTCCCGCTCAAGAGAAAGTTCTCCTCGCGCCCTTCCTTTAGTCCCTTGCTTGCTCATCGAAATGACATCCTCCCGGGGCTTAATCGTTAAACAGTTCCTGCGATTTCTGCACTCTCGAGCGTACGTACAGGAACGACATCAGGATCAGTACCAGTATGCCCAGCAGGATGTACAGGTTGTAAGTTTCCCAGAAACGTGTCAGCGCGCTCTTGGTATCGAAATATTCCAGGTTTTCGCTTGATTTATTGATGTTGAACAGGTATTTATTACCGTTCACGTCCGCTATACACATGTTGCTCGATAAGGTCGACAACTGCTCGGTAATCGATTTTGCCGCGGCGGTAAAGGCATCGGCCTGGTCGTTACCTGTTGCCGTAAGCACCAGCACGGCGTTATTGCTGCGGCCGTAGAATATCTGCGCCAGGCCGTTCGATACCGAGTCCGAAAGCGTATAAACAGGCTTGTTGTTCTCGTTATTATATATCCTGAACTTCTTGTTGAACTTTATCGGCGCATCGGGAAAGTCGTCCATCAATTGGTCGTGCTGCGATAACAACGCCACAATGTTGTATTTTTTCAGATCGGGTGTTTTTACGTCGTCCGAATAAACGAACTCGGGGAAATTATTGGCGTTGATGTTATTGTTCAGCTCGTAGATGATCTCGCCCACAGCCGCTGCCGCATATTTAGCGTACTCCTTGCTGATCACTATACGGGTAGTGCCCGAGTTGAAGGCTTCAGGATATTGGTAAAAGCTCAGGTCGTTGGTAATGAACGGGTTCTTCGATTCGAGGTACGATTTATCCACGTCGATCTCGGCGAAAAAGTTAGTGAACGAGTTGATACAGTTGCCGCTGCTCGGATATATCCTGAATTCAGCTTCAATGGTATTGTACTTGTGGTGCTGGTAACGGTTTATACTTACCGAGGTGTTCAGTTTGCCCGTGGCGTCCAGCCTTTCGCTGCTGATCAGCATGCCGTTCAGGTACACGTTAAAGTAGCCGCGGTCGCCGGGGGTAAGGCTGCTGTAATTAGCCACGAAGTGAATCTCCACTTCCTTCGGCGTAAAGCTGAAGTCGCTGTTCTTGAAGCTGTAAACGTTGGTTAGCGAACCGATACCCGACATAAAGTTGGGTGCGCCGCCTATCTGCCGCAGCGTCAGCCTCGAGCGGTTTTCGTCGATCGTTTTGAAAAAATTGTTCTGCGCGTTATCGATCAGCAGGTATTCCCCGAACGATGAATTCAGGATGTTCATATTGCCCAGCGCGGTGATGGTCTTTTCGTAACCGGCATCATCACCGCCGGTAACGAATAGTATCTCGCCCGGAACAGTTAACTGACTCGAGGTTTTCTTCCCGTTTGCCATTGCCACAGAATCCTCATAGCTAACCAGCGCCTTTTTAAGGAACAGCAATCCCTGGTTCGCTCCGGGTGTTACGGTTATCATGGCTTTTTGCTCGGCCTGCAGGCTGCCCCAGTTACCTACCATGATATAGTTCTTGATCGAATCGGGCAACTGGTCTTCCGAATAAACTTTTATATCCCTGTTTTGGGCTTTCTTTAGCCGCGAATACGCCCAGGCTACGGCTTTCAGGTCGTGCAGCGAAGGATTTATCGGGTAAACGATGGCCCTTTTTGACTCGAAGCAATTGCTGATATTGACATTATTGAAGAAGTTGGTATTGGTTTTCACCAGCGACAGGTAGGAATAATCCTTTACCTTGATCCACATCGCCGGGTTGTCCAGGTCTTTGCATTTATCATCCGAAACCGTCAGCAGCGTCTTGATCTGTACTTTCAGGAACTTGTCGGGCGAAAGGTCTTCGGGCTGTAAATTGATACTGATCTTTTCAACGGAATCTTTGGTAAGGCGTGCGCTGTAAACCGGCCTTTCATTAATCACGACGTTAACAAAAGAGTGGTCCTTTATCAGGGCCTGCGAAGGCTCGATATACAGAACCAGCTTGCTTCCCTTCATCTCTACCAGCGGACTGATCTTCAAATAGAACGAACTGGCGCCGATCATCCCATATATCGGTTCGTCGTCGTGCCCCATCGCTTTAAACGACACAATGCTTTGCGCAAGTGACGCCGTGCTTAATAATAATGCGAGAGCTAAAAGGCTTAAAAATTTATTCATCTGCGTGATATTAGTTTATAACGTTGAATTCCACTCTGAAATAATTACCGTTCTCGTCGCTGCGGTAACTCAGCTCGCCGCCCATTTCCTGCGTCATCAGCTTGGCAATGGAAAGGCCCAGTCCCAGGCGGCTTTCGATGTGGCCCGAGGCTTCGTTCAATGTTTTTAGCTTGTTAAACATCATATCCAGCTCGTCCTGCCCTATGGCGATACCTTCGTCAACGATCTCGAATACAAAGTGCTGGCGCTGCAGGCTGGTTACCACTTTAATGCTGTTGTTGGTTTGGGAGAACTTAATGATGTTCGATAAAAGGTTCTGGAATATCTGCCCGGTAAAAACTTTATCCAGTTTCACATAAAGCGGCAGCTTAAGGATGTTGTCGACAAGGTGGATGTTTTTCATCTGGGCCGTTTCTATCAGCCCGCGGTACACATGCTGTACTTCGGCGTTAATGTCGAACACCTCCATGGTAAATTTCATTTCGGGCGACTCGATCTCTTTTACATCCATCAGCTTGCTCAGCATATACTGCATCTTTTCAGCCGATTGACCGATGTATCCTACAAACTCCTTTTGGTCGGAGCTCAGCCGGTCTTCCTCGTCCTTCAGCATATTGTTGCTCATGATGATGGAGCCGATCAGGTTTTTCAGGTCGTGCCCGGCGATATTGATAAAGCTGTTCTTTTGTTCGTCGAGCTTGCGCAAACGCTCGTACTGCATATCGATGATATGGTTCTTTTCGCTGATGTCGTGGTTTTGTTTTTTTAGCTGCTCGTTCGATTTCTCGATCTGTATTTGCTGGTGCACCTCGCGCTGTATCACCTTGTGACGCGTATTAGGCACTAAGCACGAAATAAGCGCGATGGTAAAAAAATACTGGGCGCCGTTGGTAACAAAGATATCTATCGAGTAATCGCAGAACAGATCGAAAAATATGGCAAGCAGCAGTACCGCGATCAGCGTTTCGATCAGCGAATGCACCGGTTCCCAAAATACCTGCAGGTTAAAGAACAGTATAACTATCGAAAATTCGGTAAAATAGATAAACAGCGACTGGGCGTTTACCAGCGTGCAAAGCAATGCCGATAAGCCGGATAGTGAAAAAAATGCAACGTGCATCAGTATCCGGTAATTGTAGTTCCTGGTATGCAGGTAATTGTAAAGAATATAGAGCAACAGGATGATGATCAGCCTGCCAATAAATACCTGCATCCATATATCTTTAGCGTAGATAAAATCAACAATGCTGAACAGGGGATAAAGGAAGAAGATGGTCCAGATAATATTGTGGGTCTGGAACCACGCTTTTTTCCCTAACTCCTTCAGAAACTCTTCTTTATCGATCTGAATGAACATGCTGATATTTCTTATTCAATAAAAATGTTAAACCGGTCGTTAATTTAGCGTGAATAAAAATAAAAATAAGTTAAAAACGAAACGTTTTCAACATTGTTTATTAACAGGTTATCAGTAAAGCTATTCACATGTTCTTTACTATACCTGGCGGGGGCGCCGCACTGCCGAAGCTTTGCACGGCAATTTATTTGGTGTCCCCGGTCATACGGCTAAAAGCTAATTGGTTTGTGCAGGTTAATAAAGGCATAAAATAACGATAAAATTAACAAAACTGAAACTTTCGGGCATGTTCCGGACCACGGTTGGTCATCAGCATCGCAAAACTGCGGCGCCGTGCCAGTTGGTAACAGCTGATAAAATTTTTAAAATTTTGCAAATTATACGTGTTTGCATGTTAAGTTTGTTACTACTTGAATGATTTATATGACCATGGTCACTTTATGCTGGCCGGAAATATAGTATCTTTAAAGCCAGATTAGCGTTGACTTAGTGTTTCAGGCAGTAAACTCGGCGCGTTTGTTTTTATTAGTGAAAGAACCTGTGACAGAATGCTGTATAACAATAATAATTCGTTACTTTTGCGTCCTTTTAATTTAGAATAATGAAATTTTTCGAAGAGAAGCGCAGGGAGGCAATGAAGCATATCGAGAAGTATATGCTTGAAAAAATGGATGAGTTCCTTAAACCGGTAAACACCATCTGGCAGCCTTCTGACCTTTTGCCCGATTCTACGCGCGATACCTTCTTCTCAGAAATAAAAGAATTGCGTGAAAGCGCAGCCGGATTGTCGTACGACCTGATCGCCGTTTTGATAGGCGATACCATAACCGAGGAAGCATTGCCTACCTACGAATCGTGGCTTACCATGGTCGAGGGCGTTTCCAAGGAAGAGCACGGCGGCTGGATGACCTGGACACGTCACTGGACCGCTGAAGAGAACCGCCACGGCGACCTGCTGAATAAATACTTATACCTCTCGGGCCGGGTAAACATGCGGATGATGGAAGTTTCCATGCAGTACCTGATAGCCGATGGCTTCGATATAGGCACGGGCACCGACCCCTACCGTAATTTCATTTACACTTCCTTCCAGGAACTGGCTACCAACATATCACACCGCCGTGTGGCATCGCAGGCGAAGAAACAGGGCGACAACCTGCTATCGAAAATGTGCGGCGTCATCGCCGGCGACGAGGCGCGTCACGCTAAAGCTTATAAATACTTTATCGCTAAGGTATTTGAGATAGACGCCAACGAGGCCATGCTGGCCTTCGAGGATATGATGCGTAAAAAGATCGTGATGCCGGCGCATTTCTTACGCGAGATAGGCCTGAAAGTCGGCCAGACCTTCGGTCATTTTACCGACGCGGCACAAAGGCTCGGTATTTATACCGCGGTTGACTATGTCGACATCCTGAAGGACCTTATCGAAGAATGGCATATAGGCAGCGTCAGAGACCTGAATGAGACCGGCGAAAAGGCCCGTGATTATATCATGAACCTGCCCGCACGCCTGCTGCGCGTCGCCGACCGTATGAAAAATCCGGGACTGGAGTACAAGTTCAGTTGGATAGCTGGTTGAGTGATACGTTGAACGTTTTACGTTATTTGTCTTTCGGACTTACGCGGACTTTTCGGACTTCCCGACTAAAATCTATCCCTCCTGCAACAGATCCGTCCCGTACCTGCCTGCCAGCAGTTCGTTCAGGATCGATTCCACGGTAAGCGAATTGACATCGTCGGTCCAGTGTTCCGACCTGGTAATGTCCAGCTCCGGCCCATTTACTTCGATTTTATATAAGAAACCGTATAGGCTGGGTTCCGATATTTCGATAACGTTTCCCTCCCCGCGTACTTCAAAATGGATGGTTTCGTGCCGTTGCCGGGCGAACATCGTATCCAGGTTTTTACGGATATGCTCGCGCAAGTCTTGCGGGTTTACACGTTCATGTGCAGTGACGATCTTCATTTTGTCAGAAAGTATTTGTCGTTAAACCAAATACAAGCTGCACCTGCTTTTGTTTCGGTAGTTTAGTCATTGAGTCATTCTTTCAAGCTTTTAATCTGCATATTTGCACATCTGCACATCGCCTTACTTCTCAACCTTCCGGCAAAGAACTATCTTTAGGCATGAAACTTAGGACCGAGATCGGTAACATCATCCTTCTTTTGGCTGGTATTTTCCTGGCGGGCTTCGGCTTAGAGGGCTTTCTGCTATCGAGCAGGTTTATCGACGGCGGTGTAACAGGTATATCGATGCTGCTTGCCGAAACTACCGGGCTGCCGCTGTCTATCCTCATTTTTGCAATTAACATACCTTTTTTGATATTAGGTTATCGCCGGTTAGGAGCGCTCTTTGCGGTCAAGGGAACGCTGGCCATCGCAGGACTTTCGCTTTGCATTGCCTTTGTGCACTATCCCGACGTGACGCACGATAAGCTGCTGACCGCCGTTTTCGGTGGTTTTTTTATCGGCGTCGGCATAGGGCTAGCTATTCGCAGCGGCGGTGTGCTCGACGGAACCGACATAGCGGCTTTGCTGGTGAGCAAAAAAATGCAATTGCTTAAAGTAAGCGACGTTATCCTGGTGCTCAATGTGGTGATCTTTTCGGCGGCCGCTTTCTTTTTGGGCGTCGAATCGGCCTTATACTCCGTGCTGACGTATTTTTCGGCATCCAGGATGATCGATTTTATCATCAATGGTATCGAGCGATACATCGGCATCACCGTCGTATCGGCCAAAGGCGACACGATCCGTAAAATGATTACGGAGATGGGCCGCGGTGTAACGGTTTACGAAGGGAAAAGAGGCTATGGCAAAGACGGTCATATCAACGACCCCCGCGATATCATTTTCACGGTAGCAACACGTCTCGAGATACCGGCTATCAAAACCAAAATATTGGAGATCGACCCCTCGGCATTTATCGTCCAGCAAAGCATCGACGACACCACAGGCGGGTTGCTGAAAAAGAAGAATGTACATTAGGCTGACACGAATTACATTAATCAGCCCTAATTTGCACAAATTAAAAATTCGTGTATCTCGTACAAATTCGTGCAATTAGTGTTAACAGACTATGAACTATAAACTCCTCGGCCGTTCGGGCCTTAAAGTATCTGAATTATGTTTGGGCACCATGGGCTTCGGCACCGAAAATGGTTGGGGCGCTGACAAAGACGGCAGCTTTGCCATTATGGACGCTTACGCCGAAGCCGGCGGAAACTTCCTCGATACCGCCAACCTATATAAGAATGGTACCAGCGAAAAGATCATCGGCGAGTATTTGAGCAATCACGACCGCGATTATTTTGTTGTGGCCACCAAGTACAGCCTGAAGGATAACCTGAGCAACCCTAACGCGTCGGGAAACAACCGCAAGAATATGATGCGCAGCGTTGAGGAAAGCCTGAAACGCCTGAAAACGGATTTTATCGACCTGTTCTACCTGCACATCTGGGACGACCTCACGCCAATCGATGAGGTGCTGCGCGGCATGGACGACCTGGTGCGGCAAGGCAAGGTGAACTATGTCGCCATCAGCGATACACCGGCCTGGGTGGTTGCCAGGGGCAACACCTTAGCTGAGTTGATGGGCTGGAGCCCGCTGGTCGCCCTGCAGATCGAATACAGCCTGATCGCGCGCACGGCCGAACGCGAGCTGATTCCGATGGCCAAACACTTCGGCATGACGGTGACGCCCTGGGCCCCGCTGGGCGGCGGCGCGCTTACCGGCAAGTACCTGCGCGGCGAACAGGGCCGCGTAAAGCCCGACAGCAAACGCCGTAATGATAAGGCCGTGGAAATAACCAGGGTGGTAATGGCCATAGCGGATGAGCTTGGTGTTTCGCCCGGCAACGTCGCCCTTAAGTGGACCATGCAGCAGGGCTTCCATTGCATTCCCATCGTCGGTGCCACCAAACTGGAGCAATTGCACGATAACCTAAAGACCGTTGATGTCACCCTGAGCGACGATCACCTGAAGCGGCTGGACGAGGTAAGCGCCATCGAGCTCGGCTTCCCCGGCGATTTCTTCCGCGAAGATGCCGTGAAGACGAATACATTCGGCGGGTTTTATGATAAGGTGGAGAAGCGATAAAAGAGGAAGTGTCATCCTGAGCTCCGTCGAAGGATGAGTGCAAAGGCCTTTGCCCGCATGTTTCGAGTGCCTCAACATAACACCACCGCAAATGTAGCGGTGAGTCATTCTTAATAAATTTCACTATTGGAGTAAGGAACAACCTGCTATACCTGGTTTCGTCTTAGTACACCCAATGCCTTGATAAGCAGGAAAGGCGTAAACAAAAAGGGCAGCAGCGACAGCACTTCGCCGTTTAGCAGTCCCCAGTGTATCTGCAGATCGTTGTAAATTTTTTCACTCACGATTGGCAAAACCATCGATAGCAGCAGCAGGATAACCAGCCACCTGAAATAGGATCGCAGGTAGGCGTTCCTGATGAGCGGCAAGGTCGCAAAAACATATACGGCAATAAAAAGATCCAGGTAATTAAGAATGATAAGGACCAATTCATGGTCCGAAAGATATTTTTCGCCCGACATTTGGACGACAACAAGTATAGCGATCCTGCAAAGCATAAATACCACCAGTCCGCCCCTGATCCAAATGTTTTCGCCAAGTATCTTCAGTATCCATACCAAACCTCCGAGCACAAGCAGGCTTAAGATCTGCGGTATGATATACCATAGCGAATTTTGCTGGACCTGGACGGACGGAACTTTTTCAGGATCAATGATGATCTGATTATTAAAGTAGACAAATCGCGCCACCCAAGTCGCTATTAAAAGTATATTGATAAGCAGAACGATAGATGTAATACGTTTATTGATCATTTCATTCAAACTTCCTCAAATACTGTGCCTTGACCAGTTCTCCATACCAGATGCTGGGTATCTTATCCATGCTGAACCAATAATATCCGGGCGCATTTTGCAATACCTGTATGTTTTGCGCGGGCATAAAGCTTTGGGCTAAAAGGAATTGTTTTTCGTGCTTATCATTTTCCACGACATCCATTACGATAAAGCAATGCCCCGGCGAGCCACCGTGAATAAAGACATCACCGGCTTTTAATTCGCCCGGGTTGGTTACGGGCTTCAATTCCTTTTCCAATGACAAGGTTCCGGCATAGGCGAACACCAATTGCATGTACTGCATAAATGTGCTATAGCCATAATCTTTTCCGGCCTTTAGCACCCAATGGCCGTTGTGGTACCGGTATCCATCGGCATAATGCACATAATCGCACTTAAAGCCGCTTTCGAAGTGAAAAGCGATCTCGTTGTAACGCCCCGCGTGCCACAGGTATTCACCACGCAGGCGCATCACCGCGTCGGCGCATTGCTGCAGGTCCGCATGCCCGACGCTGATATCCACCACCGCGGCCGTTTCCACGTCGGTAGCAGCGACAGTGCCTTTATAGGTTAAGGTATGTGTCCCGGCCGGTTTCAGGGGAAGACTTTGCATATATGCACCAAAACTACCAGATTGAACCTTTATTTGGTGAAATCCTACGGGTACTTTGAACCGTGTCAGCACGGTATCGGTGCCGGAGATCACGAAGATCAGAAGTGCGAGGAACGTCGATATTTTCATATCAATTGATCAATTCAGGTCTGTATTCAAAATGCATCGTGTCGTAATGGTACCACTTGCCGCCCCATATAAATCCGTGTCGCTCAAATATATCCACTATAACTTGCGGAATGCGATTTTGGTATTTCACGTCGATTTTTTCATCGGTGCACTTGCAGGCCCACTGCCAATAATCGGAATACCGGGTGTTCAGGTCGATGGTCATGCCGAAGCTATGCATACTATGCCGGTGCGTTCCTGCGATCTCCCGCCAGGCAAAAGTTCCGCCAATATTCATTAAGTATTTTTTTAATCCGGGGTGTTCGTCCAGTTCTTTTGAGACCGCCTCCAGCTTTTTGTCGACACCGTTTATTTTGGTTACCCTGATCTTTTGCCCGACCATCTTCGGGCACCAGGTGATCGTTACCAGGTTCTTTTCAACTTCTGCTTTGCTGCTGCCGTATATCTCTTCGAAAAACTCCTCGTCCCTTATCCTGCCGGGATCAAAGTTTTTTCCGGGTGGTTCTTTGAGCCCTCCTGTCGCATACTTTTGGCTGAACATATCTTTCAGGTCAGGCTTGTCCAATAAAGTTTGGTAAGATTTGTTTTGGATGCCGTCGTCCCAAAGCATTTTGCTGCCATCTTTAAAGATGAGATGGTTATCCGTGAAACCCGCGATAGCACCAGGATAGGCTTTCATCAGCTTTTGAGCTTCCGGCGGAATGCTATCGCCTTGTCCAAACAAATAGGCCAGCCCGCACACAAACCAAAGAATAAAAATGGCAACTTTTCCCATGTCGCAATAGAATCCTGTTGATCTTTTTAATCCTCAAAATCGTGTTCAACCTCTGATCTCTATCCCGTATTTCACCAGCAACCCCGGCAACCCATGCACCGAAAATTTTGCGCCTTTAATATTATTATTGTCCGGGTCGATGATAAAATTGTATGAAGAGCTGAGGTCGGCATTTTTCAGGATGGTCTGGTCGAAAGTAGCCCGGTGCATATTGCAGTTATCGAATTTACAATCGGACAGATCGGCTTCAGTCAGGTCGGTTTCTATCATCGAACAATCCTTGAAGATGGCCTTTTTATTTTTCTTTTTATAGAAAACTGCGTTATCCAAATTACAGCCGTCGAAATGCATTTCCATTAAAAAATCGAGGCTGCGGCCAAAGTTTACGCCGCTGAGTTTGCAGTTTTTAAAACGGATATTTTGCAAACCCGTATTACTCAGGTTCGCCAGCGACAAGTTACAATCTTCAAAAACGCATTCGATAAAAAGGATATTGCCCAGGTCGGCGCCGGAAAGATCGCAGCTTATGAATTTGCAATATTCGAATTGCCGGCTGGTAAGTACCGGGTCGGCAGCTGAAATTTTGGTAAATATTTGATCTTCCTGGATAGATGCGGACATAAGCCAAAATTAGTAAATTATGAGAATGCCGCTGCCAGCACGTAAAGTAAGTAACGATCTTATAGCAAACGAATTGGTTAACTAAACCTCGAAGATTTTGAGAACTTCATGAGTTTGGTTTTGACAATAGCGGTTGTTGGCAAATTATTATCGATTATGCTTTTGCCCTATCCTTGTATCTAAAATTGATTGTATTTGCAGAAAATCTTCGTCGCTCAGTTCTTTCCTGCTAAATGAAAACAGCACAGCATCTACATCTTTTGAACTTATTAAAATGTTATCTTCTTTCATTACGTAAGGTCTAAAGCATGACCAGTTTAACTGGTAAAGCTTTTCGTTGTCTTGATACTGCAGGTTTTCTTCTGAAAAGATGTAAGTACTTATAACTGATTTATCTGCAAAGCGTTTGGCAATACGTTTTCGGCGATTCATAAATTTAAAAAATTTCTCTAAAAGACCTGCCCATAGGAAAACGACATAAAAGAAATATCCACCTATGATTGATAGCCCGACAACTGATTGGTCGTTATCGATAATAACATCTGTGGCATATAATACAATCGCGACAATAGTAAATAAAAAATAATAGCGGATGATTTTGGAAAATGATAATAACCAGATCATCTTTTGATCACTCAGAAAGTTGTCACGATCGAAAGGAATGGTAATGGTTTTAGGTAACATATAGATTTGTTGTAAGAATAAACTTACGAAGTTTTCAAAACTTCGTAAGTTTTAAATTGTCAACGAAATCATTTAATCAAACAAATCAGCGGTCACATGTTCCGCCTGTACTGCCCCCCAACCTCGTACAGCGCATGTGATATCTGCCCGAGCGAGCAGTATTTGCACACTTCCATCAACGTTTCAAAAATATTTTCTCCTGCAATAGCGGTCTGCTGCAATTTTTTGAGCAGGGCAGGTGCCTTGTCTTCGTTTCGCTTTTGAAAGGCTTCGAGAGCGGCTATTTGAAATTGCTTTTCATCTTCCGTCGCGCGAATCACTTCGGCGGGGATAACGGTCGGCGAGCCCTTTTTATTGAGGAACGTATTTACACCGACGATAGGGTATTCGCCGTCGTGCTTCAGCGTTTCGTAGTACAATGATTCTTCCTGTATTTTGCCGCGCTGGTACATGGTTTCCATGGCGCCCAGCACGCCGCCGCGATCGTTGATGCGTTTGAATTCGGTCAGCACCGCTTCTTCCACCAGGTCGGTTAATTCTTCGATGATGAACGAACCCTGCAGCGGGTTCTCGTTCTTCGCCAGGCCCAGCTCGCGGTTGATGATCAGTTGTATGGCCATTGCCCGGCGAACGGACTCCTCGGTCGGCGTGGTGATTGCTTCATCATAGGCATTGGTGTGCAGGGAATTGCAGTTGTCGTATATCGCGTATAATGCCTGCAGCGTGGTGCGGATATCGTTAAAATCGATCTCCTGTGCGTGCAGCGAGCGGCCGCTGGTCTGGATATGGTACTTCAACTTTTGCGAACGGTCGTTGCCCTTGTATTTATTCTTGATCGCCTTGGCCCATATCCGGCGCGCAACGCGACCGATAACCGAATATTCAGGGTCGACACCGTTGGAGAAGAAGAACGACAGGTTCGGTGCAAAATCATCGATATGCATGCCCCGGCTCAGGTAGTATTCTACGTACGTAAATCCGTTCGACAGCGTAAACGCCAGTTGCGAAATAGGATTAGCGCCGGCTTCGGCAATATGATAGCCCGAAATGGACACCGAGTAAAAATTGCGAACCTTCTGATCGATAAAATATTGCTGCACGTCGCCCATCATGCGCAGGGCAAATTCAGTGGAGAAGATGCAGGTGTTTTGTGCCTGATCCTCCTTCAGTATATCCGCCTGCACCGTTCCGCGAACGGTTGAGATGGCTTTCGCTTTTAGCTTTTTATAAATATCCGGAGGCAATACCTGGTCGCCCGTCAGGCCCAAAAGCATCAGGCCAAGACCTTGGTTGCCTTTTGGCAACTTGCCATTATAGCGAGGGCGTGGTAGTCCTTTATTATCATAAACCTCTTTAAACTTCGCCTCTACTAAATGTTCCAGCTGGTGCTCTTTGATATACAGCTCGCATTGCTGGTCGACAGCCGCGTTCATGAAATAACCCAGCAGCATTGGCGCGGGGCCGTTGATGGTCATGGAAACCGAGGTTGCCGGGTCGCATAAGTCAAAGCCGGAATATAATTTCTTAGCGTCGTCCAGCGTAGCAATGCTCACACCTGAATTACCGATCTTGCCGTAAATATCCGGCCGCGTATGCGGGTCCTCGCCGTAAAGTGTTACCGAATCAAAAGCTGTTGATAAACGATGCGCCGGTTGCCCCAATGAAACATAGTGAAAACGCTTGTTGGTCCGCTCGGGACCGCCTTCACCGGCGAACATACGCGTCGGGTCCTCGCCCTCACGTTTCAGCGGGAACACCCCCGCCGCGTACGGGAATTCGCCCGGAACATTTTCCGTCAGCAGCCAGCGCAGAATATCGCCCCAGGCTTCATACTTCGGCAATGCGATCTTCGGCACCTTCAGTTGCGACAGGGAGGTGTAGTACAGCGGTTGTTTTATTTCTTTATCGCGGACTTTATAAATAAAATTATCCGCTTTGTATTCACGCACCGTCGCGGGCCATTCTTTTAATAAGCGCCTGCAATCGGAGTGCAGTTGTTCTTCAAGCTGAGCATAAATTTCTTCCAACCCGGCTTTAACACCCTCTCCTTTGGAGAGGGCAGGGGTAAGGCTAAGAGCGCCTTGAATATTGTATAACTTCTGCGCCACGCCGCATTGTTCATTCACCCAGGCATCATACGCTTTGCTGCTTTCTTCAATTTCGGCCAGGTAGCGCACCCTGTCGGGCGGGATAATAAATATCTTTTCCGATTCGCCCCAATGCAGCTTGGCTTCATCAAATTGTTTACCGATGAAGTTCACCCCGGTTTTTGCATTGATGGTCCGCATGATGGCTTCGAACAAATTATTCATGCCGGGGTCATTAAACTGCGAAGCCATGGTGCCGTAAACCGGCAGGTCCTCATCTTTGGCTGCAAACAACTGATGATTGCGTTTATATTGCTTGCGCACATCGCGCAGGGCATCCTGCGCGCCGCGCTTGTCGAACTTGTTCAATGCAACCAGGTCGGCAAAATCCAGCATGTCGATCTTTTCCAGTTGGGTGGCTGCGCCGAATTCAGGCGTCATCACGTACAGGGATACATCGCAATAATCGGTGATCATGGTATCCGACTGCCCGATGCCAGAGGTTTCCACAATGATCAAATCATACCCGGCAGCCTTGCAGATGTCAATGGCCTCCTCCACATGCTTTGACAGCGCCAGGTTAGCCTGCCGTGTTGCCAGCGAACGCATGTACACACGCGGGTTGTTGATCGAATTCATCCTGATGCGATCGCCCAGTAAAGCGCCGCCGGTTTTTCTTTTCGACGGGTCGACAGAAATGATCGCCAGCGTTTTATCCGTCTCCATCAAAAACCTGCGCACGAACTCGTCTACGAGAGACGATTTACCCGCGCCGCCTGTGCCGGTAATGCCAAGGACCGGAGCCCCCTCTAAATTTCCCCCGGTTGGGGAGACTTTTTTTGCGCCTTCTTTTAAGCCCCTCTCTACTGGAGAGGGGTTTGGGGTGAGGCCAGTGGAGCCGCCTCTTTCCGCCAATGTGATCAGCGATGCTATTGCCTTAGGATCTTTTTCGGGCAGATGCTTTAGTTCTCCGTTCAGTTTATTAACGGTCGCAAAATCGCATTGCTGCAGCATATCGTTGATCATGCCCTGCAGGCCCATCGTCCGGCCGTCGTCCGGCGAATAAATCCGCGCAATGCCGTAGTCTTGTAATTCTTTGATCTCCTGCGGCAGGATCACGCCGCCGCCGCCGCCAAATATTTTGATATGTCCTGCGCCGCGTTCGCGCAGCAGGTCGTACATGTATTTGAAGTATTCCAGGTGGCCGCCCTGGTACGACGTGAGTGCAATGCCCTGCACATCTTCCTGTATCGCACAGTTCACCACCTCGTCCACCGAGCGGTTATGGCCCAGGTGGATCACCTCCGCGCCCGATGCCTGCAGAATGCGTCGCATGATATTGATGGTCGCATCGTGCCCGTCAAATAGCGAAGCCGCCGTTACAAAACGGACCTTATTTTTGGTATGATATGGAGCGATGGTTTCCATTGGCGGTATTTCTACCACAAAACTAAGCAAATTGTTGTAATGCTATGCATGCATAGTTTTGGCACTGAGCATAGAACGTTACTTAAGATTTTCCAGGCCTTTTAAGTTCATGTTGTACAACATGGCTGCGATAATGAGACCGGAAAGTAAAATGGCGATGACCAAAGGCACCCATATGGGCCGCACGCGGTAAAAGGTAGTGTCGCCGATATAGCGCTTCCAAAAGAATGATTGCAGGATTACAGCGCCAATGACGAGCAGCGCCAGGTTGATCGCATTTGAACCCGTGGCTTCGACTACAACTGCCTGGAATATCGTATAAAAAAAACCGAAAAAAAGCACACCCACCATCCGGGCCGGATTTGCGGTCTTGTTAATGTTCATGGCCAGCATGATTGACCCGAAAAGGGTCCCAAACAGAAACGCGAATATGAAAATATTGCGCCTCGAATAAAAAGACGGTGCGTCGGGATCCTCTACAATGACAGCTTTATCGTTGCTTGAAAAAAAACCCGGCGTACCGGTGGCCAGGTAAGCATTATTGCGATGCGCTTCTATATCTTCATGAATGACCCTTAGTTCCTCTTCGGTAAAAACATGCCCCCTGTTTTGCAGTTCGGCCAGCGACGCCTCGATAGTGTCGGGCAAATATTTTTCGCGACGGTCTATACGTTCCTGCAGTTCTTCATCCGAACGGCGCGATGCTGCATATTGAAAATTGAGATCCATTGAGGGTTGTTAAAAACGCTGCAAAAGTAACGATTTTAAGATCTCATCCACGCAATCAACTAATCATCAAAATCAACGGTTCAGACATAAAAAAGCCCGGCGTTTGCCGGGCCTTGTTTTGGAAAACTGCGAGATATAAGTTCGTTAGCCCTTTTTGGCGCTTTTCTTTTTCTCAACCGTAGTTTTTGTAGTGGTCTTATTAACCGTATCGGCCTTTTTTGAGGTATCACCCATTTTCATGCTGTCCTTTTTAGTGGTATCGGGCTTTACGGTCGTGTCTACTTTGGTAGTCGAACTCGAATCGACGTGGCTCGAATCGGAGTTGCTGGACGAGCTGTTGCCTTTGCATGCCGCCACTGACAGTGACAGACCGAGGGCGATAAGCGTCAGTTTTAAATAAGTTTTCATAGTGAATGTTTTATTGTTTTATGTAGAAGGGTAAACACCAGTCATTACGAAATGTTTGTGACTGAATTTCAGGTCCCTCTCCTTTGAAGAGGGATTTAGGGTGAAGTTTAGACTTAATAAAAACGGGACCTGTAACTCGTACAAATCCCGTTTTCCGGAAATGTTTATCCCGTTATGCAGCATCACTGCTGTATTTTGTCATCCTACTTATGCGTCGTACGCGATGAATTACCGCTGCGGCCGCTGTTGCTGCCCATATTGCGATTTTCCCTGTTACGATCGCTTTGCGAAGATGAGGATTGCTGTGAGCCCATCTTCCTTTCGTTCTCATTTTGCCGGCTGCTATGGCCGGACTGTTTCGTGGTAGGCATAACCTTTTGAATTTACTGGTTAAACATTTGGTTAATTACTTGTTTAACCCGGCAAAAAAGGCCTTGTTTGCGCGTTTTAAACCACTTTTAACTAAGTCCCTGATTGATAATTTGTTAATTTTAAATTAATTTAATTGCTTCGCAGCGTGGCGGCCCGAGTATTTAAAACGTAAAAACGCTGAGATCAATTATTCGGAATAAGACCGTCCGTTGCTAAGGTATAAGGTAATTACCAAGGAGGTCAAAAGTATCATCGCATTGAACTGATGGGCCGCGGAATAATAAATTGAGCCTTTAAGCGGACTGTTGACCAATGCTAAAATGCCGAGCGCTATCTGCGTTCCGACCAGTGCCGGCGGCAGCCAGCGAATGGTATACAGCCAGCTACCGCGATCCGTTTTCGCGCATTTGAAAAACCAAATGATTATTGTCGCGGCTATAGTGTACGCTAACATGCGGTGGATAAACTGTATTGTCAGCGGGTCGGAATTTAAGTTGTACCACAAATTTCCATTGGCTAACATTCCGGCGGGTATATAAACCCCATTGATATCCGGCCACGACGGTGCATAGAGCGCTGCATGCGTGCCAGCCATAAAAGCACCATAGATAAGCTGAAAGAACAATAACGATAACAGGAAAATGTTGAGCTTTTTTAGTTTGGGTTCCCTTTGTACCTGCCCTGGCGGTATACGCAATTTTAAGATGAACCAAACCAGGTAGGTTAAAAGGAACAGCGCGCACATAAAATGTACGGCCAAACGAATATGATCGACGCGCGTATCGGTATCGTTCAACCCGCTTTTTACCATCAGCCAGCCAATGGCCCCCTGTAATCCTCCCAAAAGAAAAAGAACGGCCAGCGGACCCGCCATTTTGCGGTCGATTTTTCCTTTAACAATAAAAATGATAAACGGGATCAGAAATACCAGGCCCATCAGCCGGGCCCACTCGCGGTGCAGCCATTCCCAAAAGAAGATGGCCTGGTAATCGGCCAGTGTGAAATGGCTGTTTACCTTTTTAAACTGTGCTATTTGCTGATATTTTTCAAAACTATGCTGCCATTCGCTATGGTTCAGCGGCGGCAATGCGCCCATCAGCGGTTTCCATTCGGTGATTGATAAGCCTGAACCGGTTAAACGGGTAATTCCGCCGAGCAGTACCTGCACCATCAGCATGCAGGCGCCGATACTTAGCCAGCAGATAACTGCTTTATTGTTTTTATTTCTTTGGGAGTACGAGTAATGTTCAAATGGCCGTTCCTGCACGCTATCGCTTTATAAAAGCGCGCAAGTTCGGCAATTGAAAAACCCGTAAAAATGACGAAGATCATTTTTTTGATCGGCTGCCGGTAACCGCCTACAAGTCAAAATCGTATCTTTGCCCAATCGATGCACTCAGAGAAACATCAGTGTAGTCATAAAACAGAATCGGTGTAATCATACTTCATAATCGGTGGAATCCCTCTTACAACAAGGCATAAAAGGCTATAACAACTACGGGGCATGGCTACGCGAAAAGTACCAGGGGCAGCGCGTGTTCAAGGTAATTGTGGACGGCGGCTTCACCTGCCCCAACCGCGACGGCTCCAAAGGTTACGGAGGCTGTACTTATTGTAATGTCGATTCTTTTACACCCGAGGTGTCGCGCAAAACGCCCACGCTGCGCGAGCAGGTGATCAAGGGCATGGAGCGAGCCGTTAAGGGCAACAGGGCCGATAAGTTCATCATCTATTTTCAGCCGAACACCAATACTTATGCCCCGGCGCATTACCTCAAAATGCTGTACGACGAGGCGCTGAGCATCAATACCGAAAACATAGTCGGCCTGTCAGTCGGCACACGTCCCGATTGCATCGACGCGGAAAAGATCGCCCTGCTGGAAAGCTATACCGATCGTTTTGACGTTGACCTGGAAATGGGTATGGAGTCGATCTATGACGAAACGCTGAAACAGATCAACCGCGGCTGCCTGCACGGCGACCTGGTGAACGCCTTATCGCTCGTCCAAAACAGCCCGCTCGATATTTGCGTGCATACCATTTTCGGCTTTCCATGGGAAACCAAAGAGATGATGCTGAAATATGCGGATGAGATTAACCGTTTCCCGCAGATCAAATTCGTCAAATTTCATCACCTGCATATCGTCGAAGGCTCGGTGATGGGCGTTAAATATAAGCGCCAGCCTTTCAAACTGTTCAGCCTGTCGGAGTACACCGATTTTCTATGTGAATTGCTGCCGCTCGTTCGCCCGGATGTAGTGATCCAGCGCTTGTTTGGCCTGTCTGATATGGACCTGCTCATCGCGCCCAACTGGGGCCTCAAAAAATCCGAGATACAGCATTATATCGATAAAACCATTGCCGATAGGGGTATTGTGCAAGGGTCGGCCTTGTAGCTTCCGAACATCATTGAGAAACGAAGCAATCACCTAACTGTGTCAGTCATTTAAAAATCCGTCATTGCGAGGAACAAACGGGACTGCGCGGTGACGTGACGAAGCAATCTCGTCAATTGTACCCGGCTTTGAAAAGGTATCCGCGATTGCATGTGCAGAGTTAGCCTACTCTTCCGAATACGGCTTTGCAAAATACTTCAACTTTTTATCCTGGTGGTATAGAAAAAGCGTGTCGCCATCGGCGCGGGAATATATCCGGTCGCCGGCCTGTACCACTTCATAAAACTGAGCCTCGCCGGCTATCGGGGTCAGGATCAGCTTGTATTCACCGCCGTTGGTGCTGATGAGTACATAATCCTTTGATCGGTTATTCTTGTTCAGGACATAGTCCCACTTGTTAACGATCCCGTCAATCTCCTCGTGGTGCGGGGTATCCCGTTTGGTTAACAGGAAAATGCCCGCAATGATGGCCGCTGCGAGGATGGTGCTGAAAACATAACTTAATATCCGTCTTCCCATGGGTATACTTGCAAAACTACAAAAACCGGACCGCCCATCTTTAACAATTGCCCTTAAAGCGGTTCCCTTTACGATAATTTTTTTATTATTGTTTAAATTTAATAACAGGTAAGAACCCGTTCCGCTAAACGGCGTAAAAAGCGATAAATAACACAGATTTTGTCACAGCGAGAGCAGCAGAATTATATTCCGGCGTTAACAGGGGTACGCGCTATGGCCGCCTACCTGGTTTTCATTTCGCATTACGAGGGTACTTTTGACACCAATTTTCCCCATTATCTTAAACGCTTTTTATTGGAATTTCACATCGGCGTCACCATCTTCTTTGTGTTGTCGGGCTTCCTCATCGCTTTCAGGTATTATGGTAATTTTCATCTGACGAAAGACTGGTTCCTGCAATACCTGAAAAACCGCGTGGCGCGTATCTACCCGATGTATTTCCTGCTCACCACAGGGGTATTCATCTATTACTATTTTAGTCGCGACCCGGCTGTTACAAACGGGTTCCCGAACGCCACGGGCCTGTTTTTTATGAACATCACTTTTGTGCGCGGTTTCTTTAACCAGTTGAAATTTACGGGCATCGCCCAGGGCTGGTCGCTTACCGTGGAAGAGTGCTTCTATTTTTCTGCACCTATTATATTTCTTGTCATCAGCAAATACAGGAAGTTTTTCCTGCAGATCGTCGCCATCACCGGCCTGGGTTTTTTGCTGGTGCTGATCTTCCGGAACATCGACTGGTACGGCTTTTTCAGCAACTTTACTTTCATGATGCTCTATACCTTCCTGGGCCGCTGTTTTGAGTTTTTTGTCGGCATAAAGCTTGCGCTGATGGTCCGTAAGAACGGCATAGCTCGTAAAAACAAGCTGAAGTTTACCTATATCGGTTTCTTCGGCATATTTTTCTGCGTCTGGATACTGTCACGGCTGCCGATCCCGGCCGGTTGGTTTGTCGGTCTGCAAAATCCCTTCGGCATCATCGCCAACAATTATTTGCTGCCGATAGCCATAGCCACGTTCTTCTACGGGCTCATTACCGAAACCACTAAAATGAAAATGGTGCTGGCTAATCCGTTTGTAGAACTGCTGGGAAAAAGCTCGTACATTTTTTACCTCATCCACCTGGGTTATATGTACATCTATATCAGCAGGGGTATCAACTGGCTTAACGACCGCGTTTTTAACCTTTACGATAAATGGAATGTCGACTGGCATTCGCCCTTTGAATACGACTGGCTAAATATTATCTATGCTTTTATTTTATTAAACGGTTTATCTATACTTTTATTCAAGTGTATCGAGGAACCTTTAAACCATTATATACGTAAATCTGATTTTTTGATCAAAGCAAAGCCAAAACAAATGAGCCATGTTGGGTAAGTTTACATTCGGTATGAAGGTTTTTCTCGTGATGACGCTGTTATCGGGCTTGCTGTTTGCGCAAAAAGCACAAGCCGGAGGTAACGTGAAAAACGCAAAAGCTGACGGCGAGGTAACTACCGACTTGGTAATACACGATAGCAATGCCATTTTCAACGGAACGGCATCGTTTACTTTTTCGGTAAAGAATACGCTCGATACCGACCAGGTGGGTACGGTTAGCTACCTGCTGATGACGGAAAAGGGCGTTAAGCTGGGGACTAAAGTTGTAAAAGTAAAGATAGACCGGAATACAAACGAAAGCTACGACTTTGATATCCCTAACCTGAAGGCCGGCTTTTATAAGATCGACTTCATGATCAACGTTTCGGACTATGACGATACCACCCGCCGTGCATTCGGTATCAGGCCCGAAGAGATCCGCTCGCAATACCCCAAACCGGCCGACTTCGACCAGTTCTGGCAAAAGGCAAAAGACGACCTGGCAAAAGTAAAACCTGAGTTTAAGGTAAAGGAATACCCGGACTCGACTAAGGACAACCGCCGCGTCTTCGGTTTTGAAATGAAGTCGCTGGATAACATGACCATCCGCGGCTGGCTTACCATTCCCAAAACAAATAACACGCATAAGAAATTTGCGGTGCTGCTGGGCTTGCCGGGTTACCAGGTGGGGCTGCCGCCGATGTTCGGTTCGGATGTCGACCTGGCCATTATCACGCTGAATGTCCGCGGGCAGGGAAACAGCACCGATGTGATCAAGCGACCGCGCGACGAATTCTTATTTTACAACCTCGACAACAAGGATAAATATGTCATGCGCGGTGTTATTATGGACTGTGTACGGGCGGTGGATTTTATCTTCTCGCGCCCCGAGCTGCGGCATGATAACATTATGGTGTCGGGCGGCAGTATGGGCGGTTTCCTCGCCGTCGCTACCGCCGCGCTGGACAAGCGGGTTACCTTATGTTCGGCGCAAAACCCTATCCTCTGCGATGTGCACAACCTCGTGGGCGAAGTGGAATGGCCCGTTGAAGACCTGAAGAAATACGTGCGGACGGTACCCGGCCTGACCCTGGAGAAAGCCCTGGACAACCTCGATTATTTCGACGTAAAAAACTTTGCAACAGATGTTATCTGCCCCACATTGATGGGTATAGGCGTGCTGGACCCGCTTGCACCGCCGGCGAACGAGTATGCGGCATATAACAATATCACGGCAAAGAAGCATATCATTATTTTTAAAGACCTGGGGCACGAAGTGGCGGTGCGATATAAAAATTATGAGGGCCGGTGGATGCGGGATACATTCGGATTATTTTAATGCATGGACATGACGCTGAACAGACCCTCCAGATATAAATTCATCCTTGTGCTGCTTCTGGCAATGACGCAGGTCAATGTTTTTGCGGGCGGATTTCCACTGCGCCCCGGCCGGTTCCTGCTGTCGCCCTCGGTAAGCTACTTCTGGGCCAATCACGAGTGGAATGCAAATAGCCGACTGGTGCCTTTCCCTAATCACGGTAAATTTAACTCCATTACGGCGGCATGGTATATGGAATATGGGATCAGCAGGCGGCTTTCGTTCGTCGGCACTTTGCCCTACAGCATCAACAATTACCAGGACGATACTTATCATCCCGGCGCCATACAAGGTTTTACGGACCTGGAGACCGGTTTGAAATATTACCTGGCAAACATTAGCTATCAATATTATTTTTCGGTACAGGGGACGGTGATTACACCCTTATATAAAAATTTAGCTCTGGGCTACGGTCAAACCGGCGCTGAGTTTAAAGCATCCTTTGCCGGCAGCTTTACGATGTTTGGCAATAATTGCTATTTTAACCTGGATGATGGCATACGACAATACTTCGGGTCGATAGGCCCGTTACAGGACAGGTATTCGGGTACCCTCGGCATGACGCTTAATAAAAGTTTGAAAGACCAGCTATCGGTAAGCCTGGGCGGTTTTTATACCACCAGCAAGTATAAAACGCTTACGCCATACCAGGTAGCCAACTTTTACACCAGCACCAATTTTTCGTTCAAACAGGTTTCGCTTGGCTATGGGCACAGCTTCAGCAGGGATTTTACCGTATTCCTTACCGGGAGCCGGTTTATCGCCGGGCGAAATACAGGCGAGGGCACCAGCGCTTCATTGTCGCTGATCTATCGCATCGATACGCGGTGACGGATGGTGCGGACGACTATTTGGTAATATTGAAATTCGGAGCCACCAGCATGAGGCAGGTTCCGATAATGGTTGAAATGATTAAAACAGAAATTGCTACTTTGACATAATGTTCTTTGCTTGGCTGACCGGCTATTACTTCGACGAATGATTGCTTGATCTTTTTCATTTATAAGGG
>DASZVE010000061.1:0-38848 GCA_035547095.1 Mucilaginibacter sp.
AGCAGCCCTTTTTCTACTTCGTCAACTACACCCAGCTTAAAGGCCAAACTGTAGTCCTTTTGCGTTTTCCTGAAATGTCTGTTTTTAATCGCTTTTTCCATATAAGTCAACTTTGGCGTCAACTTATTTTAGGACGATGCATTATATAAACCTAAAAAGGCGGTACTTTTATATCGCGCCTTTTTAGGTTGTGGACCCGGAGGGATTCGAACCCTCGTCCAAACATGGTATAAGGTAAGCTTTCTACATGCTTAGCCCTGTTAGGTTTTCGGGAAGGGGAAGGTCAGTGGCTCACCTGTACCGTCTTCCGTAGGTGCTTTATCTCGTTCTGTTACCGCACCTTTACAGAACCAGTTTCATCTTTCGATGCCCCAGTTGCCGGCCCGATGAAACGGAAAACCGGCGGGGCAAAGGCTATGCTAATTCTAAATTAGGCAGCCAAGGCGTAGTTATTTTCGCCATTTGTAAGTTTGAGCGTTCAGATTATAGCGCTAATTCACCCAACGCGCTGCATGCTTACCTACTTATCTCCATCCTGTCAATTCCGGTCGAGCCCGTTTATTAGTCCGCAGTTTGCAGTTGCCGTTTGCAGTAATGCAGGATTACAAATATACTAAAAACTCCGGAAGCAGGGTTTACATGAGTTACATTTTTTGACCAGATTTCTAATTAACTACTTGATAATAACGTAACTTAAAACGTTACGTTGTAACCATAAATTTTTAATTTAACCAGTCTTGCTTATGTGCCTGGCATGTTTCCAGGTAATCACGCGTCCTGCATTTATCATTCAGACCGAAGAGCGCTGCGTTAACTCCTAACCCGAGTGGGAATCGAAAGAAAAAGGAAGCCACCATGCCGTTATCTCTATTGATCACAAATCTTTTATTGATCACAAATCTTTCTTCTTAAAAACGCGCAGGGCGAAAAACAACGGCGCTCCTATCCATACTATCTGCATCGCCAGAGAGAAAACTATCCCTTCGCCGCTGCCGAAAAACTGCTGGTACAGGGCGCCGGTGTATCCCATCAATGCCGAAATATCCAACTGCAGCAATATCAGTATTCTCGCCAGGTCTATCGGGTTTAGCGCCGTAAGCGCTATCATCGCTTTTTCGAGCGGGTAGTCGGCAAAACCATACAGGAACAGCAACACGAGACCGTCGAACAGGATTGCAAAATAGAACCAGAGCATCAGCGCGAGGCCAATGCCGCGGGCTTTGTCGCGCGTGCGGGTGGAAGTGAAAAATGCCAGCGATACGAAACTTAAAGTCAGCAGGCAACCGGATACCATCAGCGTAATGCCCGTGGCCGAGAACGCGAACATGGCAACTGGTATACACACACCAATGATAAAGGCGGCCAGCACCGAACTGCCTATGCCGATGAACTTACCCATCAGGATGTTTTTACGGCTGATGGGCTGGGATACCAAAAGTTCGGTAAACTCGGCAGCGTTAAAATAATAAGTCGTAGCATAAACGACGCTAACCAGCGGCACGATGATCATGATAACAGTGGTAATGCTCACCAGGCCTTTGGTCGCGTCGGCATCGGCCATAAAAATGGTTAAAGTAATGGCGAACAGCAGCAGCGTGTATGCGATAAGCACTTTGCTGCGTACGATATCAAACACAATATATTTAGCGATCTTCAGCATACCTCGTTCAGTTTAAAATTTTGGTCAGCGCCCGGCTTAGTTTGTGCTCGCCGGTTTCGTTCTTGAGCGTATACAGCGACTTGTAAAAGCTGATCTGTCCTTCGATCAGGTATAATATCTTATCTGATATTTCGTCCGCTTCGCTTATGATATGCGACGTTATCAGCACCAGCTTGCCCTTCATCTTTTCTTCCATTATTTTTTCCTTCAATGCCTCCGCAGCAAACGGGTCCAGGCCGGCGCTGGGTTCGTCGAGTATCAGCACATCGGGATTGAACATAAAGGCCAATGCCGCGCTGACTTTTTGCAATGTTCCGCCCGAAAGCGTGCGCATGGTTTTATGGTACATGCTTTCCAGTTTGTATTCCTTCAGCAGGTCGGTGTCAAGCGCGGCATCTTCCCGGCGGATATCCATCACCATCCTGAATAACTGGCCTATCTTCATATTATCGGGGTATCGCCCGATCTGGGGCATGTACCCGATATGCCGTTTATAGTTAAAAGTGTTGATCACCGGGTTGCCTTTAAACAATATCGTCCCTTCGTCCGGAATTACCATGCCGAGGATGGATTTGATCAGCGTGGTTTTACCCGATGCGTTCGGTCCCAATATGGAAACCACGTTGCCCCGTTCAAAAACACAGTCGACCCCTTTCAGTACCTGTAGTTTGCCGAATGATTTTTTTAGTCCTTTTATCTCGATTATCTTTTCCATGGTTTCATCATAGGTTTGTCGTCCTTCACGGTTTCGGGCGTAACCGACGGTATGGCCCTTTCAACCTTATCCATCAGGTTTACTATAAAGCTTCGCATTAACATTACGCTTTGCGGATTTTGTTCAATTATTTGCGCGTACAGGCTTATCGGCCGGTATGGTACATCGCCGATACCGTCTTTATTCAGATCGTAGCCTTCGTATTTATCCCAGTAGTTATTGGCGAAATAGTTTTCTTTCAACGAACCGTTGGTCGTGGCATCAAAAGAATTACCCTCGAAATTATTATCGGTAAAATGATCGTCATAACAACTGGCCAATACCCGTATAGCCCATCCGTTGGATTTAAACTCGTTTTTGGCGACCGTTATTCTTTCGGTGTTCTCCATATAAATACCGGTAGTATTACGGATGAACTGGTTGCCCTCAATCTGTGCATCGCTGATCTCTTTAAGCAACAGCCCATAGATAGAGCCGCCCCAGTTCTGCGTGAAGGTATTGCCCAGCATTTTTATCCGCCGGGTATACATTACAGCAACGCCTGAACCATTGTTCCTGAAGGTGTTATGGATATACGTGTCGTCGTCCGAGAACATAAAATGCAGCCCGTAACGAATATTCCTTTCGCTCAGGTTATTTCTTATAGTGCTTTTTTTGGCGAATTCAAAGTATATACCGTCGCGGTGATGCGTTACATAATTGCCGCTGATCAGAACATACTTACACTTCCACAAGTGGATGCCGTTGCCCGAATTTTCCAGGTTATTTGATCCGGACAAATGATTGTTCAACACCCGGATGCTATCGCAGTCGGACAGGTATATGCCGAAGAAATTATTGAGCAGCGTGTTATTACTGACCGTGACATTTTGAACCTTGCTGAGCCTGATACCGGCAAAATCGCGCATCGAGCCTGTCCGGGAATTTTGGATCACAAAACCATCGAACGTTACGTTATTGGCGGTTATGGTAACCACCTCGTCCTGGTAACGCGCATCAAGCACCGGTTTGCCCTGGCCCAGCACGGTCAGCGCTTTGTCGATGATGGTGTTGACCGAAACATAAGTGCCCTGCCTGACGATGATCGTATCGCCCTTTTTCGCCTGGCCGACGGCCTGCTTCAACGAGCTGACCGCTGTGTGAGGGGCGACAACAATGGTACGACCCCAGGCGGCAACCGGTATCAGCAGCAAAAAGCATATTTTCAGCGACAGGGATTTCATTTGATTGATTCTATCTTGACCTGAGCAACTCGGCCCAATTGTAAATTTTAGCATCGGTGTCTTTACCGAACGACCGGGCCGATGCTTCAGACGTAAAAACGCCCACATTGCCGCCCATAGGCGAATGCATCGCTGCGTCTTGCAGGTACACCGAATTCGTTGCGTTTTCAAATGTGCCGGGGCGATCGTAGTAGCTCACCAGGAACATCGTCTTGTCATTTGATGCCAGTCCGGCGTTGTCCTTTAAAAAGTCGGCCATACACTCTGCCGAATCAAATTTGTAGACCTTGCCTTTACCGGTTACTATTTCGGCAGCGAACCTTTTATCCATTATCGTCATTTTGCAGTGCGCGCAGGCATCCCTGCCATACAGGATAGGTTCGGGACCGCGCGAACAGGCGCTAAGCAGCGCGGTCAGCGCCATGAGGATGCAAATTCTTTTCATTGTTTCGTTTCGTTAATGATTTTGAGCTTTTTATAAGCGGCAATACGGCCAGGACGCCGCCGAGGCCTACCAATATGCCGCCCGAGTCGGGCAACGAGCCGGCTGTAAAATTCAGCAGTTGCTTGTACCCGATAAGCGGCGGCTGATAATACATACCTTCAATCTTAATAGCCGCGTGAGGGTTGAGATTATGACCGTAGTTATATTCCCACAGGTAGAAGTCGGTAAAGCCAACTATTCCGAAAAGACAAAGACTGATAAACCAGCCAATGGCAAGTTTACGGCTATTGATCACTATCGAAATTACACCGAGCAAAAGAACGGCTCCGTAAACATAGGGCAGTATCTTAAATTCTTTAAAGTCGTCCACCTCGATGTGCTTCATGCCTATGTAGTGGTTTAAACCGTTAATCTGGTTAATGTTTCCCGACAAACCGGTTAACCATATTTTCATCTCCAGGCCTTCAGGATACTGCGGCGCGTCGAGCAAAATATGCCAAAGCGGCAAAACATAAGCGCTTAGCATTAGCACAATGCTTATTCCTATCAGTATCCGCGATTTGGGTTTCATAATTTCAGAAGTTAAGCCGATATACAGTGCTGCTGCGGCAACACCGTATATGGCATAGTTATAGGTAATTATTGAGTCACAGGATTTTCACCGATCGAAAACTTCAACGGTGTATTGGCATCAGCCGCCGACACCCTGAAATAACCCTGCATTTCCTGGTGCAAAGCCGAACAGAAGTCGGTACAATAGAACGGAATTATGCCGGTACGGTCAGGGATCCACTTCAACGAGCAGGTCTCACCCGGCATGATCAGCAATTCAGCGTTATTCGCGCCTTTGATGGCGAAACCATGCGGAACGTCCCAATCCTGCTCCAGGTTGGTTACATGCACATACACCTCGTCGCCAATCTTTATGCCTTCGATGTTGTCGGGGGCCAGGTGCGAGCGTATGGCCGTCATATACACGTCGACTCTTTTGCCGTTACGGACAACTTTCGAATCTTTTTCGGCCTTGGTGGCATAGGCATTGGTATTTTCCTCGATCTTAAAGAACTTAACCTGGTTCTTCAGGATCTTGTCGGCCGGTATCATCTGAGCGTAGTGAGGTTCGCCGATGGTAGGAAAATCCAGCAAAAGCTTCATCTTATTTCCTGTTATGTCGATGAGCTGGCAGGCCTGCGGAAGTTCGGGGCCCGTGGGAAGGTACCTGTCTTTCGTTATCTTGTTTAACGACAGCAAATATTTTCCATAAGGATTTTTTGAATCGCCCCCAACTATTGACAAGTGGCCCGGTGAATAATAAGATGGTATACGGTCGATAATTTCCAAATTATCGATTTTCCATTTTACCACTTCCGACGAAACGAACATGGTGGTATAGCCATAACCCTTGCCGTCAAATTCGGTATGCAGCGGACCAAGTCCCGGTTGTTTAACCTCGCCATGCAGCACCGACTCGTATTTAAGCACAGGAAGTGTTCCGTCTATCATACCGTCGTAGTCTTTTTTGTCGATAGCGGCAAGCATCTTTTTATAAGAAAAAACCGGTATAACAGCGGCAAGCTTCCCGCTGGCGGCGATGTACTCACCGTCGGGAGTAACATCCACTCCGTGCGGCGATTTCGGACAGGGCATATAATACACCAGGCCCGGATATTTCGTTACATCCAGGGTTAACGTCCCGTTTTCGATAGTGGAAGTGGCCGTATGCGTTTTTTCATTATAAACATTGTGCGCATACCTTACCGGCGCCCGGACACCCTTACCTTCATTGATCAGTTGCTCGGCCTTTTTCCAGTTGATCGCCATAATAAAATCCTTGTCACGCTGGCTGGCGTTTACCTCGAGCAGCGTATGAGCCTCCTCCGTATTATAACAGGTAAAGAACATCCAGTCGTGCGAAACGCCTTTACCGGCATGCGCCAGGTCGTAGTTAAACGGCGGAACGATCAGTTGGAACGCCAGGTTCATAGCGCCTGTCTCCTTGTCAACTTTCACAAACGACACTGCTCCTTTGAATGTCTGCTTATAACTGTCGATAGGCACATCGCCCTTGGCATAATCCAATGGCTCGCTGAAACGGGTATTGCCAACCACATATTCGGTATTTTCGGTGCAGAACGGCGAAGCATGGTTACCGCCGATGTTGGGCAGCTCGATGATTTCGGCGGTCTTGAATGTCGCCAGGTTGATCCTGGCGATACGCGGGGTATTATTACCGTTAATGAACAGCCAGCGGCCGTCATCTTCGCCATTGGTTTTTGACAGTTCGGGGTGGTGCGAATCGTCCCATGGAACAAACCCGTGCGAGGTATTCAGCATCGGCTTCGTTTCTTCGGAATAACCATAGCCGTTTTCCGGATTCTGAGAAAAAACGGGGATCACTTTGAGCAGACGCCCGGACGGTATCCCGTAGGCAGAAACCTGCCCGCTGAACCCGCCAGACATGAAGGCGTATACTTCGTCGTATTTGCCGGGCGCCACGTAAACTTTTTGGGCCGCGTCGGCATCGAGTTTTGAGCCGACCTTCCCAGGTTTACAGGAGCAGATAAAGACCGCCGCAGGCAAGACTATTGCGAGCGCCGAAAATTTAAAAACTGAAAGTTTCATGATATTGAATTTAGAGTTGATTCTTATTGCTTATCATTTTGCCTGAAATACTCCAGTATCTGGCGTGTTTCCTCATCCGATACATTCTGGAAGGTCATCTGGGTCAGGTACTTGGCCAGCAATGCTTTGCCTACCGGATCTTTTTGTTCCATTTCGGCCGGGTTCGTGATCTGGTTCATGATCCATTCAGGCGTACGTCTTTCCGTTACACCTTTCAAACCGGGCCCTACTACCCTTTGGTCGGTTGCTTTATGGCAAGCCGAGCATTTGGCTGTGAACACAGCTTTACCCTTTTCCGCCATCGCCGCATCGATCGGGCCCAACTGCACCGAAGTGAATTTGCCGACACCTTTGCTGTCGCTTTTAGCCGCCGGATCCACATCGGCAGTAGTAGCAGTCGCGGAATTTGATGTGCTGTCGGCCGATGAGGCTTCCGAATTACCAGAACCGCCGCAGGCGTATAAAAAGGCTGCGCCTGATATCATCAATGCAGGAATTAATTGCTTTAGATTTTTAGTGTTCATGATCATTTATTTTTTTTGTAAAACTATTTTTGTGCGAGCCCTCATAACATGACCTTTCTTAGTAGAAAATATGATACAAATCATATTTAGATGCATTAAGGAGGCTCAATAATCAGGTATTATATTACATTTATATAAAAGACCATTTAGTCCTTTATTAAATCAAAAAAATTTACTTTAAGTAGTATTTTCCCCTTTCCAGGTCAGTCACAAAATCGGTTATCGGCTTATTGCTGAACTCGATCAATAATTGATCGCGGATCGGCTTTACCTGCTTATGCATTGGGCAGGGCTGTGTATCGGAACATGCCCGAAGGCCGAGCACACAGGAGATAAACAATCCGTTCCCATCTGTAGCCCTTATAATATCGATCAGGTGCAACGAATCCGAACGCTCGAGGTAAAACCCACCCGCGGGGCCCTTGGCTGACGAAAGAATATTTTTACGCACCAGCGTCTGCAGTATCTTCGCCGTAAAAGCCCTGGGCGAGCCTATCGCTTCCGACACCTCGTTAATGCCGACCCGTTGCTTTTTTTGGCTTTTCGAGGCAACAAAAACTGAAGCTCGGATGGCATATTCGCACGATTTCGATAATATCATAATGCTGCGGTCTTTTAACCTGGTTACTCCGTTAGACCCCGCTCTCAGGACAATTCTTTTTCCACCTGGATAGCCTTCGGGAACAGGATATTGTTTTCCAGGTGCACATGACGGTGCAGATCGTTCTCATACTCCTCCAGTTTTTTGAACAGGATGGTATAGGACCGACAGGCATCCGCCGGCAACTGGTAATTTACTGTCAGAGCCCTGATCTCCTCAAAGTCTTCCCCGGCCTGCTCATGCTCAGATTCCATTACCTGTATTGGCACCGATACCAGGCCGAAGTCGTCCGCCGGAATGGCAGCGCCTACTTTTTGGTAATGTGCCAGTTCTTTTATCCGCGGAAACAGTATCTTTTCTTCCTTCATCATGTGAAGCGTGAGGTCTTGCCCGATGCGACTGAAAATCTCGGCAACGCGCACCAGTTCGGGGTGATTCGCTCCATGTACCCGCGCCACTTTTTCAGCGAACTCTTTGATAAAGGACGTATTATCCTTTACATATTGATGGTGGGTGTTTACAATATAGTCGCTCAGAAAGCCGATGTCCCATTTTTGAAAATCATACTCGCTATCGGTTGCCTTCTGTTCAGCCGCCAAAAGATCTTTTTCAAGCTGCGACCGGTCTATGCCTTTCTTCGCGCAAACTTCGCTTACCGTCTTTTTCCCCCCGCAGCAAAAGTCGATACCGTAACGTTTAAAAACCTGCGCTTTGCGGTAATCCTTCGCCACCAATTCCCCTATCGTCTCGGCGCCTTCTTCATCGCTTCTTTTCGCTATACGAACATGCCATATCTCGGGTCCCTGATCCAGGTATTGCCAATCGAAGGTTTGGCCGCGCTCGGCTAATAGCTGGTAGTAAAGCGGCTTTGGATCGTGATCGTTGTGAATAATAAACGACTCACCGGGCGCCAGTGAATCGAAATTTTTAAAGATGGTCGGGTGCTTCAGCCTGGGCTCTATCACCGTCACGTCAAGTACTGTTTCTGTTTCCATTTTTATAAGTGTTTTAATAGAAGACAAATTTGTCCTTTATTATGAAATTAAAAAATGACCCTTATCACCTTTTAACAGAAACTTTTAGAAAAAAGGCGATTGGAATAAAAAGGAATAAAAGACTTGTGCCAAATAGCCAAAGCTGGTAGCCCGGGATTAACACGCCAACCCGGCTGAACACTGGCTGCAGGAAAAGAAGCATAAGATAAGCGACCGCTGCTCCAATGTAGATCCAAATAGCCGGCTGCCAGTTATTGATATAGCCTCGCTGCAGCATTTGATCCAGGATAAGGGGCGTTATTATGCCCAGTGTCAGCAGGTGGATGTAGCCGATAATAAGGTCGCGGTTTGAAAACACCCATTCGCCAACCGGCGGTATGCAAACCAGCACCTGGAATACGATTTTTAGGGTGGACGCTGCGAGGGCAGCTTTTACCAGCGTGGAACACGCCGGCAGCTTATTCCTGTAACCGATACAAAGCGCGACCCAACTGATCAGGTTAACCACCGCCCCTAAAGCTGCAAGTACCTGGAACAGTATGCCCGGCCTGCACCATAAGGTGAAAATAAAATAAAGCGCTACCGTAGAGTATATAAAAAGATCGAGCCATCTTTTATCGTCCGTAGCTAACTGTATCCCAGGCAATGCAGATACAAACAGGCCCCATGCCGATAAAAGCATAAATCCGTTCATTTGGAAATGGAGATAGATGTAAATAGCATCCTGGTAGTAAGGGGTGTTTTTCATTCCCATTGCCATCAGCGGGCCTAACGCGAATGGCCCGATCGATGATAAGCATAAAAAAATCAGTGCCGCCCGTATCAACCGGTACGATAATGCATTCACCGAATTTTTGAGCGCCTGTTTTCGCAGCGCCAGGAAAGTAAACCGGTAGGTAACGATGACAAATAAAGTAGAGAAAGCGATGGAGACCGGCTTATATCCCTGCAAATAAAAACTGACCAGCATTCCATAGGCGCTGACCAACGCGAGTAAAAGCACCCATTTGAAAGACACCGGCATTACGTTTTTATCGATAAGGCCGGTAATCAGCAGCGCAATACTAAAAAACATCCATCCCGAAAAGGCAAAATGCGAGTGGGCGTGCAGCAAAAATTGATAGTTAATCGCTGCAATATCGCCAATGTGAACATAGCGCAATATGAGCCCGAGTATCGTCAATACTATAAAGTTTACGATAGCCAGTTGTGAATAGCGACGTATGGGTTGCGGCATCATTTTTCCAGTCCAAGCAATCGTTTACCCTCGTCGGTGATATTATCGTACGACCATGCCGGTTCCCAAACTAGGTCGACGGTGACGCAGTAAAGCGCATACTGTTTTTCGAGACAGTTTTTAACCGCGTTCAGGATACTTTCGCCCATGGGACAATAGGAAGAGGACAAGGTCATGGTAACATTAATTGTTTTTTTGGCTCCGTCGATATCGATTCCGTAAACCAGTCCGAGGTCAACGATATTAACATGCAACTCGGGGTCAATGACCAGCCGCAATGTTTCAAAAGCTTCGGCCTTCATAAATGCCGACTCGTCGGTGATATCAAAGCTCGTCATATGTTTTTGTTCTATGTAAAATCACTATCAATACATTGACTAAGTACGCTGCGGCCGCCACCAGTAGCGCCACACAGCCTATCGTGATCATTATCGCCGACTGGAAAAGGCACCCCGGGACGAACCCGATACAGAATATGGCAAATGCTATGGTTTGGAGGCGCAGCAAGCCGGTTTTGAAAAGGTCCGAAGGCATAGGCGTCTTAGCCTTACCTGCCATGTGCTCATAACGTCGTACCCAGATTATAAACGGCAATGTTTTAAAGGTCTGACCCAGGATCAAACTGGTTAACCACCCCATTATCAGCAATACGCCATATACCAGGCTGAGCTCCACATTGGCCTTGTCGCCGTGCAGGTAATAAAAAATGATAAACGGTATGCACAATATCGCAACACAAAGCAGGATGAACGATAGCAAAGTGCCCTTCATAGGCAGATCGATACTTTTCCTGATGCGCTTTTGATAACATTTATAAACAAATAAAATGTGGCAGCCGATACCGGCGGCCCCGATAAGCGCTATGAAATAAGTTTTGATATTCAGGCCGAAGAAATAAGCATCGGCGAGAAAAAGCAGCAGCGCTGCAACTACCAGGTAATAGCTGGCTTTTAAAAGCCGGTCGTTTTGATAAGACGACACCAGGAACATCGGTACCAATTTTGAGCTTACGCCCATAACCATAAGCAGGAACCAGCCTGCCAGGCCAAGGTGTGCATGCAATCGCAGGTAATGCAACTGGTCTTTAGCCAAAAATGCCATGGTGAAGTTGAATACCAGGGCGGCACCGACCAGGGCGGTTATACACAGGCACAGGCAGGCGCTAAAAATAAAATCCTCCTGGATAGTTTGCTTTTTTGCCTTTATCGCGGTCAGATAAACATTCAGCGTAAACAGGATGACCGAAACAAGCACGAGCAACGCCCCGGTTTGCATCCAAATACCCGGAACAAATATCCAAAATGAATGAACCAGGCAAGCCACACCGGGCAAAAACAATGAAAAACTGAGCCATGACAGTTTAATACTGTGGAGCTCTGTTTCCAGCACAACGGGCACCAGTTGGTAGCAGGCGCCGAAAATAATACAGGTCCCCCACCCTAATGCGGCCAGGTGCGTTACCGCCAGTATGTGCGGTTGAAAATAATGCCCTGTGAATGCCGACCGTGACCAGGTGATCATGCCTGCCAGCAACAAAAAGCACATCGCAGCCGCTACGTAATGCGTCACGACGACCCCATAGGCGCCGTTTTGTTGTCGCGGCACCATCACGGCTTAAAAATGAGCATGTTAACGTCGTTGGCTGAAATATCTTTGAAAAGATATTTAAACCCTCTCTTTTCCAGCTCGGGCAACAGGAATACCGGCCGTTTCTTATGGTAAACGTACAAGGCCCCGGTGCTCTGCATACCTGCCAGTGTTTCCAATATCGTTATCATTGGCTGCGGCATTTCCATGCCCCGTACGTCCAAATATTTTATATCATCTCGTTTGAAACGCTCGATCGTTTCTTCGAATAATGCAATACTGGCTGCGAAATCTTTTTCTAACGAATCTATTTTAACCTCCGAACCGGGCACGATCCTGTTAAAATAAGTAACCACGGTCGACTCATCCAGCCGGATCGCATAATGAGTAAAACCCCTGTCGGAAAGGAGATGGATAAGCGGCACGGGCTCGAAAGAATTGATCAGCTTAAGGCCTTCAAACCCTTGCAGGCTGTTTATGGTGTAGAGTATCAGCTTTAGGGGGTCGCGGTTTTCCGCAAGTATCGGCCTTGCGTCAAGCTCAACAAAGTTACTTGCCTTTTTTACTTTCGGCTCTTCGGCGGCATTGGCGGCGGCGGTAACAGTCTCCTCCCCTATGTTGAAACCGAGTGCGCGCATATTGTCCATAAAGTCTTGAACCGTGCAGCCGGTCATTTTGCATGCGTCTGCGATGCTAACCCTGCGCGCCATCAGGTTCCGCAGCAAAGGGTTTTTCAGTTTTGAAAAATTACCGTTTAATTTTACCAGGGCGTCAACAACCCGGTCTTTATCGGCCCCCAGCAACTCTTTTATCGTTGTTTTGGAAGTTATAACATTTGCCATGCGACAAAAGTCGCGCGCGTTGTTGTTATAAAATATGATCTATATCATAAAAACTAATGACCATTCAACTTTGTGCGACGTTTTAGATTGCACACTTGCCTTAAAACATTATCAAAGGTCGCCGCAGGGCAGTCAATCATCTGTCGAAAAAAATATTCCGGTTTTTGAACACTTTGTACGCCGTATTTAATCCAAATTCTTCAAATTATCGTTCGTGTTCCGGTCTATCAAATATCCCAGCGGGTCGATAGCAACCGCTTTGGGTTTGCCTTTGACGATGAACGATATTTCATGCTCGCCGCGTGTGAATTTATACCGTTTCAGATAGGTGAAATTTGCGCGGGTGCTGCCATCCTTGTTTTTCGTATCCTGCCCAAAAACACCGATGTCGATATAGTCGTTCATCTTTAGCGCGGGTATTTCGTCGCCTTTATCGCCCCGCCAAGTTTTATCGATATGTATTTCCAAAGTGACTTTGTATTCATTCTTATTACCTGTCTTATTCACCGTTACAGAATTGATCTTATTGTCATACAGCGTCACCTTTTGCCAGGTGTCGTTGAGGTAATATTGCAACGAGTCCGGCGTATGTTTTTGCAGGTAGCGGTAAAGATCGGGCGCACCGGCAAACGGACCGTTGGTTTTAAAGGCATAGGCGTTTTTAAATTCGCGCAAAGCGTTGTTCAGGCTGTCTTCGCCTATGAGTTTTCCTAGCCCATACAGCGCGACCCCGGTTTTGTCACCCCATTCAAACCATTCGTCGGCTTTGATGATCGGATGTTCCGGATGGTCCATATGCCTGCGGATAAACAGGTAAAACCCTAACTGGTTAAGCACAATATTGCGCATATTGGCTTCGCCATATTTTTTCTCATTCATTACGAAGGCATCGTAATTGGCCAGACCTTCGGGTATCACCAGCGAGCCGGCTGTGGCGTTGGGCGCTACCTGGAAACGCCACCATTGCTGCGCCAGTGCCCTGACGGCGTTGGAATACAGGTAATCGAACTGATCGGGACTGATGAAATGCGCGTTCCAGCCGTTGTATTCCGCATAGGTATTCAAGGTAGTTGTTGCGGCCTCACGCGGGCCGTAAGGCGCCGTTTCAACCTGGCGGATATTGTCGAACGGGTAAGTACCATAAACAGAGCTGAAATATTTCAGGCCGTCTTTATAAGCTTTAATATACCGGTCGATGTTGGCGCTGTGCTCCGGATCGTAATAAATATCGATGTTGACTTTATGGTCGAGCATCACGCTATCTTTCCGGTCGGCGTACCGGGCTGAAAGGATGCCAAAAGGCGCGTACATACCCGGTCTGTTCTGTATGTAATGGAAGTAGTTGCGGCCGTTCTCTTTCCATTGTTTTACGAGGTCGCCGTGGGTGATGGCCACCTGGTCGCCTGCGGTGCTTACGGTGACATCCATGCCCAGGAGATCGGCTGATTTCCCTGCTTTCAGGGTGCGGATGCCAACGGGGTCGTTCTGCACAATTTCTTCGTCCTGTTTGGGTGTCAAACCGGCCTTTCTCCGTACGTAAGGACTGCTGATCTCGTCGTCATCGTCGTAACCCAGGTTGGGCAGGCCGCCGGTAAAAAATGTGCCGTTGTTCAACAGGTTAGCAGCATACATGCCATTTTCAAAGCCTTTGTGTATAATGGATGAATTGACCTGGAGCACGGCGGAATCACCAGGCGCCAGCGGCTTTTCAAATTTGTACAACCTGAAATCGGAGGTATCCTGCTTCGGCCCGAACCAACTGAAGAAAGCGCGCGAATAAAGCAGCGGGCAGGTAAACGGCACTGGTTTTCCGTTCATGCTGATCGAGTAATCGGTTAATCCATCGGCGTCCAGGAGTATTTCAGAAACGGGCTTGTCGTTTTTGTTGACGATTGTTACGTTCGCTTTTACAAATTCCTGCTTTTTATAGGGGTATAGGTCGACGAACGTTTTGATGCGTGTAACCTTGGGCAGCGGCATATCCTGGTAATGTTTCAGCGCTTTTTCATAAATGATCGAGCGGTCCTCATTTTCGCCTTTGGTCAAAAATTCGTTTAGGTAGCTTATATTGTAGTAAAGGTAGCCCCCGATGACGAGGAACACCGGTAACAATGCGCCCACGAACAGTTTTGTTTTCCGGTCAAATCTTTCGGGGATCAGCTGCAGCCTTTCTTTGAATGACGAATTGACGCCGCGGTTATAAAATAGCGCCGCGATGACGATGAGCAGCGCGGCAGCCAATAGCCAGTACAGGTCGAACCAAAGAATCGGTCGTGCCATATGGCCCAGCCCGTCCATATCCGACATTCCGGAGTTGGGCGTATAGGAATAGAGCAGCAGGTGATAGTTAAATGTTCCCGTCGTATCGAGGAAGAACACGCCAATCCAAAGTGTCACCCCAAAAGCGTAGCCGGCAAACTTGTTGTTAAAGATCACCTGGATCACATAGCAAAACACCGCGGCGGCAAGCAATTTGGGCAGCAGCATCACCAATATGTAGCTGAGGTATATGGATAAGTGAATCTGCGTGAAACCCCGGAGCAACTGGGCGATGATACCGATGATCATCGGCAAAAATGCCAGCCCGGCAGCGATAACCAGCAGCGATATGAGTTTGGAACCATTGAGCACCCAGTTAGGCGGCGGCAGCGAATCGTTGATGAAAGCGTAACGCGTGCTCCTGTCGCGCTGTAACGTCTCGCCGGTATAGAACATGATGATGAAAAACATGAAGAACGGGAAAACATCGGCAAAAAGGCCAAGCAGCATTACCGTCCGGGGCAACTCCTGCACGCCGTAGTTGTTATCACCGAGCCAGAATACAAATCCCAGGAAAACGCTTCCGGCCCCAACGATCATCCAGAAGTAGTTATCGCGCAGAATATTCAGCAACTCGAGCTTTACCAGTCCTTTTAGGGTGACTTTATTGTATTTCCCGGAAAAGCTTACAGCCGGTATTTTGAGCGCCTTGTTGGATCTGGCGCCAGCTTCGTCAATGGCCGACCTATCGCGTTTGCCTGAAAAAAATCTTTCAAAATTGAACCGGACGTAAGTGGCGATCAGCACCATCAATCCCAGGCCGGGCCAAAGCAAACGGTTAATTGCCAGCGGGCCGTTTACTGCGATCAGGGTGTTATTATGCTCGGCCGTGCTCGCGTTATTCATCTGCTGCCTGACGCCATTGATAAGGAAGGGGTCGGAGATTCCAATTACCGTCGTGTTGGTCGTATGATCGAGAAAGAACAGGGCTATGAAATAGAACATGAACAGCAATATGCCGCCGAAATAGATCACCTTAATATTCCGCGTAACGGCAACCAGGCCGTAAAAAAGCGCCGACGTAAAGAATATATTGGGCAGCGCGACAAGCAGGAAGGGATAGAGGTAATAAATGAACTTATTGGGACCATATTGCGCCGGAATTGTTTTTCCTATCGCAGGTCCGATGATGGTTCCCAGCGAAATACCTATCGGGATGGCCAGCGCAACCAGGATCATGAAGGAGAAAGACCCAAAAAATCTGCCCCAGAAATATCCCCCCCGGGTAATAGGGTAGGTAAGGTAATAATCCTTGGTCTGGTATTCGATATCGCGGTATAAAGCCATACCCATGACGGACGAACTGATCAGCATCATCATCATGGTCATGCCGCAGCACCAGAATGCAATCAGGTATGGCGAATTGATGTGCTCTTTTTCGCCCACGGGCAGCGTACCCGTTGAGAATGAGAACACGGTAAACAGCAGTACGGCTGAAAAATAAAGATAGACGGCGGGCCTGCGGATCCGGTTTTGGATCTCGAACAGAAATATTTTCGAAAACATAAGCTAGTGTTTTAAAGCGAATTACATCGTATTTACATCTACACGGGTGGCGATATTGCTGAAATAAACATCTTCGAGGTTTGGGGCAGCCGGTACAAAACCATCGAGCGGCTGGCTATCTTCCTGCAATATGCGGATATGCAGCTTACCCGACTTCAACTGGGTGGATATTACCCGGTAAACATCGCGGTAATATTGTATCCCGGATTGATTGATTGCCTTTGAATAAATCTTGCCCTCCAGCTCCTTCACCGCGGTATCGGGGTCACCGGCATACAGCACCTCGCCCAGGCAAATGATGGCGAAACTGGAGCAAAGCGTGCTTACGTCTTCGACGATATGGGTTGATAAGATAACGATCGTATTTTCTCCCAATTGGCTCAGCAAATTATAGAAACGGTTTCTTTCGGCCGGGTCGAGACCTGCTGTCGGTTCATCTACGATGATTAGTTTCGGGTCGCCGATGAGCGCCTGCGCTATCCCGAAGCGCTGCTTCATACCGCCCGAGTAGGTGCCCAGGTGCTTTTTCCTGTCCTTAAAAAGGTTAACCTTCTCCAGCAGACCGAGCACGAGTTCTTTGCGTTCGCCTGCATTGCCGACGCCTTTCAATTGCGCAATATGATCGAGCATGCGTTCGGCCGATATTTTGGGATAAACGCCAAACTCCTGCGGCAGGTAACCGAGCAATTGCCTTACCTGCGTTTTATTTTTTAGCACGTCCAGGTCATCAAGAAAAACAGAACCTGAATCCGCTTCCTGTAAAGTGGCGATGGTGCGCATCAGCGAAGATTTGCCGGCGCCGTTAGGGCCCAGCAGGCCAAACATGCCGTTGGTCAGCGTCAGCGAAACATCCTTTATGGCGGCGACGCCGTTGCCGTAAGTTTTTGAGAGGGAATTGATCGTTAATTTCATAACTATTTAAGATTTAGAAGATGTTTGGCCGCTGCACCGTTGACGATAAGGCTGGCGCTGTCAGCGAGATGATAATTTATATGGGTTATATTATTTCCTTTTATCCACAAGCGGCTCCGGTTCAAAACGTCGATATCCGTACCGCCGAATTGATTGTTTTCGCCGATGGTCAGCGCCGAACCGCTCCGGTTACTGAGGCCGACGACGGCCCGGAGACTGCGAATGTTATTATTTACGAGGAGGACATTCCCGGCATGGTCTTCCTCGATACTGAGACTGTCTGCCCTAAATCCGTCGATCACGGTCGGCCTCCAGCTTAGATCACGGGCAAGGGTATCTGTGACCTTCACGTCGCCGGCCATATAAGAAGCGTCGGCTTTGAGCATGGAAAGGTGCGGACACGAGATATAAACGATATATTGGTCGGCCTCGCCCCGGTATTGATTGGGGAACCTGGCGCCAATGATCAGCCTGTTCTTTTCCTGGCGGATATCGAGATAATCCGTTACACGCGAACTGGCCAAAACCTTATATGGGCCCTGTACCAGCATAATGTTGATGGCGGTAGATGAGTTCAGTTCGACCACATCAAAATTCCGGTAGCCCAGCTTCTCATAGTTGCTGTAAGGGTTCGTATAATCTCCCTTTTCGTATTCGGCCTTTAGTCCCATGTCGTAGAAAACCAGGCAGCCAATGAGCAGCGCGAGCGTGATGATCAATATTTTATTGCTTGTCTTCATGTTCTTCCCTGGTTAGTTTACTAATAGGCTGTTGGGCCAAAAAATCTTGATACTGCCGCCTCACTTCATCCATCGATATATCCAGCAGGTAGATATTTTTAAAAAGCTCGGGCAGGTTTTGTTCCACAAATTGCTGTTTGCGATAGGTCTTCACTTTTTCAAAGCCATCTTCAGCTACAAAAAGGCCCAGACCGCGTTTGTTATAAATAATTTCCAGCCCCTGTAAAAATTCGTACGATCTCATCACTGTATTCGGGTTAACTTCCAATTCCACGGCCAGGTCGCGCACCGACAATATTTTCTGCCCGGCTGTCCATTTGCCGGTCAGGATATTCTCGCACACAAATGCTGCGATCTGCAGGTATATCGCTTCGTTATCTTTAAATTCCATGTTAAACCTGCTTTTCCTTTAACCTGAAATAAGCCGCAACCCAAATCAATACAGCTGAAACCGATATGACGAGTAAGGCCGACAAGGATGGCGCACCTTTGACCACCACTGAATAATATTTATCGCCGATATAGAAATTGAGAAAACCAAAAGGCACGGCGAATTTGACCACGTTGAGTCCGGTGATAAGCTTAACAAACAGGGTATTAACGACCATGAGGAGTGCATAACTGATGAGAAATGCAAATCCTGTTTTGATGAAATGCAGCTTATTGAAAAATACCGCGCCAAAAAGCGCAATGGCATGCAGCATGGAATAAATAATAAGCACCATGTAAGAGCCGTTTTGCCCCAGGCTGAATATGACAAAGTGCTGATTGGACTCCCAATGTTTGAAACTACCCAGCCCGACAAGCGCTGCGTAAAAAACGCCGGTATAGACGAGCAGGAATATGGGATAAGAGTATATCCACCCGACCAGGAATTTTTCAAACGCTGTTGCAGGAAGGGCCAGCGCCGGAATAGCTTTATTCTTATCGCCGAAATCGCCGAAAACGGTACTGGTAAACAGCGTGCCTGCTACAAGCAGAGTCACAACAAACATAGCGGTCTGGAGTCCGGTATTGGGTGGCTCCGCAACGATAAAGAATAGGAACGAACCGCCAAGTAGCAGTACACCAACAAGTACTGCAACCGACATCAGGTAAGCGCGATAATGTTCGGCCGTATGTTTGACAAAAAGGCGCGAAAAGCGCCGGAAACTGAAAAAGTTATTCATTGCCGCCTCCGGTTTCAAGTATTTGTGCCAGTTTACCGTTACCAGAGGTGACTGCATTAAAAAGCAGTTCCAGGTCCATTTTGCTGTATTTACCGGATATGTTTTGGACTATTGCATGCTTGCCTCGCATGGTTTCTTCCTCGTAAAGGACCGCCATTCCGCTGGTATTTTCGAATACACCAAACACCAGCTTATCGGTCAGTGAATCGACTGAGCTGTTGATCGCTATCTTGCGCTCGTCCAGTATCAAAACGGTATCGATCAGGCTGTCCAGGTCCCGCACCTGGTGCGTAGAGATAACGATGCATCGATCTTCATTTAAAACAGAAGCGATGAGTTTCCTGAACTGAACTTTTGACGGGATATCGAGGCCATTGGTAGGCTCGTCCATGATCAACAGCCCGGTATTGGTAGCCAGGCCGAATGCGATCATTGCTTTTTTCTGCTGACCGTAGGACATATCGTTCATCACTTCCTCCGGATCAACGTCAAGTGTTTTCAGGTAAGCATAAAAATCTGTTATATTAAATTTCGGATAGAATGACGCTGTATGCCTTAAAAACTGGCCGGGTGTCAAGGCTGGAGCATAGATCTCTTCGGGCAGGAAAAAAAGGTTTTCCAGTATGGCGATTGTCCGCTTTGACGAGGCAATACCATCGATCAGGCATGTGCCCGACAAAGGAAATGAAAGCCCCGCGATACACTTTAACAGCGTCGATTTACCTGAACCATTTTTTCCCAGCAGGCCATAAATGTGCCCGGGAACCAGGGAAAGGCTCAGATCTTTGAACACCGGCCTCGCCTTTTTATACCAAAAATCAAGATCCTGAACTTGAATCATATTAGTGTATTAGTATAATAGTACACTACAAACATGAGACAAATTTTTCAATTGTCCAAATACAATTTCGTAATTACGCCAAAAAACAATAAGCGTTTAGTATACCGGAATTAAGTTAGCACGGCGTTAATGGGTCAAGGACGCGTAAGTCTATAAAATGGTTAGACGCGTTTATTATACGCTCCATCTGCCGCAAACCGAATCAAAACGGATAGCCAATGGCCAGGTTGAGCACCGGGCTATGAAAGTTAAATTTATACGGCTGGCCGGCCGGGAAAGGGTATCGCACGGGGAAACCCAGGTCGGTACGGAGCAGCAACACGGTGAAGTCGAACCTAAGACCAAAACCCCAGTCGACAGCCATCTGGTTAATAAAGTGTGTGAAGCTGAACGCGGCGCCGGGCAGGTCGGGATGTGAGCGCATGTCCCAAATGTTGCCGGCATCCATAAACAGCGCGCCGTTGACCACACTGAACAATTTAGCGCGGTACTCCACGTTGGCTTCGATCTTGATATCGCCGGATTCGTCGGGAAGAAAATTTGTACCCGTGGTTAACTCCTCGGGAATGATGTAGGTTCCCGGGCCGATGGAATGTGCCTGGAAACCGCGCAGGCTGTTCGCTCCGCCTATAAAAAATTGCTGCGTATAAGGCAGAATAGTCGAGTTGCCATAAGGCAGGCCAACATCGACCATTAAGCGCGTAGCCAGTTTGCTGTTGGTACTTAATTTGTGGAAATACCTGACTTCGTTCTCGAGCTTGATATACTGGTTAAAAGGCGTACCGAAAAGCTTGCTAACCTTGCCATGAAGCGTGTCGGCGCCAGTAACGATACCCAGCAAGTTGCCCGACAGGCTCAGTTTGCTGCTGTAGTAATACGTATTTACCTTTTGATCTTCGGTGGTGTTGGTGAAAGTATAGCTATACGACGGGCCGAACGTAAACTGTTTATCGATAACGTGCGCCAGCGCCGGGTTCCCGGTTTTGCTGATGCTGTCGGTATATATTTTTGATACATTCGACGGCTGGACATAGGTTACCGACAGCAGGTCGAACTCGTGCTGCGTGTGCAGCCCCGGTTTCCAGGTGTACCCCCACGAGCCCATAAATGAATTGAGGTTGTAAAGTTTGGATCGGTCGATAAGGGTATACCCGAGGCTAAAGTTTGTCCGTGGGATAAAAGCATTGTCCGAATTAAAATTAAAAGGGCTGATAAACCTCGGCCAGGAAAGTGTGGGCTTCACGCCGAATTGGTAAACATTATAGCCCGCGTTGTACTTGCCAAACTGTACATCACGGCTGGCCGAGAAATTCAGGGTGTACAATTCAGCTCCCTTAAAAGTATTGCGGTCCCTGAAATTCAAATTCAACTGGGTTCCATCGTAATTGGCCGAGGTTTGGCGCACAAGGATCTCGGCTTGCAGCGACTTCTTCTTTTGCGGTGTCAGGAAATAATAAATATCAAGCAGGGCCGAGTCGGGTGTAACGTCTTCAAAACGGTTTTTAACGAACCTGTAAGGGCCAAGCTCGATAAACCGGCTTAGTGAATTGTTGTGCTCGGTACGGTTGTAGATATCCCCCGGATGCAGCAGCACCGTATTTTTGAAAGCATAAGGATGAATGGTATTTTTCGGATCGACAACGTTGTACCACCGGTATCTTACGGCCGAATCCTGCTTTAAAGACGTGTCCTTTAATGAATAATTCGGGTAAACATAAATATTCCTGACATGGTAAATCCACCGCGCTTCATCGGGCGTTGCTGGCTTTATCGTTACATACATATCAATTTGGTGATTCTTTACAGTACTGTCATACCGCATGATCAGGTCTTCAGGCGCAAAATAAAAGAAGCCCTCTTCTTTTAGCCTTGCATCTATCCTAACCCGTTCGGCCTTAATAATATCGAGGTTAAATTTATCGCCGGGTTTCAGCAATGTTTTCGGCGAAGTGCCCGCAACAGCCGTATCAAGATCATCGTCGCCGGTGGGGAAACCGATTTTTCGATAGTGATATGCCGGTCCGGTTTGGACGGTATATATCGCCTTGGAAGTTTTTTTCTTGCTAACCGTGTCGCCATTGACCTGAGCCAGGAAATAACTTTCGTTCTGCAGCCGGCTTTGTAAAATATGTGCATTCTTATCCAGGTCGACCGAGCTTACCAGCACCGGAGGCTCGCCGAAATGCGTATTCAGGTAATGCCGAAGCCCTTTCTTTTTATTCGTTCTGGTTTTAAAATAAACCCATAGTTTGAACCGCAGGCCCAATATTGTTGCGTTGGGTTTTGGCCTCAGCAGCCCTTCCATCTCATCCTTCAGGTCGCCGGCTTCGCTTTTGGTTGTATTCTTATCCGTAATATTAACCTTTGCCCCGGTATACAATTTCCGGCCGGGCGCCAGGTACTTGGTAGTACTGCACGAGCTTATAAAAACGACCATCAATAAGTAAAGGTATCTGTGCCTCGTCATTACGGATATTTTTTAATTCTTTGGCTGCTCAACAGGCTCTGTAACGCCCGAGGCGTTTTCGTCAGCCTGCTGATCAGCTTCTTTTTGTTGTTGCTTTTTCTCTTTCTGCTCCTGTTTGTATTTTTTCTCCAGGTCTTTGTCGCGTTTTGATTTTTTGGCGAACAATTCCCTGAACCTATTATAGTCGTAAGTAAGCGAGAAGCCAACGCCGGTTTCAACCACTTCACCCTCGATCACGATGAATTCATCTTTGCGGTAAGCTCGGATTCTATAGCGCCCGTCCTTGGTAAGCATGTAATTAACCGAAATATTACCCGCTATGTCGGTCGATTTCTGACCGGGCTGGTTCTGTCCTTCCAGGTTAAAATTATTGCCTACCGTAACCGTTATCCGGTCGTTAAGAAATTTCTTTGTGAGTCCGACATTCAGGTCCGTTCTGTTCTGCTGTACGCCGGTCGAATAGTCGGCGCCTGAGGTCAGGTCGAAACTAAGCTGCACCCCTGCGATCAGGTTACCAGCGAGTTTATTTAACTGATCCGAGAGCAAACTGCTCACGCTGTTGCGAACCATACCTTCCACGCCTGTGTTTCCGCCCTGGCTCTGCAGCGGGTTGTCGCCGATAAAATGTCCAAGCACCAGCACGCCGAGCACCTGCTTATTCATTTCGTTGGTGTCCTGCCTGATCTGATCAAGCCGGGTATTGACGGTCGAGATCACGTCCGGCGACACCGTGTATGTACTGTCGGGAAGAACGATGTCAAAGCTGATCTGGGGTTTCAGCAATTGGTTTTTCATCGACAGGTCGACGTTGAAGGGCAACTTTTGCTTATACATTGTGGCATTTTGCGTGTTGCCCAATTGATCGCTCACCAGGTCGATAGGCGGCACATTGGCCACATAGATAGCGGTCAGGTCGACGGTCGCCGTGGTGGGATCGCCCGCCCAGGTAATGGTACTGCCTTTTTTGAAAACGAATTTACGTTTTACCGTTGCATATGCGAGGTTATACGAACCGCTTTCGACGGTATAAGTACCTGTCAGGTTTATTTTTCCGCTGGGATCGATAGCGGCATTCAGTTGAGCCGCGCCGCGCAGTTTCACAATATCTCCGTTGCGCGGGTCAACCACCACGGTAAACCGGGCATTCTTATTCACATGAATCGTCGCCGAAACATCGAGCCCCTTTACGTCGGATTTTCGCAGCGAGTCAAGCTGATGCGCCAGGAATAATGAGTCTGCTTTCGGCTCATTGGGATTGATCACCTCGACCACGCCCTGCCTATCCTCAATTCCCGGATCGTTTTGGGGTAAAACTATCGTCAGATCGGTCTTGCCATTTACGGTAAGATTGGCGTCGACCACGGGTTTGTCAATGTCGCCCCTGATTGTTATCCTGCTGTTCAGGTACAATTTGCCGTAGTAAAGCTTGTTGTTCTCCTGCGTCGAATTGATCACCCTGAAATCGTTCGTCGTAATATTCAGGCCGAAGTCGAAATCTGTATAATTTTTGGTAAACACGGTCCCGGCAATGACGGCCTTATTACCTAGCGAATCGACCATTGTAAAATTATTGAACTGTACGCCCTGGTCGTTGAATGTAATCGTCTCTTTGGGCATCGTAAAATACGAATTGAGCATGGCAACATTGAAGCCCACCTGGTTGAACCCAACATCGCCGCGGATAACCGGCGCCGAGGTTGTACCTGTTATTTTTAGCTTGCCGGTTATATCGCCCTTCGCATCCTTTATGCTGCCGAAAGTAAATCCCTGGATGCTTTTCATATTCAGCCTGGCTATATCCAGGTTCAGGTCGAATGTACCCGCGGGCTGAGTATAGTAAAGGCCGTTCAGGTTTACCTGGTTGCCCTTACCTGTTATCCGCGCATCGGCGGCATAGGCGTTGGCGGTTTGATTATTCACTTTAAGCGCGACGTCGCCTACGGTATCGCCCTTGAAATTGAAGTTATGAATATTAAGGGCCGAAGTAAAGTGCATACCGGTTTGCAGGTCGCGGATATGCGCCTCACCATTGATCACCCCTCCTACCTGCAGCGAATCCTGCTGTGCGGCGCGGGTCAGCGTTTCAATTTTGAAATTCTTAAAGCCAACGGTAATCGGCGAATTCATCGCCTGTGCGTCGCTGTTAATGCTAAGCACCTGGTTGCTGTTACTGATCGAAAAATTGTGTGCAAGTATTCCTTTACTGCCAAATTCAAGTTCATTATCCGCACTGACGGTCCAGGGGGTATAGTCGAGCAGCAGCCCGTTTTGCAGGAAGCTGAAACGGTATTCATCCGGCAACACGCTGAATACGCCGGCTATACGAAAACGCTCCTTCCTGGCCGCATCGCGTATGCGTAAACTGACGTTCATCTTATTATTTTGCGCGCTTCCCGACACGCTGGTATACAAAAGATCAAGCGAAGACGACGCCTTGATTCGGTCGGCCGAAAGGTTATAATTAAGCGCATTATTGGCAGTGTTAATTCCCAGCTTAACATTGTCGATCAGTTCGCTGGCATATACCACTTTTGGCATGGAGCCATTAACCACCAGCGTACCGGCGCGACTATCGAAATTGCCCTTAATAATTACCGGGTCGAGCCTTTTCAGGTCGGGGGCGTATTGTTCGACCAGCGGGGTCTTAACCAATCGTATGTCAAAAGCGAAATGCTCTGGCGAATAGTTTGGCTTGGCCTTTGTTGTTGCTTTGGCTACGCCGGTGTTATAATATTTGCTGATCAGGTCCTGCAAGGCCGCTCCTATCTCGTTCAGCTTATACTTGCCGGCCAAATGAGCGGAAAGCATAGGCGCTTTCAGCCGCAGCGTACTGCTATCGGCATTGGCTGTAGATACCAATTTTACCGTATCGAGTTTGATCACATTTTTCTTCTGCGCCACCAGCAGATTCGTGAGTGTGACTTTGGCGTTCAAATATCCCGGATCGGCTGTGGGCGCATCGGCCACCAATTTTCCCCGAATGGTCATAGGATTCTTGCTCAGGTTAAGCTTTTGCAGGTTTATGCTGTCGATATTTAGAGTAGCATCCACGGCCGGGTATTTCTTGTTCATATCGGCTTTGCCGTTAAGGGCGAAGGTGATATTAGGATCGGCCATTTTAGCCGAAGCCGTGTATTTACCATTCCCGGCCGTTGCTTTCAGCGCCAGGTTTTTATAGGTGTATCCTTCCAGGTAAGCGCTCGCGACATCGCCGTTCAGCTGCAAAATGGCTTTCTTCGGGTCGGTGCTTACGCCCTTTACGTTCATCGATAGCGTAACATTACCAACGGTTTTGGGCTGTTTGGTCAGCGCGCCGACATTTAGGTTATTGGTTTTGATATTTGCGGAATATACTTCGTGGCCTTTTTGATTACCGTTCTTCATGCTGGCATCCAGGTCGACCGCTCCGTCGGAGGAGCGCAGGCTTAGCCGGGTATTAAAATTGTACATGCTGCCCTTAAAAAAGCCTTTCAGGTTCAACGCCGAAGGAACACTGACAGACGACGGCAGCATGCCCGGTGAAACCAGTTTTGCTATGTCGGCGCTGCCAGTATTTAGGTCCGCTATATTCAGATCGAAATAAGATCTTTTCACATCGGGCAGGCCCTTGATCGTGGCAGATGCCTTAATATGAGTGCTGTTCAGGCCGCTTATTTCCAAATTGGGTATGCGCAGGTCATTAACATTGCCTATGACGCGCCCGTCGATCCTGAAAACCGCGTTCGGCGAATGTTTAAACGGTTCCATGGATGCCATAGACGGAACGAGCAACACAACGTCTTTTAATCCAAGGCGGCTGCCGTTCAGATCGGCATTAACGAAAAGCCTGCCTAAATTACTGCTCAACGACGCAATGGACGGGTAACTCACCTGTATTGTTCTCTGAAGAATGGTCTGCGGCGTTTCCAGGTACAGGTCGTTCAGATAAGCATTTTTTGGGCCATACATGAAACTCGTATGAAAGTTCCTGATATCCAGGCCACTTTTGTCGGCAAAAGTAAACTGGTTTATCTTGCCCGAAATCGTATCCGGACTATAAACCAGGTTATCCAGGTCGGCGTTCAGGTTGCGGATATTCATATGGCCGAAGTCGAGTCCCTGAGCTATGGGCGCCTGGGCGTTGTTATCAAAACGTATTTCGTCGTTACTGAAAGCTATTTTAGCTATAGCCGTCCTCCAGCCCTTACCGGTTTGCGGCGAAGCCACTATGGTATCGAGTTTCCTGACCGCTTTTACCACCTTTTGCTTAACATTTTCGGGTTTTGCAAGGGCAACACCGGCGCGGGTATCGTCCAGCTCGATAGTTTTGATGCCGACATTCTGATTTTTCAGGTCGATCTTATCCATTTCTATCAGCAGCTTACCGAGGTTCAGATTAGTCGACATTTGATTGCTTTTATAGTCAACTTTTATCTTCGAGACATCGATAGTGCCCAATTTCAGGGCGAGGGTCATCGGTTTCGCGGTGGTATCCGTTGGCGCTGCTTGCGGCGTTGCGGTATTTACCGGTTTTTGTATGATCCGCGCATCCACGTCGGACAGGGTGATCTTCGGAATGGTGAATTTCATCTTGTCCATATTAAAGTCGGTGATGCGGGTATCAAAGTGGCCGAGGAAAAATTTTACGTCGTTGCCTGTTATCGCGTCCTTATAGGATATCCTGATCTTATCGAGGGCCACTTTACCAACCGAGAACTTCATCGAAGCCGTAGTATCGGTTGGCGTCGGCGTTTTTTTCTGCGCTCCCGCAAATGCTTTGACGATATACCCGAAATTAAAGACGCTGTCGGGCCCGCGGCTTACATTAAGCGTTATACCGTCCAGGTCAATCTCGTTCACCTCAACCTTATGATGCAGCAATTGCAACATGCTGATGTCGACCTTGAGGTTGTCGCCCGCAAGCAGTGTGTCCTTTTTCTGGTCTTCGAAGTAGACGCCTTGCAGATCGATCAGCTTGGGAAGGCCGAGCGAAAAGTGGTTAATAACTACTTTGGTATGTATCTTACCCTCGATAAAAGCAACCGCCTTGTTTTTAAGATAATTTTGAATGGCAGGCACCTGGATAAGCACAATGATTAGCAGCACCAGGAAAAGTACACTCCCGATGATCCACAAAATAGTTTTAAGAGCTATGCGTCCGAATTTTTCCAACCTGCGGTTTTTGGTAAATATTAAAATGTATTAGTTCGGTGAACGTAGTACATCAACCAATCAGTCGGGTAACTTGTTTGCAGCGAAAGCGGGTTATTAGCCTTAAGCAAAAAGTTAAGGTTTTTTTAAGGTTAACTCCGAACAACCTTTAACATAAGTTGTTATAGCGCCTTGTATTTGTTAAGGGCCTCGATCTTATTTTGCACGTGCAATTTGGCGTAGATATTTTTTAGGTGATTTTTGACTGTGATTACGCTGATGGATAAGCTATCAGCGATCTCTTTATAAAGTAATCCCTTGGCAAGTAATTGCAATACTTCCTTTTCACGCAGGGTGAGTCCATGGTCGTCGCTCGTATCATCAATATTTCGGATATGGCTGATCACTTTGCGGGCTATGTACGGACTCATCGGCGCTCCGCCATTAAAGAGTTCGATAACCGCGTTTCGTATGGTCGCGCTGTCAGAATCTTTTAAGATATAGCCCGAGGCGCCTGCCTTCAGCGCCTGAAATATGCTGTCGTTATCAAAATGCGACGTGCAGATTAAAAACTGCGTGGAAGGAATCGAACTTCTGATCTTTTTTATCAGTTCGATACCCGTGATACCCGGCATTTGTATGTCAACAATGGCAATTTGCGGCTGATCGGCCAATAAACCTTCTGCAGCGGCGTCGGCATTGGAATACACCCCTGCCAGCCTGAAATCCGGTTGCGAGCTTATAAAACCGGCCAGTACCTGCCTGAATTCGTTGTGGTCCTCGACTATAGAAACGCTTATCATAGCGCAATGGTGGAAAAATTGTTTTAAAATAACGAAAATTTAATAATTTTCGTTCCAAACATCCGCATGAACAATCGGCTGGCGCGTTACGGTATATTTTTTTTACTGATCTTTTGTTCGGTCACCAATGCCTTTCCGCAACAAAAACAGCTTATAAATATACCAGGGCTGCCTTCGAAAGAGATATATGATCTGTATACCGATAGTAAGGGTTTTTTGTGGATATCGCACAATGCAGGCATTTCAAAATACGACGGAATTAGTTTTACAAACTTCGCAACGCCGCAGCAATCGTCGCTCAGCACTACTGGCATCATTGAAGACCGCTTTGGCCGAATTTGGTGCAATAACTTTACCGGGCAGATACTCTATATCGAGAACGGCCACATGGCGAAACTGGATGCGTATCAAAGCGCAAATGAGGATGTGTTTCCGCGCGTCGTTCTGCTGAACGATTTGCTCGTCGCTACAACTAAAAAAGGCCTATTTATCTGCGATACACGCACGCTGAAATGTCATTATGAAATATGCGCGGATAAACGGGCAAAAGGCACCTCGACGCTTACTATCGCTAATAACCGTGTAATTGCGTATGGCAGCGGACTTTGGTACAGCTACGAACCCGGCCGGGGATTGAAACTGATCAATTTAAACACCGATATTCTTTCCGATATTCAAAAGAACAGTACCGCATTTTGCACACGATCGTTCAGGGATACCATGTTTTTTTTCGCCAATCCTGCTAATGTCGTATTCAAGATCCTATACGTTGAGGGGAAGCTAAAAATGTGTGAAAAAAAACAATACAATAGTTTTATTAATACCATAACGGTCTTAAAGGACAGGTATTGGGTCAATACAACAAATTCGAGCGTGACGTTCGTCAACGGGAAGAATTTATCGGTCAGCGGTTATAATCTAAGTTGCGCGACTGTAGATAAAGAAGGCCATAACTGGTATGGCAGTGTACAACAAGGCTTGTTCACAGATACAGGCAAGCAGGACCTGCTTGGAAAATCTTATGTTTTTAGTTTTAAAAACGGTGACATTATCCGGTGCATCACTCCGTGCGGCAAAAAATTATTTCTTGGCACACAAAACGGCGACGTTTTCACTTTCGATCCGGAGAACAACAGTACTGTCTTGCTCACGGTATTGCATAATAAATTCGGCGGCATCAGCTATATCCAGAAAATTGGAAATGACAGGCTTGTTATCTGCACCGCCGTCAACACCTATTTATATAATATTGTTACGCATCAGATCGGGCAAATTGAATTTGTCAATGCCACAAGGCAGACTATCGCTATCGGAAATGCGATGGCGTTTGCCGGTGCTAAAGGATTGGTGGTGTTACCTGATAAAGCCACATGCAAAGACGGTTTCGCAAGGTGGGAACTTAAGTTTAAAAAAGATTTCAGCGGGTTCAATAATGATCTTTACCAGGGAGAGCCGATGCTGCTGGTACGCAAACGTTGCCGGGCGGTATGCTATGCGGAGCATACGCGAACCATCTGGGCTTCCTTCAAAGATGGCCTGTACAGCATTAACAGCCGGGGTATGCTTCCGTTCTACTACAAACACAACCCAGTCTATGTTTCCTGCCTGGCTACCTATAAAGACGATATAATCGCGGGTACATTTAACAATGGCATACTTATTATATCGGCCAAGGGCGTAACACACTTAACGGCAGAACACGGCCTTATATCTAATAGTATATTACAAGCTAAAGTCGTTAACGATGATTTGTGGGTCTTTGCAGGAGGATCATTGCAGATATTTGACCTCAGAACGTTGAAACTAACCGATAAATATGCTTTTCCTGGCAATAATGACGCTGTGGTGCACGATGCCTGTGAATTTAATGACCAGTGTTTTATGTCGACCGACAAAGGCCTGTGTAAGCTGCCGCCGGAAAATCGCGCTGCAAGCGGACTGAATATTTATCTTACCTCGTTGTTATTGAATGGCCGGGATACAGGAAACATAAACAACCTGATATTGCCGCATACGCTTAACGACGTACAAATAAATGTCGGCACACCGTATTTATTTAACGCAAGGGATATCCTGATCAAATACAGGCTGAAAGTAAACGACTCGTCACCCTGGAGCTACAGCCGGCCGGGCGAAAGAAGTTTTCACCTGGCTTCGTTAATGCCCGGACGCTATACTTTCGAGGCCATGGCGATTAAACCCCAAACCGGGCTATCAAGCCAGCCCCTGGCTGTCAGCTTCAGGCTACTGCCTCCCTGGTGGCAGCGATGGTGGGCGGTGGGCGCCTGGATTTTGATCATAGCGGGAGTAATTTTCGTTTTATCAAGGCGGTATTACCTCAACGTGCTGAGAGAACAGCGGATTGAATATGAAAAAGAACTGGCCGTCCAGGAGGAGCGCCACCGCATCAGCAGCGAAATACACGACGATATTGGCGCGGGCTTATCGGCGCTCAAATTATATACCAGTTACCAGGATGAAGGCAAACGTCAAAAAGAACGCATAACCGACATGGTTAGCGATTTGTCGGCCAAAATAAGAGAAGTGATCTGGAGCCTTAATACCGAGAACGACATGATTGAGGATCTTCTGTTCTTTATACAGGCAAATTGCCGTAAGCAATTTGAGTTTACCGCTATCGACCTCCAGGTAAATATCCCCGATCATATTCCGGATATCATGCTCAGCGGTTTCGTACGGCGCAATATCTACCTCATCGTCAAAGAAGCCGGGCAGAATATTATCAAACATTCCCAGGCAACCCGTGCGGAGCTGTCTTTTGATATTTCAGCAAAACATCTCACGATCAATATCTCGGACGACGGCGTTGGCTTTGACCATGAAAAGATCAGGGACCACACTTTCAACGCAACGGGCATGGGTATGAGGAATATAAAAGAGAGAGCAGCCGGAATAGGTGGAAGGCTTACGATCAGATCGGAGAATGGCACCAATATTTCCCTTAAAGTGCCGCTGAAAGAAGTGTAACGCGCGCGTACGGTTAATCAATCGTGCAGTGTTTACCGATTTTTATACAAAAAAAATCACATATAAACAATAGTCCTTTCGGGTCATTTTATTTTAATCACAAGTAAATAAATTTGTTTATGTATTAAGTAATAGAATTTAAGTAAAAATTCTATCACGATTACAACCCAATAGCGAAGCGAAATATTGTGATGCCAGCGCGAGAATGCCCCGGACCAGCCGAACTAATAGCCTAATCTAAACTTTATATCGATGGAATAGCTACGTCCCCGGTGCCGATTGCACCGGGGACGCTTTCCCGACCCCTACTCCAATAGATTTTTTTAAAATCATGATATTCAGGCGGATTAATTATCTTTAGGCTTACTTATTCACCCTGCCCGATCACATGATGAAAAAAATCCTTCTTTTTTCGATTTTGACAATAATTTGCTGCCATATTGCTGCGGCCCAGGTAAGCAAAGTTGACAGTCTTCAAAAAGCTTATCAAAAAAACAAGCAGGACACCACGCTGGTAATGCTGCTGATGATGAAAAGCACCAGCGACTACCTTACAACCAACACCGACTCGGGAATGATATGCGCTCAGCAGGGCCTTGCGCTGGCGCGCAAGATCGGCTTTAAAAAAGGCGAGGTACGATGCCTGGCCGCTGTAGCCACATTTCAGAACATCAGCGGAGACCTCCCGGGATCACTAAAAACAACCTTTGAGACGCTGCCCGAGGCCCTGAAACTGAACGAGATGCGCGTTGTCGCTTCCTGTTACAACACGCTAGGCCTCACCTATTCCACGCTAAAAGACAGCAAAAAATCGCTCGACAATTATTATTCTTTCAAGAATGTTGTAGAGAAATACCATTACAACGATTTGTTACTGGTAGCCCTTAATAACATCGCCAGGCAATATCTTGATATGAACCGGCTCGATTCGGCGGCATGGTTCAACCAGGCAGCCTACAACCTGGCGGTAAAAAAGAATCTCAAAAAAAACCTGGGGTACCTGATACGCAATTCCGGAATTATCCAATTCAAGAAAGGCAATATGCAGGAAGCAATTAATTTCTACAAAAACAGCCTGGCCGATTCGTCTGCCCGTGACAACCACTACCTGCGCAGCGAGGATTACAGGCGGATCGCGGAGGCTTACCAAAGGCTCAGCCAAACCGACTCTTGTATAGCTTATGCCAAAAGAGCGCTGGAGCAAGCTAAACTCGACCGCAATCCCGACCAGGTACAACGAACCACTACCCTTCTGACGGACGAATATAAGTTAAAAGGCGATTACAAAAATGCCTTCTATTATCAGCAGGTAACGCAAGAGGCCAAAGACAGCTTATTTAGTCAGCAGAAGACATTACAGGTACAAAACCTGGCCTACAACGAAGAACAGCGCAAACAGGCAGCGCAAACCGCCGAAATAGCCTACCAGAACCGGGTGCGCTTTTATGCGCTGCTGGGCGTTATCGGTGTTTTCCTGCTGATTGCGATCATCTTATTGTATGCCAACGGCCAGCGCAAAAAAGCCAACGTTGTACTTAAGCGGCAAAACGAGCAAATAGAAACACAGCGCAGGGACCTGGAAAAAACAGTATCGGACCTTAAAACAACGCAGAAGCAGCTGATCCAGTCTGAAAAAATGGCCTCACTGGGTGAGCTAACTGCAGGCATAGCGCACGAAATACAGAATCCGCTGAACTTCGTTAATAACTTCTCCGAGGTGAATACCGAGCTGATCGACGAGATGGAGCAGCAGATAGATAAAGGCAACCTGGCAGAAGTAAGATCGCTGGCAGAAGACATCAAGGCTAACCAGGAAAAAATAAGCCAGCATGGCAAGCGCGCCGATTTTATTGTAAAGGGCATGTTGCAGCACAGCAGGGCAAGTACCGGCGAAAAGCAGGAAACCAACCTGAACGTGTTGGCCGATGAGTTCTTTAAACTGTCATTCCATGGTTTGCGGGCAAAGGACAAATCATTCAACGCGGAAATGGCGACGCATTTCGACCCGAATCTGCCGAAGGTAAATGTGGTGCAGCAAGATATTGGGCGTGTGCTGCTTAACCTGATCAATAACGCGTTTTATGCCGTCAATAAGAAAGCGAAAATAGCGGAGGCGGGATATAAGCCCACCGTCGAACTAAGCACCCTTAGGAATAATGGCACAATAGAGATCCATGTGAAAGACAATGGCACCGGTATTCCCGATTCAGTTAAGGATAAGATCATGCAACCGTTTTTTACCACCAAGCCCACCGGCGAGGGGACTGGATTGGGACTGTCGTTAAGTTATGATATTGTTGTGAAGGGGCATGGAGGAAGCATTAAAATTGACAGTACAGAAGGCGCAGGCTCGGAATTTATCATATCGCTTCCAATCAATTGAACAATGACCACTGAACAAATTGAGGAGCTGCAGTTAAGGAACGCCCGGCTGGAAGCAGATCTGATACGGAAGAACCGGGAAATTGAAATAGAAGGCGCGCTTGAAAAAGTGCGGTCCAGGGCCATGGCTATGAAAAACTCCGGTGAGCTCGCCGAGTTAGTACGCGCTGTTTTCAAAGAACTAACCAAACTTGATTTTGCGCTCACGCGATGCATTATAAACATCCTGGAGGAGGAAACTTATTCGGGAAGATGGTGGATGGCAAATATCGAAGATGATAAAACGCCTGCGTCCTATTTTATAAAATACAAGGAGCTTTCCTATTTTAAAAGCGCGTTTAAAGCCTGGAAAGAACGGGATACAAAATGGGAATATGCCCTTAAAGGGCAGGAAAAATTGATACTTGACGATTATTTGTTCAGTGAAACCGAACTAAAAACACTGCCGCCGGAAGTACAGGCAGGCATGAGAAGCTCAGAAAGCCTGGTTATATCCGCTGCGTACGGCAACTTTGGATGCGTACATGTGGCCAGCCTTGAGCCTTTAAGTGATGAAAACCGAGAAATTCTTGCTCGTTTCGGCCAGGTATTTGACCTAACCTACACGCGTTTCAGCGACCTGAAACAGGCCGAAGAACAGGTGCGCGAATCGCGAATTCAATTGGCCCTGGAACGTGTTCGCGCCAGAACAATGGCAATGCACACAAGTGATGAGTTAGCAGAAACAGCTGCGGTACTGTTCAGCCAGCTTACAAAGTTAGGAGACGGACCTGCAAGAATATCGATCGGTATTCCTGATGAAGCGGCCGGTACGGTTAATTTTTGGGCCACGGACCAGGAAGGCGGCCAAATCAATGTCAATTTTAAGGCGCGATTAAGCGAACAAACGACCCTGTCAAAAATGTTTGCCGCCTGGAAAGCCGAGGCAAAGTCTGTAAGCATTGATCTGCGGGGGGAAGAATTGGAGGAATGGGTCCGTTTTTGCCGTGAAGAAATGAAAATCATTATCAGGGACGATCTGTTAAAAGACCGAAGAACGCATACTGTCGCCTGTTTCCCGGCAGGCTGGATAAATTATACGACACATGAACCGCCTTCGCGGGATGCTATCCGCGTGTTGGAGAGATTCGCTGATATGTTTGGCTACACCTACACCCGGTTCCTCGATTTGCAAAAAGCCGAGGCACAAGCCCGCGAGTCACAAATACAACTGGCACTAGAGCGGGTGCGTGCCCGCACCATGGCCATGCAAAAGAGCGAGGAATTGGCCGACTGCGCGTCCTTAATGTTTGAACAAGTGCAATCGCTGGGGATACCCTCGTGGAGCTGTGGCTATAATGTTTGGTCAAAAGGCGCAAGAACTGCCACATGCTGGATGAGTAATAAAGGGCTGTTGCAGCCGCCTTTTGAAGTACCGCTGACAGAACATGCCACATTTATTAAATTCCGCGAATCCAGGGAGAAGGGGGAAGATTTTTGGTTTGAAGAGTTGGGCGGGGACGAGTTAAAAGCCCATTATCAATATATTATTTCGCTTCCGGATATTGAAAAAGTCACCAGTTTAAACGAACAACGCGGCGTAAGTCTTCCTGATTTTCAGATCAATCACATAGCTAATTTCTCACACGGAAACCTATTGTTCATCACTTATGAACGGGTGCCCGAAGCGAAAAAAATCTTCACGCGTTTTGCAAAAGTATTCGAGCAAACCTATACCCGTTTTCTCGACCTGCAAAAAGCCGAGGCGCAAGCGCGTGAAGCACAGATCGAGCTGTCACTGGAACGAGTTCGTGCAAGTGCAATGGCCATGCACAAAACGGATCAGCTATTGGATGCCGCGGAGCTTTTATACAGAGAATTGACCGGGCTGGGTATTAAAAGCATGGCTGTCACTTATTCCATAATGGCCACGGACGAAAAAAGCGCTGCTTATTACAGCATCAACCCGGTCGACGGTAAGCTTAATCCTGTTCCGTTCGATCTGCCCCACACTGAAACAGAAGTTATGCGGGTCATTTTATCAGGCTGGAAAAAGCAGGAAGCTTTTAGCAAACTCGTATTGGACGAAGAAGCCACGCTGAAGCATCAAACCTATATCGCCGGGAAAGTACAAGCCCACTTTGCAGCGCATAATTTCGATCACCCTTTTTCGGTTGAAGCATTTTTGGAAGTGTCTCCAAAGAAAGCCGTGATCTATGCTTTTAATTTCGCGCAGGGATACATTTTTATTATTGGCAGCGAACATTTAACCAAATCGCAGGAGGAAATGGTGATGCGATTTACGAAGGCATTTGAAATGACCTACCGCCGTTTCCTCGACTTAAAGCAAGCTGAAGAGCAGGCCCGGGAAGCGCAGATAGAAGCAGCATTGGAGCGTGTGAGGTCAAAAAGCCTGGCCATGTATCATACATCCGAGATACAATTGGTTATTCACACTGTGCATGAAGAATTGCTCAAACTGAACATTTCTATTTTTGGTGGCTCTTTTATTGCTATTAATAAAGATATAACCGATAAGCTGTATGTATGGGGTTCCGGTGGTACAGCCGATACTGCAACGGAAATCCTGGTGCCCGATTTTAATATGACTTTTTGCACCAATCTTATTAACGGCATTAAACAAGGACGGGGCTTTTTCACTGAAGAATTTTCACGGCAAGAAAAGATAGAATACTTCACTGAGTTATTTAAACACGAACCATGGTCTGCAATTCCGTTAGAAGAACAAAAAGCCGTGCTTGAAGGTGAAGGCAATTATACAAGGTCCGTTGCCGTTTCAAATTATACAAGCATCTTCATCGTCAACCATAACGGCAGAAAATTTACTGATGATGAAAACGATATTCTTAAACGTTTTTCCAAGGTATTTGAGCAATCCTATACACGTTTTCTCGACCTCCAAAACGCTGAAGAGCAGGCCCGGGAATCACAAATTCAACTGGCGCTGGAGCGCGTTCGGGCACGTACGATGGCCATGCAGCATAGTGAGGAATTGGTTGAGGTTATTCAGCTGGTTTTCGACCAGCTACAGCAATTGAATTTTGATATCGATGTCGCCAATTTTGCCCTTAATTACAAGGAAACCGATGATCTTGATCTTTTGCTGGCTGTGCCACACGGGAAATATCCGATGAAAATACATGTCCCGTATATTCAACATCCGGTGTTTGATCGTTTTAATCAAGCAAAGAAAAAAGAGGGACTTTTGGTAGATGCGCTTTCAAAAGAGGAGAAGGATAGCTTTTTCGAACATTTCTTTAAGTATGTACCCGGGGTTCCGGAGGAGAATAAATCTTCGATATTTAGCAGGCCCGGGTTTGTCAGATCATCGGCATTGATGAAAAATACCGCCCTCACAATCCATAATTATGATGGTATCCCGTATTCCGAAGCAGAGAATAATATATTGATGCGGTTTGGACAAGTATTCGATCAAACCTACACCCGTTTTAACGACCTGAAACAAGCCGAAGACCAGGCGCGGGAGGCACAAATTCAACTTGCCCTCGAACGCGTACGCGCCCGCACGATGGCTATGCAAAAGAGCGAGGAACTGGCCGAAACAGTTTTCATTCTTTTCCAGCAATTCAAAGAGTTGGGTGAAAACCCCGACCAGGCCACTATCGGCATCATTAACGAAAAAGAGCATGTAATTGAATATTGGGTTACGATGTATGGCAGCCAAACGAATAAAGTTTACAAATTTTCAATTGATGAGCCGAATGTAACCCGTAAGATTTACGACGCCTGGAAGCATAAGAAAACGTCGCTGGTCATAGACCTTAGCGGAAAAGAGCTCCATGATTTTGCATCCTACCGCGAACGCATGGGCGGCGCGAGGCTCAATAAAGGTGAAAAGCGGCGAATTATAAACGTCGCCTTCTTTTCAAAAGGGTTGATCAATGTACAATCTACCGAAGAACGCTCGGAAGAAAGCCTGAAACTCCTGGAAAGATTTGCCGCGGTTTTCGAAGGCACTTATACGCGCTTCCTCGATTTGCAGCAGGCTGAGGCACAAGCGCTTGAAAGCCAGATCCAACTGGGCCTGGAGCGGGTGCGGGCGGCGGCTATGGCCATGCACAACAGCCAGGATGTAGGCAATGCGACCGCGTTGATGTTCAGCGAACTTTATAAACTTGGCATTACTACGATAAGGTGCGGGATTTGTATCATCGACAACACGGCCCAGCAGATGGAAGTATGGTCGGCCAATTCATCAGCGGACGGTAAAGTAAACAGGGGGGCCGGCAGGCTGGATATGAATGCGCACCCCTTATGGCTTTACCTGCTGGACGCCTGGCGTCAAAAAAAATCCTCGTTCAGTTACAAATTGGCAGGCAAAGAATTAGCCGACTATTACAAGGTGATAAAGAATGCGCCAAATTATGACGCGCAAAAAAACATTCAGCGTGACGATGCGCCTGGCGCCAATCAGTATTGCAACTGCTTCCTGTTTAATGAAGGCTGCCTGTTTACATTTACCGATGCGCCCTTTTCACCTGAGATCAGCCGGGTTCTGGAAAAATTTGCCGCGGTGTTTGGTCTTACTTATCGAAGATATCTTGATCTGACGAGGGCCGAAGCACAGGCTCGCGAAGCACAAATTGAAGCTGCACTCGAACGCGTGCGCAGCAAAACAATGGCTATGCATAACAGCGCCGGCGTAGGTGAGACCGTAACCCTGATGTTTAATGAACTCATCAGGCTGGGCATCGACAGGATGGCCAGGTGCGGTATCGCCATTCCCGATGATAACAGGATAATAGAGCTGTGGACCGCTAAACTCAGCAAGGACGAAAAAGAAGAAATCATTATTGGCCACATTGATACGGCTATTCACCCAATGCTTGGGTTGCTATACGAAACCTGGAAAAATAAACAGCCTGCTTTCGAATATATTTTGGAAGGTGATGACTTGGTTAATTACATGACCGCGCTCAATAACTCTACCGGTTACCCTATTAAATATGACATGAAAAGCTGGGGCGGGAAACAACACCACAACGATTTCTTTTTTGCTGAGGGTATGGTATTTGCGGTCACGTCCCAACCGCTGAGTGTCGAAGCGGCAGCCATTTTTAAGCGATTTGCGGGCGTTTTTGGACAAACTTACCGCCGCTACCTGGATTTGAAAAGAGCG
>DASZVE010000062.1:0-40935 GCA_035547095.1 Mucilaginibacter sp.
AACAAGGTACTTGACACGATGCCGGCGAAAAATAAGCAGCTTTTTGTAGTTGAAACGGAAAAGATAAAGGTGCTGATCTTGTTAGGCGAAAAAGAGCAAAGCCACAAACTGGTAAAGAAGCTTTACCAATACATGAATAGCCATAATATGAGTAGCATGGCAAATTTTTATTACAAGTTCTATATGAACAGGACAAGGGCTGATATGATAAATAAAAGAGATATTATAACATTTCATCATTTAGAACCGAAGTAGCCATACATGAAACTCTTATTCACTTTTTTTTTGCCTGGTGGCGGGTTTCTCTTATGCGCAATCTCAAAACTGCAATTGCCCTGCAAATGAGTTTGGTTATCCGAAGGATAAAAAGGCAGATACAGTTTTTCGGTTATCAAATGGGAAATCCATTGCCTTGTGCGGCTATAAAGACACTGTTAAGGGCCGAACATTTTACTCCGAATTCGTGCTTGCCGCCTGTGGTGAAAATCATGTTATCAAATTTTGGCGGGCGGTGCTGAATTGCCAGTTGCATGTCTATAAAGACACCCTGATAGTTGAAACGTTAGGCAGTTTGCCCACGGGTAAAAACATGCAATACAAATGGACGGTTTGGACCATCGAGCAGGTTTATTTTAAGAACGGAAAAGCAGTAAACAATCTCCAGGTTAATTGGCAGATACCTAAATATGGGGAGCAGGAAATACAATCGGCTCTGAAACAATATGAACAGGCTGTAAACAAAGACGCAGCCTCAGGCAACTCAAATCGTATCAATAATGTCAATATGGAAATCGCTGATAAGCTGTTTATAAGCGCTTTATCAGGCAATCAAAAAGCAAGATCTTATCTTAAGCATTTAAAAATCACTTCGGCGGATTAAGCGGCGAGTACCTGGAATGGTGGGACGATGACATGCGAAAATTGAATTTGTGGGATACTAAATATGGAAACCGATGATGATTTCTTGTAAAGATCAGCCTTCCTCAATACAATTCAGCACCCGCCAAATGGTGCGTCTTCATCTGCATAGAAGTATTTTTCTAAAGGCATTTCCCATTTTGGGAACTTTTTACTTATCTTTGTTTTGATGAGGGTCATTGCTAAAGGTACACTGCGTGATTTTTGGGACAAGCATGCTGATAGTGAGCAAGTTTTAAAGTCATGGTATCTGGAGGCTGGTAAAAGCGCATGGAAACATCCCAATGATATTAAAGTGGAATACCCGAGTGCGAGTATTTTGGCCAATGACAGGGTTGTATTTAACATTAAAGGCAATCATTACAGACTCATAGTTAGGATTAATTATAGATATCAAATGGTGTGGATACGTTTTATAGGCACTCATGCCGAATACGATAAGATAGACGCAGAAAACATATAAGTTATGAATATCAGGCCAATAAAAACAGAACAAGACTATCAAAATGCCCTTAAAAGGCTTGAGGTTATCTTTGACGCCGGTGCTAACACCGCCGAGGGAGATGAACTGGAAATATTAGGAGTATTAATCGATAATTATGAGAATACTCATTTCCCGATCGATCTGCCCGATCCTATTGAAGCCATCAAATTCAGAATGGAGCAACTGAATTACGATAATCAAGACCTTGCACAGATCATCGGACTGAAAAGCCGTGTAAGTGAAATATTAAATAAAAAGAGAAAACTTTCTATCAATATGATACGCAAGCTGCACGAAGCATTACAAATCCCTACCGATGTTTTAGTGCAAAAATACTAATGGCAAAGCTTTCTCTTACTCCTCCTCAAAGCAATTCAGCGCCCGCCAGATGGTACGCTCGTCGCGGCCAAATTTACCACCGGCTTCCAATACCGCCTGATTTTTGCTGATGCCGCGCGTTTGTATCTGGGCATGTACCCATAAATACATTTCGCGGTAGATAAATATCTTATCGGTTATAAAGCCGGCTTTATACATTTCGGAGAAGATGCCGTCGTTGAATAAGGTGTTGGCAAGGGTGATGTTCATTTCTGGTAGCGAGTATCAAGTGTCAGGACTTCACTAAAGGTTAACCCGGTTGATGGTTTGGGCAAGGATGTTTTGCTGGTTGTTGATGTCTTTTACATCCACATAAACGGGGGGAAAGTTATTGATCATTTGGTAGGCGATAGTATTAGCCAGGTTCTTATTGTCATTCATAGGCTGGTTGTAATACCGGTTGGCATTGCCACCATCGGTAAAAATGCCGCCCACAGCATACCCGCGCGACAGGTTCGGTACCGAGAAGTCCCTGCCGCCATAAGCCACATTAATGGCGCTGACTAAATTTCGAGCCCAGGGATCGCGCATGGCTTCGGAAACAACTACTGCCTCGCCTGAACGCAGGTAGGCGTTGGTATTGTCGGTCCGGCTGTAACCAGGTAATACAGCACCTTTGCCATCTGAGCGGAAGTAGCCTCCTTTGGCCATCGCCGGTGGTTTTTGTGCGGCAATGGTAGCTATCTGGATGGCCGTTTGCGCTATTATGGCCGGTATGGCAAAAGTGCCCAATACGCCCGTTTGGGCTTCGGCCTTGGTAATTGCCAATGCACCATTGATAATGGCCTGGGCTATTGACGCTTCCTGCTCTTCTTTAAACGCTTTGAGTTTTAGAGCGTCTTCCTGTTTTTTGTATTTATTCTGTATAGCAAGTCTTTGCGCCGAAGTAAGACTGGTATTACTTAATTCGGCATTTTTCTCGTTTTCCAGCGATTTTATCCTGGCTTCGCTTTGCTGCTGTATGCTTTTGGTGATGATAGAAAAAGTGGCCTTGGAAACATCCTGTGCGGTTTGTTTTTCAAAATCGGCCCTTTCTTTGGCGGCTTTTTTTGCAGCCTCAGATATATCATCCTGAAGTTTGGTCTCACGATTGATCCTGACCACGTTTACTTCGTTGATCTTATTTTCAATGTCTTTGGCCCCGAGCGACATCGCTACCAATTCTTTGCTTTGGTCCTTTGTTTTATCATCTTTGACATATTTGTCGATCAAGTCTGAAATGGCGTCGTTATGGTCAGCAGCCAGCTTTTTAACTTCATCGTTATATTGTTGTAAGCTGATTTCTTTGTCTTTCAACAACTTGTCCAGCCTTTGCTTTTGTTCATTATACCGTTTATTCTCATCAAGAGCTTCCTGCGCGTAAATACTGCGCGATGCCTGTAACTGTTTGATCAGGGCTTCTTGTTGTGTGGTTGTCGTGGTATTAATGGCTTTAACCTGAGCAGTACTTGCCTGTTTGGAAACGTTGAGCACAGTTACACCATAATTTTCCGTGTCTTTTATAACCGAATCCACCAAAGCCTTGTTTTGTCCATTAAGCAGACTATTGTCTGTTTTAAGGTCGGCAATTTGTTTTGCGGTTTTTTTTACAAGCTCGCGCAGATCGGCAAGTTTCTGATAATCGTTAGATTCCTCCGTGTCTACCGGCACAGTTCCTCCTCCAATGGGCGGATGAGCTGTATAGTCATCATAGTCTTTTTGAGCCTGCTTCAACTGTTTGCTATATTCAATTAGCTGTGGGGTAAGCTTTTTAAGGGTATCATTGTTGCCAAATTGCCTTATGTTATTTTTCACCATTATTTCTTCTGCGGCTCTCGCTTTCGACGCGGCAATAATAGAATTTGCAAGATCGTTATAAGCCTTCGACGCTTTCCCGGTCATAATCTGTTCCTCAGACAGATTCTTAAAATAAGCCGGATATTCGTTCTTCAGTTCAGCAATAACTCTTTTACGATCCTGCAGCGATGCTTTGCGATCCTGTGAAGCTTTATAAAGCAGGTTTAAATGGACCAGTTCCTGCTGGGCGTCATTATTCCCCTGTTGCTGTGCCTGGCTTACGGCGCCCATAATAATATTATAGTCTTTCATCGCCTTGGCTAAGGCCGTAAGCCGGGTATTGCCTTCGGTCAAGCTGCTTATCCAGTCGGCTATCTTTGGCGCAAACTGTATAAGGGCAAGCACGCCGGCTGCTATAGCGCCGGCCCAGCCGTCCGAGGCGAGCTCGGTGTCGGTTATTATATCTTTTAGAGTCGAATAGGAGGAATAAAGGTCTTTAAGCTTATTTAAAACTTTGTCACCCGTTGATACAAAATCCTGGTTTCGAGAATTGAGTTTCGATACCGTTTCAGTGAGCTTATTGATGTCTTTATCAAACGAGCGTATGTTGTTCGAAAGATCGGCAATAGGTTTCCCCAGGTTGCCAACCGAATCACGAAGATCATCAAACGCTTTTTTGTAATTATCTACCTGTTGCTGTCCATCGGAACTTACCTGTACGTCGATGGAAATCTTTTTATTGATATCGTCTGCCATAGTGTGGATTATTGATTAAGGGTGTCTGGGAGTGTAAAAGGTCGGATACAAATATATGAATGAAATGCCATTTGGCATAAATTTTTAGTAAAAATTTTTTTATTGCGAAAAAATTTAGCAATATTGAAATCGCAATTCTATATTAAATGAACCTATTAACCTTATGAAAAAATTGCCTGTTTTTGCCCGTCATATTTTTATTTAGCTGTGACCAAAATAAACAGCCGCCATACGCAGGTATTCAACCGATGCCGTGAATGGGGCAACAAATCGATAAATGGGAAAAAAGTAGTAATAAACAGCGCAAACAAGCAGAAGCAAGACGATATCTAAATATTAAACCTTACCACATGAAGACGTTATTTGTCAACTTATTCTTAGTTTTATTTTTATTGCTCATTGCTTCCTGTAAAAAAAAGACGGCAAATAGCTATTATTATTCCGCTGAAGCCAGTTACTATTCAAAAAATTACGATAGCGCATTAGCGGACATTAACAAAGCTATCGGCCTGGAGCCAAAGTATGTTGACGCCTATACGTTAAAGGCGCGGGTTGAACTCGCTTTGTTCCAGTTTGGTGAAGCGAAACTTGATTGTAAAAAAGCAATTTCGCTTTATCCGAAAGAGGCAAGGGCCTGCTACACCCTGGCCGAAATTGCCAAAGAGACCAGTGACCACCAAGGCGAAATCAATGCTTACACGATGCTAATAGCGATAGAGCCGGATTCTGCAGGCAACTATGATTCACGAGCTTCGGTGAGACATCAATCAGGTGATTTCGCTGGCGCCATACAAGACTATAATAAATGTATCCAACTAAAGCCAAATGACGGGTCGTATTACTATTGGCGCGGCGATGTAAAGGTGGATGCTGGTGATGCCGATGGCGCATGTGAAGATTTTCATAAAGCTAAGGCTCTGGGCGATCCGGGTGCTGATGCGGCAATAGACCTGAATTGCGGTGGAATTTAATTTTTAGACATTTGAAATGGCGAATATGAAAACCAAACTATTTTTATCTTTCTTTTTTTTAGTGTTGATAGCCTGTAAATCACACCCAAACGCGGAGGACTACTTTAATCAGGCCATGACGAAATGGGACGAAAAGGACTTTAAGGCTGCAATGAACGACCTGGATACCAGCATTAACCTAAAGCCGGATTATGCGCTAGCGTTCCTAGACAGGGGTATCCTGAAACAAGTATTGAAGGATAGTTTAGGCGCAGTAAAGGACTGCGAGAAAGCCATAGCCATAGACCCCAAAATGGCTGATGCTTACATAAGGCTTGGCCGTTTTAAAGAACTGGCCAATGATAATCGCGGAGCCTTAAAAGAGTATACAAGATTAATAAATGCCGTGCCGGATGCCGCAATCGGATACTTTTATCGCAGTGTTTCCGAAGACAACCTTGGTGATTATAAGGAAGCCATTAAAGATATGGACAAAGCAATTGAACTTTCGCCTAAAAAAGCAGCTTTTTATACGGACAGGGGTTTTTTAAAGCTCAAAATATATAGCTTCAACGGTGCGTGTGCCGATTTTCGTCGTGGCGCCGAACTTGGCGATAAAATTGCTGCCCAGCAGGTGGCTGAGCGCTGTAAATAATTTTAACGCTCTCTTTAGCCCAGTTTGATCAATTCCACTTTGCAAGGCTGCCCCTTGCGCCAGCTATTTATCTTATTGATGTAGTAGTAGGCATTGTCCTGTTGCAGGTATACTGGTATCAGCAGATCGAGTTCCAATATGTCGCGCGGGGTAAGTAAAAAGAATCGGGTTATTTTTTTTGTTTGCGTCAATATTTTTCTGAATTCGGGATAATACTTTGTATGCAGTCCGGGCAAAACTCCGGCCGTTCCGGGCATATCGCAGAAGCAAAGACTGTACTGGCCCTCGGGTTTATAAAAATAGGGAGTCGAGATAATGTCGTTAATTACAACCTGTTTGGTGCCGTCGGTTAAGGTTACCGGCTTGTTTTGTGTAAGGTGGGTTTTTTGATCGACCAGGATACGCGGCGAAACACCGTTACTAAAATCGTTACTGCCGCTGGTATTATCGATCATTTTGATTTGCGCGATGTTGCCGGTAATGTACGGCCTGTTAAGGGTAGGAGCGAACTGGCCCTGGAAGAGGTCGGCGGTAGCAGATAAGGTCGTGTCGGCAATATTGATCTGCGAGTTGGCGAAATCCAGGGGCAATACATTGTCGTCTTCTTTGTATTTCATGTAGTTTACCTGCGCATAGTTGCCCAGCCTGAATTCGACCTGCTTACCCTGGTCTATGCACTTGCCGCTCCAGTCTTTTGCTATTGGGATGTTATTCACAATATCGCGCAGCGAATTGAAGCTAATGGTGCGGCTTGCGTTATCCGTCTGGCAAATAATACCAAAGCGCTGCAAAGTATCTTTAAGCAAGTCCTTTTGGCTGATGTCGGGAAAAATACGCTCACATTGTATGGTCTGGCCATACTGTACCGTTGTGTTCTGACTTTCGATAACAAATGTGGCGCCAGGATAAATGGTTGCATTTTCACCCAAATCGCCTCCCCAGGCGTAAGCGACATAAATTCCACCATTTTGCGGCAAGGTTGTGGTGTACGAAAGTACGGTGTTGAAAATATGCAGTGAACCCATTAGGCCGTTGCCGCTTGTTCCATGGTCGCGCACCCAACCATTGGGATTGTCACCGTTTTTATTTTCAGGAACGCCGGCAAATGAAAAGTCGGCGCTTGTAAGCAGAGTGTCGGGCGTTGACGGATAGTTGGGATCGCGATAATAAATTATTGCGGTAAGCTTGGACGGGTTTTTACCCAAATGCCCATGCAAAAACACATGCGGGAATGTTACGGTGATCTTTACCGTGTTGATGGCTTGTGATGTAAAAAGCTGTCCTTTAAATTGCTTCGAAGGGTCGGAGATGATCGAATTCCAACCAAAAACGCCGGTTGGATGAATATCAAAGAGTGAATTTTCAAGGTTCAATATCATTTGGCTCGCCACATTTATTCCTCTCGTATCGGGCTGGTTCTGGTAATCTGTGCCATGATCCCAACTACCGTTGCTGAACTGGCAGATCAGCAATGGATAAAGCGGGTCGCTTAATAAGGAACCTGCTCCTTTGTAGCCAGCCGATTGCAGTAAAAGGTTGATCGCAGTTTTGATAAAAAATCCCGGCCTGAGGTTGTGTACGTCGATAGGCTGTGTAAAGTCGTCGCCGTCAATAAATCCATAATCGATGATTGGGTATATCCACCCGTCGGTTTTTACTTGTGAGATAGCTACGTTGTCAATGGTCCAATTGTGGTCGTAAGGTTTCCAAACAAGGCTTTTGCCATAGTTGGTCCATTGGCTGGCGCTGTCGCCCATGTCGTAAAGCTTGCCATCAATGGCATCGAAAAAGTCAACATTCCCCGACAATACGGTTACGTTCGCGTTATCCTGGTCGATGTTATTCAACTCGGCAATAGCGTAGGGGATAATCTCAAGGCCATCCTGCACCAGTTTTGCCGGATATTGTTTATAGGCAGCAAGGGTTGAAAAGGCAACGTCGTCGGGGAAGCCCAGGATACGGCGGTTGCGCTGTGTAAGCGGCAACTTGAATTGATTACTGGTATTACCCTGCTGGTTTTGTACCTCGGCCAGGTTGTTTATCTGGAAGGTAAGCGCTATCGGGCTGTCGTCGTTCAGGTCGACAAGCTGGTCATTGATATATAGCTGGAGCTGGTTCATGTTTATAGCGAAAAAGTGCAACTTTTACCCGCCCTGACACGTAAAGCCCGGCCAGAACGTGCTGATAAGAATTAAGTTTATGAAAAGGTGCTATGTACTATTTGTGTTTGTGCTGGTAATGGTTTGTTTGTTTTCGTGTAAGAAGGATAAAAACAAGGAGGTTTCTAATCCTTTCGCCGCCATGATCGTCGGTAACTGGGTGACCACCAAACAGGAAATGAAAATCTTTACTACCGCCGGCGCTCTCGTAAAAGATACTACGCTGCTATTGAACGGTCAAAACAACAACGGTTGGTTTGCCACCTACAATACCGACGGTTCAGGCTACTTATACAGCCAGGTATACAGCAAAAAATCCAAGACCAACACGCTGGTGACAGATACCATATTACGCTACACCTACAAAGTTTCGGGCAGCAGTTTGGCACTGTATGAAAATAGTAACTTTAACTCGGAGGATGACTATTCCATCGTATCCATAAACTCAACGAGCATGCAACAGCAGACGAATTATCTTGGTCTGCCTAATGCCGGCTGGGGACTGGATACCAATACCCAATACAATTTTATTGAGAGCGATTACTATACGAAACAGTAATTACTGCGTTTGGATGTTGATCGATGGCATAGCCTCACCCCAATCCCTCTCCAGGGGGAGAGGGGCTTTCAAGTTTACTGCGTCTGTATATTGATCGATGGCATGTTAAAAGTAAGACTGAAAGGTGCCTGGCCATTCAAAGTTTCGTATTCACTGTAGGTGGCAGTATTGATAACAACCGTCTGCCATTTTACCGGGTTTTTATTGACCAGCATTTGAACTTTGGGTGAATATTTGATGGATTGCAGGCCCTTGATGTCGTTGACTGACAGGTCCTCGGCCATAACCGTCATTTTCTGACCTGCGTCCTTGGCGATCACTTCTTCAATGCCCTGCTGGTTCTCCCAGTCTGACACGTAGCTTTTAATGATCGTCGCATTCTGCACATCCAGCGATATTTCCTGGTTGTATACAAATCGGTAGTAGTTCCAGCTCCCGGTAAGGCCTATCCAGCGCAGGTACACCGAATTTTCATCGACCGCATCATCAATACGGACGGTTTGCGTTTGTGTGATGGCATGTGCGACAGCACTCTCATCATTATATTTCAAGGTGATGTTAAAATAATACGTCCCGGTCGGAAATGTGGTATTGATCAGCAGGCGATTCAACCCCAATTGAGCCGGTATGGTCGCTCCTGATATTGTTTCACCCGAGATAATGAATTTGCTGCCATCCTGGTTCAACAGCCACGAATCGTCTTCGTTCAGCAGGTCAGTGATGACTGCGCCGCCGGATAATGGATTGCGGTTAATATCGAGCGGCACGATCTCACAGTAAATATTTAGCCCCAGCAAGTACTCGCTATAAATAAAGCTGATGTCAAAAGGATATCCGGTTGAAAAGGCAGGTTCGGCAAAATCAGTTATCCATGCCGCAAGCGGTGTACTTCCGGTTGCCGGGGCAAAAGGCACATAAGCCGCCATGCTTCCCCCGTATTTCTGCCCTAACTGCCTCGCTGCGTATAACACGTAGAAAGGGTCGGTTACTGTAACATAATCCGAAATGTAATTACTGCCGTCGGGATTATCCCAGCTTTCGGCATATTGCAATTGATAGCTTGCACCCAGGTTAAGATCGCGGAAATTAGCCTGTGTATAGTCGCTGTCGTCTTTTATTTGCAGCAGGCTTTGCAGGAAGTTAGAAAAATCGGCCTTGATCAACCCCGTGCTGTCCGGCCGGTTAGTGGCGGTAATAACCTGCTGCTGCCCGGTAAGGATATCCTCGTAGGTGATCTGTGTGTACACTTTGTAATAGGGTCGAAGGCTGTTAATGTTAATGAACCCCGTTTGTGAGGACGGCGTAACATAAATTGCATCGATGATGAGCCAGTTGGTGGTGAAACCAATGATATTATAAATGCCCTTATACGGCCCGGCGTTAAGATAAACCTTGTCAGTACCGCTCATCGCGCTGATATTGCCGTTCACCATAATGACCGGTTTTTGAGTCGCCGTATCCTGCGTTATTTGTATCACTTCAAAGTCCTTTCGCTGATACGTGAACACCACGGGGTTGAAGGCTGCGCTCCAGCGCGAGATGTTGCCATTGCCCAGATCGGCAGATGGGTCGGCGACCAACAGGTTGAACAGGGTCGGCATGGTAAATGCCAGCGAAGCCGTGCAACCGTTCGCATCGGTAATATAGGCAGTATGCAGGCCGCCGGTAAGCCCGGTGAATATGGGTGAGCTTTGATAGGAGCCGCTATCGAGCTTGTACTGGATAGGCCCGTAGCTCGACATCGCATTAATGGTCGCTTGTCCATCGACGGAACCTATGGAGGTTTCCTTTTTGTCGATAGTCACCGAACTGATCACTGCGTCACAAACTGTCGGGTTAGGACTTTGGCTGCCTGACGCGGTGTAGTTTACGACTGAAAAAAGACGGTAATCGAAGGGCGAAGTATCCGATACATTTTTACGGCTCAGGATGCCGCTGTAGATCTTCAGGCTCTGGCCGGGCACAGAGTAATTGGTGTCCAGGATGTTGCCCGTATCGTTATATGCTACGGTCACGACCATATTATCGCCGTTCGCCGGTGCACCGGTGTCGTCGGTTATAATGATGTAGACATCACCGTCCGTATAAACAATTCCACCGTCGGTTACCGAGGTCTGGTTGACGATGGATATCTGGGGAAAAAGGCTCATTATTGGTTGAATTAGTTGGAATAGTGGAACAGTCAATTAACTTATGGCATCAAGTAGCTGCCGGGCAATAGTTTCGGCAATAGCGTCGGTTACGGGATTGAGGCGCAGGCTGATGTTAGCTTCACCCAGGGGTTCCGACAAAATGCCCGGAATGCCCGGATAACCCTTTTTGTCAATGGATTTTTTGATGGCCCAGGCTGCCTGGTCGGGGATACCTTTGGCGGCGCACCATTGTTTGATGCGTTCGATCATCGGCGGACCGCCGGCCGCAACGTTGGCCCCGGTCGGACCGCGGCCCGATTCCAGGAATCGGATATGGGCGGGTAATTGCAGATGCGCGCCGCCGCCATCATCGGCAATTGTAATGTTTTGCGCGGTTTGCCCTGTGGCCAGCTTGCCGTTGGCTTGTAAGGAATGAATGACGTCGTTTTTAAGGGCTTCGAGAAATTGATTTATCGGATCATTTGTCATGGTTCATTAGTTTTAGTCCATAGTCCATAGTCGATGGTCCATGGTTTCTATAGTACGCACAATTAACTATGGTCTATGGTCCATCGACTATGGACTCAGAACGATTCGAAATACATCGTCTGCAAAGTGAGCGTCAGGTTAACGCCGGTACTGTTCACGTCAAACTTGTTGTAAACCGGCAGACATTTTGCCTTCTCGCCGGCTTTGATCCTGAAATAACGCCCATCGCCTTCACGGTATTTGGAGGTCTTGACAATGAACTCGTTGGCCATATGCAGGGCCTGGTTTACATAGGTCTCGTTGTCGGATGTGTATTGATCGAATTCTGTCTTATACAGAAACTCCAAATAAACTGAGAAACTGTTGTCCACCGACCCGTTAATTTGCGGGGAAACATCGATAGGCTGCAGCGGGTACATGAAAATGACAGGGAAGCTGGCGTCGTCAGCCAATAAATTGAGCTCGTTTACGGTGCCATAGAGAAAACTGGGTTGTTCCGAAAGCGATTGCGTGATCGCCTCGATCTGGTTGCGTATGGGCATAAGATTAGTGATTAAGCCTCACCCCAACCCCTCTCGGGTAGAGAGGGGTTGATTGAGGGATTTATTTTTTTAACTATTTTGAAGTCCTCCCTACGGGGAGGATTTAGGTGGGGCTATCGTTGTGCATTCAGCAACTCGGAATATCGCCGCTGGTATTCTGCTTCGGTTTTGTTGAGCAAGAGTTTGGTCAGCACCCGCTCGTACGGCAGGGCCAATATTTCGCCCCATTTGGTTACGTCGCCGCCAGCCAGGGCATTTACGGTGTTTATGTATTTGAATTTAGCAAACGCCTGGATGCCCGCTTTTCTCTCCAGTACAGACGCAGTTGTTGCAAGAAGCCTGTCCTCTGTTTCAATAAGTTGGGATAACAGGTAAAAAAATGCCGGGCAATGGGCAGCGCCTCCGTGACCCGTAGTTTTTTCACTTCTTCACAAAATGCTTCGGCTTCGTATTCGTCATATTTTTTGCCGGTGGCGCGACAGTAGAAATATTGCGCCAGTACCTGGCAGCAGGCCTGTAGCGATGGCTGAAAATGCTGCTGCCAGTTTTCCTCGCCATACTGCTCGATGTGTTCGTTGATCTCGTCGGCGATAATATCCCTTGCCGCCAGGAAAGCGCCTGCCGGCTCGACCGAGAGGTTGCGGATGACGTTAACGGTAACCGTATTTTTTCCGATAGCAAAGGTTACCCTGTGCGGAACCTGGTCGCTTTCGTACAGATACCTGATCTGCTGCGCCAGCGATTTGACGTGGTCGCCAAATACCATGAAGTCGTCGAAATTGCGGACCGAATAAAGCTCATCTTTGGACACACCCGAGAGTATGCTGATGGCGTCCAGGTCGTCCAACTGCTCCTTTTCCTGTAAGGCCATTACCTGGCCGAGCGTGATCTCGCTCAGCGCAGTAGGAATGCTAAGCCGAAGCTTGCCATTGGTGGTTTTAAGAGTCTTTTCGATCATATGCTCAACAGGCCTGATAAAGGCTGGTAATTGTTTTTTTCGGTAAATGGCAGCCTTGAAACGGGCTGAACTAAATTGCTGATCTTTAGTTTATTTAATGCGACATATCTTAACGGGTCTATCAAGTGGTTCCAACTGTCCGCAGGCTCGTTCAGCACCCGTCCCGACCGGTCGGTTTTCCACTTGTAGCGTCCTAATTCATTACGTAAATTCATGCTGTTTCGTGTGATGTTCAGCTTATATCTCTTCAAAATGTCAATGGATACCTGGACACTGTCCGGACCCTTTTTTGCCGGAACCATAGGCCAACCCAATCGCCGCAGTTCTTCTATCGATTTTGGTTCGGCGCTGTCGGCAATGATCTCGGTCTTTTTGCTTAGGCCTGCTTCGCGCAATTTGCAGGATATGTCGGGGTTCGTCAACCCGGTTTGGTACAGTAGCTCTTCTACCCACAATTCACCATCCTGCTTATATACGGCCACACAGCCCGTTTCATCATTGGTAAAACCGAAGTCAAGCCCCGCCGCGATCAATCGGGCATCCGCCGGTATAGCGTCGCACAATTGCCAGTTGTTTAAAACCAGCCCGCTTATTTTGCCTGTAAGGCCCCGCGCATAAACTTTCCAAAGCTCGGTGTCCGCAGCCTTTAGGCTCTCGATCTTATCGCGCATGCCCTGCTCAAGGAAGGGATTGTGCCGATGGTCGGAAATGATTAACTGCACACCCGGCCGGCCGATCAGTTTGTCGTGCACCCAAAACCCGGAGTTTGGGTTATAGTCGATGTAAATACGCCGTTTTGTTCGCAAGGCCAGTTCGCTGTAAATATCCCAGCTAATACCGTTGGCTTCGTTAACAAACAGGTAATCGCGTTTGCCCGACTTAGCATCCTGGGCGTCGTCGTAGCTCTTAAACTCGATAACGGATTTGTTGGCGAATTCAAAAATGCGCTCGGATTTATTGTACGTGCTGACCGTCGCCAGCAGTTGCTCCGGCCCCGCCCAAATATTGAGCGCATCGCGCAGGGCGCCGGCTCTAAGGTTCGGAATATCCTGGCCAACCACCGTTATTATTTGTTTGGTTCGCTCACAAGCTAAACAAAATAGCGCCTGCAATATGCTATAAGTTTTACCCGAGCCGGTACCGCCCTGGTTGATCACCACATGTTCATGCGCATAATAATTTTCGAGAAAGAGTATCGATGCATTTAAGCCAGTCATCATTTCCAATATCCTGTGTAATATTTTTAGTTATATTTACGTAATTAAGCTTAAAGCTTATGCGCAACCTTTATCGCTTATTACTTCTTGTTTTCGTCGCTTGCGGCTGGACGGCCTGCAAGAGCAATGGAAATTACCTGCCTGTTCCAAACGACGCGAAAAATCTTATCGTCGGCAAGTGGATTTTACAGCAGCAGAAGTTTGTGCAATATGTCGACGGAGTGAAAAAAGCCGACACTATTTTGAACGCAACGCCATTCAGCCTTGCATTTGTACGTTTTAATAGCGACGGCACGTTCAATAGTTCAAGCGTTTATTCATCTGCCAATTCTGCTGGTTTAGGCGGGGGAATTGCAAATGTGTCGGATGACAGTAATGGTACTTACGCCTTTGCGGGTGCGGTTTTTAGTCTCTCAGCGCCCATTGCCGGGTTCGGTAATGGCGCCAACACCCTCGTCCTGGGCACCAGCGGCTCAATTCCGGTGGTAACCCCGATCTCAAATTCCATTAAGATCGTGCAGCTAACTTCATCCAAACTGAACCTCCACACCGAATATGTTTACACCTACACCATAAACAACGTATCGCAAGCCTATAAAGCCGACAACGATTACTACTATACTAAATAAGCTCAAAATTTCGCGGTTTAAACGGCGTTGTTTAACTTTGGAGCGACAAATGATATACTAAACCTTATGCGTAGATCTATATTTTTTACCATTTCAACTTTATTGGCATGCGGTTTTTTCTCCTGTAAAAAGGATGTCAAGGGTACCGATGGGCCTGTTCCCTCTAATCAACAAAACCTGCTTATCGGCAAATGGATGTTGCAGCAGGAACAGTTTACACGGTACGTTGATAGCGCCAAGCAACTGGATACTACCTTTGACACATCGGCTAATAACCTGGCGTCTATACAATTTAATAAGGACGGCACGTTCGACAGTCAAAGCTCTTTTTATTCCCCGGGAACGGCTAACCAGGCGCCGTTTACCAGTGGGGGCGCCTCCTCGGGCAATTATGTCTTCGTCGGCAATACATTCGGTCTTTCAGATTCGATAAATGGTTTGAGGCACGGAGTGGATTTTTTTGGCGGCACCATCACAAGCGGTTCGGCGCCGGTCATTACACCGGTTTCTAACTTAGCCGAAATAAAGCTCTTAACTTCATCAAAACTTAATATCCATACCGTATTCGTTTGTTCATACCTCATAAATGGCATTGTCCAAACCTATAAAATGACGGACGATTATTACTACGCAAGGTAAAACACACTTCGGTTATAGTTGCACTTCCTTTTCATTCGCGGCGGTATTCGGTCCCGATTGCGTTACCTCGACTTTGAGTATTGGCCCATCGGCTGTTTGTTTTTCGGTTTGATCGGGACTTACCATATGGCCCATGCATTTCAAAGCGTATATGGCGCCGCCCGAATGGCCATGCAAGCTCTGTTCAAATATAGCTTCTATCCGCAGTTTTGCCCTGTTAAGCGGCCCATGATAACGGCCTGCGGCTGCGCAGGTCTCAAACTCCTCCCTGCTGTTAAATCCAAGATACAAGATCAGTCCTGCCAGCGTAGGGGGCTCGGGCTCACGGACACATATCTTTTCGACGGTGCTTTTGGATTTGGCTTTCCCGGGTTTAGGTTGTTCAGTGGCAGGCTGATATTCACCTTTTACATATTCAAAATACTGATCTACCAGTTCGTTCAGCTTTATAGCCGAGTCGAACAATTTATAATAGCGCTTCATTTATGATTATTGTGCCAATTGGCATAGAGGAATAATCAAAGATACTAAATTCTTTAGCTTCATCCAAATTCTTTTTCAGAAAAATTCAATTGTCATTGGAAATCAATCTTTAAAAATTATCGGAACAATCGTTCCATATAAATATACATTTGCGGAACAATCGTTCCAAAAATATAAAGAAAAGCAAAACACGAAATGAAAAAGTTAGCGAACAAAGTAGCAGTAGTAACCGGGGCCTCGAAAGGGATAGGCGCCGGCATAGCCAAAGACCTGGCAGCCGAAGGCGCGTCGGTGGTGGTAAATTATACCTCGTCGAAAGAGGGCGCTGAAAAAGTAGTAGCCGACATTGTGTCGAATGGTGGTAAAGCCGTGGCCGTGCAGGGTGACGTTTCCAGGTCGGCAGATGTGGAGCGCTTATTTGCCGAAGCAAAAAATGCGTTTGGCCGGGTAGATATCCTGGTGAATAATGCCGGCGTGTACAAATTTACAGGTATTGAAGAAATTACCGAGGACGAATTCCATCGCCAGTTCAATACCAATGTGCTGGGCCTGCTGCTTTCAACCAAAGAAGCAGTGAAGAATTTCGGCGAGAATGGCGGAAGCGTTATCAACATCGGCTCGGTAGTGAGCCGTATCGCTCCTCCAGGCAGTTCGATCTACACGGCAACCAAGGGCGCAGTCGACGCCATTACGCATGTGCTCTCTAAAGAGCTAGGCCCGAAGAAGATTCGCGTAAACTCGATTAATCCCGGCATTGTTGAAACCGAGGGCTCGCATGCAGCTGGCTTTATAGGCAGCGAATTTCAGAAAAATGCCGAACAGACCACGCCGCTTGGCCGCATTGGTCAGCCCGGCGATATAGCGCCGCTGGCCGTATTCCTGGCATCCGACGATTCGCGCTGGCTGACCGGGGAGACACTGCTTGCAGGTGGCGGGATGAGGTGATTAGAGGTTAGTGACTAGAGGTTAGTGAATAGTCACATTCTCTTAGATTAAACTGACTAGTCTCTGGTCACTAATCTCCAATCCCTGATTTGTGAAACAAATCTGTAGCTTTGTCTGAACGGGCAAGGCTTTTTTGCTATGGCGAGGACCAAAGATTTTGATGAAGACGAAGTGCTGCAAAAGGCGATGAACCTTTTTTGGCTGAAGGGTTACAATGCCACATCCATGCAGGACCTGGTGGATGGCCTGGGCATCAGCCGCTCGAGCTTGTATGACACCTATGGCGACAAGCATACCCTCTTTATCCGGGCGCTTGAACGTTACCGCGAATCGGCGCAGCAGAAGCTCAGTAAGATCGTCGATGAAGCGCCTACGGCCAGGGAGGGCATACGCCGGATGCTCGAATACACCATAAAGGAACTGGCAGGTGATAAGGAGCAAAAAGGCTGCTTCCTGGTCAATGCCGCGGTCGAGGTGGCCCCGCACGATGCCGAAGTGAACAAGATGCTGTGTGAAAACGACGGTCAGATGGAGAGATTTCTTTTGGATCTGATACAAAAAGGGCAGCAGCGTGGCGAGATAACCAATAAAAGCGATGCCAAAACGCTGGCCGACTTTATCTTCAATAATATTAAAGGTATGCGTGTTACGGCGAGGGCAGTAAGCAACAAGTCTTTTTTTAACGACATGATCGGCCTGACCATGTCGGTGCTGGGTTAAGTTAAGCGATCAGCGGCTTAACCAGCATGCCCACCAGCACCGAGGCCGCAAAACTCATCAGGGTGCCTATCAGTACATATTCGGTTTTTTTCTGGGTATTTTCCTTGTCGCTGAAACGCAGGATGGATTTGGCCGTTATCAGGAAACCTACGGCCGCAAACTGGCTGCTTAATATAAAGGTCAGAATCAGCAGGCGTTCAAATATCCCTATCAATATCCCCGCTTTAGCCAGTCCTTCTTTACTGACCTCGGCTGCTTCGCGCCACCTTTGCGTGGCTATACCAATGATAATTCCCAAAGGATAGGTGACAATGAGGTATGCCGCGATGATCACCCAAAGCCGGGTGTCGTTAAAAATATGGTCTGTCATTCCGCTGATACTGCTGAGGTCGTAGTAAAGTGAAATCCAGATACCTGTTATAACCGCCAGGTGAAAAAGCTGGTCGAGCAGAAAATAAAGCAGATTTTCAGGCCGGTTTAGTTTCCAAAGATCGATCCAGAAATGTGTAACCAGGATAACCACCGGCAGCCACCAGTTTGTCCAAAGACCCGAGAACAGGTAGGCAACGCCGGCTGTCAGCAAAACATGCAGGTATAGTTTGGATGAAAGGTGTTTTTTCTGCTTTTTCTGGCTCACCCATGCTTTGGGCTGCAGCACAAAATCTGTCAGCAGGTGGGCCGTGATCAAACGAAATAGCAGGTCGATGTGCATTACTCATTTAATAATGATGCAATATAGCTCATTGTTTCATCAATCTTATCCCAGCGCGAGAGTTTAAGCCGGTTGCTCACAGCCGATTGCGCTATGCCCAGCTCATGGGCAATATCCTGCTGCTTTTTGCCTTCAAGCGTGAGAAAGATCACCTCCGCCTGGGCAGTCGTCCATTCAGTAATGAAAATGTCCGCAAGGCGCATGATGGCGTGCAATTGACCATTCATCCGCTCATCTGCCGAAATGATGCGAAGGCGCTCGTCGCTTTCCTTCATAGCGTCGAAGTTGCGGCCGGAGAGGTGGAAAGCCTGCCCGTCCGAATCCAGTACCGAATGGCCGATGGTGGCTATGTTGCCGATGCCAACAGCCAGTTTGGCATCCAGCCGAAAATCGCTTTGGGTGTCGGTCTTTTTAAACCAGCAACGAATTTGTATGCTGCGTTTAAGAGCCTCGCCGATGTCGCTAAAAAGCATCTGGAAGCTGTCGGCGCGGAAAACCGCCGCGTAGGATGGTTTTTCAACCCACGATCTGATGAGCTTGCTGGTTTCGGTCATCAATTTCTCGCGGGCCTTTTCATCAAGCCTGGAGTAATTGATCACGTCGCCGGTAATAACTGCATAGTTCATGTAGCAAATTTATAAATAAAAAAGTTGATAATTTATAATAATCTGTTAAAATATAGATAATGTGAATTTATCATGCATATTGTTTATAAACTAAGTAAAGGAAAATATTTACAGATTTAAATTTTCCGTTATATTTGGAAAATATTGTGAGAAAATAATTTTCCATGCCGGACGAATTAAAGGATAAGATCGTCGACGTAGCGATTGACCGTTTTCTGGAAAACGGCATTCGCAGCATGACCATCAAAAAGCTGGTTGAACCGATGGGTATATCGACCAAAACGGTTTATAAATACTTTGACAGCAAGGAGGCTTTGCTGAAGGAATGCCTGCGCAGTTTATACGACGGCTACTACAACGAGCTTAAGGCAATCCTGAACAGCGATGAGAATCCCGCAAATAAGCTGCTGATCCTGTTCAGGGGTACTTTGGGCAAGGACTTTGGCATGAACCGCGAATTCTTCCACGACCTGAATTATTATTACCCCGAACTGCAGAACGAAGCGATAAGCAATGCCAGCCGCAATTATGGGTTGTTGATGGTACCGCTGGTGGAAAGCGGGATAAAAGAAGGCTATTTCTTGAAATACCTGGACCCTCAACTTGCCGTTAAAGGTATCGTGACGCTGTATACATCTATTACGCGCGGCGAGGAATATCGCGATTACCAGGGCAGCCCTTACCCATTGTTTAAAAACCTGGTCGAAACCTATATACGCGGTATGTGCACCGAAAAAGGGATCAAAGAGATCGACCATAATCCGTACCATAATGATTAAAATAATGAAGAAGGCTATTTTTCTGTCTATCCTGTTTTTAGGCTCTATCATCGCCGGCGCGCAGCAAACCGGCAACCTGGACCTGATGCCCATGCCGAGGCAATTGACGCTGAGCGCGGCCAAACTGCGGCCGACTAATAAATTTACCGTAAGGGTACAGGGCCAGCCCGATGATACCATTCTTTATAAAGCCGTAAACAGAACCTACCAGGTATTGAACCGCAAAACGGGGCTGGTTTTTGGCCAGCAATATATTACCCCCGCTGATACTTTGCGAAAAGCTACGGTAACGGTTTCGGCCGGGGTTAAAGCTGAATTTACTCCCGGGGTTGACGAAAGTTATAGCTTAAAGGTCGACAGGAGTGGCATCAGCCTCTCGGCCCCAAACACCATAGGGGCTTTGCACGGCCTGCAAACATTAATACAGTTATGCGGCAAAGACGACCAGGGTTATTATTTCCCCTGCGTTTCCATCGACGATTCGCCGCGGTTTAAATGGCGGGGGCTGATGATCGACGTGGCGCGGCACTTTATTTCCTTCGTGGAGATGAAGCGGAACATTGACGCCATGGCTGCTGTGAAAATGAACGTGCTGCACTGGCACCTGACAGATGATGAAGGCTTTAGGGTCGAGTCGAAGCTCTTCCCGCTGCTGCAGCAGAAAGGCTCGAACGGCGACTATTATACCCAGGTGCAGCTAAAGGAAATGGTGAAGTATGCCGCAGAACGGGGCATCATGATCGTACCCGAATTTGATATGCCCGGCCATTCGCAAAGCTGGTTTGCCGGTTACCCGGAATTAGCCAGTCAGCCCGGTCCGTACCGCCCGGGACCGCGCATGCAATGGCAGACCGAGCACCCGGATCCCAGGCGTCCGAAGGGCAACGGAATAGCGGACATCGTAGCCAATATGGAAGCCCCGACTTTCGACGCGACCAATGAAAAGGTTTATAACTTCCTGGATAAGTTCATCGGCGAGATGACGAAGATATTCCCGTCGGCTTATGTGCATATCGGCGCGGACGAGAACAACGGCATGGCCTGGAAACTGAACCCGGCGATTACGGCCTGGATGAACAGCCACCAGATGCAGAGTACCGACGACTTACAGCGGTATTTTGTAAGCAGGATGCATGATATACTGAAAAAGCACCACCGGCAAATGATAGGCTGGGAAGAGATATACAACGATAAGTTGCCGAAAGATGCCATCGTGCACAAATGGATACCAGAAGGAATGGGCGAGGTGATCAAATCTCACGGCACCCCCAATGATTTTGCGTCGCATGGTTATGGCACACTGATCTCGGTGGGTTTTTACTTAGACGTGTTTATGCCGGCTTATATTCATTACAACAACCCGGTACTCGACAGCGCCAATAATCCGAACATATTAGGCGGTGAGGCGGCGCAATGGACCGAACTGGCGGATAACGAAAATATTGACGGCCGGATATGGCCGCGTGCAGGCGCAATCGCCGAAAAGTTGTGGTCGCCCGTTACGATAAGCGACGTTGATGATATGTACCGCCGGATGTTTTCCTTAAGCTATCAGCTGGATCAGCAGGGTTTATCCAATGTAAGCAATTACGAACGGGCGCTGCGCCGGTTGACCAACGGCGAACCTACCCGTTACCTGCAAACACTTACCGACGTGCTGACTCCCGTGAGGGGCTACCGTAAACTGGTAGCAGGTATGATGAAGGCGCCATCGGCATCGTACCAAACCACACCTCTTACTTCGGTTTCGGATATCGTGTTTGTCGACTCCGAGATCAAACGCAAATTCAGAATGCTGGTAAAGGCCTATTTAGAAAAGCACGACAAAAATGCCGAAAAAGCCATCAGGGGCTACCTAACCGCCTGGCAGCAGAACGATGCTCAGTTACAACCGCTGTTCGCAGGTAACAAGCGTTTGATGGAAGTGCAGGATCATTCCAAAAACCTTGCAGCGGCTGCCACAATTGGTCTTGATGCGCTGGACAGGGTCGACAAGAATGTGCCTGCGGACGGCGCATGGGTTCAGCAAAAAGCGAATGCGCTCGACGTTTATTCCAAGGCGCACTACGAAACGGAGATAGCCGTGATACCCGAAATAGCCGCGTTGGTTACGGGGCATTTGGCGCCTGAACCTGCATCGTACTCCGCGTTTTAGATGAAAAGCAGCGTGCCAATCCTGAATCGGGTAATCGCCGGATTTATGTGTGTATTAAAATAGAAAAGCTTATTATTGCAGCGAACCGCATATAAGCATACCATTTATAATCTTTAAATGAAGCGTCTTTTCGCTGTATTCCTGTTTGCCATAACGGTTTCTTTTGCGGCAAACTTACATGCCCAGGATAAAAAGCTTATACCCATAACAAGATATCCTGCCAAAATAAAGGATACTGTTACGGAGACAAAACAAGATACGGCCGAGCAAAAGGATCTGAACGATGTACTGAAGTCGGTATTCACGAAAAATTATAAACCTGTTAAAGCGGATACGATAGGCCGTAAGCCCATCGTATCTTTTGTGCCCGCCGCAGGTTATTCTCTCCAATCGGAAGCAGCGGTCACTATCTCCGGTAATATCGTTTTTCGTTCGTCGCCGGCGTCGAAAATATCGGCTATTACCACCAGCATGGGCTTTACGCAGCGAAGGCAGTTTACGCTGCCGGTTGTTTCAAACATTTGGACGGCAGATAACGGGTATCTATTTACAGGCGATACGCGTTTTTACATTTATCCTCAGAGTACTTACGGGCTTGGAAGTAATTCGAACATAGCCGATGAACAGCCCATGCGGTATGATCTGCTTCGGATTTCCGAGGTCGCGCTGAAACGTATAGCAGGGAATTTTTTCGTGGGTGCCGGTTATAAGCTCGAAAAGCATTGGGATATATCCTCGGTGGACCCGCTCGATGGGGCGCCTTCAGGATATTACGCTTACGGTAAAGCAGACAGGACCGCGTCGTCGGGCTTAAGTATTAACATGCTTTTTGACAGCCGCGATAATTCAGTCAACGCATCGCGGGGATTTTACGGCGCTATCCAATATTACAATTACGTTCAGTTTCTTGGCAGTAACAGCAACTGGCAATCGATCGTGATCGACTTGCGAAAATATTACAGGTTCCCGTCCGACTCGGAAAATGTCATCGCCTTTTGGTCATACGACTGGCTGGTGCTGGGCGGCAGGCCGCCTTATCTCGATCTGCCAAGCACGTCGTGGGATACTTACTCTACTACCGGGCGGGGATATATCCAAAGTCGTTTCAGGGGTGCGCAAATGGTGTATGCCGAAGCGGAATACAGGTTCAAAATAACGCGCAACGGCTTGATCGGCGGCGTAGCTTTCCTAAACGGCGAATCGTTCTCGGCTGCTCCGGGCAGTAAATTGGAAGCAGTGCAACCCGGATACGGTCCCGGCCTGAGGATTAAGTTAAGCAAGGTATCGGATACCAACCTGGATATTGATTACGGCTTTGGCCGCCAGGGCTCGAATGGATTGTTTTTGACCGTAGGAGAGGTGTTTTAGGCGGCGTTGCTGTCATAGCTCATATACAACCGCTTCATAAGGTCTTAATTCGCCGTTTGCCGATGGCCGTGCATAATTGCCCAGCAACACTTTAGCTTTACTCATGTCGATCCCGGTAGTTGCGGTGGCATTGTGGCCGTGGAAGTTGAGCAGTATCAGCATCTTTTTCGGGCCAAGCTGCCTGGTGTAAGCGTACACATCGGGGTTCTGCTTATCGAGCAGGGTATATTTGCCGTAAACGAGTACAAGGTTCTCCCTTCGCAATTTTACGACCGACCTGAAATAGTTAAGCACCGAATTCGGATCTTTTTCCTCCGCAACGGCATTAACAGTTTTGTAGTTCGGGTTGATGCCTATCCAGGGCGTGGCCGTGCTGAAGCCCCCATTGGCAGTGTCGTCCCATTGAAACGGCGTGCGGCCGTTGTCGCGGCATTCAAACGCGATGCGTTCCAGGTAGGCCCGCATATCTGCGCCGATGTTTTGCTGGTGCTGGTATTCATTCAGCGTCGCCCTGTCGCGATAGTCGCTTATCTTATCAAAACCGGGATTGCTCATGCCCAGCTCGTCGCCATTGTAATAGTAAGGCGTACCCCGCATGGTCATGATAAATGTCGTAAGCATTTTGGACGATAACTCGCGATACTGCGGGCTGTCGTTGCCGAAACGGGTCACCATTCGCGCCTGGTCGTGATTCGCCAGGAAAATGGCGAGCCATCCTTTATCGGCAAATTCGCTGTCCCAGCGGCTAAACACTTCTTTAAAATGCAGCAGGCTGTAACCTTCGGGTTTGGCAATGTCCACGCCGTCGAAGGCGTACGCCATGTTCAATTCTTTACGATCGACATCAACCAGGTCGTGCGCATCTTTGAAAGAATTGCCCGCTCCTTCGGCTACGCTCATCACGTTGTATTTGCTGAACACTTCGGCGTTCATTTCCTTTAAATAGTCGTGCAGGTGCGGGCCGATTGCATAGTATTTGGAAAAGCTCTTCTCGTATCCTTTTGGGAAGACCGGCCATGTAGTGTCCTTCGCCGCAAACTGGAAGGCGTCAAGCCTAAAGCCATCGATCCCTTTATCGGCCCAGAATTTCATAATGTCAAACACCTCGTGCCTTAATTGGGGGTTTTCCCAATTCAAGTCGGGCTGCTTGCGCGAAAAATAATGCAGGTAGTAGGCATTGGTAAGCGAGTCGTACCGCCAGGCGTCGTGATTCACGTCAAACAGGCTGTACCGCGGCGGGGGCGCGCCGCGTTCGGCATTCCACCAATGGTAGTAGTTTCGGTATGGGCTATTTCGTGAACTGCGGCTTTTTTTGAACCATTCGTGCTCGTCACTGCTGTGATTGACCACCAGGTCCATCACCAGCTTAATGCCGCGTTCGTGTAATCCTTTCAGCAAAGCGTCAAAATCGTCCATCGTTCCAAAATCCTTCATAATGTTGCGGTAATCGCTTACGTCGTAGCCATTATCGTCGTTAGGCGAGGTGTATATCGGGTTGAGCCAAACCGCAGTTACGCCCAGGCTTTTGATATAATCCAGTTTGGATATAATACCTTTCAGATCGCCGATGCCATCGCCGTTATCGTCTTTAAAGCTTCGAGGATAAATTTGGTAAACTATCGCTTCTTTCCACCATTTGCGGTCGATGCCTTGCGGGCTGTTCTTATTCTGCCCTAAAAGGATTAAAGGCATAAGAAAACATGTACATAAAAAATAAGCGAGTTTAAGCGGTTTTTTCATTTACTTCGGCTCAAATGGTTGGTTTCGATTGCTGAATTTACGAAATGCGTCGAGGTATTGTAACAATATTATGATATTGAATTAATATATGGCGGCTTATTAATTTGACAACAATGCGCGGATAATTTCGTTAAACCTTTTTCCTTGCAAAAGGTCGAAAAGCTAAATTCGCAGAACCCGATCAGCACAACCCTATGAAACGCAATTTCGCGAAAATCCTACTGCTGATCTTGCTGGAATTGCCTGCCGCTGCGACTTTGTCTGCCCAGGGCCGAAAGCAAATGGTTTTAAAAGATACAGTTGGGCAGAAAGACGCCGGCGATCTCATCAAAGCCCTGTTTCATGTCAAAGTCAGAGGTGCGGCGAATGATACCGTCGGTCTGAAACCAAGCACCTCCGTTGTGCCTGCTTTGGGATATTCCCTGCAAACACGCCTGGCAGTATTGTTGGCCGGTAACATGGCTTTCCGTACAGCACCACGATCGAATGTTTCTACGATCGCGTCGAATCTTGCGTATACTCAAAACAACCAGATCACGCTGGCTATACTTTCGAGTATATGGAGCCACGACAATAATTATGATTTCGTGGGCGTAGCACGCCTTTTTAAGTACTCGCAAGATACTTATGGATTAGGGAGTAATTCGAATTTAAATATCAGCGAACCCATGGAGTTCGATTTCGCGCATTTTTCAGAAGTTGCGTTAAGGAAGATATCGGGGAACGTCTATTTAGGCGCGGGTTATATCATCGATTATCACGTGGATATCGAGCCGCAGCAAACACAAAACAAAGCGGCGTCCGATTATTTTAATTATGGCGCCCAAAATCATACGACATCATCGGGCTTCACCTTAAATGGCTTGATCGATACCAGGGACTCGCCAATCAATGCTTACCAGGGATTTTATGCGGCGTATGAGTTTCGGCAAAATCTGAAACAACTTGGGAGTACGTCCGCCTGGAACTCATTGATACTGGATGTCAGGAAATACATACGTTTTCCGGCGACTTCAAATAACGTGCTTGCATTCTGGTCGTACAATTGGCTAACTTTGAGCGGCAAGCCGCCTTACCTCGACCTTCCTTCGACATTGTGGGATCCCAGTACCAACGCCGGGCGAGGTTATATTCAGGGTCGTTTCAGGGGAGCGCAGATGATCTATGGCGAAGCGGAGTACCGTTACCGCATCACGCGAAATGGTTTAATCGGCGGGGTCGTATTCGTCAACGCTGAAACCTTTTCCGCCCAGCCGGGCACACGGCTGCAATCCATTCAGCCGGCTTACGGCCCCGGCCTGCGGATAAAACTGAACAAAGTTTCGCGGACCAATGTCAGCATCGATTATGGTTTCGGAACGCAGGGCTCGCATGGCCTCCTGGTCAATGTTGGTGAGTTGTTTTAAACATAAATATCTGTTTTTCAATAATTTTTGACGGTTACTTGATTGTTGAAAAATTGCATGGGAATTAATGCCTTTGCCGGAAACAAATTGTGTCATCGCTGCGTAAAATAGATTGTATATCAATAATTTATGTTACGCGGCGCGCGACTTTCCCTAATCATTCCGGGTTTATTATTATCCGTTGCGGCGTACGCTTTGAACGGGGATAATCCTCAAAATCGATCGGTCGTAATACCTAAGGACAGCGTGCTGCAAAAGGACTTAATAGACCTGGTGCACTCACTGCTGCGCACGGGTTTTACATCTCACAAAGCCGATTCGGTCGGGTTAAAGCCGGTCATTTCAGCGGTGCCCGCCTTTGGTTATTCGCTGCAATCGCGCATGGCGGTGCTGGTTTCGGGCAACGCCGCTTTCCGCACAGCGCCCCAGTCCCGGATATCTGTGGTTAACTACAGTACGGCATACACGCAAAACGGACAGTTTACGCTGCCTATACTCTGGAATATATGGAGCAGCGATAACACTTACAATTTTGTGGGCGATATGCGCTTTTACAGCTACCCGCAAAGCACTTACGGACTGGGCAGCAGTACTGATATCGGCAACCAGGATCCGATGAATTATGACTATGTGCGTTTTTCGGGAACAGTGTTAAGGCATGTAGCCGGCCAATTTTATATGGGTGCCGGATACGTTATGGATAACCACTGGAATATTTCACACGTCGCATCCGGAACCGGCGTGCTGCCAGGCTTTGTGAATTATGGGACCGTGACGCATACCGTGTCGTCGGGTTTGACATTTACCAGTTTTTTCGACAGTCGCGATATGCCAATTAGCGCGTCGAAGGGTTTTTATGCAATGTTCCAGTTTCGCGACAACCTGGCGGCGCTGGGAAGTACCGGCGCCTGGAGTTCGGTCATCCTCGATGTGCGCAAGTATCTAAAGTTCCCCGCAAATTCCGGAAACGTGCTCGCCCTTTGGTCGTACGACTGGCTGACAGTGAGCGGCCGGCCGCCATACCTCGACTTGCCCTCGACATTGTGGGATGCCAATACCAATGCGGGTCGCGGCTACATACAGGGCAGGTTCCGCGGGGCGCAAATGGTTTACGGCGAAGCGGAGTATCGTTACCAAATTAGTTCGAACGGATTGGTAGGCGGTGTGTTTTTTGTAAACGCGCAATCCTTTTCGGCGATGCCGGGAACCAAATTACAGGCGATACAGCCGGGCTACGGCCCGGGCCTGAGGCTGAAGCTAAACAAGGCATCCAATACCAATATCTGCCTTGACTATGGCTTTGGCACACAAGGTTCAAAAGGCCTTTTTGTGAATGTTGGCGACCTATTCTGATGAGTGGGGAAACCAGTTGGTGCACAAAAGTTAATTTTTGTTAAATTTTTGATACCAACCAACCAAAACCTTTGCTAAAGCGTATTTTTTGTATATATTTATTATCATTTTGCCGTTGAGGATATGCAGAGATTGCCTTTTCGTTTATTGTCCTTCGTTTTTATTATCGTGGCCGCGTTATCGTCGTGCCAGAAGGACGATAGCGTGGGTACACCCGACGCCCTTGCGCAGATGCAGGCCGATAGCGCGCAGAAACTGAACCTTGTTTCGGCGCCGGGCAATTACTTAGCCGGCAAGGGTACGTTAAAGGTAAAACTGCCGGACACCACTTATATATTCGACGCAACACAGGATTCCATCGCCTTCGTCAACATTAATATTGATGGCGAAGCCTATTTCGGCCTCACGGCTATCAACAAGGCGCATACTATCAGCTTTGGCATTAGCTCGCCGGGATCGCCAATCGCCGAAACCCAAACTTCTGTAGCCGGTTGCCAGTTCCTGCTTCACACACCCGCCGATAAAGCGGACCAGGAATTCACACTCACCCGCAATGGGACTCCGAAGGATTTCGGTACCATCACGCTTGAAAAATACAACCAGGATACGCTGCTGGCCAAAGGTACTTTTCATACCTACCTTACTAAAAAGAACTCGCCCATGGTGGTTACCGACGGCACTTTTGAGTTAAAGATGAAGTAGGTGTTAGCGGATGGAGATTAAAGGGTATGTTTTAACAAGGGCATTCAACGCCCTCGAAATTCGAGCGAGGGCAAAAAATCCTAATTTTTGCCCTCATTTATTTTTGTCGTCATCCAGAGAATCAGAAAGCCGAACAGCGCGATAATAGAAAACGCCAGTTGTAAATTAACAGCCTGCGCCACAAATCCTACGAAAGGCGGTACGAACAGGAAGCCCAAGTACCCGACCGAGGAAACAGCGGCAATAGCCGGGCCTTCGCTTAGCGTTTTGGATTTGCCCGCCATACTGTAGACCAGCGGAACGATACAGGAAACGCCGAAACCGACCAGGCTAAAACCAATAAGTGCGGTGACAACGTGTGGAAGCAGGATAGCGATGGTAAAACCCGCAACGATAAGTACGCTGCTGTTTACCAGCAGGCGCCGTATGCCCAGCCGGCCCGTAATACGGTCACCGATGAAACGGCCTGCGGCCACACTGATCATGAACACCAAAAGCCCTGTTGTAACGATCTTTTCATTTGCGTGGACGGCCTCGCGCACGTAAATACCGCTCCAGTCATACATTACATTTTCGCATGCCATAGTGGCAAAGCAGATCATAGCAAATTTGAACAAGTCTTTATCCTGCAATATCAGGATGCGCTTTCTGAATGAGAAAGTGGGTTCTTCTTTTCGCGGCTCAGGTTTTTGGTATAAGGTGTTAGGGAGTGCGATGATGGCCAGCACGCTCATCAGGATGCCTACCGACAGCAGGTGCCAGTAAGTAGGAACGCCAAGAAAGGTCAGTATCCAAGACGCAAATACGCCTGCAAGGCCCGAAAGGCTCCAGATACCATGAAAGGTTGTGATAATGCTTTTCTGATAAAACTTCTGCACGCTAACCGACTGGGTGTTGGTAGCGAGGTTAAGCAGGTTGCGTGATGACCCGAAAAAGAACAGGATAACTATAAATTGCCAATAGAGGCTCGAATAGCCCACCAGCGCCAGCATGACGTTAAAGGCTATCGCACCAATAACCATGATGCGGTTGCTGCTGAAGATCGTAAGGAGCCTGGTGGTAAAAGGGATAGTGACAAAAAGCCCGATCGGCAGCGCAAACAAGGCTGCGCCCAGTTGGGCTTTGTCGAGGTGAAGTTGTAGTTTCAGGTCAGGAATGCGCGATGTCCAGGTGGTATAGCCAAAACCCGAAATAAAAAAGAACACCGCATTGGCGATGCGCATTCTGCGGGGCGAAAGGACGGGTGCGGTTTCGGTATCCACTCGGGCAAGATTATCGGTTGCTAAAATAGGGGAATTTGAAACAGACTTATGAAGTTTCCAGGGATTTCGTTAGTCTTTTTTACTATCTTACCAGTCAATTTGAACCTTATGACCTTATATTCAGCAGCAATTACGATCCGAACTTATTGACGATGAGCCCGCAAAGCGCTAACCTTAAAAAACCTGCTAACCGTGTTATGCTTACAGGCATAGCGATTGCCGTAATTGCACCGCTGGCGTTAACGGAATTGCTGAGGTTTGTTCCTATGAATTATGCGGAAAAACTATTCTATTCGAGGTTTTTGTACTGGGGAGACGCGCTTTTTGTGACGATCTACGCTTACCGCGCCGAAAAGCTAAAGCCATTGATATGGGACGAAAAGAAGCTGGGCGCAGGAGCTTTTGTCTTGTCGGTGTTTGTGCTGTACCTGCTGTCGATAGGCTGCGGCATCCTGTCAAAAATACCATCGGTATTCGGCTGGCGCGAGAATTACGAAGCGGTAAAAAGGCTGGCTATCGCTATGAAGGGAAATACTTTCCTGATGGTTTTTTGCGCGGTTACAGCGGGTTTTACCGAAGAGTTCATTTTCAGGGGCTATATTCTTAGCCGTTTATCGTTAATGTGCAGGAACCAGTTTTTGCCGATACTTATTTCAGCGATCTTATTCTCGGCGCTTCATTACCGATATTTCAGCATCGGGGAATTTATCCTGACCTTTATGATCGGCCTTGTTTTCGGTATTTATTACCGCGAATACCGAAACATTAAAGCGTTGATGGTTGCGCATTTCCTGATAGATTTTGTCAGCTTTGAATTGGCAACGCATTTTTATAGATTCATCAAATGATTTGAGCCTTATGACCGAACCCGATGCCGTGCAGGAAGTACAAATAGAAGACGAACATCGCCTCATCTATGCGCCCTTTGCTACGAGAGGTTCAGGAATATTAAGGTATTGATGATATTCCATTTCCTGTTCGATTTGATGGCGTTTAACTGATCATCTCCGCCATTTAAGCGACTTCTCGTCAATAGCCCTCATGGTACATAATATACCGTCCAGGTGATCGCATTCGTGCTGAAGCAGTTCGGCCAGGCCGTCGCTCATCTGCCATTGCTGCGGCTGCCAGTTTTCGTCGAGGTAGTCGATGGTAATATGCCGGTGCCGCAACACCTTCACCAGCAGGTTGGGGAAGCTCATGCAATCGTCCCAAAGTTCAAATTGTTCGTCGCCCAGGTGGTTTAATACGGGATTGATAAAAACCACCGGCTTATCGATGTTCATATAAATCAGCCGCTTCATAATGCCCAACTGCGGTGCGGCTATAGCCCGGCCAAAATGATATTTGGCCCTGATCTGTTGCATTACATTATGCATATCGGCCACCCAGCCGCCTGCCAGCGGCAGTTCGCTTTGCAAAACAGGTTCGCAAACCTGGTACAGGCGCGGGTCGCCCAGCATAAGCAGGTCGTCCAATGTTTTCATCAGGTGGCGAATTTAAATAATCTTTATCGTAACCACTTGTGCCGAACTTATTGCATGGCCGCCAGCATCGGGGCCGGGTCGTAATACTCAAACTGGGTAACAATTTTGCCCTGCTTGTCGAACATGTCGAACAAAACCATTTCGATAACGGCCGTCTTTTTGGTGGCTTTGTTCACCATCGTCAGTTGCCACCACGACTGCACGGTAAACGGCGCGTCGGCGTATTGCAGACCGTCGGGCGCGCTTTCGGGCGTCATTTTAATATTCTCCCAGCCGTCGATCACGTGCTGCCAGCCGGCTTTCGCCTCGGCCAGCGATTTGCCCTTTATGGCATGCCTTACCCTTACGGCCGAATCGGGCGTATAGCGCGTCATCCCAAAAAGCTGGGCGTTCGATGCGTAGCAACGTGCCATGCCGTCAGCATCACCTTTTTGATACAAGGCAGCCAGTTTTTTAACGACTTCGATGTACGGGTGCTCTTTGTAAATGGTGCCGTTCTTAACCATTTTCTGCGCAAAGGCGGCATTGCATAAAAGTGCGAGGGCGATGAGGAGCTTTTTCATTGGGATAAGGGATTGGATGAAACTCAGATTAAATATATCAATTATTTAAATACAAGTAAACCGCTGATTTTAAATATATTTAGGGACTTAAACTGTTTGCCGTCTTTTTTTGAAGTCGGAAGTCGGAAGTCGGATTGACTTATTAAATTACAAATAATTTCGCAATTGACAATTCGCATTGCGCAATAAACCAGTGAACCATCACAATGGAAGTACACCACCATCCCGAAGTTGAAAAGAAAGGCTTTAAAGAGTACTTGCTCGAAGGGCTTATGATATTCCTGGCTGTAACCATGGGTTTTTTTGCCGAGAGCCTGCGCGAGCATATCAGCAATAAAGAAAAGACCGCTGAATATATGCAATCGCTGTTGGTTGACTTGAAAACCGACACAGCCAGTATTAACCAATACCTTATGGGAGAGAGTAAGAAGTGGGATGCTTACAAGGAACTGCTTGGCTACCTTAAAAAGCCTCTTCAGCATGACACTGCCTATCTTTCAAAATTTTACAAAGCTGCCTTTTATACAGTGGGCAGGAATGGCATGGGTTTTACCGACCGCATTATCGGCCAGTTAAAAAATAGCGACAATTTCAGGCTGATCAATAGTCGCGCGGTTGCCGATGCGATAACAGATTACAGCAGCGGAACAGCTTACTATAATTATCTCTCAGATCAAGATGATCATTATACTGGTGAGTCACAGGAGCAGGCACGGCTGCTGATCAATTTCGCAGTATATGCAAGCCCAATTAGTACTGGACAGCAGGTTGACAATACGATCGACCTGATCAGTACTGACCCTCACGTTATACAGCAATATATCAATTCAATTTATCTTAGAGAAATGGTAGAAGGTACAATGAACTACGCCGTTGAACAACAGAAAAAGCGAGCCATTGCTTTAATAGGGCTTTTGAAAAAGGAATATAAATTGGAGTGAATTCGGAAATGATAACCAGCGGCCAGGAGTCAAAATAATATTCACTATTGGCCATTCACCATTCACAAAATAATGGAAGTACACCACCACCCCGAAGTAGAAAAGAAAGGCTTCAAGGAATATATCCTGGAAGGGCTAATGATATTCTTGGCTGTGATGCTGGGCTTCTTTGCTGAAAGCATCCGGGAGCATATCGCCGATAAGCATCGCGAAAATGAATATATGGCGTCAATGGTCGAAGATCTGAAATCGGATACGGTCATCCAGGCTAAGATGATCAGTTACGTAAAAGTTCATAATGCCATGATCGATTCTTTAATACAGTTGCTAACCTCGCCATCCGTTAAGGAAAAAGGGAACGATATCTATTATTTCGCAAGGAACATATCCATTCCCACGCGGGCTTTTTATAACGACCGTACCATACAACAGCTGAAAAGTTCGGGCAGCTTAAGGCTTATCAGCAGGGTTAAAATTTCAGACGACATTATGGCGTATGACCAAAAAATAAGAGAGCAGTATTTTGATATGGCGGATGGAGAAACGATAAGAGAGTCGTACAGGCAATTGGCAATTAAAGTCTTCGATTCCAGGGTTTTCAATACGATGCAGCGGGGCGACAGGATTATCCGTCCGGTCGACAATCCTTCGCTATTTTCGTCCGATCCGGCTATACTTAACGCCTATATCGGTTCGGCGCAATACCTTAAAAAGTTTAATGAGAACTCCGCAAAAACTGCGGTTAACTTGCAAACCCAGGCGAAAAGATTGATAGGTGAAATAAAAGACCAATATCCATTAGATGAATAATTTGGGAATCGGAAATCGGATACCAGTTTGCGGTTGCCGGCGGGCAGTTTGCAGACTAATAATAAAATAGATAAATCAAAATGACTGCCAACTGCAAACTCAAAACCGCAAACTGAACATGGAAGTACACCACCACCCCGAAGTAGAAAAGAAAGGTTTTAAAGAGTACCTGCTCGAAGGCCTGATGATATTTGTTGCGGTAATGATGGGCTTTATTGCTGAAAGCGTACGCGAGAACATCACTAACGGCGAACATGCAAAGCAACTGACCATGCAACTGGTGCGCGACCTGAAGAACGATACCGCTATCCTGAACGAAAACATGTTGTACGAGAGAACAGCCGCCAAAAGGAATGACAGCCTGTTCGACCTGCTGCAGCAGCCATTGGACAAGATCGACCGGGTAAGGCTGCAGCGGCTGGTATTGAAAGCCTACGGACTGAAGTTATTTTATCCTACGCTCGGCGCGATAACGGCGATCAAAAACGAACTGCACATCAGGCAGTTCGCCAACTCTAAAATCGGCGCCTACATTACCGCGTACGAAGACCGGGCAAAGGTGTTAAAGGAACTCGAAGACATACAGAAGCGCAACCTGTCGACCTATATCGAAGGCTTCCTTAAGGACCATTTCACGCCGCAGAATATGAAAGCTTCTTTTGTGGCCGATAAGCCGGTTACTAACGCCGACATGCGCAACCTTGACCAGGCCTCGCTTACCCAGTTTAGTATCGAATTGACAATGATAGAAGGTTTTAACAACGACCTGATATCCTAAGATAAGAAATTGAAGGCAAACGCTGTCGACCTGTTAAGCTATGTTAAAAAGCAATACAATTTGGAGGATGAATGAGGCCGGATACCAGCTTGCAGTTGCCGATGGGCAGTTTGCAGACTAATAATAAAATAGATAAATAAAAATGACCGCCAACTGCAAACTAAAAACTGCAAACTCATAAAATGGAAGTACACCACCACCCCGAAGTAGAAAAGAAAGGCTTTAAAGAGTATTTGCTCGAAGGGCTGATGATATTCATCGCTGTAATGATGGGCTTTATCGCTGAAAGTGTCAGGGAAAATATCAGTGACCGCGAGCACGTAAAACAGCTGGTCTTACAATTGGTACAGGACCTCAAAACGGATACGATTAGCCTCGATCTGCTAAACAAAAGCGAGCAATTGCAAATGGCTAAAAACGATACGCTGATACAGGTATTGAAAGAGCCAATAACGCAGGTTAATAAAGAAGAAATGCAGAATCTTATCCTTTTTTGTTATGACGTAAACGCATTTCACCCTGCAAACGGTGCAATCACTGCGATTAAAAACGAGATTTATTTAAAATCACTGTCAGATTCGAAACTAATCTCCTATATCGCTAATTACGAGGCCGACGAAACCTTCTACCAGAGCATATATGCTACACAATACGAGAATTTACGCGGGTATTTACAGCCTTTCCTTAGTCAGCATTTCACGAGTGAAAATCTCGATAAAGGAACGTTTAACCGGAAATTATTGAACGGTGACATGCGCGATCTCAAGCAAAATGATATGATACAGCTGGCTTCTGATGTGGCTATTATTAAGGTCGTTAACCATTATCTTAGTCATTATAACAGGGATGTGAAAAAAAAAGCTGATGTTCTTATACAATATACGAGGAAGCAATTTCACCTGGAGTGAAAATACGCCTGGAAATACGTATGCAATTGCCGGTGGGCAGTTTGCAGACGCATAAATTAAAAATGACTGCCAACTGCAAAGTCAAAACTGCAAACTGAAACATGGAAGTACATCACCACCCCGAAGTAGAAAAGAAAGGCTTTAAAGAGTATTTACTCGAAGGCCTGATGATATTCCTCGCCGTTACCATGGGTTTTTTTGCCGAAAGCCTGAGGGAACACATCAGCGACAATAACCGCGAAAAAGAATATATCCGTTCGTTTTCCGAGGACCTGAAAAAGGATACTGCCGCCTTGCATTATAGCATGTGGCGACTCGATCACGATATCAGGGCCTGCGACAGCATTATCAGGCTATATGCCACCAATAAACTCACACAAAAGCCTGATTCCGTAATCGCGGCAATGTCATACAATGCGGGTCACAGTGTCGATGTGTTTTTTAATGATCGTACATCCTCACAGCTTAAGGGTACCGGTTCAATGCGTTTGATCAGGAATAAAGCTATAGCCGACTCTATGCTAAAATACTGGAACAATCAATTCAGGCTGCAGCAGATGCACGACCGTTTTGAAAATATACGGATGGAACAGCACAAAGCCGGATGGAAAACATTCAATTGGTATCCTTTGGTGTACAACTGGACAAAGACCGGTAAAGAAAAGGTGACGGCAACGAAGGCGATAGCTGATAAAAATCAACTAAACGAATTCGTCAATGTTTGCTCCACGCTGTATAACCAGGGCGGGTTATACAGGCTGCTGCTTAAGGATCAATTGAACTTAGCAACAACCATTATAGCTACCATTGATAAGCAATATCCGCCCAAGAACGAATAAAAGCAAGTCCGAGGTCAGAAGTCGGAAGGTCTGAAAGGAAACTAAAAAAATTCACCGTTGACCATTCACAACATGGAAGTACACCACCACCCGCAATTAGAACACAAGCCCAAACCCTGGAAGGAGTACCTGCTGGAATACCTGATGATCTTCCTGGCTGTAATGACCGGTTTTTTTGCTGAAAGCTACCGGGAACATTTGAGCGAGCATTCCAAAGAGCACGAATACGCTGTCAATATCAAAAAAGACCTGCTGCTGGATACCGCAAGCCTGAATGTATGGGTTCCTGCGCTTGGGTCGAGAGTCGACAAATTCGATACGCTGATCAATTATCTCGAAACGGAAGGGACAGTGAAAGACGGGGCCAATATGTATTTCCTGGGAAGGCTATCCACCCGCAATGCCATATTTGAGCCAGGCGATAATACCGTGCTTGAAATGAAAAGCTCGGGCAATCTCAGGCTGATCAGGAACCGTGATATCATCAATGGGCTGATGAATATGGAGCGCACGCTTGAGCAATACCGCAACCTGGTCGACATTGAGGAAAAAGAGGACGTAATGAGCTATCCGCTGATCGGCCAGCTTTTTGACGCCGCAGTTTTTAATAAAATGACGAGCGAAAGCAAGATGAAGACCCTATCGGAAAAAGAATATGCCGGTCAATCAATCAATCTGCTTGAAAAACCATCAGGAAACCCGCAACTGATCAGCCACGGCAGGGAAAAGATAAACGAACTGATCTATTACCTTCACCAGCGTAAATCCAGTTTTCTTGGTGAAATACGCCTGCTTTTAAGGCTGAAGAAAATGGATGCCGCATTGCTGGACCAACTAAATAAGGAATACAAACTGAACAATGAGTAACAAAACCAAAACGCTGTTGATTAAGGCAGTGATATACATTATTTTAGGCTTCGGGATCGCTTTAATTTGGCATTTGATAAAAGGGAGTTGAAGTCGAAGGTCAGATGGTCTGAAGTTAGCCAATACCTAATCACCGGTCGCCGGTAACTAATCGCAAACAATGGAAGTACACCACCACCCGCAATTAGAACATAAACCTAAACCCTGGAAAGAGTATTTACTGGAATACCTCATGATCTTCCTGGCGGTAATGACCGGCTTTTTTGCCGAGAGCTATCGTGAGCACCTAAGTGACCACGGAAAGGAGACAGAATATATGCGCAGCATGGTACAGGACCTGATGGCCGATACCGCTGAAACCAATAAGGCGGTGGCCCGCGTCAGGCTCAACTGTTTGGTGATTGACACCATGCTTACCTGTTTAAAAGCAGATAAACCGGATCCTGCCGTACTCGTAAGATCTATCTCGTTCATGTTCTGGACTTATTCAGGGTTTTCCTACAACAACAGGACTATACAACAATTGAAGAACTCGGGATATTTCAGGCTGATAGAGAATAAAGCCGTAGCTGACAGCATTGTAAAATATGATAATATTGAAAATGCGTTTATTCTGAATGAATACGATGACCTCAAAGGCACCCTGATGACCTATAAAAATATTGAAGCCAAGGTTATTTATTATAAGCAGCTAAACATCAATACCGATACCTGGGGGTTTAACCCTAACGACTTTGAGCACACCGATAAACCTGTATTTGTGACCAACGATAAGGGATTGCTGGCCTCTTATTATAACAGCCTGTTTTTGCATGAAAGGCTTTCCCTTACCTTTTTGCATAGTTTAAAGATCGAGCATGCACGTGCGACCAGGCTGATCGATTTTATAAAAAAAGAATACCATTTTGATGATGAATGAAGCTTGGCTTAGGTCCCATATCAAGGACTTAATGACTAAATGCCGGAATAACATATAGCTAATCTCTAACCCCCAATCACTAGTCTCTAAAATGGAAGTACACCACCACCCGCAATTAAAACACGAACCTAAGCCCTGGAAGGAATACCTGCTGGAAGGCTTGATGATCTTTTTGGCTGTAACCATGGGGTTTTTTGCCGAAACTATAAGAGAAAGTATATCGGACTCGTCGAAAGGTAAAGAATATATACGGTCGTACGTGGAGGACCTGCGTCGCGATACGGGCAACTATTCCATCATCGTGACTTTTAATGAAAACAAGCTGGCTGCGCTAAACAAACTGTCCGCCTGTTACGATACGCTTCAGAAGGATAACAAAGCAACCGGCTGCCTTGTGCCACTATTGATCAATGCTGCATCCAACAGGAGTTTTGGTTTTACAGATGGTACATTGCAGCAACTGAAAAACGCCGGTGGGTTCCAACTGCTAAAGAAAGTTGACAAGGATAGCATTAATGCCTTTGAATTTCTCGTGCGGGGATACATGAATTTTGAAGCCACGGTATTCCAGGAGCGCCAGATCGCTATAAGAGAAATGGTGGTTAAATTGATCAGCTTTAGAGCTGCTGAGTCTATCAGGAATGGAGCAACCGAAAACATTCCAACACCAGTATTAGCTTCCGGCGATAAGGCACAGCTTAATGAGTTTTTTAACGATCTATCAATATATAGAAGAGTGACAGTAAGACAAAATGAGATGCTGCGTGAATTTAAAGACCGTTCAATAATGCTGATCAAATATTTTGACGAAAAATACCACCTTGAATGAGCCGGTAGTCAGTTTGCAGTTGCCGGTGGGCAGTTTGCAGACTCGAAGTTAAAAATTACTGCCCACTGCAAACTCAAAACTGCAAACTCATAAAATGGAAGTACACCACCACCCCGAAGTAGAAAAGAAAGGTTTTAAAGAGTACCTGCTCGAAGGCCTGATGATCTTTCTGGCTGTCTTTATGGGCTTTATCGCCGAAAATATCCGGGAAAAAATTACGGATCATGAGCGGGAACGCCAATACATGGAGTCGCTTGTTAAGGATCTCGCCTCGGATACGGCCAGTTTGCAGGCAGGTTTCCCATTGAAAAACGAGCGATTGAAATCTATCGACTCCCTTTTTCTTTTTTTTGAAAATAATCCGGGCGCCAAAGCGATCTCCGGTGATGTGTACCGCCAGATGAGGAGGGCGGAATGGGATCGCACCTACGTCCGAAACACGGGCACTGTTAACCAGCTAAGGAATGCCGGCGGACTGCGGCTGATACGAAAACAAAAGGTGCGCGATTCGCTGGCTGCCTATGACTTTCTTTGGGACAGGCTCGCTTACTACCACGACGTATATTTTGACAATCAAAGTAAAGAAGAAGGGCTGCTGGAAAAAATGCTGAATGCCAGCGACCTGGTGCATGTTTACCGCCTTAATCAAAAATTCTTATTTCAAAACGGATCGATTTCAGCATCAGCGACTATACGGATCGATCCGGCGTACATGAATGAGTTCATAAATCTGCTTAACTGGCAAAGGGTTATTACCTTCCAGGATGAAACGCGCTATAAGCAATTGAAAAACAAAGCGGCGGAGTTGTGCCGGATGATAAAAGAAGAGTACGGGCTGGAATGAGTCCGAATGTCCGCAAGCCGGAAAGTCCGGAAAGAAAGTTTGCAGTTGCCGCTGGGCAGTTTGCAGACTCGACGTTAAAAATTACTGCCTACTGCAAACTCAAAGCTGCAAACTCATAAAATGGAAGTACACCACCATCCCGAAGTAGAGAAGAAAGGCTTTAAAGAGTACTTGCTCGAGGGCTTGATGATATTCCTTGCTGTGCTAATGGGTTTTATTGCCGAAAATATACGCGAAGGAATTACCGAACAAAAGCGCGCGGCTGAATTCGCGAGGTCGTATTACGGCGATATTAAAAAAGATACGTTGTTGCTGCACCAGGCGCTACGTTTCAGTGCTCATAAGATAGCGGCGATCGACAGCATGATCGCTGTGCTTCATCAACCCGAAACGCTCAGCGCGGATACAATCTTTTACCGGAAGGGGTTGGTCTCGACGCAGGTACTTCCTTTCGAGCCGACGACCGGCAGTTACGAGCAGATCAAATCTTCCGGTGCGATCCGCGAGTTTAAGCAGCGTATGGTCGACCTGATGAATGAATACGACCTGCAGGCACGAAACGTAGTACGTCGTGAGGATATTACGCAGAAATTTACCACCGACCAGTTTATTCCCTTCATTATCGATCATGGCAATTTGGAGGTATCGTACGACATTATGACCAACAGTAAGATAACGCACGAAGTGCGCACAAACTGGGACCCGGCGTTGCGAAAGAAATACCTCAACCTGGTTGTACTGGTCAAAATTTCGACCCTCAGGTCGGTACAGGAGTATAGAAAACAATTAGTAGTGGCCGATAGGGTTTTAACCGAATTAAAAAAGGAATATAACCTGGAGTGAAGTCTGAAGTAAGATTGATCTATTTAATTACAAAATAGTTTCGCATTTGGCATTACGCACCGCGCAATGAATTTGCCCTCCGTAACTGCCACTTATAAAATGTTGATAAAAATTACGCTGTTTTGACTAACCCAGGTTGCACGTTCTTCGTTTAAATAGCTGGATAATTGTGACGTTTTGATTCGTTTGCTGCACATGCTGTTGTTCAGTATGGTCTTTAATAATTGATATCGTGAAGGTTTTGCCGTTGGTTAAGAAAGTATCGGATTTGTGGGGAAGGCTCAGGGGCGACTCGTCGGACTTTGCTATGGAATACAGGATATACCATTCCATTGCCCTCATTGCCCTGGTAACCCTCTTTCTTTCCATACCGCTTGATACTGCCCTCGGGCTGTATAGCGCGGCATTGGTATGCGGCGCAGCCGGCGTTATCCTTGCATGGCTGTACTATCTCTCCCGTTTCAAACGAAAGTCGGGCATATCGGCGGTTATCACCGCCATCCTGGCCAACGCCATATTCGTCGTTAATTATTTTTACAATTCAGGTATTGCAGGACCTACCGATATTATGATTGCAGTGACCGTACTGCTCACTATCGCCATTACTCCATATAAACAACACCGGATGTGGCTGGCTGTCAATATTGTACTGTTGGTTGCCCTGCACACGATCGATTTTTTATATCCGCAGTTGGCGCCGTACCAATACCACAGCCGGATCGACCTGTTTTTTGATAAGACATTTACGCTCATCATCGGCGCGGTGCTGATCTATTACACCATTAAATACATCAGGCACAATTACGACCACGAAA